>NZ_JALJZY010000001.1 GCF_024171525.1 Neisseriaceae bacterium HSC-16F19
TTCCGTACATGTCAAGACCAGGTAAGGTTCTTCGCGTTGCATCGAATTAATCCACATCATCCACCGCTTGTGCGGGTCCCCGTCAATTCCTTTGAGTTTTAATCTTGCGACCGTACTCCCCAGGCGGTCAATTTCACGCGTTAGCTACGCTACTAAGGTATCAAGTACCCCAACAGCTAATTGACATCGTTTAGGGCGTGGACTACCAGGGTATCTAATCCTGTTTGCTACCCACGCTTTCGAGCATGAACGTCAGTGTTATCCCAGGGGGCTGCCTTCGCCATCGGTATTCCTCCACATCTCTACGCATTTCACTGCTACACGTGGAATTCTACCCCCCTCTGACACACTCTAGTCTCCCAGTTCAAAACGCAGTTCCCAGGTTAAGCCCGGGGATTTCACATCTTGCTTAAAAAACCGTCTGCGCTCGCTTTACGCCCAGTAATTCCGATTAACGCTCGCACCCTACGTATTACCGCGGCTGCTGGCACGTAGTTAGCCGGTGCTTATTCTTCAGGTACCGTCATCAGTCATGGGTATTAGCCACAACCTTTTCTTCCCTGACAAAAGTCCTTTACAACCCGAAGGCCTTCTTCAGACACGCGGCATGGCTGGATCAGGCTTGCGCCCATTGTCCAAAATTCCCCACTGCTGCCTCCCGTAGGAGTCTGGGCCGTGTCTCAGTCCCAGTGTGGCGGATCATCCTCTCAGACCCGCTACTGATCGTCGCCTTGGTAGGCCTTTACCCCACCAACTAGCTAATCAGACATCGGCCGCTCGAATAGCGCGAGGTCCGAAGATCCCCCGCTTTCCTTCTCAAAGCGTATGCGGTATTAGCCATCCTTTCGGACAGTTATCCCCCACTACTCGGTACGTTCCGATGCGTTACTCACCCGTTCGCCACTCGCCGGCAGAAGTGCAAGCACTCCCCCGCTGCCGTTCGACTTGCATGTGTAAAGCATGCCGCCAGCGTTCAATCTGAGCCAGGATCAAACTCTTATGTTCAATCTCTAACTTATTTAACTTCTGGTCTGCTTCAAAGAAACCGACAGGACGTAGATTTCTACATCTTGTCTGTTTTTGTCGCAGTGTGAGGCCGAAGCACTCACACTTATCGGTAATCTGTGTTGTTAAAGAGCAAAAGTGCTGCGTGAGCAGCGAAGACGGCGAACTATACGCACCTTCGGAAAAATGGTCAACACTTGGGGTGGAATATTTTATTCGGAAGTCGGCATATGACTGTGTAGCAAAGGAATTTTATTTTAGCTGTGCAAACGGGTTCGCACATAACTCGACCCCAAAATGCTTTCAGGCAGCCTGAAGGCTGCCTGAAACGTAAACGGATCGTTGGCTAATTGTTGGGTCTGGCGACCCAACCTACGGCTGCCTGAAAGTATTTTGTGAAAAACATCAGCCCTTCCAAAAATAACGCACGATATGGAAAAAGATGGGAGCGGCAAAGCAGATGGAATCCACCCGGTCGAGCATGCCGCCGTGGCCTTGGATCATGCGCCCCCAGTCTTTGACGCCGTAATCGCGCTTGATGGCGGACATTACCAGACCGCCGAAAAAGCCCATCAGGCAGATAATGAAGCCGATGGCGGCTGCCTGAACATAGCTGAACGGAGTCAGCGGACTGAGCAGTACGGCCACACCGGTGGCCGAAGCGATGCCGCCCACAGTACCGGCCACGGTTTTCGACGGCGACAGGGCGGGCATGATTTTGCGCCGACCCAGGGTTTTGCCCCAGATGTATTGCAATACGTCGCTGGACTGTACCACGGCAATCATAAAGATCAGCAGCAGGATGTTGTTTTCCGGGGCGAAACCGTCCAAGCGCAGATTCATCAGCGCGGGCACGTGCGACAGGCAGAAAATGCAAATCATGGCCGCCCATTGGGTTTTGGCGGTGCGTTCCAGAAAGGCTTCGGTTTTGCCGCTGAGGCTGGCAATAATGGGCAGCAGCAAGAAACCGTACACGGGAATAAAGATGGCGAACATGCCGTACCACTCGGTGAGTACGAAGTAATACTGCACCGGCAGCAGTATATAAAAGCAGGTCACCATCACGTTGTAATCGCACTGGTGGCGGTGTACCAAGGTAAGAAACTCGCGCAGGGCGGCGAAGGAAATCAGGAAAAACAGCACCGTGGTGCCGACCTGGCCGAACCAGAAAGCGCACAGCAGCACGATGGTCATCACCCACCACGCATACACGCGGGCATTGAGGTTGATGATGGTGGGATTGTCGGCACCTTTGCGCCGTTTGAGCCAGGCGCCGATGCCGCTGGCCAGCAGCAAAATGCCGATGATGGCGGCAAATACATAGCCTGCCTGAAGCGGGATGTGCGTATTCATGCGCCGGCCTCCTGTGCGGCAGTGTCTTTGGCCTGCTGTTCCGGCGGCGCCAATGCCAGCAGTGCCTGACGGCTGCGCTGAATAAAATGATGTTTGTCTTCGTTGTCTTCCAGACTTAAAGCCCCGCCCATGCTGACATCGCACAGCAGCGGCACCGGCAAAAACTTGCCTTTGGGCAGCACGCGGTTGATGTTGTTGATCCACACCGGCACAAACTCGGTCTGCGGGTTTTGCTGCGCCAGATGATAAATGCCGCTCTTAAACGGCAGCAGCACGGTGTTTTCATCGGTATTGCGCGTGCCTTCGGGGAAAATAATCAGAGCATCACCGGCTTCCAGCGCCTCGGTCATTTGTCCGATGACCGCCTGCGGGTCATGGCCTTGGCGGTCAATCAGCAAGGCATTGAACACGTCTTGGGCGATAAAGCGCCGCAAGCGGCTGCCGAGCCAGTAATCGGCACCGGCCACCGGGCGCACGCGTTTGCGCCAACGCCGCGGCAGCGACACCCACACCAGCACGAAATCGCCATGACTGCCGTGGTTGGCAAAATACACGGTTTTGCCCGGCGGCACGTCCATTTGCCCGGCCGCATGCGGGCGGATGCCGGTGACAAAAGACACCAGCAGGCACAGGCCCTGATCCACCAGCCACGCCAAGGCTTTATTGAATACACTGCGCATAATGACTCCCTTGTGTTTTCAGGCTGCCTGAAAGCCTTCTTACCCCGTTATATCAGGTCTTCGGCAAAGTAACCCCGGTTTGCCCCATATATTTGCCGTTGCGGTCTTTATACGAGGTTTCGCACACTTCGTCGCTTTCAAAAAACAGCACCTGCGCCACACCCTCGTTGGCATAAATCTTGGCCGGCAGCGGCGTGGTATTGGAAAACTCCAGCGTTACATAACCTTCCCACTCCGGCTCAAACGGCGTCACATTCACAATAATGCCGCAACGCGCATAGGTGGATTTGCCCAAGCACACGGTAAGCACATTGCGCGGGATGCGGAAATACTCCACCGTGCGCGCCAAGGCAAAGGAATTGGGCGGGATGATGCAGCAATCGTCTTCCACGGTAACGAAGTTTTTCGGGTCGAAGTTTTTCGGGTCGACGATGGTACTGTTGATATTGGTGAAAATCTTGAATTCGTTAGCACAGCGGATGTCGTAGCCATAGCTCGAAGTGCCGTAGGAAATGATTTTCTGGCCGTTGACTTCTTTAATCTGCCCCGGCTCGAAAGGCTCGATCATGCCCGCCTCTTCGGCCATGCGCCGTATCCAGCGGTCGGATTTGATTGCCATAATATGGAATCCTTATATTCAAAATATTCAAAAAATTAATGATAAAACCGATGTTCAGGCTGCCTGAAAACTTAACGCCCCTGCCATACTCTTCCGGCAAGCAGTAATACTTCGGCCAAATCGCGCGGCAAAATGGCCAAGGCGGCTTCGCGCAAAGGTTGGGGTATGGGGTGTGCGGCTTCGGCCATGGCGCCGGTAATTGCCGCCAGGGTGTCGCTGTCGCCGCCTAAAGACACCGCCAGGCGGACGGCGTGCTCAAAATCCTGCGCTTCCAAAAAGGCGGTAATCGCCTGCGGCACCGTGCCTTGGCAGCTTTCGTCAAAACGGTAATCGGGGCTGATTTGCTCGCAGCTCAGGCTTAAATCATAGCCAAATTCGCTGCTCACAGCTTGGCGTATCCAGTTTTTAGGCTGTCCTTGCCGTGCCCACAACATCACCGCCGCCACCGCTTGTGCGCCTTTGATGCCTTCGGGATGGTTGTGGGTGATTGCGGCAGATGCGGCGGCCTGCGCCAAGGTATCCGGCAGATTGTCAAAGGCCCAGCCTACTGCGGATACCCGCATGGCCGAACCATTGCCCCAGCTACCGTAGGGCGCCGGGTATTCGGCATCTATCCAGTTGCTGAAACGTGCACCATAGGCACCGTCCGGATTCGGGTAGCGGCGACACCAAGTTTGCAGAATCGGCGCCAAATCATCCTGGCAACCCTTCAGCACCCATTCGGTTACGGCAACCGTGCAGATGGTGTCATCGGTGTAGTTACTGTGCGGATGAAACAGGGTAAATTCGGTACTTTTATGATTCGCAAATTCAAACCGCGAACCGACGATATCGCCTATGGCTGCACCCAGCATAATAACTCACTCCTCTGGCTCTTTATTGATATTCAGGCAGCCTGATACGGCAGATACACATCAAAACGCACCGCCTTGCCCTGATATTGGTAGGCCGGAGTGCGGCCGCATAAAAATTCGCCCTTGGGCGGCCGTTTCACCACCACGCGTTTGCGGGCGCTGCGGCAGGCGGCATCCAAGAGGGCGGCATCATCCGCCGCCGCCGCTTCGCCCACCAACTGATGAAAATAAGCCATTTCTTTTTTAACGGCGGCTGTTTTGTGCCGTTGCGGATACATGGGGTCGAGATAGACCACATCCGGCCCGCCGGACTGTGCGGCTTCTGCGGGCATAGCCACGGCAGCATCGGCCTGCTGCAAATCGATGCGTGCGGCAATGGCAGCTTCCTCTCCGCCGCCTGCCAAAGCGCGGCGCAGGCCGTCGGCCAACAGTGCGCACACCACCGGATGGCGTTCGAAAACGCGCACCTGCAACCCCAAAGACGCCAGCACAAAAGCATCGCGCCCGAGGCCGCCGGTGGCATCCCACACTGTCGGTTGGCTGCTGTGTTTCACTGCGCGCCCCAATAATTCGCCGCCGCCATGCAGGCGGCGGTGACGGGCGCTGCCTGCGGCAAAGTCCACCTGCACCACCCCTTTGCCATCGGTATGCGCCAAGGCCAGGGCATCATCCCGCACGCACAGATACAAACCGCTTTCAGGCAGCCTGCCGGTGGTGTCTACCCCCCAGTATTGCAGATGCTGCCTGAAAGCGCTGTTTTCTGCGGCCAATAGCGGCCAGGTCTTATTCAATCGACAGGCGCTCCATGCGGTAGCGCATGGAACGTAAGCTGATGCCCAAGAGTTTGGCTGCCTGGGTGCGGTTATAACGGGTCTGCTGCAAGGCTTCTTCGAGGATGCGCCGTTCCACATCGTCCAGATAGTCCTGAATCTGGGTGCGGCCCATTTGGAAGCCGGGCATGCCGTTGCCGCCGTGAGCGCCGTTGGGGTGGTTGTCCGCGGCGGTGTCCATGCCCCAATCGTCGGCCACATCGTTAACCAAGGCGGCCTGATGGCTGTTGATTTGCAAATCGTCCACCGTAATCACCTGGTCTTGCGCCAAGGCCACGGCACGCTCGAGGATGTTTTCCAATTCGCGGAAATTGCCCGGATAGCTGTATTGCAGCAGCGCTTTTTGCGCGTCTTTGCCAATGCTGATTTTCTGGCTGCCCTGGTGTTTGCGCAGCAGCTGGGTCACCAGCTTGGGCAGGTCTTCGCGCATTTCGCGCAAAGGCGGCATGGCCAGCGACACCACATTGAGGCGGTAAAACAAGTCTTGGCGGAAATTGCCCGCGGCCACTTGGCCTGCCAGGTCTTTGTGGGTGGCGGAAATAATGCGCACATCCACCGGTTTTTCCTGCGCGTCACCAATGCGGCGCACGGCTTTTTCCTGAATGGCACGCAACAGCTTCACCTGCATGGCCAGGGGCAGGTCGGCCACTTCGTCCAAAAACAGGGTGCCGCCGTCGGCATGCTGGAAGAAACCCAAACGGTCTTGGTCGGCGCCGGTAAAGCTGCCTTTTTTATAGCCGAAGAATTCGCTTTCCATCAGGTTTTCGGGGATGGCACCGCAGTTGACCGCCACAAAGGGCTTGTCTTTGCGCGGCGACAATTCGTGGATGCTGCGCGCGGCCTGCTCTTTACCGCTGCCCGACTCACCGGCGATGTACACCGGCACGGTGGTTTTCGCCAGTTTGAATACCATCTGCCGCACTTCTTCCATCAGCGGCGAAGAACCCAACAGTCGCGGGGTGGTACCGGGGGCGGCGGCCGGGGCGGCTTCGGCCTTGGGTGCGGCAGGCGCTTCCGGCTCTGCCTCAAGCGGAGGTGCCGCACTGCGGGCTGCCGGAGCGCTTTCTGTCTTGGCCGCACTCATGGGTGTCGGCTCTACACTCTCGCCTTCATTGATTTTGATGGCCGATTTCACCAGAGTGCGCAGCTGCGCCAAGGTAATCGGTTTTTGCAGGTAATCAAAAGCACCGTTTTTCAAAGCCTGTACTGCCTGGTCGGCATTACCGAAGGCGGTAATCACCGCCACCGGCACGTCCAAGCCTTCGGCATTGATAAAATCGACCACATCGAGGCCGGAGCCGTCGGGCATGCGCATATCGGTTAATACCAGCGAATAGCGGCGGGCTTTCAACTGTTTTTTGGCATCTTCCACCCCGTCGGCGGTGTACACCGACAAGCCCATTTTCATCAGCGTCATTTCCATCAACGCGCGGATGTCGGCCTCGTCGTCCACCACCAAAACCGGCTGTTTCAATTCTGCGTTACTCATCCAAAGTCCTCGGTAAAATCAGTTCAAATCCCTTGAGTTCGGGGCGGTATTCCAAACGGCCCAAATTGACCTGCGCCAGCTCCCGCGCGACATACAGGCCCAAGCCGGTGCCCTCGGCCGATGTGGTGAAAAACGGCTCGAACAGGCGCACCTGGTTTTCCGGCGCCACACCGTCGCCATTGTCCATCACGATAATCGATACTTCGTCTTCGCCACGATAAAAGAATTGTACACGGATGGCATCCGCATCCTGACAACTGTGGCGCCAGGCATTGTTCATCAAATTCCACAAAATCTGGCGCAGATGCAGGGGATCACACCACACACGGAAACGACCGTCCTTAACCTGCAGGCGGATTTTGCCGTTTGCGTCCGGCCGGGTGAGTAGGAACTCTTGGCGAAAATCGCGCCAAAACTGCATTAAATCCACATCCTGACGCTGGATTTTATGGGTTTTATTGAGGGTGCTGATGTCTTCCAGCATGGTATCAATGCGGGCGATATTGCCCTCGATCATTTCGTTCAGACGCTGGCGCATCGGATCGGTTTCTTCCTCCGCTAACAGACCGTTAGCCTGACGGATGGCGGACATAGGATTGCGGATTTCGTGCGCCAGATTGGCAGTCAGCTGACCCAATGCCGCCAGCTTCAGCGACATGGCCTCTTGCTCGACCTCGCGCTCCCAGCGCACAAACAGCATCAGCAACTCGGCATCGCCCTCACGCAGGGGTTTGGCACGGATGCGCACCATAAAGCCTTGCACCTCGGCATCTGTCTGGAAAGAACGGTTGGGGTGCAAACGCCAATGTTTGTGCAGCCGTTCAAACAAATAGGTCTCTTTGCCGACTTCCAACCAACTGAAATACAGCTGCGCCTTATGGTTCATGAGCTGGATTTTACTGTCTTCATCCAACACCACCACCGCCTCTTGGGCATGATTAAACGCCGTATCGGTCAGTGTCCGGTAACGCTCCAACAAACGTGCCTGGGTATCATAATCCCGGTAGGCTTTAGCCAAATAACGTGCAGTCGACGAGGTAAACAGAGCCACCAAATAGGCTGAAACAATCAGCACCATGGTACTCAGCCAAATAGCTGCTTGGCCGCTTGAGGTAATCTGTGGCGAACCGGTCGCTATATAGGCCCCCAAAAGCATCAGCAAAGCGGCGTAGCCCGCATACCACAGCGGATAACGTCCATAGCTAAGCAAACATGAGGTGGCTATAAAAGGCAGGATCAAGATCCCGAAACCACTGGAAACTCCGCCGGCCAGATACATCAGCCATGTCATCATGGTGATATCGGCTACGGCACTGCCGTTGGGAACAGACTCCCTGCGCCCTTGGACAAACCAGCCAGGGAATACCATGGCCACCACAATCAACAGCGCATATACCCCGGTCCAAATATAAAATTCGTTATTGGTAAACACCAATAACGCGCGCATTTGCTCATTGCTGTCGCTCACCATACTGTGGCTGAGCACATGAAACACCAACAGGGATAACAGCAGACTGATACGGCCGATATTGACCAATCCAGGCAGGCGCTCAAGACCGTTTCGAATGGAAATGCGCTTGATGGGCATCATTCTTCTCCTGTCGGCAACAGCGCTTTCAGGCTGCCTGAAAGCGCCAAGTGCTTGCCTTTGTGGCCGCGCTTGTTGCGAATATCCTGCACGCGCAGGATTTCCCGGTGGGCGGCACCGCGTTTGCCCTGGCTGTGCACCACAAACTGCGGTGCCTCGCTCACCAGCATATGCGCCAAGCGGGCGCCTTCGGGCAGGCTCATCAGTTGCAGGCCGCGGCCTTTGGCCAGCTGCTTGAGTTGATGGAGTTCAAACGCCAACAGGCGCGGTTCGTCCGAAGCCAGTATCAATTGGGTATCGCTGCCCTCGGCACAGGCTTCGGCCGTCACCGGCAGGGGCGGCAGCAGGGTCTCACCGGCATTAAGGGTGACCACCACCTTGCCCGCCTTCACCCGTCCGGCCATATCGCCCAAGGTGCAGATAAAGCCGTAGCCGCCGCTACCCGCAAGTACGAAACGGCTTTCAGGCAGCCCGGTGATAATGGCGGTAATGCGTGCGCCGGGGCTCAAATCAATCAATGAGGCCAAGGGCACGCCGTCGCCGCGGCCGCCGGGAATATCGGCCGCATCCACGGTATAGGCGCGACCTTGGGAATCCAAGACCACCACCGGCCACACCGTGCGCCCTTCCAGCACCTGCTGCAAACCGTCGCCCTCTTTAAAGGCAGTCTGGCTCAAGTCCAAGCCGTGTCCGGCACGGCTGCGTATCCAGCCTTTTTGCGACAGAATCAGCGTCACCGGCTCGTCGGCCGTGGTCTGGCTGAGGGTGGCGCGCTCGGCGGCTTCCACCAAGGTGCGGCGTGCATCGCCGTATTGTTTGGCATCGGCCTGCATTTCTTTGATGATGAGCGTGCGCTTGGCGTTCTCATCGGCAAGCAGATGTTGCAGGCTGCCCTCTTCTTCGCGCAATTCCTGCAACTCTTTTTCCAGCTTGAAGCCTTCCAGCCGTGCCAGCTGACGCAGGCGGATTTCCAATATGTCTTCGGCCTGGATTTCACTGAGGCCGAAGGCGGCCATCAATTCGGGCTTGGGCTCGTCGGCCTCGCGGATAACGCGGATCACCTCATCAATGTGCAGGAATACCAGCATCCGCCCTTCGAGGATGTGGATGCGTCGCTCGACCTGGGCCAAACGGTGTTGCAGACGGCGGGTAACGGTGGCCACGCGGAAATCCAGCCATTCCTGCAAAATGCTTTTCAGGTTTTTCTGCGCCGGACGGTTGTCCAAGCCCATCATCACCATATTCATGGCCACATTGCCCTCCAGGCCGGTTTGCGCCATCAGGGTGTTGACAAACACTTCGGGCTCGATGCGGCCGGACGTGGGCTCGAACACCAGCCGCACCGGATGCCCGCCGTCGCTCTCGTCGCGCACGCGGTCTATGAGTTCCAGCATCAGCTTCTTGGTATTGAGCTGCTCCTGGCTGAGCTGTTTTTTGCCCGCCTTGGGCTTGGGATTGGTCTGCTCTTCCAGCTCGGCCAGAATTTTCTGCGTGCTGGTATTGGGCGGCAGTTCGGTGACTATCAAGCGCCATTGGCCGCGCGCCAGTTTTTCGATTTCGTAACGCGCACGCACGCGCACGCTGCCCTTGCCGCTTTCATAGATTTGCAGCAGGTCTTTGGCGGCGGTGATGATGTGGCCGCCGCCGGCAAAATCGGGCGCGGGAATGTATTGCATCAGATCGGCCGTTTGCAGCTGCGGTTTTTTCAGCAGGGCAATGGCGGCCTGGGTGACTTCGGTGAGATTGTGGGAGGGAATTTCGGTGGCCATGCCCACGGCAATGCCGGAGGCGCCGTTGAGCAGCACCATGGGCAGGCGGGCGGGCAGGTGTACCGGCTCTTCAAAAGCGCCGTCGTAATTGGGCACGAAATCCACCGTGCCCTGATGAATTTCCGACAACAGCAATTCGGCAATGGGGGTGAGGCGCGCCTCGGTATAACGCATGGCGGCCGCCCCGTCGCCGTCGCGCGAGCCGAAATTGCCGACGCCGTCGATCAGGGGATAGCGCAGGGTAAAGTCCTGCGCCATGCGCACCATGGCCTCATAGGCGGAACTGTCGCCGTGGGGATGGTATTTACCCAGGATTTCACCCACCACGCGCGCGGATTTGACCGGCTTGGCATTCGGGCCCAGGCCCATATCGCGCATGGCATAGAGGATGCGGCGCTGTACCGGCTTCTGGCCGTCGCGCACATCCGGCAGGGCGCGGCCTTTGACCACGCTCATGGCGTATTCCAAATAAGCGCGCTCGGCATATTGGCCGAGCAGCAGGTAATCGTCCCCTATGGCGGCGGGCGGCGTGACATCGGACATAGTGTGCTGTGATTTAGATTTATGTTTGTAATGACGTTATTTTAATGCAAAGTCTGGAATTTCAGGTAGCCTAAGGCTGCCTGAAAACAAGCTATCATACCATAAAGGCAGGATAATTCTTTCAGGCAGCCTGAGACCTTTGCAAAACCACCATCTGCGGCGCATTTCTGCGTTGTGCCCCTTGCGGGTACTGCTCGCTCGCTTGCCTATCTATGTGATATGTCTACGCTCGCTGCGCTGCTACGCCTTGAACTGCATCCACCGCTGGAGGTTTTTCAAAGGCATCAGCCTGCCATACGCGGGCGGCAGCGGCATCCGCTTCGATTTGCGCCTGCAAGGCGGCCAGGCCGTCGAAACGGCGCTCTTCGCGCAATTTGTGCAGAAAAATCACCCTGAGGCGATGGCCGTACAAGTCTTCCCGGCAGTCAAACAAATGCACTTCCAAGCGTTGCAAACCGCCCACGGTCACCGTGGGATTGGAGCCGAAATTGGCCACACCGCGCCAGCTGCGCCCGTCATCATCCTCCACCCGCACCACAAACACCCCGCTTAAGGCGTAATGGTGCGGCGGCAGATGGATATTGGCAGTAGGAAAGCCGAGGGTGCGCCCCAGTTTGGCGCCGTGTTTGACGCGGCCGCTCAGGGCATAATCGCGGCCGAGCACGGCGGCGGCCTGCGGCAAATCACCCGCCGCCAAAGCACGGCGCACGGCAGTGCTGGACGCGCGCTCATCCGCCACCAACACCGAAGGCGTGGCTGCGGTTTCAAAATCCGCCTGTTGTTGCAGCAAATCAAAATCGCCGCCGCGTCCGGCACCGAAACGAAAATCGTCACCCACCAGCAAATAGCGGGTGTGCAGACCGTCTTGCAACACTTGGCGGATAAACGCTTCGGCACCCAGCGCCGCAAAACTGCGGTTAAAACGCAGCACCCACACCGCATCCACGCAGCCGCTGTCGGCCAGTAGGGCCAGTTTGTCGCGCAAAGGGCTTAAGCGGTAAGGCAAAGCGCGCCCTTGGCATCGGGCAAAAAATTCCTGCGGCTGCGGCTCGAACACCACCGCCGCCGTCTGCAAGCCACGGCTATCCGCCTCTTGGCGCAAGCGCTGCAAGATGTGGCGGTGGCCCAAATGCACACCGTCGAAATTACCGATGGTCACCGCCGTTTCCCGCATCCACTGCGGACGGCGGCCACCCAAGCAAACCTGCATACAGTCTGCTCCTGCCTGTATCTGACTCAAAACCGCAATATTTTAAACACATCGCCACTGCAATGCCAGCATCCCCCACACCGTCTGCCCTTGAAATGCCGCTTTGCACAAACAAAAAAACTTTAACCAAACTTATTTCTTGCTAGAATAGAGGCCGTTCCAAACGCCGCCGCAGCCGCGGCGGCGTGTCACACACTACACCAAAACAAGAGGATGAGGCATGAATTTTCGCTTCGACATCATCTTAGAATACCGGGAAATGTTCCTCTACGGCGCCCTGATGACTTTAGGGTTGACCGTGGTCGCCACCCTGTGCGGTACCCTGCTGGGTCTGTTCGGCGCCTTGGCGCGGGTGATCCGCGTGGAAAAAGGCAGCGCGCCCGTTAAAGCCCTGATCTGGGTATTGCGCCAAGCCACCCTGGTTTACGTGACCCTGTTTCGCGGCACACCGCTGTTTGTACAGATTTTCATCTGGTATTTCGTGTGGTTTCCGGTGCTGGTCAATCCCCATGACGGCTGGATCATCAGTGGCGAGTTGGCCACCGAATTGCGCCGCAACTACGGTGCGGTGATTGCCGGCTGTTTGGCCTTGTCGGTGAATGCCGGGGCCTATATCACCGAGATTTTCCGTGCCGGCATCCAGTCCATCGACCGCGGTCAGGTGGAAGCCGCCCGCTCCTTGGGTCTGTCTTATCCGCAGGCCATGCGCCACATTATTTTGCCGCAGGCCATCCGCCGCATGCTGCCGCCCTTCGGTAACGAATTCATCACCCTGCTCAAAGACAGCTCGCTGGTTTCCGCCATTGCCGTGACCGAGCTGGCCTTTGTGGCCCGTACCGTGGCCGGACGCTATTCGGTGTACGAAGAGCCTTACTACACCATCGCCCTGATCTATCTGGTGATGACCATGGGCTTGAGCTGGCTGTTCTCGTGGCTGGAAAAACGCTACAACAGCGCCAACGAACGCTAATCCCTGCCCCAAACCCCGGCCATGGCCGGGGTTTTAAACACATATTCAACACAAAAACACCGACTCTTGAGTCGGTGTTTTTTGTTTTCAGGCAGCCTAAATTTCAGGCAGCCTAAAAGAGACTGGTTTAATCCTGCAACGGCTTCAACAAAGCATCAAAAGCATCCACAAACTGCTGCAAGCCGTCTTGCTGCAAGCGTACGGCCAAGACTTCCAAATCAATGCCCAAGGCCGCCACTTCGTCCAGCACCCGCAAGGCCGCGGCTGTGTCTTCGGTGAGCGTGGCTTCGGCTTCGCCGTGGTCGATAAAGGCAGCCAGGGTTTTGTCCGGCACGGTATTGACGGTATCGGCGCCGATCAGGCTCTCCACATACAGCACATCGGAGTAGTCTGGATTTTTGGTGCCGGTGGAGGCCCACAGCAGGCGTACCTTGGCGGCACCTTCGGCGGCCAAATCGGCAAAATCCACGCCGTCGAAAAACTGCTGCCAGTCCTGATAGGCGGCTTTGGCCAAGGCAATGGCGGTTTGGCCTTGCAGATGCAGCGGCAGGGTGGCATCCAGCGCACTGTCGATGCGCGACAGGAAGAAGCTCGCCACCACCTGAATATCCCCGACCGGCAAAGACTGCGCCTTGCGGCGGCGCAGACCTTCGCAATAGGCTTGGTAGACGCGCAATACCTGTTTGCGCGAAAACAGCAGGGTGATGTTGACATGCACACCGGCGGCCACCAGTTCGGTTAAGGCCAGCAGGCCGGCATCGGTGGCCGGCACTTTAATCATCACATTGGCGCGGCCGATGGCGCGGTGCAGACGCAAAGCCTCTGCCACGGTGCCTTCGGCATCGTCGGCCAAATCGGGCGCCACTTCCAGGCTGACCAAACCGCCGCGGCCGCCTTCGGCGCGGTATTGCGGCAGGCACACATCGCAGGCTGCCTGAACATCGGCCACGGCCAGAGTTTCATAACGCTGCTTGGGCGTGAGCGCCTGCTGTTTCAGCGCCGCCACTTCGTCGGCATAGAGCGCATCACCGGCAAAGGCTTTCTGGAAAATGGCCGGATTGGAGGTGACGCCGTACACACCCGCCTCCAGCATGCGCGCCAACTCGCCGGACTGCACCAGCGAGCGGGACAGATTGTCCAGCCAGATTTGCTGCCCCAGGGCATGAACTTGTTTCAATACGCTCATTTTGTATTCCTTTAATTTCGCAGACTGTTGGGTAATGGCGGCAATGTAGCCGCCTGCATCCGTTTTGACAAGCAAAACCGCAATCGGGCTTTTTATCGGTATAATTGATTTTTTCATTCAGCTACCTGCCAAGAGTATGACTGCACAGCTTCCCTATCTGGATTGGGCGCGCGAAGTGTTCGACATCGAAATGCGCGCCGTGGCCGAAGTGGCGGCCGGTTTGGACGACACCTTCAACCAGGCAGTGCGCACCATTTTGCAAAGCAGCGGCCGCGTGGTGATTACCGGCATGGGCAAAAGCGGCCACATCGGCCGCAAAATCGCCGCCTCGCTGGCGTCCACCGGCACACCGTCTTTCTTCATCCATCCGGGCGAGGCTGCCCACGGCGACTTGGGCATGATTGTGGACGGCGATGTGGTACTGGCGCTGTCCAATTCCGGCGAGAACGATGAAATCCTCGCCATCATCCCCGCCATCAAACGCAAAAACGTCAGCCTGATTTGCGTCACCGCCAAGGCCGATTCCACCATGGCCCGCCATGCCGACATTCATTTGCGCGCCCGCGTATCGCAGGAAGCCTGTCCGCACGGTCTGGCGCCGACCTCCAGCACCACCGCGGTGCTGGTTTTGGGTGACGCGCTGATGGTGGCGCTGTTGCGCGCCCGCGCCTTCACCCCGGACGATTTCGCCCTCAGCCATCCGGCCGGCAGCCTCGGCAAACGCCTGCTGCTGACCGTGCGCGACCTGATGCACCAAGGCGGCGACCTGCCGCTGGTGAGTGAGGCCACCGGCTTGCAGGATGCCATTGTCACCATGAGTGAAAAAGCCTTGGGCATGCTGGTGGTGACCGATGCCGACGGCCGCCTCAGCGGCGTGTTTACCGACGGCGATTTGCGCCGCCTGTTCCAAAAACACGACCGCATCGGCGGCTTGGTGATGGCCGACATCATGCACCGCAATCCGCACACCCTGGCGGCGGACAAACTGGCGGTGGAAGCCCTGAAAATCATGCAGGAAACCAAAATCAACGGCCTGATTGTCGCCGACGACGCAGGCCGCCCCATCGGCGCCCTCAATATGCAGGACTTGCTGCAAGCGCGCATTGTCTGATTTGGCCGAAAGAACCTTATGCTGCCCCAATACCCCGAATCCGTACTCGCGCGTGCCCGCAACATCAAACTGATGATCATGGACGTGGACGGCGTACTCACCGACGGCCGCATTTTTATCCGCAACGACGGCGAGGAAATCAAATCCTTCCATACGCTGGACGGCCACGGCATCAAGATGCTGCAAAACAGCGGCGTGGCCACCGCCATCATCACCGGCCGCGATGCGCCCTCGGTGGGCATTCGCGTGCGCCAGCTGGGCATTCAGCACTACTATAAAGGCATACACGACAAACGCGCCTGCTATGCCGGACTCTTGGCGGCCACCGGCTTGCAGGAAGCCGAATGCGCCTATATCGGCGACGATGTGGTCGATTTGCCGGTGATGGTGCGTTGCGGTCTGCCGGTGGCGGTGCCGCAGGCGCATTTTGCCGTGCTGCCGCATGCGGCCTATGTGACCCGTGCCGATGCCGGTGCCGGGGCGGTGCGCGAATTGTGCGATTTGATCATGCAGGCGCAAAACACGCTTCAGGCAGCCCTGGCGGAGTACAGCGCATGAGTGCCGTGCGTGCCACCTGGCTGTTTCCCTGCGTATTGGCCGTGGTCTTGGGCGGGGTCAGCTTCTGGCTCGACCGCGTCAGCCAGGTCGAAACCGAAGAAATCGCCCTCAATCCCAACGAACCCAAATACCGCATCGGCGGCATCCACGGCGAGCGCTTCGACGAAAACGGCTTTATCCGCGAGCGTCTCCATGCCGAGGCCGCCTGGCAGCTGCCTGAAAACCCTGCCGTGCACATCGACAAGCCCGAACTGCACTTGTTTGAGCGCGGCGAGCCGCAATATCAGGTGCAGTCTGCCGCCGCCCGATACCACACCGACACCCGCCAAGTGGTGTTCGACACCGATGTGGTGCTGCACCAAACGGCACGCAACGGTCAGAGCGAAGGCTGGCTGCGCACGCAAAACCTGACGGTGGATACCGTCAGCCAGACGGCGCGCACGCAAAGTGCCGTACAATACCGCTACGGCCTCTCCCACGGCACCGCCGTGGGTTTTGAATACAACCGCGGCCAAGGTTTCCTCAACCTCTCGTCGCGCATCAAGGCAACCATTTATGACCCGAAATAAACATCCCCTCCGCGCCGCGGCATTGGCCGCCCTGCTCTTGTCCGCCCCCGCGTGGGCGCTGGAGAGCGACCGCAACCAGCCCATCGAAATCGAAGCCGACCAAGGCTCGCTCGACCAAGGCAGCCAGAGCACGGTGTTTTCCGGCAATGTGAAAATCCGCCAGGGCAGCATGTACATCAACGCCGCCCGCGTGGAAGTGAACAAAGACGCCGCCGGCAACCAAAACATGAAGGCCAGCGGCAAACCGGTCACCTTCGGCCAGCAGCTGGAAAAACAGGGCATGGTCAAAGGCCAGGCCAATGAAGTGCGCTACACCAGCCAGACCGGCATCGTCACCCTCACCGGCAATGCCAAAGTGGAGCGCGGCAGCGATATGGCGCGCGGCCACACCATCGTCTATAACACCCGCACCGAGGTCTATACCGTCAGCGGCGGCAGCAAAGGCCGCGTTAGCGTGGTGATTCAGCCGCAAAACAAAAAATAAGCAGGATTACGCATGGCACAACCCGTTTCAGGCAGCCTGCTTTCCATCAGCGGTCTGCAAAAAAGCTTTAAAAAACGCCAGGTCGTCAAAGATGTGGGCTTGGAAGTCGCCAGCGGCGAAGTGGTGGGTCTGCTCGGCCCCAACGGCGCCGGCAAAACCACCAGTTTTTATATGGTGGTAGGTCTGATTGCCGCCGACGGCGGCAGCATCCGCCTGGACGGCGCAGAAATCCGCCACCTGCCCATACACCAGCGCGCCAAGCTGGGTTTGGGTTATCTGCCGCAGGAAGCCTCCATCTTCCGCAAAATGACGGTGGCGCAAAACATTCTCGCCATTCTGGAAATCAGCCGCCATCCCGAACCGCAGGCCGCGCTTTCCAAGCTCTTGGCCGACCTCAATATCGAGCACCTGCGCGACAGCCCCGCGCCGTCCCTCTCCGGCGGTGAGCGGCGGCGGGTGGAAATCGCCCGCGTCTTGGCCATGCAGCCGCGTTTTATCCTGCTGGACGAACCTTTTGCCGGGGTGGATCCGATTGCGGTCATCGACATTCAAAACATCATCGCCTTTTTGAAAGAGCGCGGCATCGGCGTACTGATTACCGACCACAATGTGCGCGAAACCCTGCGCATTTGCGACCGCGCCTACATCATCAACCAAGGCAGTGTGATGGCTTCCGGCCATCCCGACGCACTGGTGCAGAATGAAGACGTGCGCGCCGTGTATCTGGGCGAGAATTTCAATTACTGAGGTCGGATATTCGCTATATTTAATTTATTTTTAACAATTTATCTTAAAAACTACCATAAACATACGGTTTGTATTAAACTTGGCATAAATCATGCTAGAATCATTTAAAAAGCGTAAAACAGCCGAATAACCCACCCCAAACCGTCATCCGCACACCGGGAAAACGGCTCCGCCGCGGCGGAGCTGCCGAACACGAGACACGCTTCGTATCGGGTGCACCATAATAAAAATATGCCGACAACACATTTACCCCCTCAGGCAGAAGGCTGACGGTGCGCCATGAGCAAAGCCGCCCTCAGCCTCAAGCTGAAACAGACCCAGCAACTCAACCAGAACCTGCAACAATCGTTGCGGGTTCTGCACATGTCTTCGCAGGCTTTGGAAGACGAAGTGGCCGACTGGCTGGCCGACAATCCCTTTCTGGAAAAAACCGAGCTGCCCGACGGCGGCGAACCGCTGTTGCCGCAGCAATACGTCAAACCGGCCGAACACGCCCATGTGGGCGGAGATGACGCCGCCGACATCTGGGCCACCGTGGCCTCAGATCCCGACCTCATTGCCCAATTGCACGCCCAGGTGTGCGAGCATCCGCTGGATGAAACCACCGCCGCCCACGTGCACATCCTCATCGACAGCCTGGATGATCAGGGCTATCTGGCCGACAGCCTGGCCGACATTGCCGAAAACATGCCTCTGGAGTGGATGCTGGACGAAGATGATCTGGCCGAGGCGCTCACCGCCCTGCAACGCTTCGACCCGCCCGGCATCGGTGCGCGCGACCTGCGCGAGTCGCTGCTGCTGCAACTGGCGCGTCACGAACTCAACGACGTCACCCTATGCGCCGCCAAACTGGTGCGCAACCACCTGGGCCAGTGGCAGACGGCCTCGCAGCAAAAACAGCTGCAACGCCAGCTGCCCGGCGTGAGCAACGATGTGTTTCAGGCAGCCTTGCAACTCATCGGCAGCCTCAACCCCTTCCCCGCCTACGGCCTGACCTCCGCCCAGCCCACCGCCTATGTGCAGCCCGATGTGGCGATTTACGAAACCAGCAAAGGCTGGCAGATTGAAACCGTTAAAACCTCCTGGCCGCAGCTGCAACTTAATAGCGAATATACCGAACTTCTGGCCGATGTCGAACTCACGCCCGAATTCAAAAGCAAGATGCAGGAAGCGCAGGCGCATTTGGACAGCCTCAAGCTGCGCCAAAGCACGGTGCTGCGTCTGACCGAATGGATTTTGGCCAAGCAGGCCGACTTCTTCACCTTCGGCCCCATCGGCCTGGCACCGCTCACCCTCAAGGAAACCGCCCAGGCACTGGGTTTGGCGGAAAGCACCATTTCCCGCGCCGTCAACCAAAAATATTTGGCTTGCCCGCGCGGGGTGTTTGCGCTACGCTACTTCTTCAGTCAGGCAGTGTCGCAAAACGAAAACAACGAAGGCGGCAGCAGCCAGACAGCGGTAAAAACCCTGCTGGAAACCCTGATCTCCCAGGAAGACCCGAAAAAGCCCTATTCCGACAACGCCCTCACCGAGCAATTGGCCAAACAAGGCATCAATCTGGCCCGCCGTACCGTGGCCAAATACCGTGAGGAGCTGAGAATTCCGCCGGCGCACCAGCGCAAACAGCGGTAGGCGCACCGGCATACCGGCTGCCGCAGGCAGCATCCACCAAGGAGAGTCGACCATGAACCTGAAATTCACCGGACTGAACATCGAAGTCACCGATGCTTTGAAAGACTATGTCACCACCAAGCTGGAGCGCATCACCCGCCATGTGGACAACGTCATCTCCATTGCCGTGACCCTGTCGGTTGAGAAACTGAACAAAAAAGCCGAGGTGGATCTGCATTTGTCCGGTAAAGACCTGCATGTGGAATCGGTGGATGCCGATATGTACGCCGCCATCGACGGCCTGATGGACAAACTGGATCGCGCGGTGCTGAAACACAAAGAGAAAAGCCAAGACCACCGCGCCACACCTTCCGGCCACATCAGCGCCGGTTAACTCTTATCCGCAATTTGTCAAAGCCCCGCGATATGCGGGGCTCTTTTATTATCCGATCATGGCGAAAACACTCTTTTACACTTCCGATATATTAATATATAATTACGAATCATTACTATTTATATTTATAAACCATGCTGATTGCCTTACTGATTATGCTGCGCGAAGGCATAGAAGCTGCGCTGATTGTGGGTATTGTGGCCGGTTTTTTGAAGCAGTCCGGCTATCACCGCCTGATGCCCTATGTGTGGCTGGGCGTATTGCTGGCAGCGGCTGCCTGCTTGGCCTTGGGTTTGTTTATCCACCGAAAAACCGGAGAAATCCCGCAGCAACAGCAGGAACTGGTGGTGGGTTTGATTGGTCTGGTGGCGGTGGCCATGGTCAGCTATATGGTGTTGTGGATGCAAAAAGCAGCACGCATGATGAAGCAGGACTTGCAGCAATCGGTAGCCAGCGCACTGCACCGCGGCCGCGGTCACGGCTGGGCCTTGGTGGGCATGGCTTTTCTGGCGGTGGCACGCGAAGGCTTGGAGAGTGTGTTTTTCCTGCTGGCGGTGTTTCAGCAAAGCCCTACAGCCGGCATGAAATGGGGCGCGGTTTTGGGCTTGGCCGCATCCGTACTTATCGGCTGGCTGATTTATATTGGCGCCGTGCGCATCAATCTGGCGCGTTTCTTCCGCTATACCGGCGTATTTCTGATTTTTGTGGCCGCAGGCTTGGCGGCCGGTTCTTTCCGCGCCCTGCACGAGGCCGGGATATGGAATCTGTGGCAGGTGCATCCGCTGGACTGGTCTTCGCACATGCCCGCCGATTTCTCCGCCGTGTTGCACGAAGACAGCCCCTTGGGTGTGCTTTTGGGCGGCTTTTTCGGCTACACCGACCATCCGGTGCTCAGTGATTTCATCATCTATTTTGCCTATCTGATTCCGGTATTGTTTTTGTTCTGGCGCGGCAGCCGTCCGGCGCCTGCGTCTTCCGTTTAACTTTTGTATTCGAGGTATGTCATGCAAACACGTTCCCTGCTCGCCCTTGCCCTGACGGGTGCTTTCGGCCTCAGTGCCTGCCAACCGCCTGCCGCCGATACACCGGCCCAAGGCAGCGCACCCGCTTCTGCTGCCGCCGTGGCCAATGAAGACGGCAGCTTTAATATTGCCGTTAACGATTCCGCCTGCGAACCCATGGAACTGACCGTGCCCAGCGGCGAGGTGGTGTTCCACATCAAAAACAACAGCGGCCGCAAACTGGAATGGGAAATCCTCAAAGGCGTGATGGTGGTGGACGAGCGTGAAAACATCGCTCCCGGCCTCACCGACAAGATGACCGTAACCCTGCTGCCGGGCGAATACGCCATGACCTGCGGCCTGCTCACCAATCCGCGCGGCAAGCTGGTGGTGACCGACAGCGGCTTTAAAGTCACCGAAGACGTCGCCAATCTGGAAAAACTGGCCCAACCGCTGGCCGACTATAAGACCTATGTGCAGGGCGAAGCCAAGGAATTGGTGGTGAAAACAGATGCCTTTGTGGCCGCCGTGAAAGCGGGCGACATAGAAAAAGCCAAATCGCTGTTTGCCGACACCCGCATCCATTACGAGCGCATCGAGCCGATTGCGGAACTGTTTAACGAGCTGGACCCGGCCATAGATGCGCGTGAAGACGACTTTAAAGACGGCCCCACCGATGCCGCCTTTACCGGCTTCCACCGCATCGAATACGCGCTGTGGATTGAAAAGAATACCGACGGTGTGCAAGCGATTGCCGACAAACTGGCCGAAGACGTGCGCAAGCTGCAAGCGGAAATCGATGCCCTCTCCTTCCCGCCGAACAAAGTGGTGGGCGGTGCGGCGGTACTGATTGAGGAAGTGGCTGCCAGCAAAATCAGCGGTGAAGAAGACCGTTACAGCCACACCGATTTGAGCGATTTCAACGCCAATATGGAAGGCGCACAGAAGATTGTGGATTTGTTCCGCCCGCATATTGCCGAGCGCAATCAGGCGCTGCTGGACAAAGTGGATGCCAATTTCAAAGCGGTGAACGAAGTCTTGGGCAAATACAAAACCGATAACGGTTTTGAGACCTACGACAAACTGAGCGAAGCCGACCGCAAAGCCCTGCAAGCGCCCATCAATGCCTTGGCGGAAGATTTGGCGCAATTGCGCGGTACTTTGGGTTTGAATTAAGACCTCATGGCTTTCAGGCAGCCTTGTAGGGGCGGGTTTTACACCCGCCCGCGAGGCTGGAATGGGCAGGATGGGCGGATGTAAAATCCGCCCCTACACCAATGCCTGACTGACACGCTGCAAACACCGTAAGCGTAATTATCATAGGTCGGCTCTCCGAGCCGACCTATGGTCATTGCCATACACAAAGGTTGCCAACGCCTCATCCGCAAGATCCTGCGACTGCGCGCAGGATGACTGTGGCCTGTCATTTTGCGCGTAGCGACAGCGAAGTCGCAGAATCTGCCGCATATTTCAGGCAGCCTCAATCGGTATTTCCCAAGGCTGCCTGAAAGTGATTTTGCATATATTCAAAACAAACACCATGAACACAAACAAGCACTCCCCTTCCAAACGCCGCCTGCTCAAAGGCATGGCGCTTACCGGCTTGGGCACGCTGGCTGCCGGACTGACGGCCTGCAAACCGCAAGCACCCATCGCTGCCGACAGCAGCGCGCCCGCTGCTGCCGACCACGTCCACAGTAATTTAAGCTATCCCTGCTACGGCCCTCATCAGGCCGGTATCACCACCGCCCACCAGCCTTTCGGCATTATGGCCGCCTTTGACGTGCTGGCCCAAGACATTGGCGCTCTGGAGCGCCTGTTGCGCATCATCACCGCACGCATCGAGTTTTTAACCCAAGGCGGCGAATTGCAGGACGGCGATGCCAAATTGCCGCCTGCGGGCAGCGGCATACTCGGCAAAATCGTCAAACCCGACGGCCTTACCATCACCCTCAGCGTTGGTGCAAGCCTGTTTGATGCCCGCTTCGGCTTGGCGGCACACAAGCCGCGCCATTTGCAGGAAATGCGTGATTTTCCCAACGACAAACTGCAAGCAGCCTGGTGCGACGGCGATATCAGCCTGCAAATCTGCGCCTTAAGCCCGGAAACCTGTCAAAACGCCCTGCGCGACCTGATTAAGCACACCACACAGCTGGCTCTGATTCGCTGGAGCATAGACGGTTTTCTGCCCAAAACCGACCCCGGTACCGCTGCCCGCAATCTGTTCGGTTTTCGCGACGGCTCCGCCAATCCGGATGTCAGCGACCCGCAAGAAGCCGATGCCGTGTTGTGGACCGGTGTGGCGTCCAACAGCTTGGACGAACCCGCCTGGGCCAAAAACGGCAGCTATCAGGCCGTGCGTTTAATCCGCCATTTTGTCGAATTTTGGGACCGCACACCCTTGCAGGAGCAGGAAGCCATTTTCGGGCGCGAAAAATACAGCGGTGCTCCCCTGGGGCACAAAAACGAGCACGATGTGCCCGATTACAGCGCCGACCCGGAAGGCAAAACCATACCCCACGACAGCCATATGCGGCTGGCCAATCCGCGCGATGCCGAATTTATGCGCCGCCACCGTCTGTTCCGCCGCCCCTTCAATTATTCGCGCGGTCTCTCCAAAGCCGGACAGCTGGATGTGGGCCTGGTGTTTATCTGTTATCAGGCCAATCTGGCCGACGGGTTTATCTTTGTGCAAAAACTGCTGGATTTCGAACCTTTGGAAGAATACATCAGCCCCTTTGGCGGCGGCTTTTTCTTCACCCTGCCCGGGGTGGAACAAGGCGGCTTTTTGGGACAGTCTTTAGTGGCTTTGGTTAAATAAGACCTGCATGCTGAGACCTTTGCAAAACCTCCAGACGTGGGTGCAGTTCAAGGCGTAGCAGCGCAGCGAGCGCAGACATATCATATAGATAGGCAAGCGAGCGAGCAGTGCCTGCCCCTACGGGCATAAACTTCCAACGCTTCAAATGCGCCGCAGGTAGGGGTTTTGCAAAGGTCTCATGCTGCCTGAAGCGCTCATATCCCGGCAAACAGACATTACCTATCGCAACCGCCAATGCAAAAACCGCCACTGTAGCGCTACAGTGGCGGTTTTTGTTTGTCCCGAACACAGGCCGAAATGCGTCTAGTGCGGCTCATGTACCACGGCCGCTGCCAGTGTCTGACTGTTCATGGCACCATAGGCTACCACCCAGTTCTGATCTGCCTCCGACCGGTCGCAGGCATCGGCCAGAATTCTTTGCCGGCTGTCCATTTCGTGCCAGCTGATATAAGCCATATCTGCACACTGCCATTCTTGTGTGGCCGCCTGCACCCTATCGTGTTCCGGATTTCCCTGGGTCAAGAAAGCCGCGGCAGCTGCCGCCAAAATACAACCTGAAACAAGATGACGCAGAATATGCATTCCCAACTCCTTATTAGATTTATCTAAGATTTAAAGCGATATTACTTATATAAATCTAACAAATCAAGTTTTACTTAATTATTTTTCTTTTTTTGTTGTACAAAACTGAATTTGTATTACAATATAATCTAAGTATAAAAGCAGATATTGCACTTAAGAATAAGATAATGCTCTGTCAGGCAGCAGATATATCCTGCAGGCTGCCTGAAACAATATGGAAAACGCTATGGATACCTTTAAAGACCGCTTGGCCTTTTTATGGCCCAACGAAAAACAGGCCAAGATCGCTGCCGATATCGACATGACCTTGGCAGGTTTCAGCCGCATCTGGCATGAGGGAGGCCTGCCCAAGGCCGAAACCTTAAAAAAAATCAAACAACTCAAAGGCTGCAACTTGGATTGGCTGCTAACCGGCGAAGGCAGCCCTTTTCCGGATGACGGGCGTGCTGCCCCCAAGCTGTACAACACCTTGGGCAAACCGGTGGACGCGGACGAGTTTGTTTTTGTGCCGCGCTACGATATAGAGGCTGCTGCAGGGCACGGCCGTCTGGCCGGTGATGAAGAGCCGGTGTATGCCGTTCCTTTCCGCCATGACTGGGTGGCCGCTTTCGGCAAGCCGGGGAATTTGGCAGTGATTGCAGTCAGAGGCGACTCTATGGAGGGTGTACTCAACGACGGTGACACCATTCTGATCACCCTCACCGACCACATCCGTCGCGACGGTCTGTATGTTTTGCGTATCAACGACAGCCTGCTGGTCAAACGTCTGCAGCTGATGCCCGGCGGTCTGATCAATGTGATTTCCGCCAACGAAGCTTATGCCAGCTTTGAAATCAATCCGGCCACCATGCAGGACGAAGTGGCGGTTATCGGCAAGGTGGTGTGGTTCGGTCGTCATGTTTGAAATCCGAACGGCTGTACCTGCCGCCCGTGAATAGCCGGCTTCGGGCTGCCTGAAAACACAATGAGACCTCTGCAAAACCTCCAGATATGGATGCAGTTTAAGGCGTAGCAGCGCAGCTGGCGTGACCGTAGGGAATCCCCGTGGGACAGACATCCTGATGACAGGGCAAGCGAGCGGGCAGTACCCCTGCGGGCATAAACTTCCAACACAGAAATGTGCCGCAGATGGGTGGGGGGCAAAGGTCTCACAATGCCGCCCCAGAGCGACATTGTTCAAAGGAGCATACCGTAACCCGAACAGCCCGCAGCCCAAACGACAACAGCCTGTACGGATGATATCCGTACAGGCTGCTTGAACTTACGCTTGCTTGGGCGCGGGCTTATTTTTTCTTCGGCGCGACCATCATCACCATCTGGCGGCCTTCCATTTTCGGGAATTGCTCTACCGTGCCCTCTTCGGTCAAATCGGCTTCCACACGCTTGAGCAATTGTGCACCCAGTTCCTGGTGGGCCATTTCGCGGCCGCGGAAACGCAGGGTGACTTTGACTTTGTCACCGTCAGCCAGAAAGCGGCGGATGTTGCGCATTTTGATGTTGTAGTCGCCGTCGTCGGTGCCGGGGCGGAATTTGATTTCCTTAATCTGCACCTGTTTTTGTTTTTTCTTGGCTTCGTCGCGCTTTTTCGACTGTTCGTATTTGAATTTGCCGTAGTCCATCAGCTTGCACACAGGCGGCTTGGCGGTGGGGGAAATCTCCACCAGGTCCACGTCCTGCTCTTCGGCCATGGTCATGGCTTCACGGATGGATACGATGCCGAGTTGTTCACCGGCGGGGCTGATTAATCGCACTTCTTTGGCGGTGATTTCACCGTTGATGCGTGCTTCGCGTTCTTGAGCGATGGCTCTGTCTCCTATAAAAAATAATCGGACGGACCACACCGGGTACGCAGGCGGCGTGTCCTTCAGGCTGCCTGAAAGATAGAAACGGCAGCGCGGCAAAGCCTGCATTCTACTGCCAAACCACCTTATTCCGAAAGGGGCGGACGCTGTTTTTTAACAGAAACAGAGAATCCCTAAGCCGTATGTGGCGGTTGCCGCCACAGCCGCCCGTGCTGCGGCAGCGCCCAACAGGCAGACATCATAAAACCACAAACCCGACGAACAAAGCATAAATGGTCAGCGCCACGGCACACACCCGCCACAAACGCGCACTGTGCAGCGCCACCACCCGTATCGCGCGCCAACGGCCCAGCAGCCACGCAACAGCCAGTGCGCACGCCAAAGTGGCGAAGCCGTCGGTACTGCGCATCACCATACCCAACGCACACAGCCAACCCTCGCAGCGGATGGAATCGGCCGCCACCATGCCGATCAGCACCCCGACCAGCGCTCCGCCGACAGCGGCGCTGCAAAGCAACAGCAGCGGCAAAATGTACAGCAGACGGGAGCGCACAAGCGGAAAGCGGGCGGCGGATAAAGACAAGCCCGCCAGCCCGAAAAATAAAGCCAGATGCAGCCACACGGGAAGGTGGTTCAACAGCCATTCGATTGCGTTGAACATCATGATCAGTGCCGTATTGGAATCCAAAACATGCTTTCAGACAGCATGAAAAATGGACATGGTATCCCACCCTGTCCAGCGAAATTACTCTAATTCATTAATCAAATCTGCAAGCAAATCACGATAGAGCTCCATGATGTAATAATTGGTTTTAGGCGAACCCGCATAACCGGAATGTTCAAAACTAATGATTTGGCGCAAATGTGCATTATTCGGTTTGGTCAAGAACTGGCTGACATTACTCAGCATCCCCCCTGCGCCGTGTTTATGTGTACCCACAATATGGGCCATCTGTTCAAAATGATCGATCACCTCTAAACGGTCAAATGTTCTGTCTTCAGTCAATAACAATTTGAAAAATTCAATTAAGCGCAAAGTTAATGGTGATTCACGCTGCAAAGTTTCTCGCAAAAGTTCCCTCAGCTTATCTTCCGGATAGTCTGCAACAGCCAAAGATTCGTCCGCCATTTGTTTTAATTGATTTTCCTTTTTCTTAACCACTTGTCGCTGCAAATAATCTTTAGCTTCCGGCAAGGGAATCATAATGGTCGGTTGAATATACAACTGTCCTTGGTCACTGAAAGGCTCTAATTTCAAACACGTAATATCTACCCCATATTCATCACGCAACCATAACGCAGCCGAAGCAACATCCGGATGAAATACTCTAGCAACCAGAATAATACGTTGTTTAATATTTAAATTATCCAGTCCGTCATCATGATAAATAAATTCTTCTATCTTTTCTTTTCCTGTAGCGGATAAGTTTTTGCCACACAAATATTCATTATAAATATGAAAAATATCTTCATCGGCGAATGCTGCGCAATATGAAGCATATTTAATCGCCTGCCACTCTACGCCGTTACCGGAGTCGTCACGCTTAAGCTCAATTACAACAAGATTACCCGCTCTATCAATCGCAAGCAAATCCAAACGGATACCCGATGGCAAAGCTACCTCTTTACCGATAATCAGTAACTCTTCACCTAAAATAGATGGGTTGCTGTCAATCCATTCTTGAATATCAAAACGTTCCCGTAATTTCAATTCTGCATAGGACACTTTATTCAGTTGAATAAGGTTTTTATTGCTTATATCTACTTTATACATAAAATCCCTTTCTTTGACTGTCAGTTCTATCGGGTAAATGATCAGTAGGTTTATCCTACCATTATAAAAAACGGGCAGGTTTCCCACCCGCCCGTTTTGTATCAGCCTGCAAAAGTATCGGCCAATTCCTGCTGCAATTGCGCGATAAAGTCCGCCACGCTCATGCTGCCCAAGTCTTCGGCCTTGCGGCGCACGGCAATATGGCCGTTTTCCTTTTCCTTGTCGCCGACCACGATTTGGTAAGGGTAGCGGTATTGGCTGTTGTCGCGGATTTTGTAGCCGATTTTCTCATTGCGCAAATCCACTTCGGCACGGAAACCGGCCTCGCGCAGTTGCGCCACCACCTCCTGGCAGTAATCGGCCTGTTTTTCGGTGATGTTCATCACCACCATCTGCACCGGTGCCAGCCACAGCGGGAAGGAACCGGCATGGTTTTCAATCAGAATACCGATAAAGCGCTCCATGGAGCCCAAAATGGCGCGGTGCAACATCACCGGACGGGCGCGGCCGTTGTCTTCGGTGACATATTCGGCACCCAGGCGCTCCGGCAGCACGAAATCGAGCTGGATGGTGCCGCACTGCCAAGAACGGCCGATGGCGTCTTTGATGTGGTATTCCACTTTGGGGCCGTAAAACGCGCCCTCGCCCGGCAGTTCTTCCCATTCGATATTGCAGGCGGTGAGCGCATCGCGCAGACCCTGCTCGGCTTTGTCCCAAATCTCGTCGCTGCCGGCGCGTTTTTCCGGACGCAGCGACAATTTCACGCTGACATTGTCAAAGCCGAACTGTTTGTACACCTTCATCACCAGTTCGTTGAAGTCGCGCGCTTCGGCGGTAATCTGCTCTTCGGTACAGAAAATATGCGCATCGTCCTGCACAAAGCCGCGCACGCGCATCAGGCCGTGCAGGGCGCCGGAAGGCTCGTTGCGGTGGCAGGAGCCGAATTCGGCCAGGCGCATGGGCAGGTCACGGTAAGAGCGCAGGCCGTGGTTAAAAATCTGCACATGGCCGGGGCAGTTCATGGGTTTGACCGCGTATTCGCGTTTTTCCGACTGGGTGGTGAACATATTGTCCTTGTAGTTTTCCCAGTGGCCGGATTTTTCCCAGAAGGTTTTGTCGAGAATCTGCGGCGTTTTCACTTCGCAATAACCGGCGGCATCCAGTTCGCGGCGCATATGCTGCTCGATCACCTGCCACAAAGTCCAGCCGCGCGGATGCCAGAACACCATGCCCGGCGCTTCGTCTTGCAGATGGAACAAATCCAGCTGGCGGCCGAGTTTGCGGTGGTCGCGTTTTTCCGCCTCTTCCATGCGGGTGATATAGGCTTTGAGGTCGTCCTTGCTGGCCCAGGCGGTGCCGTAAATGCGTTGCAGCATTTCGTTATTGCTGTCGCCGCGCCAGTAGGCACCGGCCAGTTTGGTGAGTTTGAAATGCTTGAGGAAACGGGTATTGGGCACGTGCGGGCCGCGGCACATGTCCACATATTCCTGGTGGTGGTAGAGACCCATGGCCTGCACGTCGGGCATATCCTCAATCAGGCGCAGCTTGTATTCCTCGCCGCGCTCGGTAAAGGTTTGGATGGTGTCGGCACGCGGGGTCATCACCTTGATCACATCGTAATCCTGGTTGATGAGTTCTTTCATGCGCGCTTCGATGGCGGCCACGTCTTCCGGGGTAAACGGTTTGTCGGTGGCGATGTCGTAATAAAAGCCGTCTTCAATCACCGGGCCAATCACCATTTTGGCATTCGGATACAGCTGTTTGACCGCATGGCCGACCAAGTGGGCGCAAGAGTGGCGGATGATTTCCACCCCTTCCGCATCTTTTGGGGTGATGATTTGCAGATGCGCATCGTGGTCGATGACATCGCAGGCGTCCACCAGTACGCCGTCCACCTTGCCCGCCACTGTGGCTTTGGCCAAACCCGCGCCGATGGAAGCGGCCACCTCGGCCACGGATACGGGTTGCTCGAATGGACGGACGGAACCGTCCGGCAGGGTGATATTGATCATGCGTACTCCAGATTAAATTAAGATAAGCGAATTTGTTTCGCAATAATCGAACAACACAGTAATGAGACAAGGCAGCAAGCCGCAGACAGTACGGGTAGTACGGAGCTGATTTTGTTGCCGCTTTAGCGGCTTACAAAAATCGCTCTCTGCGAGCCTGGCGCGACCGTAGGAAGTCCCGTGGGACAGCAACGCCGTATCATTGCTGTGTTGGATGATTATTAAACGTTTTTCAGGCAGCCCCTGTGCTTTACAAAGGCTGCCTGAATCAATGTGGTAGGCATAATTGGACTCGAACCAACGACCCCCACCATGTCAAGGTGGTGCTCTAACCAACTGAGCTATATGCCTGCAAAAACGCGGCCATTATAGTGAAAAGCGCGCTTTTTTTCAAGGTATAGTCATTTAACACAGAACGATACGGCGTTGCTGCGCCTTGCCGTACTACCCGTACTGTCTGCGGCTTGCGGCCTTGTCTCGTTCAGTGTTACTCGACTATATTTATGCGCCCTTTTCAGGCAGCCGCCATATCCCACACAAAACGCAGCAACATCACACCGAGCAGGGCCATAAAGGCGTAGCGCATCCAGCGGTTGCCGCCGCGCATGGCCAGGCGTGCGCCGACCACGCCGCCGCATAAATTGGCCGCCGCCAAAGGCAGGGCCCAGGCCCACACCACATGGCCGTTCGGCACAAAAAACGACAGCGCCGCCAGATTGGTAGTGAGATTGATGATTTTGCTGGAAGCCACCGCGGTTAAAAAATCAAAGGCGTAAAAACGCACATACAGAAACGCCAGCAGGCTGCCTGTGCCCGGCCCGAACAGGCCGTCGTAGAGGCCGATCAGCGCGCCGAAAAGCCAGCCCAAGCGGCGCTCGCCGCTGCTCAAAGCCTGCGTGCGCGTCACCTGCCCCAGGTCTTTTTTGCAAAACACATACACCGCCATCACCACCAACACCACCAGCAAGGCCGGTTTCATGGCCGATACAGGGATATATACCACCAGCTTGGCGCCGATATAGGAAAACACCCATGCCAGCAGCGCCGCAGGCAGGAGCATGCGCCACGGCAGCGCAATGCGGCGCGCGTATTGCACCGTGGCGGTGGCGGTGCCGCAGGCGGAGGCGAATTTATTGGTGCCCAATACCTGTGCCGGGGTGCTGTTGGCAGGCAAAAAAGTAAACAGGCCGGGAATCTGCAACAGCCCGCCGCCACCCACGGCCGCATCCATCAGTCCGGCGGCAAAACCGATGCACAGCAGCCAGATTAGGGTTTCTTCCATGGTTTTTCCGTATCTTCGGGAGATGTGGATGTGGGTTGGGTTGCCAAACCCAACATTGTTAGTGCTTGCGGGAAATGTTGGGTCTGACGACCCAAGCTACGCAACTGACAACGGCTGATGTAAATAACAAGGCTGCCTGAAAACCTTTCAGGCAGCCTTTCGGTCAACATTAACGCAGCAAGCGCCGTTTCATGCGCTGGGCCAGTTCTTTTTCGTTCAGCGGCAGGCCGTCTTCGCAGAAGGTGTGGTACAGCAGCGAGCGCACGCGGTCCACGCGGGTGCTGGTGGCCTTGCTGTCTTTTTCCACGCCGTTAATCGGTTTCCACGCGGCTACCCGCGGAATGCTCCATTGGCGCCGGGCATTGTCGCCGAAGGCGTAGATTTTCACGCTGCGGTTGGCGCATTGCAGCGCTTCCACGCTGAGGTTGTCCAAACCGGATTCGGACTGGATATTGAGCACATAGCGGATGGTGCGGTCCGGCGCCATATACACGCTGTCGCGCCACAGCTGCGGGCGGGCGCTGTAGGTATTGCTGATGTACATCGGCAGCCAGGCGGCATCGGCAGCCGGGTAATCCGGCAGCGGCATGTCCGCCTCTTCCCACGGACGGTCTTTTTCGGTTTCCACATAATGGCGATTGAAACCGTGGGTATCGTCGCGCGCCCACGCGGGGGCGGCCAAAACCAGACACAGGGCACATAAACCGAGACGGCGCATGGTGTAATCCTTTGTTTGCTGCCTGGAAATGCTCAAAAAATACATTCAGACAGCCTTAGCAAACATATCATCAAACTTTTAAGGGCAGGGGCAAGCCCAACGGTTGAAGCGGCCATATTACCTCTCCCGTGGGAGAGGGTTAGGGAGAGGGCTGCAAACAGCTACATGTATTTGGATTGAAGGCAGAAACATCAAAGATTTAGCCCTCTCCCCAACCCCTCTCCCACAGGGCGAGGGGCTTGCAGCACGGCAACCCCACAGCCTTTGCAGTAACAGGCTGCCTGAAAACGCGCTTACGCGCCCAAAGCGCCCAAGACGTCAGCTTTCACCTTGTCCACGGCCTGGGTACCGTCGATTTTGATATAGCGCGGGGCGTTGTCGCCTTGCAGATTGCCGTAAAAGCCCACCAGCACTTCGGTTTGCTCGTGGTACACCTCAAGGCGTTTTTTTACGGTTTCTTCGCGGTCGTCGTCGCGCTGGATCAAATCTTCGCCGGTTTCATCGTCCTTGCCGGCCACTTTGGGCGGGTTGTGGGTGATGTGGTAGGTGCGGCCGGAAGGCAGGTGCACGCGGCGGCCGGACATGCGCTCGATAATGGCCGCATCGGGTACGTCGATTTCCACCACGGCATCCAGATGCACACCGGCTTCCACCATGGCTTCGGCCTGCGCCAGCGTGCGCGGGAAGCCGTCGAACAAAAAGCCCTTGGCGCAATCGGCTTGGGCAATGCGCTCTTTGACCAGACCGATGATGATGTCGTCGCGCACCAAGCCGCCCGCATCCATGATTTTCTTGGCTTCCACGCCCAGCGGGGTGCCGGCTTTTACCGCAGCGCGCAGCATGTCGCCGGTGGAAATCTGCGGAATGCCGAAAGCGGCGGTGATAAATTGTGCCTGGGTACCTTTACCGGCACCGGGGGCGCCCAATAACAAAACTTTCATGCATAACTCCTGTGTAGTGGATTAATAATGGGAGTCATTCAAAATGCGAATGATACGGCGTTGCTGCGCCTTACCGTACTACTTGTACTGTCTGCGGCTTGCTGCCTTGTCTCATTCGCATTTTGTGCGACTCCAGTGTGTGTGCTTCAGCGTGCGGCAAACACCGCGCGCACGCGCTCCAAATCGGCCTGGGTATCGACACCGGCGGCCGGGGCGTGCGGGGTAATGCTGACGCTGATTTCGTCGCCGTGCCACAGCACGCGCAGCTGCTCCAGCGACTCGATGTGTTCCAGCGGCGATTCGGCCAAGGCGCTGTAACGCTGTAAAAATCCGGCGCGGTAGGCGTAAATGCCGATGTGGCGCAAAACCGGCACTTCCGGCGGCAGGGCGTCGCCCAAGCCCGCACGGGCGGCATTGCGCGGCCACGGAATCGGCGCGCGGCTGAAATACAGCGCCTGACCGCGGGCGCCCAGCACCACTTTAACGCAGTTGGGGTCGTGGAAATCGGCGCTGCTGCGGATGGGATGCGCCGCCGTGGCCATGGGCGCGCCGCTGTCGGCCAGTTGCGCGGCAGTGGCATCAATCAGCACCGGCTCGATCAAAGGCTCGTCACCCTGCACATTGACCACGATTTCGTCTTCAGGCAGCCCCAAAATGGCCGCGGCTTCGGCCAGACGGGTGGTGCCGCTCTGGTGGTGGACGCCGGTCATTACCGAGGCAATGCCGTGTTCTCGGCAGGCGGCGGCAATGTCTTCATGGTCGGTGGCCACCACAATCTGCCGCGCCGCGCTCAAAGCGGCCTGCTCGGCCACGCGCACCACCATGGGCTTGCCGTGTATGTCGGCCAAAGCCTTGTTGGGCAGGCGGCTGGAAGACAGGCGCGCGGGTATTAATACGGTAAATGCGCTCATGCGGCACACTCTTCTGCGCTCAATTCGCGCGCCTCTTCCACCATCATCACCGGAATGCCGTCGCGGATGGGATAGGCCAGCTTGGACTGGCGGCACCACAGTTCCTGTTTGTCGGCGTGATAGACCAAAGGCGCCTTGCTCAGCGGGCAGACCAGAATATCGAGTAATTGTGTGTTCATAGGAGCAGTCTCGCAAATGCTGCCGCCGCAGCGGCAGATACAGATTTAAGGCAGCAGCTTCATGATGCGCTGCACCAATGCGGGGGGTATTATGGCACAAACCGGCAGCACCCACACCTGCGGCAAGTCGTAAGCGGCCAATTTGACCGCATCTTTTGCGGTGACCAGCACCACATCAGCTTCAGGCAGCATATCGGGTGCTAGCGCCGCATGGTCGGGCAAGGCGCGGCTTTCGGCGATATCCAAACCCAAATCAGCCAGTGCATCGAAAAAACGCTGCGGCCGTGCAATCGCTGCCAAAGCCGCCACCCGGCCCTGCCCCGCCAACTCAGCTACTGTGGCCTGCTGTTGCGGCGCATTCAAACGATAGGGTGTGCCGTAAGTCCACGGCACGGCATAGGCAGTGCGGTTTTCAGGCAGCCCCAAGCGGCGTGCCGATGCTGCGATATCAAAATCAGGCGGCGCATTGCTGAACAACAGCGCATCGACATCATGGAGGCGCGACAGCGGCTCGCGCAGGCCGCCGTTGGGCAGCACATCGTGGTTTTGCGCCACCGCTGCCGCCGGAAACACCAGCAGTTCCATATCCCGCGCCAGCGCATAATGCTGCAAACCGTCGTCGGCCAAGAGCAGGCGGATATGCGGATGCGCCGCCAGCAAAGCCTGCGCCGCATCGGCACGCCACGCCGCCACCGCCACCGGCACCCCGCTTTGGCGGTAAAGCATCAAGGGTTCGTCCCCCACCTCGGCCACGCTGCTGTGTTCGTTCAAGACCACTGTATGCCGCGCACTGCGGCCGTAGCCGCGGCTGATTATGCCCACCGCCACCCCGGCTTGGGTCAGCGCCCGCGCCAAAGCGGCGGTAATCGGGGTTTTGCCGACTCCGCCGGCATGGACATTGCCCACCACCACCAAGGGCACCGGCAGACGCGTTTGTTTAAGCCAGCCGGCCCGGTATAAAGCCACCCGCGCCGCCGCGGCTGCCTGAAACAGGCGCGACAGCGGCCACAATAAGGGCAGCAGCCACGGTTTGGGCTGCTGCCAGTGTTGTTCCATCAGAGTGTGTAGCCAATTCATGCGGCAATATACCATAAAGCAAGCGCCTGTCGCTTTGTGGTGCCAGATTAGTTAAAAGAATGAGGCTGCCTGAAAACCCAAAACAGATTCTGCGGCTGCGCGCAGAATGACGGTGCCGGATTACTCCCCGTTTATCAGCACACATCTCGGCCGCCATATCGGTATAATCGCCGCCGTTTCCCTTCCCGCGCCCTGCCCCATGTCCGATTTGTTCGCCCCCGCCGCCTTGTCCGTGTCCGCCCTCAATGCCCTGGCCAAGCAGTTGTTGGAACAAAACCTGTTCGGCCTGTGGGTGGGCGGCGAGGTCTCCAATCTCACCCGCGCCGCCAGCGGCCATTATTATTTCTCCCTCAAAGACGACCGTGCCCAGGTGCGCTGTGTGCTGTTTAAAGGCGTGGCCGCGCAATTGGCGGCACCTTTGCAGGAAGGCGACGATATCGAGCTCACCGGCCGCATCGGCATTTACGAAGCGCGCGGCGAATTTCAGATTACCGTCACCGAGGTGCGCCACAAGGGTTTGGGGCGCTTATATGAAGCCTATGAACGCCTGAAACAGCGCCTGCAAGCCGAGGGGCTGTTTGACCCGGCACGCAAACAGCCGCTGCCTGCCCGGCCGCAACGCATCGGCATCGTCACCAGCCTGGCCGCCGCCGCCCTGCGCGATGTGCTCACCACCCTCAAACGCCGCCACGGCGCGCTGCACATCATTATTTACCCGACCGCCGTACAGGGTGCGGGCAGCGAGCAGCAGATTGCCCAAGCCGTCCGCACGGCAGACGAACGCCAAGAGGTGGATGTGCTGATTGTCTGCCGCGGCGGCGGCAGCATTGAGGATTTGTGGGCGTTTAACGAAGAAGTGGTGGTGCGCGCCATTGCCGCCTGCCGCCTGCCGGTGGTGTGCGGCGTCGGCCACGAAACCGATTTCACCCTAGCCGATTTCGCCGCCGACCTGCGCGCGCCCACACCCACCGCTGCCGCCGAGCTGGTCAGCCCCGACCGCCGCCAGCAAATCCAACAGCTGGCCGCCTGGCAGCGCCTGCTGCACGAACGTTTCAGCCAGCGTTATTTTGACAATGCGCAAAAACTGGACTGGCTGGCACGTCAGTTACGCCATCCGCGCCAGGACTTGGCCGCACGGCAACAACGCCTGCACACCCTGAACGGCCAGTTGCAGCAGGCCGTAAGCCGCCAACTGGGCCAACAGCAGCAGCGGCTGCAACAGGCGCTGCGCCAATGGCGTTTGTCGCGCCCGGATACCGCCGCCGCCCGCCAACAACTGCTATTGCAACAACAGCGCCTGCAATCCGGTCGTGCCCAGCGCCTGCAACAGGCCGCCACCCGTTTGCAGCATATGCAGCAATTGCTGGATGCAGTGTCGCCGCAGCATATTTTGGAACGCGGTTTCAGCGTGGTCACCGACAGCCGCGGCCGGGTGGTGCGCGACAGCCACGGCCTGCGCACCGGCCAGAGCCTGCATATCCGCTTTGCCCACGGCGAAACCGATGTGCGCGTGGGGGTGCAGCAGCAGCGGGATTTGTTTGAATAAGCTTCAGGCTGCCTGAAAAAATAAACCCGCCCCGTTTGACTTGCCTCAAAGCGCCGCCGTACAATCATCTGACATGATGTTTCATCTTTCCCCCCAAAGTGAGTTTTCCCATGAAAAAACTGATGTTGCTTCTGGCCGTATTGCCGGCCTTTTCCTATGCCCAATCCCAGCAGCAGTGCCGCAAGATTCTGCATGATGTGATGGAGGTGATGGTGTACCCCGGCGTCTGCCCTGCCGCACCGGCCGCCATGGAAGACATCAACGAAGAAACGGTATACAACCTTATGGGACAGGCCGAAAGCTGCGAAGCCGTATTTGAAGGCCAAGACCGCGAAAAAATGCAGGCCGAACTGGATGCAGAAGCCGTCAAACGCAGCAAACTGGTTCAAAAAGATCAGGAAGCGTTCTGCCGCAGCCAAATCCAACGCGCCCGCGAAGCCATCGAACGCTACCGCAAATAAGCCCCACCCCCCAACAGGCTGCCTGAAACATCGGAATTTCCGATATATGTTTTTCAGGCAGCCTGTTTTTTTATTTTGATTTCAACGCTTTTAACCTAAGCCGCCCGCAGTGCGGTACTTTTTTTGCATCGCAACAGTTTTCACCCGTTTGGCCTGTGGCACAATGGCCGCCATCTGTTCAACCACCCTTGTAGAAGGAATGTGCCATGTCTGTTAAAAACGTTTTGGATTTGATTGAAGCCAACGAGGCCCGCTTTGTCGATTTGCGCTTTACCGACACCAAAGGCAAACAACAACACGTGACCGTGCCCGCGCGCGTGGTATTGGAAGACCCGGAAGAATGGTTTGAAAACGGCCAGGCCTTCGACGGCTCTTCCATCGGCGGCTGGAAAGGCATTCAGGCTTCCGATATGCAGCTGCGTCCCGACCCGGCCACCGCCTATCTCGACCCCTTCTACGACGACGCCACCGTGGTGATTACCTGCGACGTCATCGACCCGGCCAACGGTCAAGGCTACGACCGCGACCCGCGCTCCATCGCCAAACGCGCCGAAGCCTATTTGAAATCCTCCGGCATCGGCGACACCGCCTATTTCGGCCCAGAGCCCGAATTCTTTGTATTTGACGGCGTGGAATTCGAAACCTCCATGCAGGGCACCCGCTTCAAAATCCACAGCGAAGAAGCAGCCTGGAGCAGCGGCGAGTCTTACGACGGCCAAAACACCGGCCACCGCCCCTTTGTCAAAGGCGGCTATTTCCCCGTTGCCCCGGTGGATTCCGGCCAGGACCTGCGTTCGGCCATGGTGAACCTGTTGGAAGAAATCGGCATTCCGGTGGAAGTGCACCACCACGAAGTGGCCACCGCCGGCCAGATGGAAATCGGCACCCAATTCAACACCCTGGTACGCCGCGCCGACTGGACCCAGGACATGAAATACATCATCCACAATGTGGCGCACAACTTCGGCAAAACCGCCACCTTTATGCCCAAACCGATTATGGGCGACAACGGCAGCGGCATGCACGTGCACCAATCCATCTGGAAAGACGGCCAAAACCTGTTTGCCGGTGACGGCTATGCCGGTTTGAGCGATACCGCGCTTTACTACATCGGCGGCATCATCAAACACGCCAAAGCCCTGAATGCGCTGACCAACCCGTCCACCAACTCCTACAAACGTCTGGTACCGCACTTTGAAGCGCCGACCAAGCTGGCCTACTCCGCCAAAAACCGCTCTGCGTCCATCCGCATTCCCGCGGTGAACAGCGCCAAGGCCCGCCGCATCGAAGCGCGCTTCCCGGACCCGATGGCCAACCCCTATCTGGCCTTCGCCGCCCTGCTGATGGCCGGTCTCGACGGCATCCAGAACAAAATCCACCCCGGCGACCCGGCAGACAAAAACCTCTACGACCTGCCGCCGGAAGAAGACGCACTGGTGCCGACCGTGTGCGCCTCTCTGGAAGAAGCCCTGGCCGCGCTCAAAGCCGACCACGAATTCCTCACCCGCGGCGGCGTATTCAGCCAAGACTGGATCGACAGCTATATCGCCTTCAAAGAAGAGGACGTGAAACGCATGCGCATGGCGCCGCACCCCTTGGAATTTGAAATGTATTACAGCCTGTAAGCAGGTCATCAAAAAAACCGCCGGTACTAACCGGCGGTTTTTTATTTTCAGGCAGCCTGAAACGGGTTTTGTTGATACATGGGCGGACGTCTATTTCTGCAAATACGCCCTTTTCAGCATCAGCCACCAGTCGTGCGGGCCCAGGGTCGGGCGTGCTTTGAAGACATCGTATTGCGCCTCTTCCAAACGGGTGAGGATGCGCTGGCCGCCGAGGATAATCAGCCGCAATTCGAAACCGATGCGCCCTTTCAGGGTTTTGCCCAAGGGAGAACCGGCTTTGAGCATGGCATGGGCGCGCTCGCACTGTTTGGCCATCAGACGGCGGAAAGCCATATCGGCCCGCCCTTCGGCCAGCTGCGCTTCGCTGACGCCGTATTTGGCCATGTCTTCCTGCGGCAGATAAATACGGCCTTTTTGCCAATCCACGGCCACATCCTGACAGAAATTAATCAGCTGCAAGGCGGTGCAGATGCCGTCGCTCTGGGCGATGCTGCGGCTGTCGTGCTCGCCGTAGAGATGCAGCATCATGCGCCCCACCGGATTGGCACTGCGGCGACAGTAGTCCACCACATCGCCGAAATGGGCATAACGGGTCACGCTGACGTCCTGTTTGAAGGCCGAGAGCAGGTCGTAAAACGGTTGCAGCGGCATGGCAAACGGTGCCACCGCCTGTTGCTGCAAGCGCTGCATCAGCGCGGTTTCGGGTGTGTCACCACTTTCCATACGCGCCAGTTCGGCTTCCAAAGCGGCCAAATCGCGCAGGCGGGCGGCGGCATCGGCATCGCCTTCGTCGGCAATATCATCGGCGGTGCGCGCAAACGCGTAGATGGCGTGCACCGGACGGCGCAGCCTGCGCGGCAGCATGATGGAACCGACGGGGAAGTTTTCGTAATGATTGACCGACATGGTAGGACTCAGCGCGCTTTATACCCATTTAAAAATTAAAACTAACGTAGTGGCAGGCTACCTGCGTAGCGCAGCAGGTGCGAAGCTAAAACAGATTCTGCGACTCCGCTGTCGCTACGCGCAGAATAACGGGCTACTGTCATCCTGCGCGTAGTCGCAGGATCTTGGTTTATAGATAGTGCACACGATAAAGCAAGTTCATCTTCTTAGATTTTTTAATTGGTGTTACACATGATAAGGGCGCGACAGGCGGTGCACCGCATCCACCAATACCTTGGCCTGCGCCGGGTCGGTATGCTGGTTGATGCCGTGACCGAGATTGAATACATGGCCGCTGCCGTGGCCGAAACCGGCGAGGATGCGCGCCACTTCGGCTTCTACGGCTTCGGCAGTGCCGAACAAAGCCATGGGATCGAAATTGCCTTGCAGCGCCACTTTGTCGCCCACGCGCGCGCGCGCCTGGGCGATATTGCAGGTCCAGTCCAAACCGACGGCATCGGCACCGCTGTCGGCCAGCGCCTCCAGCCACAGACCGCCGCCCTTGGTAAACACAATCACCGGCACACGGCGGCCTTCGGCCTCGCGTTTGAGCGCGCCGATGACCTGGCGCATATAGTGCAGGCTGAATTCCTGGAAAGCCGCATCGCTAAGCGCTCCGCCCCAGGTATCGAAAATCTGCACCGCCTGCGCACCGGCATCGATTTGCGCATTCAGATAAGCGGCAACGGCCTGGGCATTGATGTCGAGTATGCGGTGCAGCAAATCCGGGCGTGCGTAGAGCATGGATTTGATGGTGCGGAATTCCTTGCTGCCGCCGCCTTCCACCATATAGCAGGCCAGGGTAAACGGGCTGCCTGAAAAGCCGATCAGCGGCACACGGCCGCTCAGAGCGCGGCGGATGGACGCGACTGCGGCAAACACATAGTCCAGTTTTTGCATATCCGGCACCGCCAAGGCGCGGATGGCGGCTTCGTCCTGCAAAGGACGGGTGAATTTGGGGCCTTCGCCTTCGGCAAAATACAGGCCCAGGCCCATGGCATCGGGCACGGTGAGGATGTCGGAAAACAGGATGGCGGCATCCAAATCAAAACGTTCCAAAGGCTGGATGGTGACTTCGGTGGCCAGTTCGGTGTTTTTGCACAAATCCAGAAAACTGCCGGCACGGGCGCGGGTGGCGCGGTATTCGGGCAGATAACGCCCGGCCTGACGCATCATCCACACCGGGGTGTAGTCCACCGGTTGTTTCAACAGGGCGCGTAAAAAGGTGTCGTTGTGTAAGGGTGTCATGGTGTCGGGGTTGATGGTTTTAAAAAGATTTTTTCAGGCTGCCTGAAAGAAAGTGTATGCTCAATATGTAGGTTGGGTCGAAGACCCAACAGCTGTTAAACATTCAATAATATGTTGGGTTTTCAACCCAAGCTACGGGTAAGCACTTACCGTTTCAGGCAGCCTTGATACTGCACAACAAAATACAACAGGCGGACTGTTCAGCCCGCCCGCCATGTGCTTAGAGCTCACTATCATCTTCAATATGAGCCAAAACATGGGCGCGGTGGCGTTCGGCTTGGGCGCCCTGCCCGGCTTCGTCCAGCACTTTGGCCAGTACCAAACGCGCCTGGGTGCTGTCTTCCAAGCCGATGCTGGCTTCCAAATAGCCTTGCGCCTTGCCCCACAGCTGTTTGTCGAAAGCCATTTGACCCAAAAACAGCAGCAGCTGGGCATCCTGCGGTTGCGCTTTGAGCCAGCCTTCGGCCATGTCCATAGCTTTTTGCTGTTCGCGCTCGCTCAGATACTGGCTGGCGTGAATCAGAGGCGGCAGCAGGGCGGCATCGTGGTGCAGGGGGTAATGCTGTTTCACCCATTTCACCGTTTGCGGATACAGGCCCAAGCGGTTGTATTTCTCCGCAATCGCCACGCTCAAGGCGCCGTCGCGCATCTCGGCGGGAATGCGTTTCAAACAGGCTTTCATGCCCGGCGCATCCACCACTTGCGCCAGCAGCGTGCGGTAGGCCCATTCGCTGTAACGGGCCGCTTCCTTGTCGCTTAACGCAGCGGCTTTTTGCAGCTTGGTCACTTTATCCAATACCGCCAGTGCATCCTGGTGCTCTACCGCCAAACGCAGTTGCAGCTTCACCAAGCGGGTGAGGTTGGGATTGATGGCGGCGGCATCGCGCAATGCCTGTTCGGCGGCGGCGGTATCATGACGTGCCAAGGCCGCTTCGGCCAGCAGCATATGGCGCGGCAGCTGTTTTTTCGGCGGCAGCGCGGCCATTTCTTTCACATAACGCTCGCGCGCGGCGGTGTCGTCCATGGCATCGGCACTGTGGGCGGCCAGCATCAGCGCCAGGGTTTTGTTGTGCTCACCGCGTTTATTGGCCATCACCTTGGCCGCTTCCTGTTCGGCGGCCTGATAGCGGCCTTCAAAATAGGCCAGACCGGCGCTGTTGAGCGCCTGCGCCGACTGGCGCTCCTGCCGCGCCGCGCCGTAACGGCGGAAACGGCCGGGCAGATGCAGTGTACCCATCAGCAGCGACAGCAGCAGATACAGCAGCACCACCACCACCAGCACGGCACCGACAAACAGGTGCAGATTAACACGCACCAGGGTCTGCCCCACCACGATAAACACATTGCCCTCATACATGCTGGCACCCACGGCCACGGCCACGGCCAGCGCGAACAGGACGATAATCCAAATCAGCCCTCTCATAATGTGCGGCCTCCCTGTTGGGTGGCAGAGGCGGCGGAAGCGGCAGCCGCAGCGGGTGCGGAAGCTTCCTGTTCTGCCGGTGCGGCAGGTGCGGGTGCAGCCGGGGCGCTGGCCGCGGCGGCACTGGCCGCTTCAGGCAGCGGTGCGGCAGCCGCTTCGGCACGGGCACGCTGCTGATATTCGCGCACCGCCGCCAAGCTGGCGGCCAAGGCGCTGCCGTCCTGGGTATTGTGTACGTCCAGGCCTTTGAGCTGCGTCAATTCGTTCAGCCACGAGCGTGTGGCTTCGGAGGCAGGGTCGAAATACTGTTTCACCGCCGCTTCGGCGGTATTGAGTTCGGCGGCATACACCTCGCCGCTGCGCTGCATCAGCGCCAGACGGGCATCCATAATGCGCAGGCGCAGGTTTTCGCGCACAAAATACACCTGTTCCGGTGACATCAGCATGCTGTCGTTGCTGTTGAGATTGCGCACTTCCACCATGCCTTTAAGGCTGTTGACGGTGCTCTGCCACGCCCGCTGCCACCACGGCGCCTGCGGATCCACCGCCACCGGCGCACTGGCACCGGGTTGCAGGGTGCTGTCCACCGCCATCGGCAGGCTGGCGACCGCAGTTTCGAGGCGGTTTAAGCGCAGCGCAGTGGCGGCAGTGTCCAGATAGGGCTTGTTTTTCAATTCGGCAATGTCTTGGCTCACCGCCTGTTTGATGGGCAAAAGCTGCGGATGATCGAAACGGGTGAGACGGGTTTCCAAGCCTTCGAGCACGCGCACCGCCACCGGTACATTGCCGGAAATCAGCAGCTGCTGCGAGGCCAGATTAAGGGTGGCTTCCACTTCGTCCACCAGCCAGTCGGCACGGCTGCGCACCAATTCCTGATAGGCGCGGTGGCTGGCGGCCAGTTGCGCTTCGTATTGCCGGTTGCGGCTTTGCAATTCCTGCAACTGCTGCGCCAGCGTATCCAGACGCACCTGGCTGTTTTCCAACAGCGCGGCATTTTTGCTCTGTCCCAAACCGGCCTCGCCGATTTTCTGGTCAAAGCTCAGCTCCTGGGTTTTGAGCAGGTTTTGGCCTTGCACAAACAAAAAGCCGCTGGCGCCCAAGGCCAGCAGGGACAACACCAGCGCGCCCAAGGCCACGCCTTTGCCGGAAGATTGTTTGATCACCACCGGGGCTACGGCGGCGGGAGTTTGGTGTTTGGAATCGGACATGGCGGCTCCTGTTGCGGGGGCTGCGGCCTTGGCGGCGGCAGCGGGTTCGTCAGTCGGTGGTGAGATGGTGTTGGCAGGGGCGGCGGCTTCAGTCTGTCCGCCCGCATCGGTATGCTCCGGTACATGGGCGGTGCCGTCAGTCGCCACGGTAATCACCTGCTCTGTGTTTTGCGGCTCTTCCGGCGGCGGTTTGTGCTCACTCATGGTTTTCCCTTTCCCTCGTTTTCAGGCAGCCCTGCACGCAGACATGCGGCCAGGCTGCCGATACGGATATGTGTGATGCCGGATGCGCGCAAAACGGCGGCCACCCGCTCATGTTGGGCGAAGTATAACAAGCTTTGCAGCGGCGCGCGCAAATCGGCGGGCATTTGCGCCAACCAATCGGCAGCCATTGCCGCGGTGGTCACCTGTACGGCAGTGAGGCTGCCTGAATGCAGCCAAGTCCGCACCGCCACCCAATCGGCAGCCAAAGAACGGCGCCGGTAAATCCCGGCATAATCCACCTGCCAGCCGCGCTCACGCAAAACATCGCCCAAATAAGCGCGCCCGCCGTCACCCCGCACCACCAGCAAACGCCCCGGCGGCCGCTGCCAGTAAGCCAGCCGCAATACCGCCTCGCTGTCGCCACCCTCGGTCGGCGCCCATACGTGTCGGATGCCGTAAGCCTGCAAACGTGCGGCGGTGGCGGCACCTACGGCCACATGTGCCAGTGCAGGCGGAGCATCCGTCAACAATGCGGCAGCTGCATCCACCGCACCGGGGCTGACCCAAAACAGCGTATCGGCAGCCTGCCATTGCTGCGGCAGACGTGCCAAGGCGGCGGTGTCGGTATCCAGTACCAGCAAAGGCATCAGCAAGGGCTGCCAACCGGCTTGTCGGCACAAGGCCGCATCTTGCTGCGCCTGTACTTCAGGACGCAATAACAATACGCCGGGCGGATGCATGGTATTTACGACTCGGCCAAAATGGCGGCTATCAGTTCGCGCGCGCCGTCATCGGCGAGTTTTTTCGCCACTGCGCGGCCCAAGGCATCGGCATAGGCGATGGGTGCCTGCGCTTCGGCCTGCAACAGCACCGAGCCGTCGGGATGGCCGACCAGGCCGCGCAGGGTCAGCAGGCCGTTTTCCAGAGTGGCATAGGCCGCCAAAGGCACTTGGCAGCTGCCGTCCAAGGCGCGGGCCAGCGCGCGTTCGGCTTCCACGCAGGCGGCGGTGGGCGCATGATTGAGCGGATTGAGCAGGGTGAGCAAATCATAGCGATGGGCGGCGATTTCGATGCCCAGCGCCCCCTGTCCGGCAGCGGGCAGGCTTTCCACCGGCGACAACAACGCACGGATGCGCTCAGCCAAGCCCAGGCGCTCCAGTCCGGCGGCAGCGAGAATAATGGCGTCGAATTCGCCCTCATCGAGCTTGCGCAAACGGGTCTGCACATTGCCGCGCAAGGGTTTAACCTTGAGCTTGGGATAACGGGCGCGGATTTGTGCTTCGCGGCGCAGACTGGCGGTGCCCACCACCGCACTGGCGGGCAGGGCGGCGAGGGAATCGTATTGATTGGACACAAAGGCATCGAGCGGATTGGCGCGTTCGCCCACCGCCGCCAGCGCAAAACCGTTCGGCAATTCCATGGGCACGTCTTTCATGGAGTGCACCGCCAAATCGGCGCGGCCTTCCTGCAAAGCCTGCTCCAGTTCTTTGATAAACAAACCCTTGCCGCCGATTTTGGACAGAGTTTTGTCCAAAATCTGGTCGCCGCGGGTGGTCATGCCTTCGATGCGGATCTCGGTGTGCGGATACAGCGCGCGCAAACGGTCACGGATGTGTTCGGCCTGCCACATGGCCAAGGCGCTTTCACGGCTGGCAATCACCAGGCGTTCGGGGTGCTCCATGCTCATATTCTTTAAAGTGTGCACAAAAACCCGCAGTTTAACATTTAACCCGTATCAGAGCGAAGCGGCAGTTTCTGCCGGCAACCCTACCGAAGACGTATTGACGCAAACACGGCTTCGGGCCATGATGTCGCTGTTGATTTTTATTCCGTCAGGCCCGCATGAAACGCCACCCTGCCCTGCAAGATTTCTCGCGCGAACACCACACCGCACTCAGCCTCGCCAACCGCATCCGCAAACAGCCTCAGGCCGACCACCAGGCCGATATCGAACGCCACCGCGACGAGCTACTGCAACACTTCGATGCGGAAGAACAGCAGTTCCTCCCCTATTGGCCGCAACTGCCTATCGCTTTGCAGCAGCGCTTTGCCGCCGAGCATGCCGAATTGCGCCGCCTGCTGGCACAAACACCGGCCGATGCCGCCCAACTGGCCGAGCTGCTCACCGCCCATGTGCGCTTTGAAGAGCGCGAACTCTTTAATGCCATTCAAGATTTATTACCACCGGCTGCAACATCATGACCTCGCTGCTGTCACCGCAACACCCCGTGTGGGCCATGGCTTTCCGCCCGCTCTACATCCTCGCCAGCCTGTTCGGCGCCGCCGCCATTATTGCCTGGGGCTTCGGCTTTCACGGCCACAGCGCCCTGCCCGGCTTTTTCTGGCATGCCCATGAAATGATTTGGGGCTATGCCGGGGCGGTGGTGGTGGCGTTTTTACTCACCGCCGTGGCCACTTGGACCGGCCAACCGCCCACGCGCGGCGCCTTGCTGATGCTCATCACCGCCTTGTGGCTGCTGGCACGCTTGGGCGCGCTTATACCGCAAGGCATCTGGGTCACCGCACTTTCAGGCAGCCTGTTTTTCTGGCTGGCCGCCGCCGATATGGCGCGCTCGGTCATGGTGAGCCGCAACCGCCGCAACTATATTGCCGTGGCGGCGCTGTTTCTGCTCGGCGCCACCCATGCCGCTTTTCATTGGCAGCTTTTCAGTGATAACGCCGCCGCGCTGCGCCCGGCTTTGTGGGCGGGTTTGGTGATGGTGGCGGGCTTTATCGGCTTGGTGGGCATGCGCGTGATTCCGTTTTTTACCGCCCGCCGCCTCGGCGGTGACCAGGTCAATACCCCGCCTATGGTAATTGTGGCGGCACTGGCGCTGCCTATGGTGATGGCGGTGGGACTGATCGCGCTGCCTGAAGCGGGCTGGTTGTTGTGGGCGGGCGTATTGTGCGGTGCATCTTCCCTGTGGCAGTTGTGCCGCTGGTGGCGCCGCGACGTAGTGACCGAACCTTTGCTGTGGATACTGTATCTGGGTTTTGCCTGCTGCGCGCTGGGTCTGGCGGCCATGGGCATCGGCAGCCACTGGCCGCGCTTTTTCAGCATCGGCGTGCATTTAATCAGCGTCGGCGGCATCGGCCTGCTGACCCTGGGCATGATGGCCCGCACCGCCTTGGGCCACACCGGCCGCCCGATGAAGCTGGTGGCGCCTTTAACCTTGGCGTTTTGGCTGATGGCCGCCGCCACCCTGCTGCGCATGGCCGCCATTGTGTTGCCCGCCGCCTACAATGTATGGATATACGGCAGCAGCCTGTGCTTTGCCGCCGCCCTCCTGCTCTATGTTTACCGCTATGCGCCGTGGCTGCTGACACCGCGGGCGGACGGCAAGGCGGGTTGATTGAAAGCGTTTTCAGGCAGCCTGAGACCTGTGCAAAACTGCTTGAGCTTCGCAACTGGGCTGCGCTACGCAGGCAGCCTAAAACCTTAACTGCCGTCATTCCCGCGAACGCGGGAATCCATCCATCCGTTTACAAACACATTGTTTTAAAATAGTTTCTTAAGATTTTCCATGGATTCCCGCGTTCGCGCACTACTGTCCGGGAAAAATCTCTGGGTTACATCCGGCAGCGTAAACAGTATCAGAAACCTGTCCCTTCTCCCGCTCTGTACACCCGCCAGCGGGCGGGGGGATTCGGTTACTGCTTGTTCATTAGTTTTCAGGCAGCCTTTTTCGAGTTCAAAACAAGCTCTAGGTCTTGAAAATAAAGCCAGATAAGCTTTTCAAGGCTGCCTGAAAGTTTTTCCCGGACAGCAGTGTGCGTTCGCGGGAATGACGTCGGTTTTATGTTTGTGGTGATACATGAGGTTTTGCAGAGGTCTCAGCCTGAGACCCAATCAATAAAAAGCCAACAAAAAAACGGACAGGTCTTTCAACCTGTCCGTTGTTGTTTGTGCGGGCTTTATTTGCAGTTGACGCCGCCGATTTTCGGGGCGTTGCCGTTGCCCACTTTAAAAGTGCATTGGGTCGGGGTGCTGCCGGAAACGGTCAGATCGCCTTCTTTCAGCTGCAGTTTTACCGGCTCTTTCACGCCCATGCTCACCGCAGTGGCCGCCAGTTTTTGCACATCGGCCTCTTGGTAAGGGGTATTTTGTTCGGTCACTTTCACGGTTTTGGCCGCGACGGTACCGGAAAACAACAGACCGGCGGCGGCAATGGCAGTCACTCCCAGCGAAGCCAGACGTTGAATGGTATTCATGTGGGTATTCCTCATTGTGATATGGAAAGCGCCGTATACAAGCGACGCAGGGCGGATTATAGGCAGCCGCCCCTCTGAAACAAGCATTTTTACGCAGCGCTTACGCAAAATCACACTAAGTGTTGGTTTTTGCCACTACGCTAACCGAGACCGGTGCAAAGCCCCCATCTGCGGCGCATTTCTGCGTTGGAAGTTTATGCCCGTAGGGGCACTGCTCGCTCGCTTGCCTATCTACGTGATATGTCTGCGCTCGCTGCGCTGCTACGCCTTGAACTGCAACTATTCAACCTCTCTGGCATCTGGCGGCTTTGCACAGGTCTCGAACCCGCTCAAATCCCCATCAGCGGCAGCACCAGCGGCACCAGCAGCGCGGTCAGCACGCCGTTGAAAATCAACCCCAAGCTGGCATAGGCGGCGATATTGCGGCTTTGCTCCATGGCGGCGCTGATGCCCAAGGCATGCGAGGCCGCGCCCATGGAAATGCCGCGCGAACTGGGATTGTGCACCCGCCCCCAACGCAGGGCGCGGAAACCGACCACCTGCCCCACCATGCCGGCAATAATCACCGTAGCCGCGGTAATCGGCGGAATGCCGCCGTCCAAGCTTTTGGTGATTTCCAAGGCAATCGGATTGGTCACCGATTTGGCCGCCAGCGACAGGGTCACGTCACGGCTGGCGCCCAGCCAATGCGCCAGCCACACACCGCTGACGATACCGGTGACGCTGCCCAAGAGCTGCGACACGATAATCGGCAGCCATTGCTTGCGGATGCGCTGCCACTGCACATACAACGGCACGGCCAGGCACACCACCGCCGGTTGCAGCCAAAAATCGATAAAACGGGTGCTCAGCTGGTATTGCGGATACGGCGTATCGGTCAGATACAGATAGCCAATCAGCGTGGCGGTGCTGATAAACACCGGATTAAAAATAAAATTGCCGGTGCGCTGGCGGATATGGCTGGCCAGCCAATAGGCGCCGACAGTGAGGCACAGCAACAGCGCCGGGGTGGAGATTTCGCTCATAAACGCCTCCGTATCCACTCATGGCTTTTGCCGCTCACCCACATCACCATGAGCGTGCTGACCACGGTGGCGGTGAGGATGGCCTGCCAGTCGCCGCGCATCACGTCCAGATAATCCATCACCGCCACGCAGGGCGGCACCAGAAACAGGCTCAGATTCTGCATCAGCACATCGGTCATTTGCTGCAACCATTCCACTTTGACCCATTTGAGCTGCAACAGCACAAACAGCACGCCCATGCCGATGATGCTGGCCGGAAACGGCACCCCGGTCAGGCGCACCACCGCCTCGCCCGCCGCCAGGCAGGCGAACACAATAAACAAAGCCCTTACCAATCCCATATCAATACCCGTTTTGCTGCAATGCAAAAAAGTAATTGTACGCGGATTGGCAGGGCAATAAAAGTATCGGCCTATGCTATGGCTGCCTGAAAAACACAGCAAAAAGGCTGCCTGAAAACTTTTCAGGCAGCCTTTTAACATATCCGCTTACTGATAACGCTTGCCGCGGTATTCCAGCCAGCCGTCGATATGGCGGCCGCGCGGGTCGTGGTGGGTCCAGTGGATCACCCCGCCGCGCTCGTTGTATTCATACACGCCGTAAAAACCCACGGTGTCGCCTTTTTTCAGGCCCTCCAGACGCGGGGCGAGGTCGATATTGTGGGCCACCAGCACGGTATGGCCGTCGGCCTGTTTGAGGATAAAGCGCTGGTGGCGCGAGCCTTCGTTGTCATCGGGCAGGGTTTTAATCACCCTGCCCTCGCCCTGCATCTGCACCTTGCTCAGGCGTGCGGCAAAGGCCGAGGCCGGGGTGTGGCCGCCGACAGGCGCGGCGCTTGGGGTGGCCGCCGTAGTCTGTTGCCCCGCCCCGCCCTGCACGGACTGCGTCGCGCCGTCCTGCTGGGTGACAAACTGCCACACCAGCCACAAGGCCACGGGCAGCAGCAGCCATTTTTGGTAGCGTTTGGGAATGCGGATATTCATTTATATTGTTCCAATAATGTGTGTTGGTGTATTCAGCCAATGCGTTTGAAGGGCGGCAGACAGGCCAACAGCTGTTTGCCGTAGCGGGCGGTAAGGATGCGGTGGTCGAGTATGGTCACGCGGCCGTAATCGGCTTCGGTGCGGATGAGCCGCCCCACCGCCTGAATCAGTTTGATGCTGGCTTCGGGCACGGTCACTTCCATAAACGGGTTGCCGCCGCGCTGCTCTATCCAGCGGTTTTGCGTTTTTTCGATGGGGTCGTCGGGCATGGCAAAGGGCAGTTTGGCGATAATCACCTGCACGCAGGCTTCGCCGGGCAAATCCAAGCCTTCGGCAAAGCTGTCGAGGCCGAAAATAATGCTGGCGCGTCCGGCGGCAATGGCTTCGTGATGGCGTTGCAACAGCACCGCCTTGGGCAGTTCGCCCTGCACCAGCAACAGCGGCAAATGGCTTTCAGGCAGCCTTAGGGCCACTTCCTGCATCTGTTTGCGCGAGGAAAACAATACCAAGGTGCCGATGGGCTGTTCCGCGTCAATCAGCTTGGGCAGCCAGGCCGTGATTTCGGCGGTATGGGCGGCGGCATCTTTGGGATTGGCCGCCACCGGCGGAATATACAACTCGCCCTGGGCGGCAAAATCAAACGGGCTCTCCAGCGCCACGGTGGTGGTGTCCGGCAGCCAGTTAAGCCCGGTTTGGCGCAACAGCAAATCAAACTGCCCCAAGGAACGCAAGGTGGCGGAGGTCAGCAAAGCGCCGGCGGCACGGCGCCACAAACCGCCGGCCAGCATGGCTGCGGCGGTGATGGGCGAGGCATGGAAGCGGTAGTCGGGTTTGTCCTGCAATTGGCGCACCACCCATTTGGCCAGCGGCGCTTCGCCCTCGGCGGTGGTAGTGGAAAACAAATCCCATACCGCCGTGATTTGCTCGGCACGTGCCACGGCTACGCCCAATTCGCCGCTTAAGCGGTCGATAAGAAAACCGTCCTGCTGTTTGTCGTTGCGTGCGGCACTGAGGGCATCGGCCAGGCCGTTGAGGTTTTTCAGCAGCATGCGCGCCGCCAGTGCGGTATTGTGGGTGAGCGTGTGCAGATGTTCGGGTATCACCCCGTCCGGCCACAGCCATTGCGGCGCATTCACCCCCTCCTGCGCCGCCAGCGACGGCTCGTCGTCAAGGTGGAACTGCCATTCGTTGAGGCTTTCCACCAGCGCCGCGGCGGCTTCGTCGGCCAGATTGGCCAGTTCCGCCTTGTCGGTCACCCCCGCCACCTTGTCCACCACCCCATTGATTTTTTCCAGAAACCACAAGGCTTGATTGAGACTGTGTTCGGCGGCGAACTGGCCGAGTGCTTTTTTGGGCAGATGGTGCGCCTCGTCGATGCAGTAAAAACTGTTGGCGGGCGCGGGCAGGATGACGCCGCCGCCCATGCTGATGTCGGCCAAGAGCAAATCGTGGTTGGCCACCACCACATCCACGGTGTCCAGCGTGTCGCGGGCGAGGAAAAACGGGCATTCGGCGCGGTTGGGACAGGCGGCTTTCAGGCAGCCGTGGCGGTCGTTGGTCACCTTAAACCACAAACGGTCTTCCAGTGTTTCCGGCCAGGTGTCGCGGTCGCCGTTGAAGGTGCGCGCGGCAAAGGCATCGGCCAGGCCGCGCAGGGTGGCCAAATCGGCGGCGCTGGGTTTGTCGTCCCACAACACCGCCGGGGCTTCAAAACCGGCGAGGCTGTCTTGGGCGTGGCTTTGCGTCAGCTGGTACAGGCGGTAAGGGCATAAATAGCGCGAGCGCCCTTTGGCCAGCGCAAAACTCAGTTCCAAACCGCTGTGCGCCACCAAAAACGGCAGGTCGCGGCCCACCAGCTGCTCTTGCAGGGCCACGGTGGCGCTGCTGACCACCAGCTTCTTGTTGCGCGTCTGCGCCATAATGCCGCCCGCCAATAAATAGGCCAGGCTTTTGCCGACCCCCGTCGGCCCCTCCACCACCACAATGCTCTCGCCTTCCCGTTCCGGCGCTTCCCCGCCCTCAACGCGGGTTTTGCTGCGCGCAAAGGCATTGGCCACCGCCGCCAGCATCTGCCGCTGTGCCGGACGCGGACGGAAATGCGGCAGATTGTGGGCAATCTGCCGGTAGTGATCTTGGATGGCGTTTTTTTCGAGTTCGGTGAGCATAAAACACAGGCTGCCTGAAAAGAGAATACGGCAAGGTTGAGGCCGCGCGCATTATACCCCACTCCGCCCCTTCAGCCCTGGCGATACCGCTCATCCAAAAATGTGATGGCAATGTTTAATACCTTCACGAGTAATAATGTTTAATACCTTCACGAGTAATTATGCTAATATCCGCGCGCACATCAAATTCATCACATAATCCATAAAAAACGGACTTTTAAAACCATATTCCAGATTATTCCGATAGACATAATCAACAAAGGAGTCACAGGATGAGTGAATTCGATACGTCTTCCTACGCACAACGGCACCGTCCCGCCGCCGATTTCCCCGACCGCAACGCCTATCTCGAGCATGAGCTGCAAATCATGCAGCCCAAGCGCTGGCGTCCCAACCTGCCCTTTCGCGATTACCGTTTTGAGTGGGAAGATGCCATTCCCGCCATGGCCGGTACCATAGGCAAGGTGGTGATGGTGGGCGCGGTGGCCGCCGCCTTTGCCGTGCCTTTGGGGCTGCCGGACAGCTTTGTGCTGGAAAACGTGCGCTACGAATTGCTGATTGTGTCGCTGTTTATCCTGTTGTTTTCCGGTTTTATCCTGCCCACATCCAACCTGCCCGGCACCCACGGCCCGCTGATTCCGCTGATTCCCATGGTGGTGATGGCGGGCGGCCATCCGCTGGCCTTCGGCCTTTTGATTGGCATTTTCGGTTTTATCCTCGGCATTTCCAAAGGCGGCAGCCTGATGGCGCGGCTCACCAGCAACGGCGTTTGCGGCGGCCTGCTGCTGTATCTGGGCTTTATCGGCATTATGGGGCAGGTGAAAAACCTGTTTTCCTGGGCCGAAGGTTTCGGCATGCCGCACATCGCCTTTATCGTGATTTTGGGCACCATCCTGCTTTACGCCCTGTTGGAACACTGGCAAAAGCGCTGGCTGGCCGTGCCCTTGGGCTGCCTGATGGCCGGGCTGACCGCCTTTGCCTTGGGCGCGCCCTTTGCCTTTAAAACCGGCCCCGGCCTGCCGCCGATGAGCCCCGGCTACTGGTGGGGCGAAAACACCGGCTGGATGATGGGCTGGCCCACTTTCGACAGTTTCTTGGTGGTCTTTCCCTTCGCCGTGCTGGCGGTGGCCATGTGGTCGCCGGATTTCCTGGGCCATCAGGTATTCCAAAAACTGAGCTACCCGGAACGCTCGGAAAAAACCCATATGAACATCGACGACACCATGCTCACCTGCTCCGCGCGTCAGGTGGCCGGTTCCTTCCTCGGCGGCGCCAATTTCACTTCGTCTTGGGGTACTTATATCGTGCCTGCGGCGATTGCCAAACGGCCGATACCCGCCGGTGCGGTGCTGACGGCGCTGTTTTGCATTATCGCCGGGGTGTGGGGCTATCCTATGGACTTGGCCATTTGGCAGCCGGTCTTGAGCGTGGCGCTGGTGGTGGGGGTGTTTGTGCCGCTGTTGGAAGCGGGCATGGAAATGACGCGCAAAGGCAAAACCACCCAGTCGGCAGCGATTGTGGTGTTTGCCTCGGCCTTGGTGAATCCGGTATTCGGCTGGTCGCTGACCATGCTCTTGGACAATCTGGGCCTGATTGGCTGCAAAGAGCGCAGCGCCGAACTCGGCCTCTCCGGCCGTGTGATTGTGCCTGTTATCGGCTTTGCGGTGCTGTGCGTTTCCATGGCGGCGGTGGGTATGCTGCCCGGCATTCCGGCACTGCTGCCACAGTTTAGAAATCTGTAAACAGTACAGACAAAAAAGCGGCGGATTATCATATCCGCCGCTTTTTCTGTTTCATTATTCGTCCAAAACCACACCCAGCTTGTCCAACAAATAAGCCAGGGTTTCCGGATTATCAAAATGCAGCACCAAGCGGCCGCTTTTGTGGTTTTTGCTGACGATTTCGGCCGGTACCGACAAAGCCTGCATCAGCGCTTCTTCAATGCGCTGCGCTTCGGTACTTTTGGATGTGGCGGCAGCGGCTTTGGCCGGTTGCAACAGCAATTGGCTGCGGCGCTCCACTTCGCGCACCGACCAACCGTTTTTAACCGCTTTTTGCGCCAAATCTATTTGCTGCACCGTCGGCAGGCTCAAAAGCGCACGGGCATGGCCCATATCCAGTTGGCGGGCAAACATCAGGTTTTGCACCGGCTCGGGCAGATTGAGCAGGCGCAGGCTGTTGGAAATGCTGCTGCGGCTGCGGCCGACGGCCTGCGCTACGGTGTCGTGGGTGAGGCCGAATTCTTCCACCAGCCGTTTTAAGCCTTGCGCCTCTTCAATGGGGTTGAGGTTTTCGCGCTGGATGTTTTCAATCAGGCCGATGGCCAGCGCGGTCTCGTCGCTGATGCTTTTCACCACCACGGGGATTTCGGTGAGACCCGCCAACTGGCTGGCGCGCCAACGGCGCTCACCGGCAATCAGTTCGTATTGCGCCAAACCCATTTCGCGCACAATCACCGGCTGAATCACGCCTTGGGCTTTGATGGATTCGGCCAGTTCCTGCAAGGCCTCGTCGTCCATCTGCACCCGCGGCTGGTAGCGGCCGGGCACAATATCGGCCACCGCCACGCTCATCAGGCGGTCATCACCGCCGCCGCCGTCACCGGCGCCCAAGAGGGCGTCCAGTCCGGCGCCCAAACCTTTTGCTTTTGCCATATCGTTGTCTTCCGTTGCGGCGTTTTCAGGCTGCCTGAACGCCTGAAACCACCACGGTAATAAGGATTGCCAGATCATGCGGAATCACGGCTTCAAGAACGCGTACCCGGCCAGGCCAGAAGTTCGTCGGCCAGATCGAGATACGCCAGGGTGCCGCGTGCTTTGGGATCATACGCCAGCGCGGGCATGCCGTGGCTGGGCGCTTCGGCCAGGCGGATATTGCGCGGGATGGTGGTGGCAAACACTTTGCGCGGGAAATATTTTTCCAGCTGTTCGTCCACCTGCTGTGCCAACAGACTGCGCGCATCGTAAAGCGTGCGCACAATGCCCAAGATATCCAGCTTGGGATTGACGGCCTGGCGGATTTTGCGCAGGGTCGCCACCAAATCGGAAATGCCTTCCAAGGCGTAGTATTCGCACACCATGGGCACCATGATGTGCTCGGCGGCCACCAGGCCGTTGATGGTGAGCAGGGTCAGCGTGGGCGGGCAGTCGATAAGGATGTAATCGTAGTTGTCCGCCACCGCCGCCAAGGCGTTTTTCAGGCGCATTTCCCGCGCCAACTCCTGCACCAGCTCCACTTCGGCACCGGCCAGCGCACGGTTGGCGGGCAGCACGTCGTAGCCGCCGTGCTTGCTGTGTTGCAGGCATTCGGCCACCTCGGTTTCACCGAGTAACACCGTGTATACACCCTGGCTGATATTGCCTTTGTTGATGCCGCTGCCGGTGGTGGCATTACCCTGCGGATCCAAATCCACCACCAACACGCGTTTGCCTTTGTGCACCAGCGAGGCGGCCAGATTAACCACGGTGGTGGTCTTGCCGACGCCGCCTTTCTGATTGGCCACGGCAATAATGTGGGCGCTCATGCACCGCCCTTTTTACGCATCACCACCATGTGGCGCTCGGCGCCCAGATGCGGCACATGCAGCTTGTCCACGCGCACCACTTCCACCGTATCCGGCAGCTGGGCGATTTCTTCATACGGGTACACGCCCTTCATGGCCGCCCACGAACCGCCCTTGGCCATCAGCTGTTTGGTGATGCTGACAAAATCACCCAATTCGGCAAAGGCACGGCTGGTGATGACATCGAAACGTTCGCCCACCATGGCTTCCACACGACCGGTCATCACCTGCACGTTTTTTAAGCCCAGCTCAATCGCCGCCTGTTGCAAAAACGAGGTTTTCTTGCTGTTGGCATCCAAGAGCGCCACCGGCAAATCCGGGCGCGCAATGGCAATCGGAATACCGGGCATACCGCCGCCGGAACCGACATCGATCAGCCCGCGCGCGCCGTCGACATAGGGCAAGAGCGTCAGGCTGTCGAGGATATGGTGGCTGATCACCGACTGCCCGTCGCGCAATGCGGTGAGGTTGTAGGTGCTGTTCCATTTTTTCAGCAACGACACAAACTCCAGCAGCAGCAATTGCTGCGCGGTGGTGAGTTCTATGCCCATCTCCTGCAAACCCTGTTGCAGTATGTGTTTCAAATCCATGCTTTTTCCAATAAATCCAGAGGCTGCCTGAAACTTTTTTTCAGGCAGCCCGAAGGTGTTTTTTACGGCCTTATAGTCATCTAAAACAAGAATGATACAGCGTTGGCTGCGCCTTGCCGTACGTGTGTACTGTCTGCGGCTTACCGCCTTGTCTCATTCTTATTTTATTCGACTATAATTTTACCGCATTGCAGCAAAAACACCAATGGCTGTCACCCGGTCGGTTCGGACTTCAGGCTGCCTGAAACCACACCACCGCCGCCTCGTCCACCCACAGCGCGCGGCGGCTGCCGACTGCGGGCATGGCCGGGCCGCCGGGCAGCCATTGCACCAGCTCGCCGTGTTGCGGGTGCTGCCACAGCAACTGCCATACGTCGGCCTGCGGACGCAGGGCCAGCAGCACACTGTCGCTGCCTTGGGTGTGGTCCAAATGCAGGGCGTGCTGGGGGATATAGCGCTCGGTACTAACATTGTCACAGGCCAGCAGACGGGCGGCGGCGGCGCTGGCGGGGCGGGCCATCAGCTCGGCCGGTGTGCCCTGCTGCAACCATTGTCCTTCGGCCAGCAGACACACGCGGTCGGCCAGATACAGGGCTTCGCGCGGACTGTGGGTGACCAATACCGTCGGGCAGGCGTGCTGACGCAACAAGTCGCGGGTCAGCTGCTGCAATTGGGCGCGCAACTGACTGTCGAGGGCGGAAAACGGCTCGTCCAGCAACAATGCCTGCGGTTGCACCACCAGCGCCCGCGCCAGCGCCACGCGTTGCTGTTCGCCGCCGGAGAGGCGGTGTATCGGGCGTTCGGCCTCGGCGGCAAGACCGACTTGGGCCAGCATGGCTTCCGCCGCCGCCCGTGCCGCAGCCGCAGGCTGTCCTTGCAGGCGCAGGCCGAAGGCGACGTTTTGCCATACATTCAAATGCGGCAGCAAGGCATAGTCTTGGAACATCAAAGCAAAACGGCGCTGTTCAGGCTGCCTGAAGGTGTAATCTTCACCCTGAAACAGCACCCGCCCCTGTTGCGGCCGCACCAGTCCGGCGGCGATTTTCAGCAGAGTGGATTTGCCGCTGCCGGAGGCGCCGAGCACGGCCACGGTTTCCCCCGCCGCCACATTGAGGCTCAGGCCGTCGGCCACGGTTTTGCCGCCGTAGCGGTGGCCGATGTCAATCCATTGCAACATGTGCCTTCCTTTCTCCGCCTTCGGCCACGGCAAAGGCCAGTGCCGCCAGCAGCATCAGCACCGCGGTCAGCACCATGGCGCGGTCGTAATTGTCGGCTCCGGCGGTGCCGAGGTATTGGTAAATCAGGGTGGTCAGCGTCTGCCATTCCGGCCGCGACAAAAACAGGGTGGCCGCAAACTCACCCACACAGGTCGCCGCCGCCAGCGCCAAACCGCGCCGCAAGGCCGGGGTCAGCAAGGGCCGCGTCACCTGCCAAGCCGCCTGCGCCCACGAAGCGCCATATACCCGCGCCGCCTGCACCGGTTGCGGCGGCAGCGCATCCCAGGCGGCGATCACGTCTTTGGCCACAAAGGGATAAGCCAGCAAGGCATAGGTACACAGCAAGAGGGCCAAAGAGGCGTTCCATGCGGGATAAAGCAGCAGCAGGCCGAAGGCCACGCACACCGGCGACACCATCAAGGGCAGGAAAATCAGCCCGCGTGCCCAAGCCTGCCGCCGCGCCAGTGCCGCATGACACACCCCCAGGAGCAGTGCCAACAGCAAGGCGGCGGCACTGAACAACAGCGTGCGCCCGGCGGCCTGCACGGTGGCTTCATCCCACAATACCTGCCACGATGCGCCCGCCAACAAGGCCCGCCACAGCACCGCTGCCAGCGGCAGCACGCACAGCAGACCCCACAGCAATAGCGCAGCGGCCAAGCCGATACGCGCCGCCACGCTTTGCGGCGCCTGCGGCGGTAAGGCGTGGCGGGCATGCGGGTCGGCGGCACGGCGGCTTAACAGCGCATAGGCCGCCGCCGCACTCATGGTAAACAGCAATACCAGCCACACCAACACCGAAGCCTGCGCCAAATCCAGTTCATAGGCGATGAGTTGGTAGATTTCCACTTCCACGGTGGCGTATTGGCTGCCACCCAGCAACAGTGCCAAGCCGAAACCGGAGAAGCAGTACAAGAACACCAGGCACAAACCGCCCGCCAGCCACGGCCGCAATACCGGCCATTCCACCCGCCAAAAACGCTGCCACGGGCCCGCACCCAAGGTCTGCGCCACCCACAGACGTTCCGCCGGCACTTGCAACAGACCCTGATGCACCGCGCGCACCAGCACCGGCAGATTGAAAAACACATTGCCGTAAAGCAATAAATACGGCGTATCCTGCCAACCCGCCCACAGCAGGCCCCGGCTGCCGAACAAGGCCAGCACGCCCATGCCCGCCACCAGGGTGGGCATCACAAACGGCAGCATCAGCAATTGCAGCACATGGCGCCGTCCGGCAAATTGGAAACGCGTCAGCGCCCAGCCCAGCGGTATGCCGACGGCGGCCACCAGCACACAGGTAATGAGCGCCTGCAACAGCGTCCACACCACCCGCCAGCGCAGATAGTCGTCGCCCAGCACTTCCATGATGGCCACCCGCTCGTCGTAGAAGCCGACGGCAGCCAGCGGCGCCACCACCATCAGCAGCAAAAAGCCGACGGCAAGGCAGGCAGACAAGGCAAAAACAAGGGTGCGGGTGGCGGACATTGATTTAGGGATAGGGTGAAATAAGGTGTTTCAGGCAGCCTGAGACCTTTGCAAAACTGCTTGAGCTTCGCAACTGAGCTGCGCTACGCAGGTAGCCTAAAACCTTAACTGCCGTCATTCCCGCGAACGCGGGAATCCGTCCATCTGTTTATGAATCCATTGTTTTAAAATGGTTTCTTAAATCTTTTCATGGATTCCCGCGTTCGCGGGAATGACGTCGGTTTGTGTTTGTGCCGACACATGAGGTTTTGCAGAGGTCTCAGGCTGCCTGAAAATATTGGCATCTATATTCGGCTTAATCGTAGGCCGGATACTTGTATCCGACACCAACCGTGTTTGGCTCAAGGTTTAAATATTTTGTCGGATACAAGTATCCGACCTACGGCAACGGGTTACTGACGCCGGAAACGCCACGGCGGCATCGGGTCGGCTCCCCGCCACAATCCGCGGTTGAAATGGCGGGCGCTGACTTCGGCGGCATCATAATGCGCATATTCGCTGCGGCTTTGGCGGCTGCGCGCCAGACTGCGGTAATGCCAGGCGGCACCCTGTTGCAGCTGCCACAAGCCCATGTCTTCGCCCTGCAAATGGATTTGCGCCACCGAGCGGCGGTAACGATCCTGCTCCAGCACCGTCACCTGCACCTCTTGGTCGAGCAGGCGCGCACGCAAGGCATTGCGGCTGGCTTGGCCATAAGCCTGCTGCAATTCCGGCGCATCGATAAAGGCCAGGCGGATGCGGTGGCGGCGCCCGTGCGTGTCGCGCACTTGCAGGCTGTCGCCGTCGTGCACCGACACCACCCTGCCCTCAAACACCTGTTGTGCCGCCCAAGCGGGTACGGCCAGCAAGCAAGACAAAGCGGCCAGGCACAGGCCCGGCCGCCAAGAACGTGTGTTCAGCATGTTTCAGGCAGCCTCAACGCGGATACAGCACTTCCGCACCGGAGGCACGGCCCAGAATCAGCACATGGGCGGGGAAACGGGCGAAAATGCCGTTGTCCACCACACCGGGAATCTGGTTGATGGCGTCTTCCAGAGTCAAAGGCTGGTCGATATTAAGGCCGCGCACATCCACAATCTGGTTGCCGTTGTCGCTGGTAAAACCGATGCGCAATTCCGGCTCGCCGCCCAATTTCAACAGCTGGCGCGACACCAGCGAGCGCGCATGCGGCAAGACTTCCACAGGCAGCGGGAATTTGCCCAAGCGGGCAACGTATTTGCGCTCGTCGGCAATGCACACAAACTGGCGTGCGGCCGAGGCCACCACTTTTTCGTTCACCAGCGCACCGCCGCCGCCTTTAATCATTTGCAGGCTGTGGTTGACTTCGTCGGCACCGTCCACATACACGGCCAAGCCGTTGGTTTCGTTGAGGCCGACTTCGGGCAGGCCGTACTGGCGCAACAGCGCACTACTGCCTGAAGAAGTGGACACCGCGCCCTTGATGCGTTTGCCGCTCTGCGCCAGCGCCTCAATAAAAAACGCCACCGTGCTGCCGGTGCCGATACCGATGTATTCGCCTTCGGGCACGAATTCCAGTGCCTTGTGTGCCGCCAGGCGTTTCAACTCGTCTTGACTCATTGCATTTCAGCCTTTGTGTCGGAATGAAGAAGGGGCGCATCCTGCAAGGGATGCACCCCGGTATAAGCCCCCCGCATGTGCCGCTACGGCGCCATCCGCTTGAACCTTGCTGACAAGGCCGACAGCGTGGAACGGTTTCGGGTACATTCTCAAGGAACGCGCACGCCCACCATTGCGTTGCCATCGTAAAAAGCGAATTATTGGTTCAAAGGAATCTATGCCTACACGAACACCGCAGGGGAAAAACTGTCTATAGTCATTCAAAATAAAAATGATACGGCGTTGCTGCGCCTTGCTCAAAGAGAGCGATTTGTGTAAACCGCTCAAGCGGTAACAAAATCAGCTCCGTACTACCTGTACTGTCTTCGGCTTGCTGCCTTGTCTCATTATTATTTTGTGCGACTATGGTATTAACGCTGTGCCACTGCATCGTGGCAGCTTTGCACCATGGCGTTTATTCTACGCTCAAAATCACCGATTGCCAAACCGTCTTGCACGGTGAGTTTCAACAAATCGTGGGTCAGGTTCAAAGCCGCCATAATGACGATTTTATCGGTTTCGACAATGCGGCCGGATTGCTGGATGACGTCGATTTTGTCGTTAAGCATCTGCACCGCCTGCATCAGCGTGTCGTACTCCGAAGAGGGGGTGCCGATATTGAAACGGCGGCCCATGATGTCTACTTGGACTTGCTGGATATCTTCCATCAGCCTGCCTCCTCAGTACGGGTATCCGTTACCGGCAGGCGTTGCAAAACCGCCTGCAAATCCTGTACCGACTGGCGCAATACCTGCTGGTACTGCTGGTTTTCTTCGCGCAGGGTATCGATGTCCTGTTGCAGGCGCTGTTCCAGCTGGAACACCTGCAATTCGTGTTTTTGTATCAGGTCGGTTTTTTGGGCCTGAAAATCCTGGGCCTGTTGCTGCTGTTGTTCGCGCAGCTGCGCCACTTCGGCGGCGAGCAGGTTTTTTTCGTCCAACAGGGTTTTGAATTGCACCACCAGTTCGGCGACGCTGCTTTCCAGTTGCTGTAATTGGCTGTTCATCACATATCGCTTGGGTTAAGCCCGAATGGGGTGAATGGTTGCCCAAATCAGGCGGATTGTCAACCTGAGACCTTTGCAAAGCCCCCATCTGCGGCGCATTTCTGCGTTGGTTGTTATGCCCGCAGGGGTACTGCTCGCTCACTTGCATTGTCAAAGGATATCTGTCCCACGGGGATTTCCTACGGTCACACTCGCTGCGCTGCTACGCCTTGAACTGCATCCACATCTGAGGGCTTTGCAAAGGTCTCAGGCTGCACGGGCGCCCTACTCCTCTTTCGGTGGCCGTCCCATCAGGGTTTCGGCCACGGTGCGCACATCGGCCTCACCGTGCAGCAAGCGCTGCAATAATTCGGTTATCGGCATTTCGATACCCAAACGCTGCGCCTGGCGGCAGGTTTCTTCCACGGTATACACACCTTCGGCCACATGCCCCAACTCGGCCAAAACCTGCGGCAGCGATTTACCCTCGGCCAGCAGCAGGCCGACACGGCGGTTGCGCGACAAGGAGCCGGTGCAGGTCAAAATCAAATCCCCCATGCCCGCCAAGCCCATCAGGGTGGTGGTCTCACCGCCCAAGGCCAGCGCCAGGCGGGAAATTTCCGCCAAACCGCGGGTCATCAGGGCGGCGCGGGCGTTCATGCCATAGCCCAAACCGTCGGCCAGACCGGTGGCAATCGCCATCACGTTTTTCACCGCCCCGCCCACGGCCACACCCACGGTGTCGCCATTGCCGTAGAGACGCAGTACCGGGGTGTTCAGGCTTTCGGCCAAGGCACTCACCCACGGCAGATTGTCGGCCGCCAGGGTCACGGCGCAAGGCAGCTGCTGCGCCAATTCCTGCGCAAAGCTGGGGCCGGAGAGCAAACCCAAAGTGCTGTTGTGCGGCAGCACATCCGCCAACACCTGATGCGGCAGCAAACCGCTGCCCTGCTCGAAGCCCTTGCACGCCGCCAATACCGGCACCTGCCCCAATCCCGCCGCCTGCAAGCCTTCGGCGGCAGCGCGCAAACCGGCCACCGGCGTGGCAATAATCACCAAATCCGTGCTTTCAGGCAGCCTGTCGCTGCTGGTCAGATTTGCGGGGAAAGCAAAACCGGGCAGGTAGCGGCGGTTTTCACCGTCGGCAGCCAGCTGCTGCGCATGTTCGCGCTTATGCGTCCACAGATGCACCGGATGGCGGTGGGCAAAATGGATGGCCAGCGCCGTGCCCCAGGCACCCGCACCCATTACGCAGATATTCATAAATTATCCGTTTCCAATCAAAACAGGCTGCCTGAAAGATGAATCAATCTTTCAGGCAGCCTGTGTTTACCGCTTTGGGCAATAATACTCAATCCTCAAAACGCTTGATCACCAAAGTGCCGTTGGTGCCGCCAAAACCGAAGGAATTGGAGATGGCTGCCCGAATCGGCATGTCGCGGGCCACATTGGCGCAATAGTCCAAATCGCAGCCGCCTTCGATGTCCTGCTCGAAGATATTGATGGTGGGCGGGGATTTCTGGTGGTACACCGCCAGGGTGCTGTACACCGCTTCCACACCGCCGGCACCGCCGAGCAAATGGCCGGTCATGGACTTGGTGGAATTGACCACCAGGTTTTTGGCGTGATCGCCAAAGGCCAGTTTGAGGGCATTGGTCTCATTGGCATCGCCCAAGGGTGTAGACGTACCGTGGGCGTTGACATAATCCACTTCGTCCGGATTCATGCCCGCATCTTTGAGGGCACGCGCCACAGCCGCCGCCGGGCCTTCGGCATTGGGGGCGGTGATGTGGTGGGCGTCGGAACTCATGCCGAAACCGACCAATTCGGCATAAATGCGCGCGCCGCGTTTCTTGGCATGCTCATATTCTTCCAACACCATCACCCCGGCACCTTCGCCCATGACAAAGCCGTCGCGGCCTTTGTCCCACGGACGCGAAGCCGTCGCCGGGTCGTCATTGCGGGTGGACAGCGCCTTCATGGCGGCAAAACCGCCGATGCCCAAAGTAGACACCGCGCATTCGCTGCCGCCGGCCACCATCACATCCGCATCGCCGTACACAATGGCGCGTGCGGCATCACCGATACAGTGGGCGCCGGTGGTACAGGCCGACACGATGCCGTAGCTGGGGCCGGTATAGCCTTTGAGGATGGTGATATGGCCTGCGGTGAGGTTGATCAGCGAGCCGGGAATGAAAAACGGGTTGATTTTGCGCACGCCGCCTTCAAACACTGCTTTGGCAGTGTCTTCGATGGACGGCAGGCCGCCGATGCCGGAGCCCAGGTTGACACCGACACGGCTTTTGTCGAGATTGGGAATATCGTCCAAACCGGCATCGGCAATGGCCTGGAAGGCCGCCGCAATGCCGAAATGAATAAACAAATCCATGCGGCGGGCGTCTTTGCCGCTGATGTAGTCGCCGATATTGAAATCGCGCACTTCGCCGGCAATCTGGCAGGACAGCTCGGACGCATCAAAACGGGTAATGCTGCCGATGCCGCTTTTGCCGGCCAGCAGGTTTTCCCAGGCGGTGGGGATGTTGTTGCCCACCGGTGACACCTGTCCCAGACCGGTGATCACCACTCTTTTTTTGCTCATAAACAAAACTCGCAAGACTTGCAATGAAAAACCTCTGCCGATGCAGGCGGCGTTGGCACACCCTCTCGCCAGAGGCTTTGTGTATCGGACTTCAGCCGGATACGCACACCCGATTAGTTTTGGCGTGCAGTTACGAAATCAATCGCTTGTTGTACGGTGGTGATTTTCTCGGCTTCTTCGTCCGGGATTTCAGTACCGAAGGCTTCTTCCAGAGCCATAACCAACTCAACCACGTCCAGGGAGTCGGCACCCAGGTCTTCCTGGAAGGAAGATTCGTTTTTCACTTCGGCTTCGCTCACGCCCAATTGTTCTGCAACAATTTTTTTAACGCGTTGTTCGATATTATCCATTTATTTGCTTTCCTTAAGTATCCCGCATGGCGGGAGGGGTTGGTTCAGAAGCGGCTTGCGCTTTGGCGGGCGGCATTGTACCGCAGAATAATAGGGTTTTCCATCTACAAATAAAAAACTCGTTTTATCAACGGCATAATACCCGACAAACGCCGCGACAGCCCTGTGGCTGCCGCAATGTGGCGCATCTTAGCACAGGGCGATTTTGGGCTACAAGCAGAAGTTTATGCCGCCACGGTCTGATACAGAAACGCCAACACCGTGGCCAGCTCCTGGGCCGTTTCCGCCTGCGTGGTGCCGCCGCCGTGGCCGCCGGAGGCCGGTGCCGCCAGCCACACCGGTGCGCCCGCTTCTTTCAGGCGGGCATAAAACTTGAGCGCGTGCGCCGGATGCACACGGTCGTCACCCAAATGGGTGCTGATGAGCGCAGGCGGATAGCAGCCGTCTGCACGGATATTGTGATAGGGCGACAAAGCGGCCAAAGCGGCGTGGTGCTGCGGGTCTGCCGGGTCGCCGAATTCTTCCAGCCACGAGGCACCGGCGGACAAATACGGATAACGCAGCATATCGGTGAGCGGCACTTCGCACACCAGTGCGCCCACGATGTCCGGTGCGCGGCAATAGGCTGCCGCTGTCACCAAACCTCCGTTACTGCCGCCCTGTATAGCGGTGTGTGCGAGCGAACTCAAACCGCGTTGGTGCAAGTCGGCCACCACCGCCAGCAAATCGTCGACACTGCGGTGTTTGTGTACGCCTTGCGCCGCATGGTGCCAAGCCGGGCCGAATTCGCCGCCGCCGCGCACATTGGCAAGCACAAAGGCGTAACCGTGTTGCAACCAATGACGGCCGATATTGCCCAGATAATGCGGCAGCTCCGGCACGCCGAAACCGCCGTACACATACACCAAGGTCGGCGTGGCGGCATCGTGACGGCGGCCGACATGGTAATACGGTATCGCCGTGCCGTCCGCCGACAGCGCCGACAGCCGCCGCACTTCAATGCCCTCTGCGTCAAATTGCGGCCTCTGGCGGCGCATCACCGACAATTCCATCTGCTGCAAATCCAACGCATACAGGGTCAGCGGCGTGGTAAAGCCGCTGGCGGCCACATACACCACATCGCCGCCCCAGGGCTGGTCGGTGATTTCCAAGGCGCCGCCGGGAAAATCCGGCACCGGCTCAGCCTGCCAGCGCCCGCCGTCAAAACGCCAGGCATAGAGCCGTCCGGCGGCTTGGTCAAGCACATGCGCCATGGCAAAACGCTTGCTGGTTTCCACCGCATCCAACGCTTGGCCGGGCTGCGGTACAAACAGCGCCTGTGCCTCGCCCAATTCGCCCTTGTTCAGCTTCACCGCCAACAGGCTGCCTGCTGTGTAACGCTGTTTGGCCCGCTGCCAGTCGTGGCGCAGCTGCACCAATAACTGCCCGCCCAAATAACCGGCAATCTCCGCCGTTTCAGGCAGCCCTATGGGCCGGGTGCTGCCGTCTGCGGCGATTTGGTAATACTGCTTGCGGTAAAAACCGTGCGCCGCCTCCAAGAGATCTATGGGTGCGCCCTGCCCGTCCAGATAACGCCAGGCATGCACCATCATATCGTCCTCGTCCGCCTCGAATACCGGCAGTGCCTCCTCCATGCTCTGCCCGCGCCTGAGCAGCCACACCTGGCGCGGATAACCGGCGCGGGTCAGTTGGCGCTCGTCCCAGGCCGGGCACACCCACACACTGTCTTCATCGCGCCAGGCAATGTGGTTATTGCCCAAAGGAAAATGAAAACCGCCGTCCACCAGTTTTTGTTCGGCCAAATCAAATTCCAAGGTATAGGCAGCATCGGCACCGTCGGCACTGAGGGTCAGCAAAGCCTTGTGCGGCGCGGTCACGCAATGCGATACCCCGGCCAGGCTGACATTGTCGCCCAGCACTTCGTCAAAGGCGGCTACCTGAAACAACACCCGCCATTCGGGCAAACCGGCACGATAAGAGGCAGCACTGCACACACGGTACACGCCCTTGGGCTCATCCGCGCTCTGGTGAAAATGGTACATCTGCGCGCGGTGTTCCTGACAAAACGGAATCTGGTTTTCGTCCTGCAACACCGCGGTGATGTCGTCGCACAGGGCTTGAAAACCGGGGTGATTGTGCACATGGGCACGCATGCGCTCGTGGGCGACGGCGGCAAATTCACGGGTGGCGGGGTCGTCGAGGTTTTCCAGATGCAGATAAGGGTCGGAGATCGTCATAAAGCGGGGAAGACAGTCAAATCCAAAAGAGGCACATTATATAATGACTAAAGCTACGATTTCAGGCAGCCCTAAGCCATAAAAAAACAGCCCTGCACATGCAGGGCTGCTTTTTATGGGATATGCTGATTAATCCGCCGCCATTTCAAAATTGTCTTTGAACTGGGTTTTCGGCACTTGCACGATATTGGCATCCACCGGGCCGATGGCTTCCAAATCGCGGCCCGGATAATCCAGATGGTGCAGGAAGTAGCGGATACAGTTCAGGCGGGCGCGTTTTTTGTCATCGGATTTGATCACCGTCCACGGCGCGTCACCGGTGTGGGTGTGGAAGAACATGGCGTTCTTGGCTTCGGTGTAATCGTCCCAACGGTCCAGCGACTGAATGTCCACCGGAGACAGTTTCCAGTGTTTCAGCGGGTCATCGCGGCGGGATAGGAAGCGGCGCAGCTGCTCTTCGCGCGATACGGAGAACCAGAATTTGAACAAATGGATGCCGCTGTTGACCAGCATGCGCTCCAATTCGGGCGCCTGACGCATAAATTGCAGGTATTCGTGCGGTTCGCAGAAGCCCATCACGCGCTCTACACCGGCGCGGTTGTACCAGGAGCGGTCGAAAAACACCATTTCGCCCTCGGTGGGCAGGCGCTCGATATAGCGTTGGAAATACCATTGGCCGCGCTCGCGCTCGCTGGGTTTTTCCAAAGCCACCACGCGGGCACCACGCGGATTGAGGTGTTCCATATAGCGTTTGATGGTACCGCCCTTACCGGCGGCATCGCGGCCTTCAAACAAAGAAACAATGCGCTGGCCGCTTTCTTTGACCCAGCTTTGCACTTTCAGAAGCTCAATCTGCAAAATGCGTTTTTCTTTTTCGTAAACGCGGCGGCTGATGCGGGTGCGGTAGGGATAGCTGGCGGGCAGCGGGGCGCTGGAAGAATCTTCGCCGGTTTTGCGACCCTGATATTCCAGCACTTTTTTGCGGAAGACATCCAGGCGCTCTTCGGCGTTGTCCAAGGTGATGGGTTCAAAGGGTTTGACTTGGTGATTGCTCATAAATCATGCGTCCTTTCTTTAGGTTATGAAAACTCCAGGGATCAAACACAAGGCTGCCTGAAACCAAAAACCGATTTCAGGCAGCCTCAAAATCTTTAAACCTCGTGATGTCGCGGCGGTGTATTCCCGGAAAACCTTCGGCTTTCCGGCAAAACCGGTCGGGATGCTGCCCCGCCGGTTCGGTTTTTTTGTTTGGGTGTATTTTACCGCCGATTGGCCTTTTAGGGTATGCCTGTAACGTAAAAACAACAGGCCAAAACGACCACGCGCCCGTCTAATCGCGCCACAAAGCCTGAAATGCCTTCACCGCCGCCGCCGGATCCGCCGCTTCGGTAACCGCGCGCACCACCGCCAGCGAAGACACGCCGGTGGCCAGCACCGCCGCGGCATTGTTCAAGTCTATGCCGCCTATGGCCACGGTGGGCGTATCCCCCGCTTGGCGCACATAGGCGGCCAGTTTGTCCAAACCCTGCGGTGCGGTGGGCATGGTCTTGGTGGTAGTGGCAAACACCGCACCGCAGGCCGCATAACTGGGTCGCACCGCCAGCGCGCGGTCAAGCTCGGCCACCGAATGGGTGCTGACCCCCAAACGCAAGCCGGACGCACTCAAGGCAGCCAAATCGGCACCGTCCAAATCTTCCTGGCCCAAATGCACACCGTAGGCGCCGCATTCCATGGCTTCCTGCCAGTAATCATTAATAAACAGCTGGCTGCCGGATCCTGCCGCATAGGCCACGCAGCGCTCGATTTCGCGGTAGCGCGCATCGCCACAGAGCTGTTTGTGCCGCAGCTGTACGGTGTCGGCACCGGCATCAACCATGCGTGCCACCCAGTCGGCATCCGGCACCACGGCATAAAAACGCAGCGGCGACACCGGCGGCGGAAAATATATTGCCATTTCGCGGTTTCCTCCCTACACCTTGTAATCGGCTTCCATTATAATATGCATAAAAGCGCTGCATCACAGAAAAGCGCCGTATTACATACGCACTCATAATTTTTCACTTTCTCTGTCCTTTTGACTGGAACAAACATGGCTCCCGCCTCTCCTTCTGCCCTGATGACCCGTGTGAATTATATTTTCGCCGCGCTCTTGGTCGGCATGGTGGTGTACTGCACCATGTGGGGCTTGGGTTATACCCATTACAACCAGCCCACCATCTTTATTCTGGCCATGCTTTTCGGCGTGTTTATGGCCTTCAATATCGGCGGTAACGACGTCGCCAACTCCTTCGGTACCAGCGTCGGTGCCGGCACGCTCACCATTCCGCAGGCACTGGCCGTGGCCGCCGTATTTGAGGTTTCCGGGGCGGTGATCGCCGGCGGCGAGGTGACCAAAACCATCCGTCAGGGCATTGTCGATCTCAATTCCATGCCCATCGAGCCGATGCAGTTTGTGTTTATCATGATGTCGGCGCTTCTGGCCGCGGCCCTGTGGCTGCTCTTTGCCACCAAAAAAGGTTGGCCGGTATCGACCACCCACGCCATTATCGGTGGTATCGTCGGCAGCTCGCTGTGTCTGGGCTTTCTCACCGCAAATGTGGACAGCATGGGCCTGGTGCAATGGGGCAAAGTAGGCGAAATCGCCATTTCCTGGGTACTCTCCCCGCTGATGGGCATGGCCGTGGCCTATGCCCTCTTCAGCCAGATCAAACGCCATGTGCTCGATTATAACGAGCGCATCGAAGTGCGCTTGAAAGAGCTGAAACAAAAGAAAAAAGCCTACAAAGAACAGCACCGCCTGGCCTTCGACCTTTTGGACGAGCACGAAAAAATCAATGTCACCTCCGCCATGGCGCGTGACGCCCAGCTCTATACCGATGCCGACATCAACGACGACATCGAACTGGAATCAGACTACTACAAAGGTCTGCGCCGCTTGGATTTGGAAAAGAGCGACATCGATACCTACAAAGCCCTGCAACAATGGGTACCGCTGATTTCGGCCGTGGGCGGCATGATGATTTCCGCCATGCTTTTGTTCAAAGGGCTGCAAAACCTCAAACTGGGCTTGACCACCCTGCACAACAGCCTGATTGTGGGCATGATCGGCGCCGGTATCTGGATGGCCACCTTTATCTACGCCAAAACCCTCAAGCGCAAAGACTTGGCCAAATCCACCTTCCTCATGTTCAGCTGGATGCAGGTGTTTACCGCCGCCGGTTTCGCCTTCAGCCACGGCGCCAACGACATTGCCAACGCCATCGGCCCGTTTGCGGCGATTATGGATGTGATCCGCACCGGCGACATCGGCGCCGCCGCCCCCATCCCGCCCATCGTCATGGTGACCTTCGGTATCTCGCTGGTGGTCGGCCTGTGGTTTATCGGTAAAGAGGTAATCCAAACCGTGGGCACCAATCTGGCCAAAATGCACCCGGCTTCCGGCTTCAGCGCCGAATTGTCCGCCGCCAGCGTGGTGATGCTGGCTTCCCTGATGGGTCTGCCGGTGTCCAGTACCCATATTCTGGTGGGCGCAGTCTTGGGTATCGGTTTGGTCAACCGCAATGCCAACTGGGCGCTGATGAAGCCCATCGGCATGGCCTGGGTGATTACCCTGCCCTCGGCCGCCCTGCTGTCGGTGGCGGTATTCCTGGTGCTGCGCAGCGTATTCTAAACCGCAAACGCATGATGAAAGACCGGGCAAACACCCGGTCTTCTTAATTCACAGATACTTTTTTACAAAAGGGCTGCCTGAAAACATGTTCAGGCAGCCCTTTTAGTTTACTTTAGCGCTTTAGCGCTTTAGCTCTTTAACGCGTAACCGGTTTGTATTTAATCCGTTTCGGTTTCGCACCCTCTTCGCCGAGTCGGCGTTTCTTGTCGGCTTCGTATTCCTGATAGTTACCGTCGAAGAACACCCATTTGGAATCGCCTTCCGCCGCCAGAATATGGGTGGCGATGCGGTCGAGGAACCAGCGGTCGTGCGAAATCACCATCACGCTGCCGGCAAACTCCAGCAGGGCGTCTTCCAGCGCGCGCAGGGTTTCCACGTCCAAATCGTTGGAGGGTTCGTCCAAGAGCAGCACATTGCCGCCTGCCAACAGGGTTTTGGCCAGGTGCAGACGACCGCGCTCGCCGCCGGAGAGTTGTCCGGCAATCTTGCTCTGGTCGCTGCCTTTAAAATTGAAACGGCCCAGATACTGGCGCGCCGGAATTTCAAACTGTCCCACCTGCAAAATATCGCGGCCTTCGGCGATATTGTCGAACACGGTTTTGTCGTTTTGCAGGCCGTCGCGGCTTTGGTCAATCAGGCTCATTTTCACGGTTTGGCCGATTTTGACCTCGCCGGAATCGGGCGTTTCTTTGCCGGAAATCAGCTTGAACAAGGTCGATTTACCCGCGCCGTTGGGGCCGATAATGCCGACGATGGCACCGGCAGGCACTTTAAAACTCAAATCGTCGATCAAGAGCTTGTCGCCAAACGATTTGGACACATTCACAAACTCAATCACTTCATTACCCAAACGCTCGGCCACGGGAATAAAGATTTCCTGGGTTTCGTTGCGTTTCTGGTATTCGTAATTGCTCATTTCCTCAAAGCGGGCCAAACGCGCCTTGGACTTGGCTTGGCGGCCTTTGGCGTTTTGGCGCACCCATTCCAGCTCCTGCTTCATGGCCTTGATGCGCGCGGCTTCAGACTTGGCTTCGTTGGCCAGGCGCTGCTCTTTCTGCTCCAGCCAGGAAGAATAATTGCCTTTCCACGGAATGCCGTGGCCGCGGTCGAGCTCCAAAATCCACTCGGCGGCGTTGTCCAGGAAATAGCGGTCGTGGGTCACCGCCACCACGGTGCCGGGGAAGCGCACCAAAAACTGCTCCAGCCACTCCACGCTTTCCGCGTCCAAGTGGTTGGTCGGCTCGTCAAGCAAGAGCATATCGGGCTTGGACAGCAACAGTTTGCACAAGGCCACGCGGCGTTTTTCACCACCGGAGAGCACGCCGATTTTGGTATCCCAATCGGGCAGGCGCAGCGCGTCGGCGGCGATTTCCAACTCATGCTCGGCACCGCCGCCGGTGGAAGAACCGGCGGCGATAATCGCTTCCAAACGGCCCTGCTCTTCCGCCAGCGCGTCGAAATCGGCATCCGGGTCGGCATAGGCGGCATACACTTCTTCCAAGCGCTTCTGTGCCGCAGCCACTTCGCCCAAACCGCTTTCCACTTCCTCGCGCACGGTTTTTTCCGGATCCAGCTCCGGCTCCTGCGGCAGATAGCCGATTTTGATGCCGCCCATGGGCACGGCCTCGCCGTCGAACTCCTTGTCGACCCCGGCCATAATGCGCAGCACCGTGGATTTGCCCGCGCCGTTCAAACCGAGCAGGCCGATTTTGGCGCCGGGGAAAAAGGACAGGGAAATGTCTTTAATAATGGTTTTCTGCGGCGGCACCACCTTGCTCACGCGCAGCATGGAATAGACGTATTGGGACATGGATTACTCTCTGTAACGGGTAAATTAATCAGGTTGTCAGGCTGCCTGAAAACCAAAAACGAAAACATACGGATTTTAACAGAAGCGCACCGCCACCGCCCAACCGGCAAGCGCCTTATCGCCTCGAATACGCAATTATGCTAATTTATGCATTCCTTCCTCATACAGAAAGTCTGTTCATATGAAGAAAACCCGCTTGGGCAAAGCCGTCTCCCCGCTCCTTATCTGTGCCGGATGGCTCGCCGCCTTCGCGCCCGTTCACGCCCAAAGCCCGGCCTACCCGCCGCAAACCCTGTATTTTCACTATTTCCAAATGGACGTACCGGCCGATATCCATTTGGACGAATCGGTGGTACGCGCCAACTTTGCCGGCAACGACTTCAAAGCCTATCCCATTGCCTCGCAGCAAGCCTTTACCCGGTTGGTACGGGAGCGGATCAATGTATTTAAAAATCACAAGATTTCGGCAGAAAGTTTGGCATACGACCGGAAAATGCGCGCCAAACTCCCGTTTTATGACGAAAGTACGCGCGAACGGGTCAAACGCGACCATCCCGAGCTGAATATGACCACCGCCTTGTACGAGGCGATTAAAGTGGACGAGCAAAGATATTATATTGTGGCCAACCACTTGGGCCATCTGGATGAAACCTATAATGTTTCGCTTTATGGCCAATGGTATATGTACATTCCCGAACAGCAGAAATATGCGGTCTCAGGCCAGGCCAGAATACCCGCCAGCTATATTGTGACCCGAGACGGCAATGTAGCAGCGCGCGACTTCTTTAATAAAAATATCCGCGCCCTCAATGCCGAGACTTTGGCCGATCCCAAAGTGATGGCAGTCGGCCCCATTGCCTGGATCAATGCCACTTTCCACCCGGACCTCCATTACGTCCTCCAATCCCCCGCCTTGCCGCTGAAAATCACCGTGGAAGCGGGCGGCTACAATTCGGATGCCTACAGCGACCAAAACGACATGCTCCGCCAAATCACCCATCTTTCCGGTCATGGCCGCAGTCTGGCGCGCGGCACCCGCACCGTGGCGGACATCCGCGGCCAGGAACGCTGCTACGACGCGCCCGCCAGCAGTTTGACCAACCCTTTGGTGTGGTGTTCGTGGACCACCAAGGGCAAGAAAGAAGACATCAACGCACCGTCCATACACATTCATATGCGCTACCAAACCGACGGCTCGCCGCAAGCCGCCCAACAGGCCATGCGGGTGTGGGAACAATTGATGAAAAGCGTACAGCGGCGCGGCAAAGGATAAGTGGCAAAAAAGGCTGCCTGAAACAGTTTCAGGCAGCCTGATTGGCTTAAAAATCATCACGGGCGGGTGTAAAACCCGCCCCTACACCGGCCACGGCAGTATATCGTGCGTAGGGTGGGTGCAAGCACCCACCCTACCGCTGGTTTTTAAATTCGGCGATGGCCGCGCACACGGTTTCCAGCGCAATATCCTGGCCAAAGGTATTCAGCGTTACCGTGCCCTTGGCATCGTCTTGAAAAATTTCCAGCAGCATCTGCGTGCCCTGCCAGACTTCCAATCCCAAGCCGTCCCGCCCACTGTTCACATCGCTGGCATATTGGTAGCGTATCTTGTCCATGATCCACCCCTACATCAAGCCACCGCAGCACATCATGCGTAGGGTGGGTGCTTGCACCCACGCGTTGTGCGTATTCAATCCGTTGTCCGGGTTGCGCCGTGGCGAATCGGAACAAAGTAGCGCGTGGGTGCAAGCACCATAGGTATCTACACAAATATTAAGGCTGCCTGAAAACACAAGTTGGTATCACCTTGTATTTCAAGTTACACAAAATTTAACTTTGCGCTTCGTGGCCGCGCGGCCACCTTCTTTTCTTTGCGCCGCCAAAGAAAAGAAGGCAAAAGAAAGGCGGCCGCGGTTGCAGGTTTGCTGCGCAAACTTCCCTCTCTCCGCACGCTTTTTCGGGCGGGCAACAACTCGCAGCTACGCTGCTCAAACAGATTTGCCATTGCTCCCCGAAAAACCGCGCTCCGTTCGGCTGCGCCAGCGGATTATGGCTGTAGCTGTAAACATACTTGGATTAAAGTATTAGGCACTCAAGCCGAAAAAAGCAAAATCTTTCAGGTAGCCTAAAATGTGTAGATACCTATGGTGCAAGCACCCACCCTACAACCGTTGAGTTGCGCAGGTCGGCTCTCCGAGCCGACCTACGGCATTTATTTGCAAAAAAGGCTGCCTGAAACGGTTTCTGCATAACAAAAACCGTTTCAGGCAGCCTGCTGTGCTTCACACCGCTTCGCGCAATTCCTTGGGCAGCACAAACACAATGCTCTCTTCTTCGCCCTCGCCTTCGTGCACGGTATCGTGTCCCCAGGCGCGGATGGTGTCTACCACTTCCTGCACCAGCACTTCCGGCGCGGAAGCCCCGGCGGTCACGCCGACGCGGTTTTTGCCCGCAAACCACTCGGCTTGCAGATAGCCGGCATTGTCCACCATATAGGCATCCACGCCGCGCAGTGCCGCCACTTCGCGCAGGCGGTTGCTGTTGGAGGAATTGGGCGAGCCCACCACCACCACCACATCGCATTCGGATGCCAGCTGTTTCACCGCTTCCTGGCGGTTGGTGGTGGCATAGCAGATGTCTTCCTTGTGCGGGCTGCGGATGTGCGGGAAACGCGCTTTGAGGGCGGCGATGATGTCGGCGGTTTCATCCACCGACAACGTGGTCTGGCTCACATGCGCCAGTTTTTCGCTGTCGCGCACCGCCAAGGTGGCCACGTCTGCGGCGGTTTCCACCAGCAGCATGGCGCCGGGGGAGAGCTGCCCCATGGTGCCCTCCACTTCCGGGTGTCCGGCGTGGCCGATCATGATGATTTGATAACCCTGCTCGTCCAGACGCGCCACTTCTTTGTGGACTTTGGTCACCAGCGGGCAGGTGGCGTCGAACACGCGGAAACCGCGCGCGGCGGCTTCGTCCTGCACCGCTTTGGACACGCCGTGGGCGGAGTAAATCAGCGTGGCGCCGGGCGGCACATCGGCCAAATCTTCAATAAAAATAGCGCCTTTGTCGCGCAGATTGTCGACCACAAATTTGTTGTGCACCACTTCGTGACGCACATAAATCGGCGCGCCGTACAAATCCAGCGCGCGCTCGACGATGCTGATGGCGCGGTCCACCCCGGCGCAGAAACCGCGCGGGTTGGCGAGCATAATGGTTTTGGCAGTCATGGCATTACCTTGTGTGTGCGGCCGCCGCTTCGTCTGCGGCAGCAGTTTTTTTATGGGTGAAGCTGTCCCACACCAGCAAGAATGCGCCGACGCAGATAAAGCTGTCGGCGATATTGAAGGCGGGGTAATACCAGTTTTGGTAATAAAACAGCAGAAAATCGACCACATGGCCGTGCAGCAGGCGGTCAACCACATTGCCGATAGCACCGCCGATAATCATGGCCGCGCCCCAATTGCCGCGCGTACCGAATTCGCCCTTGACAATCGCCCGTGCCAGCCAGCCGCACACCACCACCGCCAAAACGAGGAAAAAATATTTCTGCCAGCCGCCGGCATCGGCCAGAAAGCTGAAGGCGGCGCCGGGATTGAACACCAGCGTGAGGTCGAAAAAACCGGGAATCACATTCAGGCGCTCGGCATACTCGAAACGGGCGAGCACGGCGAACTTGCTGATTTGGTCGAGCACAACGGCGGCCACGGCCATCAGCGCATAGGGCAACAGGGAACGGGAAGCGGACATGGAAAATCACAACAATACGAAAGCGCCGCATTTTACTATGGAATGGCAGGCGCGTCACAGCGGCGGGCCTGCCTGAAAAGTATTGCGCCGCCGTGCAGGCGGGCAATGCCTGCCGTGCAAATTGCGGTAAATTCGCGCAAGTTGCCGTAGGTCGGATTCTTGAATCCGACATTAAGCCTGCCTGGCCGAAACTTTGGCATTTTGTCGGATACAAGTATCCGACCTACGGCTGCTGCCGTGTATATTGCGGCAAATTCGCGCAAACCCTATCTTAACAATCCGCACAAATATGCACAGATGCCGCCGCTGCGGTTACAATGCCCCGCGCATGGCCGTCGCAAGCGCCCGTCTGTTTCTTATCCCCACACAAGGAAACCGAAATGAAATCCGCATTCCTGTTCCGCCCCGCCCTTGTCGGCATCACCGTTTCTTTGGCCTTGGCTGCCTGCCAGTCTGCCGCCCCCGCACGGCAGGAAACCGTCGGCACCCGCCCCTCCGCCCCACAACCGGCTCCCGGCCCGCAGGTGGAAATGGCCGTTGCCGATATGTCTGCCCGTGCAAACTATGCCACCAAAGCTGCGGGCATGCCCATCATCATGCCGCCACCCGAGCGCATCCAGCTGCCGGTTCAAGACACCGAACGCTACGGCCAAATCGACACCAATCCGGTGCAGGCGGTGGCACAACAGCCGGTGTCCACCTTCAGCATCGATGTCGATACCGGCAGCTATGCCAACAGCCGCCGCTTCCTCAACAACGGCCGCCTGCCGCCGGCCGATGCGGTGCGCATTGAAGAATTGGTGAATTATTTCGACTACGACTATGCGCTGCCCGCCGACGGCAAGCCTTTTGCCGTACATACCGAAACCGTGGACTCGCCCTGGCAGCCGCACGCCAAGCTCATCAAAATCGGCATCAAGGCCCACGATTTGGCCAAAAACCAACGCCCGCGCGCCAATCTGGTGTTTCTGGTGGATGTTTCAGGCAGCATGAATTCGGAAAACAAACTGCCGCTGGTGAAACACAGCCTGCGCCTGCTCACCGAAGAATTGCGCGAGCAGGACACGGTGACCATCATCACCTATGCCAGCGGCGAGAAACTGGTGCTGCCGCCCACTTCCGGCAAAAACAAGCAGGCCATTTTGCGCGTGATTAACGAACTCAAGGCAGGCGGCGCCACCGCGGGCGAACAGGCCATCCAAATGGCTTATAAAGAAGCAGAAAAATCTTTTGTCAAAAACGGCATCAACCGCATTTTGCTCGCCACCGACGGCGACTTTAATGTCGGCATCACCGACTTCAACACCCTCAAAAACATGGTGGCGGAAAAACGCCGCTCCGGCATTTCCCTCACCACCCTGGGCTTTGGCACCGGCAATTACAACGAACATCTGATGGAGCAGCTGGCCGACGCGGGGGACGGCAATTACAGCTATATCGACACCCGGAAAGAAGCCAAAAAAGTGCTGCAACGCCAGCTCTCGTCCACACTGGTGACCGTGGCGCAAGACGTGAAAATCCAGGTGGAATTCAATCCCGCCACGGTGAAGGAATACCGCCTCGTGGGCTACGAAAACCGCATGCTCAAGCAGGAAGATTTCAATAATGACAAAGTGGATGCCGGGGATATCGGCGCCGGACACAGCGTGACCGCCCTGTACGAGATTATTCCCGCCGGACAAGCGGGCTGGCTGGAACCCTCGCGCTATCAAAACACCCCCGCCGCCGACGGCAGCAAAGACGAATACGCCTTTGTGAAGCTGCGCTACAAACTGCCGGGCAAAGCACAGAGCCTGCTCATCAGCCAGCCGGTAGCGGCGCGCAGCAAACCGTGGTCGCAAGCCCAAACCGACACCCGCTTTGCCGTGGCGGTGGCCGCCTACGGCCAGCAACTGCGCGGCGGCCAATACAACGGCAAGATGGGCTGGCCGGACATCATCCGCCTGGCGCAAAACAGCGCCAAGCCCGACCCGCACGGCCTGCGCGAGGAGTTTGTGGAACTGGCCAAAATCGCCCAGAGCTTGAGCAGCCGCAAACCGGGGACGGCGGAATAAGTTTTTGTACGCTTCATTTTCAGGCAGCCTGAGTGTATATTCCGGCTGCCTGTTTTGATGTAGTCTACTGTTTCCACCCTTTGAGGAGCATTGTTATGACCCGCTACGCCCCGCAAATCAAAATTCCCGCCACCTATTACCGCGGCGGCACGTCCAAAGGCGTGTTTTTCAAACTGGACGACCTGCCCGCCGCGGCGCAAGAGCCCGGCAGCGTGCGCGACCGCATTCTCTTGCGCGTGCTCGGCAGCCCCGACCCCTACGGCAAACAAATCGACGGCCTGGGCAATGCCAGCTCCTCCACCAGCAAGGCGGTGATTCTGAGCCCAAGCAGCCGCCCGGATCACGATGTGGATTACCTCTTCGGCCAGGTTTCCATAGACCAGCCTTTTGTAGATTGGAGCGGCAATTGCGGCAACCTCACCGCCGCCGTGGGCGCGTTTGCCATCAGCCGGGGGCTGGTGGATGCGGCGCGCATTCCCGCAGACGGCCTGTGTACGGTGCGCATCTGGCAGAAAAACATCGGCAAAACCATCATCGCCCATGTGCCCATGAGCGGCGGCCAGGTACAGGAAAGCGGCGACTTCGAGCTCGACGGCGTGACCTTCCCCGCCGCCGAAGTGCAGATTGAATTTATCGACCCTGCCGACGGCGAAGGCGCACTGTTTCCAACCGGCAATGTGGTGGATACGCTGGATGTGCCCGGTGTCGGCCGTTTTGAAGCCACAATGATTAACGCCGGCATTCCCACCATTTTCGTCAACGCCGCCGACATCGGCTACAGCGGTACCGAGCTGCAAGACGCGGTGAATAATGATGCCGAAGCTCTGGCGCGTTTGGAAACCATCCGTGCCCACGGCGCGGTGAAAATGGGTTTGATTGCCGATGTGGCCGAAGCCGCCGCCCGTCAGCACACGCCCAAGCTGGCCTGGGTGGCCCCGCCTGCGGATTACACCGCCTCCAGCGGCAAAACCGTGGCCGCGGCCGACATCGACGTGCTGGTGCGCGCCATGAGCATGAGCAAGCTGCACCACGCCATGATGGGCACGGCTTCGGTGGCGATTGCCACAGCTGCGGCCATTCCAGGTACTTTGGTGAATCTGGCCGCCGGCGGCGGTGAGCGTGATGCAGTGGTATTCGGCCATCCTTCCGGCACCCTGCGCGTGGGCGCGGCCGCCGCCGAAGAAAACGGCAGCTGGCGTGCCACCAAGGCTGTGATGAGCCGCAGCGCGCGCGTGATTATGGAAGGCTGGGTGCGTATTCCGGCAGAAACCCCGGCCGAATAAACAGCCGACAGCCATAAACAAGGCTGCCTGAAAAGCCATAAGGTTTTTCAGGCAGCCTTATTCATTATTACCGCTTCAGCCCTGCGCCTCAAACAGCGCATAAATCTTGCGGCAGGGCTCCACCACTTCCCAGCTGCCGCGAAAACCGGCCGGAATGACAAAGCGGTCACCCGCGCGCAGGGTTTTGCTGCCGCCGGCCTCGTCGTGCAAGACCGACACCCCGGCGAGGATTTCGCAGTATTCGTGCTCGGTATAGTGCACGCGCCAATGGCCGACACCGCCTTCCCATACACCGGAGGCAAACCGGCCGCAGGGGCTCTCGTAATGGTTGTACACCGTCTGTTCGCAATCGCCGCTGATGATTTTTTCCTCAGCGGGGCGGTAGCGCTCGGCTTCGGTGTGTGCGTGGGCAAAATCGATGATGTTGTTGACGGACATATTATTTCTCCTAAATGAGTCGGTAGGTCGGCTCTCCGAGCCGACTTTAACACGGACATGCGTCGGCTCGGAGAGCCGACCTACGACAACAGCAAACGGGCTTTCAGGCTGCCTGAAAACCCTTTTCCCATGCTGCCCGGCTTGTGACCCAAGCAGCCTTTCCCTTATGATAGCCGCTTTCCCTCCTTAGCCCCAAATATGATGCAGCCCAACCGCATGCTGATAGTTTCCGTGTTCGTGGTCGCCAGTTGCGGCCTGGCCTACGAGCTGATTATGGCGGCGCTGGCCAGCTATCTCTTGGGCGATTCCATCCTGCAATTCTCTTCCATCATCGGCGCCTATCTCTTTGCCATGGGCATCGGCGCCCACCTCACCCGCTATATCCGCGACGAAGACGCGCTCGACCGCTTTATCCAGATTGAAATGCTGGTGGGTCTCATCGGTGGCCTCTCCGCACTGGCGCTGTTTGTGATTTTCGGTTTTGCCGCCACGCCGTTTCGCACCGTGCTGTATGCGCTGGTGCTGATTGTCGGCACCATCGTCGGCATGGAAATCCCGCTGGTGATGCGCGTGCTGCACCAACAGCAGGCCGAATTCAAAGACATGGTGGCGCGGGTGCTGACCTTCGATTATCTGGGCGCGCTGGCGGTGTCGCTGCTGTTTCCGCTGCTGCTGGCGCCTTATCTGGGCATGGCGCGCTCGGCGCTGTTGTTCGGCTTGCTCAATGCCGCGGTGGCGGTGCTGACGGCGCGCATTTTCAAGGCGCAGCTGCCGCGCTACCACAGCCTGCAAGCACGCGGCGGCGTGGTGCTGCTGTTGCTGGCCACCGCCTTTGCCTTTGCCAATCTCGTCACCCACAAGGCGGAGGAGCATTATTTCGGCGACCCCATCGTCTACCGTACCCACACGCCTTACCAGCAGCTGGTGCTGACGCGCTGGCATGAGGATACCCGCCTCTATATCAACGGCAATCTGCAATTCTCCTCCACCGACGAAGCCCGCTACCACGAGGCGCTGGTACTGCCCGCCATGGAAGCGGTGCCGCAAGCGAAAAAAGTGCTGATTTTGGGCGGCGGCGACGGCCTGGCCGCGCGCGAGGTACTGAAATACCCTCAGGTGGAAAGCGTAACCCTCGTGGATTTGGACGGTGAAATGACGCGTTTGTTTACCGAATCCGCAGCATTGGCCGCACTCAACCAACACGCCTTAAGCCACCCGAAAATGCAGGTGGTCAATGCCGACGCCGCGCAATGGCTGGCCGGAGAAACACAGACCCAGTTCGACGTCATCATCATCGACCTGCCCGACCCTTCCAATTTCTCCCTCGGCAAGCTCTATTCCGTGCCCATGTACCGGCTGGCGGCGCGGCGTTTGGCCGCAGGCGGGCGCATGGCGGTACAGGCCACCTCGCCCTATTACGCCCCGCATGCCTATTGGAGCATTGTCGAAACCCTCAAAACCGCCGGTTTCCACACCTGGCCCTACCATGTATATGTGCCGTCCTTTGGCGAATGGGGCTATGTGCTGGCCGGACACGACACCGCGTTCAGGCTGCCTGAAAACTTTGCCGTGCCCACCCGCTATCTGAATGCCGACACCGCCGCGGCCATGTTCCGCTTCCCGCCCGACATGCCGCGCCCCGAAGTCGAGCCCAACCACCTCAACACCCAGATTCTGGTGCAGTATTTCGAGCAGGACTGGCGCAGCAACAACCGCTAAACGGCCGGCCGATATGTCTTTCCGACCCACCCGCCGCCAACTTTTGGGCCATGCCGCAGGGCTGGCCGTCTGTGCCGCCATCCCGTGGTATGCCCATACCCGTTGGCGCCCGCCGCCGCCCACCTTGAGCGTGCGCCGCATGGGCCTGCCGCTGGGCCACCAATTGCGCGACCGCACCCTGCCCGCGCCCGTAGCCGAATGGCAGGCCGACACCCTGATTTTGGGCAGCGGTGCCGCCGCCCTTTCCGCCTTGTGGTGGCTCACCCGCCACGGTCATCACAATATTCTCTTGGCGCAGGGGCCGGAGCCGCACGGCAACAATGCCGCCTATCATTACGATGGCGGACTGGCCGCCCCCAGCGGCGCCCATTATCTGGCGCTGCCCTCGCGCGAATCGGTGCATGTGCGCCAACTCTTGGCCGATTTGGGCATTTTGCAGGGCGACCCCGCCGCGGCACAGCCCGCCTACCGCGAAACCGATTTGGTGCACGCGCCCATGGAACGGCTGTGGTACCAAGGCCAATGGCAGCACGGCATAGCGCCGCCGGAGGAAGATGCCGACAGCCGCCGTTTCGCCGCTTTTATCCACGAACAGGCGCAGGCCGTGGGCCGCGACGGCAAAAAACGCTTTGCCATTCCGCTGGAATTATCCTCGAACGATGCCGAATGGCGCGCACTGGATCAGGAAAGTTTTGCCGACTGGCTGGCGCGGCATGACTACCGCTCGTCCGGCCTGCTGTGGTATCTGGATTATTGCTGCCGCGACGATTACGGCATCGGCCTCGCGCAAACTTCGGCCTGGGCGGGGCTGCATTATTTTGCTGCCCGCAACAACGACAGCGAAGCCGTGCTCACCTGGCCCGACGGCCTCGCCCATCTGTCCCGCGCCATCGAAAGCCTTTGCGGTTTGGTGCACGTGAACACACCCGACACCCGCCGCCAGCCGCAAGCCGTGGCCGCCAGCGCACTCGCCATAGACGAGCAGCCCGACCATGTGCGCGTTGACCTGTATCTGCCTGCCGCCGGACACAGCGTGCGCGTGCGCGCCCGCCGCGTGATTGCCGCCATGCCGCTGAATATCGCCGCCCGCATTATCGCCCGGCCGCAGGATTACGGTCTTGATCCCGCCGCCCTGCCGCCGCAATCACCGTGGCTGGTGAGCAATTTCGTGTTGCGCGCCTTCCCGCGCGAAGCCGACAACTTCCCGCTGGCTTGGGACAATGTCGCTTACCAGGGCGCCGGACTGGGCTATGTGGCCGCCGCCAACCAATTCATCAACACCGCCAAACCGCCGCGCACCATCTTCACCGCCTACACCGCCCTCAACCACGCCCCGCCCGCCGAAGTGCGCCGCTGGCTTATGGACGCGCCTGATGCGGCCTTGCTGGAAACCGCCGCCGCCGAATTGGTGGCCATTTACGGCCCGCACTTCTGGCAACACGTCATCCATACCGACATCGCCGTGCGCGCCCACGCCATGGCCGCACCCGTACCCGGTTTCCTCGCCAATCCCGTTTTGGAAAGCCTGCGCCGCCACCGCTCGCGCCTGGTGTTTGCCCACAGCGATATGAGCGGCTATTCGGTATTTGAAGAGGCGTGCTGGCAAGGGGTGCGGGCGGCGGAGAAAATCATGGTAGCGGACTAAAGCGGCAACAAAGGCTGCTTGAAAAAACACAATCAGTTTCTGTATGGCAAATACATTTTCAGGCAGCCTTTTGCAAGGAAAAACGTTACAATGCTGCTGCAATGCAGCATTTTTATTTTCCACTAAATCCATACAGAAAGCAGATATGAATCCGAAAATATTGGCAGCCGCCCTGGTCGGGGTATTGGCCGTAGGTGGCGGCGGCGTGGCCGCAGGCAAGCATGCCGACAAGCGCCTGCAAGCCTTCTACGAAAACAAAGACGCAAATAATCAGCCCATAGACCCACAACTGCGGGTAACTCTGAAGTCTTTCGATATGGGTGCATTCTCCGGCACCGCCGCTTGGCAAGGTGACTATATTTTCGATATGTGCGCACCGGAACAAACCATCACCCTGCGCGCCGAAGACCACATCCGCCGCGGTTTTGGCGGCTACCACATCACCTCCAAAGTGTATCTGGTGCAGCCCGAAGGCCAAGACATTTTCCTGTTTGACGCCGAAACCCAAACCGCTTGGGGCGGCGATATCGACAGCAAACTCACCGTGCCTGCCGGCGAATACACCCATGAAGGCATCCATATGACTTGGGAAGCCGCCCGTGCCGACATCAGCCTGAAACAAAACGGCAGCCAGCGCATCCTTGAGCGCTGGAATCTGGATGTACCCGCCGTCAACGTTGAGGTACCGGACAACGGCTTCCGCTTCGCTTTGAATACACTCAAAGTCAAGGCCGACATTCCCATGCACCCCGCAGCCATGCGCTCCGGCAAAGACACGTGGACGGTAGACAAGATGACTTTGCGCAGCAGCGGCCAAGATTACATTTTGGAGCAATTGAATGCCGAAACCGAGCAACAAGTGAACGGCGAAACCGTAGCCTTCACCAGCCGCTTCGATATTGCTGCCATTCGCTCAGGTGATCACACTCTGGACAAGATCCGCCTGCATGCCGCCGCACCGAAGCTCAACAAAGAGGTACTTGCCGCCATCTACGCCTTGAACGAGCGCTACAACAAAACCTGTCTGGATCCGAAAGAGGCAGAGGCAGAGTTGGAAAAAATCGCCCTGCAAGCCGCCACCGGTGGTCTGATTATTGAATCCAAAGACAACCATATCGGCTTGAACGGCAGCAGCATCACTGCCGAAGCCCGTGCCGAGATGTCGGCCGGCAGCCATGCCGACCTCCACGCCCTGCAACAGGCGCTGGCGGAACAACTGCAATATCAGGCCCGTGTGGAAATCGACAAAGAATTTGTGCGGCAGGCAGCCGCCGCCTTTTCCGGTATTACAAGCAGCCACATCAGTACGGAAGAGCAGGATATGTGGATACAGCAAATCATCCAGCTCACCGGCGGTGTGGACAAAGGTGACAAAATCGTCATTACCCGACAGAAATAAACGGCCATTGAAACCGATGCTTTAGGGCATCGGTTTTTTATGGCGTACAATCCGCACATCTTTTCAGGCAGCCTGAAGGCACTTTGGAGCTATAGTCGCATAAAATAAGAACGAGACAAGGCAGCAAAAAAGCCGCGAGCGCAGCGAAGTCCCGCGGGACAGACAGTACAACTAGTACGGAGCTGATTTTGTTGCCGCTTTAGCGGCTTACAAAAATCGCTCTCTTCGAGCTTGGCGCGACCATAGGAAGTCCCTGTGGGACAGCAACGCCGTATCGTTCTTAATTTTAAATGACTATACCATGCAACACATCACCGATCTCATCGGATATGCCGAAAAAGTACAGCGGGCCTATGGCAACCCATCCGATGCCGATGACAGTTTTCACCCTGTTGAAAAACGGCGACAATCCGTTTGTTGATCCCTCCTGATTTGAGCGCGGCAGGCATATGCATACCGAACCCGATACCAACCCGCACCCCGACACGCACAGCGATCAATGTGCGCATCTGTTTCATGCTGTGACGCAAGAAATCGGCCATGCCTTGCACTCAGCCGGTTTTACCCTGCACGGCAACGAACAGTGGGTGGAAATCCAGCGCTTCAGCGCAGATTTTGAGCAGGGCATTTTATTGCAACCCGATTGGCAAGCGTGTTTGGAGGTGCACGTATATATCAAGTCACTGTACGGCACCGGCGCCACACCGCTGTTGCTGCACGAACCCGCCTGCCATTTGGACCGCCGCTTTCACAGCGCTTATCCGCTCACACAAGACCACCGCCGTCTGGCCGCCGGTTTGGCTGCTTTGCTGATGGAAAGCACCGTGCCGTTTCTGGACCGCTTCGCCACCTGTGCACAAGTGCTGTTGCACTATCCGCAATTGCCGCCAGACATTCCGCTCCTCGGCGAGCGCCTGATTTACACTTCCGCCTTTCGTGAGCGCCATCAGGCGCTGTTTATGGAATACAACAGCCGCCTCATCGAGCGGACCCGTGCTTGGATTGCCGAACTCAAAGCAGACAATCCCGATTTGCCCGAAGATGCTTTGAACGGGCTGGCCCAGCCGATGGCCGACGGTATGCGCGAGCGGGCAATCTTTAGCGATGACGCGCTGTTTGCCGCAGAAATAGCCCGCCAAAACCAATATAAAGCCACGTATTTGCAAAACCTTCAGACTGATTAGGAGTTTGACCATGCCCCTGCACCCCGCACTCCAAGCCCTCTCTGCCGCCGAAGCTGCGCGGCTGATGCCCGCCGACAGCAGCTACCGGCACGCGCCGCACGATTATCTCTTGCAAGCCCGCTATCTGTGGGTGGACGGTGACTGGCATGTCGATGGTGCGCTGGATTTGGACGCCATCCATTTTGACGCCGGCGATGACGAATACATCCGCGCGATTATCGTTCGCGGCGATATGCACATTAAAAACCTCTACAACGGCGAAACCGACGGCTCCTGCGGCCTGATTGTGCTGGGCGACCTGCATGCGGAAAACGTGGTAGTGGGCGGGCAGGAAATCTATGTGGGCGGCAGCCTGCACGTGTCGGGCCTCTATTGGGGCGATTACAACCACGGCGATTTGCAGGTGAAGGGCGAGGTGCATATGCGCGTGTTTCTGGAAACCGATTACGGCTACGACCGGGCACGTTTCCGCCAACAGCGGGATGTCAACATCCGCTACGCACTCTATGATGACGACGAAGCAGGCTATGACAGCGGCCGCCTGCTAACCGCGCTGCTGCAAGCACCGTTCACGCTTTCCCGTGAAGAAGCCATGGCGGGCGAGGAACGCATCTGGAGCTGGAAATACTGGATCAATCACGACACTCTGTTTCCGGCACTGGAGGCCAACCAGTCCTTGTTGCGGGACGAAGCGGAGGTGGATTTGGGCGGCATCCCGCTGGTGGACGGCTGCTACTCTATAGACATCTGCGCCGAACTGATAGAGCGCGCGCAAATACCGTTTTTGTTTGCCGATGAGCGCATCAGCCTGGAAAACCTGCGTGTATTCACCGCCTCACCCGCCTTTCAGGCAGCCTCCCAAGCGTATGAAGATGATTGCCGCCGTTTCGAATACGAGCAAGACGGCATTTTTTACCGCCTACACTGTGATAACGGCGAAGACATTGGCGGCGTGTATATCCGCCAAGGCGATGATTTTGCGCTGTGGCTGGAAGCAGAAGAAGGCTGCCTGAAACAGTATTATTGCCGCCTGCCATCGGAAGACTGGCATCTGTTCGATGCCGAAAGCTGGCCGCAAATGGATGCGTTTTTGCAGGAAGAATGGCAGAAACTGCAATGGACATTCTGTAAAACCGTGCATTACCGCCGCCTGTTTTTGCAGACGGTAACGTGGGAAAAATTTGCCGCGCTGTTTGAACTGCCGCTGGTGCGCCAGTATTGCAGCGACTACGCAGACCCGGAATCGGTGCTGTATATCGGCGACTTCACCTTTCAGGTGCGCCCGGAAACCGAAAACGACTGGCCGCGCATCACCATGACCGCCAAAGGCTATTACGACGAAGACAACCACTATCAGGCCACTTTTTACCACTACGAATACCATGCCGACAGCAAGGAGGTCGTGTTGCTCACCCAAGACGGCAACGGCTACGCATTCGAGCCTTATATCGTGCCCTACCACCACAGCGATTTTTACCGCGAAGCCGCCGCATTGTTTGCCCAAACCGACAATAAGTTTGGCGGCCGGACGATTTATACCGGCAGCAACGAGTATCTGAACCCGTAAGAGTATCTGAACCCGTAAACGGAGTACGCCATGAGCGCAACCGACATCCATGCCGACCGCCGCTACCTCTTGTTACTGTTGATGTGCAGCCTGCTGCTGGTGGCGGCCTGTGCGCTGATGACCCAAATGGAAGGCCGTGCCCGCCCGCTGCCCGCCTGGCTGCGCTGGCCCATCGGCATCAGCGGCATCCTGCTGTTTGGCAGTGCCGGTGTGATGGTGCTCTTGCGCTTGCTGCACCGGCGGCCACTGTACCGGCTCAGCACCGCAGGACTGTATATCGACCGCGGCCGGATGTTGCTGCCGTGGAGCGACATCTGCTTCTTCCATGCGCAAGATATCAGCAAACAGCCGATGATTTTGGTCGAGCTGTACCGGCCACAGGCGTGGCTGGCGCAGCAGACACCCCTCCAGCGCCGCCTGCTCGCACTCAACCACCGCCTATACGGCACACCGCTGATACTCTCCGCCCGCGGTTTGAGTATATCTCCGGCGGCCTTTGCCGATTTATTGCAGCAGTATTGGCGGCAGGCACAGGTTTTCAGGCAGCCTGAAAGCGTTCCGACACCCTTCCACAAACCCTAAGAGAAAAAACCATGAGTGATTGGAACGAATTGAAAGGCTACCGTCTGCTGCCGCCGGAAGACATTCCCAAAGCATTTAAAACCTTGGCCCATACCCTGGCGGCCGGTTTGCAGGCAGACGGTTTCCGCCTGCAACAGAGCAAAACCCAAAAAACCTTCTCCCGCTTGAGCGAAGACTTTTTGCAGGGGATTTATCTGCAAAACACCGCCCGGCTCAAACACGACCGCCATTTTCATCTGTATCTTATTTTGGAACCGCTGTACGGGCTCTCGCCGAAAGACAAGTTTTTGTTTGCCGAGCTGTGGGAAATCGACCCCGTTTTCAAAATGCAGTATCCGCTGACGCAGGAGCACCCCTTGCTGGCAGAGCATCTGCTTGCGCTGCTGCAAGAGCGCATCCTGCCCTTGCTGGACACCTTTACCACCACCGCCCAAGTCGTCAACCATTATCAACAGCTACCCTTGCACCTGCCTTTTGCCGTCGAGCGCCTGATTTATACATCCGCATTCAGGGAGCGGCACCACGACTTGTTTATGCAATACAACGCCAAACAGACCGCCCGGATACACAACAACATCCATTCCGGCGGCCCTACACCACCGGCACTGCTGGCACGCTTGGAAGAAAAAGTGCGTGAAAAAGCGGTGTTTCTGAACGATGCACTGTTTGCCGCCGAAATCGAACGCCAAAACCGCCACAAAGCCGAATATCTTCAGGCCGTGGCGGCGAAGAAATAAACTGCACAATGTTTTTCAGGCAGCCTGAAAACCCGCTTTAAACAATTTTACCCGCCGCCATGCTTGCCTAAAGCGCCATCCGGCCCGATATGGTGGCCGATTGTCCGCGGATACCCCGCTTAACACAGGAAAACGATATGACGGCTATTTTGGTGATTTTGGCGCTGATTCTGATTGTAATCGGCCTTTTGGGCACGGTTTTGCCCGCCCTGCCCGGCCTGCCGCTGATGTTTGCCGGTGCCTGGCTCTTGGCCCACAGCGGCGACTACCAAATCATCGGCAGCAATACGCTGATCGTGCTCGGCGTGCTGGTGGTCATCGGCTCGGCCATGGACTATGTGGCCGGACTTTTGGGCGCCAAATTTACCGGCGCCAGCAAACAGGCTTTGTGGGGCGCATTTATCGGCAGCCTGGTGGGTATCTTTTTCAGCATTCCCGGCCTGATACTCGGCCCGCTGGTGGGCGCGGCTGCGGGCGAATTCTGGGCACGGCGCAACCTCCTGGCCGCGGGCAAGGTCGGTATCGGCACCTTTGTCGGTTTTATCATCGGCACAGTGGCCAAAGTCGGCTGCGCGCTGGCGGTGGTATTCACCCTCATCGGCGTATTTCTGTTCAGTTTGTTTTAGACCGTATACCCCAATCTATTATAAAATAGGGCGTCTGCATGCCGATGTATGCAGACGCCCTGTTTTTGATTATTAAAGCCCGTCATCATGAGTTTCCAATACCGCCTTGCCGACACCCAGCTGAACCAGTGGCAACAGCTCGCCCGCCGTTTTTTCCCCGTTTTGTGCCAACCGCGCGCCGAAGACAGCCATAAAGGCAGCCACGGCACCTTGGGTGTGGTGGGCGGCTGCGAGAGCATGAGCGGCGCCATTGTGCTGGCGGGCAGCGCGGCGCTGAAAAGCGGCTGTGGCAAAGTGTGGCTGGGCTTTCTGCAAAACACCCTGCCCGTACCGCTGTTGCCCCAACAGCCGGAACTGATGCTCGCCACCGAGCAGCAATTGCTCGCCCGCCACGACATCAACGGCTGGGTGGTCGGCTGCGGTCTGGGCACTTCGCAAGAAGCCTTTGAATGCGTAGACACCCTGCTGGTGCGCACCAGCCAACAGCCTTTGCTGCTGGACGCCGATGCACTCAATCTTCTGGCAGTGCATCCGCACTGGCAGGCCAGCCTGTTTAACCGCAACGAACCTGCCGTTATCACTCCGCATCCGCTGGAAGCCGCCCGTCTGCTCGGTTGCACCGTGGCCGACATCCAGGCCAACCGCCCCGCCGCCGCCGGCCAGCTGGCCACCCGCTTCCAAGCCTGGGTAGTGCTCAAAGGCCACCATACCCTCGTCTCCTCACCCACCGGCCAACTGATGCAAAACCCCAGCGGCAATCCGGGCTTGGCCACCGCAGGCAGCGGCGACGTACTGGCCGGCATTATCGGCAGCCTGATGATCCAGGGTCTGCCGACCATGCAGGCTGTGTGCGGCGGCGTATGGCTGCACGGCATTGCCGCCGAACTGCTGGCCGCCAACCACATCGGCCCCGTGGGCCTGTGCGCCAGCGAAATCGTCGACGCCGTGCGCTGGCTGCGCAACCGCCTGATTATCTCTTAAAACAGTATCTTATATTTAGAAAAGGCTGCCTGAAACCTTCAGGCAGCCTTCTTTAACTGATTATTCGTACGATTCAAAAATCCAGACCCATCTGCCCGGCCTGCGGCATCTCTTCATCCTGTCCGCGCTCCGCCGCCTGTTGCAGCTTGCGCCGCCGAATCTGACACAAACGCAGCACCTGCCGCTTTTGCGCCTCGCTCATTTTCAACCAAAACTGGCGCTCTTCGCGGCTGCGCAAACAGCCTTTGCAATAGCCCTTGCTGTTGGCTTCGCACACCCCCACGCAGGGGTTGGGCAGGGCGAAAAATTCCAGTTGTTCCATGAGCAATCCGCTTTCAGGCAGCCTCAAACAGACCCTGTAGTCAGACAAAACGGGCACGAGACAAGGCTGCAAAACAGCCGCGAGTGCAGTGAAGTCCCTGTGGGACAGCAAGGCCGTATCGTGCTCATTTTGAATGACTACACATCCACCCGCTGTTCGGCGGTATTGTCCACCTTATTCGGGTGGAAGCGCAGCGACTGCGGATAGGGATAGAAATCTTCCAAAATACCCGCCTGCAAACGCTCTTTTTTCGCTTGCCAGAATTCCGGCGTCAAGAGGTCGCGGTGGTGTTTGAGGAAGACCTGGCGCACATCCGGCTCGCCCAAGAGGAAGGGGCCGAACTCTTCCGGGAATACATCGCCTTTGTTCACCGGATACCACACCTCGCCGGACATTTCATACTCCGGATTGGGCGCTTCGGGAATGGCGCGGAAGTTGCAGTCGGTCATGTATTCGATTTCGTCGTAATCGTAGAAAATCACGCGGTTAAAGCGGGTCATGCCGAAGTTTTTATACAGCATGTCGCCGGGGAAGATATTGGCCGAGGCCAGTTCTTTGAGGGCGTAGCCGTAATCGATGACCGCCGCGGCCTTGGCTTCCGGGTCGGCGCTCTGCATAAACAGATTCAGCGGCTTGAGGCGGTATTCGATATACACATGCTTCACAATCAGCAAGTCTTCGGTTTCCTCAATCTGCGTCGGCGCCAGGGTGCGCAACTCGTGCAGCAATTCCTCATCGCAACGCGCCTTGGGCAGGGCCACATTAGAAAACTCCAGCGTATCCGCCATGCGGCCGACACGGTCATGGCGTTTCACCAGCTGGTATTTCTGGCGCACATAATCGCGGTCGAAATCCTTATTCGGGCCGAAGGTGTCTTTGATGATTTTGAACACATAGGGGAAAGAAGGCAGCGTAAACACGCTCATCACCAGGCCCTTGACACCGGGGGCGAGGATGAAATTGTCGTGCGAATAGGCCAGGTGCTGGTTGAACTCGCGGTAAAACAGGTTTTTGCCCTGCTTTTGCAGACCCAAGAGGGTGTAGAGGTCGCGCTCGGAACGCATGGGCAGCATGGACTGCAAAAAGCGCACATAGCCCGAAGGCACGGGCATATCCACCAGGAAATAAGCGCGGGCAAACGAGAACAGCACTGCGATTTGTTCGGGGTTGAACAGTGCCGCATCCACCGCCAGACCGGTGCTGCCGTCTTCCATTTCCTCATGCAGCACCGCCAACGCAAACGGGTAACGCACGCTGCCGTTGACCAGCTGGCCGAAAATATAGGCGCTCTTGTTGCGGTAAAACGCGCTGTTGAGCACCTGCAAATGCAGATTCATTTCTTCCGGCGGCCATTCTTCGCCCAAATGGGCTTTGGCGGCGCGCAGAATATTGGCGATGTCCTGCGCCTCGTGCACAAAGGGCACCTGCCAGTTGAAATGGCGCAAAATGCCGCGCAAACAGCCGCGCAAACCCTGGCTTTCCGGGTAAAAAGCCTGATAGGTGCGCGGTTCGGAATCGATGTATTCGGTGGTAATCGCCGGTTTGACAAAGATAAACTGGTTGTTGTAATACTCTTTGTCCAACATTTTGGTGGACACCGAATTGAAGAAGGTTTCCGCCAGTTCCGGCTGTTTGTGATTGACCAGGAGCGCAATGTATTCGGTTTTCGCCAGCGCCCACATTTCGTCGCTCATCGGATGAGCCGCAAGCACTTCGGCCAGCTCGGATACCGTTACCGCCACGCGGTCGTCGTAAATCTGGATGCGGTCGGCCATCAGGCGCTGAATGCCGTGCCAGTCTGCCGCCTCAAACAACACCTTGGCCTGGCGGCCGGTCTCGCGGAACAGGGCATAGTGCTTGTTGAAGCCGTCGAGCATCACCGCGGCCACCCGCTTGGCCTGCTCCTGCCGGGTCTGATCCATGTTTTCTCCTTATGTCTCGTCAATGTGGGCAAACAGGCCGTAACATAACGTGTTTGCAGTCCGCAGGCAACCATAGCTTATGTTATGATGTGCGTGTTTTGCCGCCCCGGCTTGGCTTGAAAAGCACCGCGGCCGCCCCATTTAGGGCAAATCCGATTTTTGAGAAAGAGCACGCATGAGCCAGCAAGAAACCCCCATCGACCCCTTTGCCCCCGAAACCGCCACCGCGGCTGAAAACGAAGCCGCACAAGATGCCGCCGAAACCGCCACCGCACCCGATGCCGCCGCCTTGGCCGCCCGTGTGGCCGAATTGGAAGCACAACTGCAAGACGAACAGCTGCGCGCCGCCGCCGCCGAACAAAACCTGCGCCGCCGCCATCAGGAAGAACTTTTGGGCGCACACAAATTTGCCGGACAAAAATTCGCCGCCGAAATGCTGCCGGTGAAAGACTATCTGGAAATGGCGCTGGCCGACCAAAGCGGCAATTTCGACGCCCTCAAAACGGGCGTACAGATGACGCTCAACGAATTGCAAAAAGCCTTTGAAAAAACCCATATCAGCGAAATCAACCCGCAACCCGGCGATGCGCTGGACCCGCACCACCACCAGGCGCTGCAAACCGAAGCCAGTGATTTGCCCGTCAACAGCATTGTGCGGGTGATGAAAAAAGGCTATGCCCTCTCCGACCGCGTTTTGCGCCCCGCCATGGTGGTGGTGGCCAAAGCCGCCGACTGACCCGCACCGTAAAAGGAAACCGCAATGACTCAAAAAACCATCATCCACACCGACAAAGCCCCGGCCGCCATCGGCGCCTATTCCCAAGCCGTGCGCGCCGGCAACACCGTTTACCTTTCCGGCCAAATCCCGCTGGTACCGGAAACCATGGAAGTAGTTGAAGGCGGCTTTGCCGAGCAGACCCATCAGGTATTCAAAAATATGCAAGCCGTGGTGGAAGCCGCCGGCGGCAGCATGAACGACATTGTCAAAATCAATGCCTATCTGACCGACCTGGCCAATTTCGCCACCTTCAACCAAATCATGGCCGAATACTTCGACGCCCCCTACCCCGCCCGCGCCGCCATCGGCGTGGCCAGCCTGCCCAAAGGCGTGGCCGTGGAAGCCGAGGGCGTATTGATTGTGAACGACTAAACCAGCACCCAACGGCTTTTCAGGCAGCCTGAAAAGCCGTTTTTTATGGCTGCAACCCACAGAAGCCACCATGTCCAAGCCCAACTTTTTTCAGCGCCTGACCCAAGCCTTCCGGCCGCCGCAATCCTCGGCGCCAGCCGACACCGCATTGGCACAGCTGGCCGTTCTGCTCACACCGGCCGCAGCGCAGGCCGACGTGTTAGCGGAAATCCGCCTGGCCGATACGGAGCCGCACGCCTATTTCAGCCGTTTTGAAGACGCCTTATGTCAGCGCGGCATTGAAGAAGCCGCAGAAGTCAGTCCGTGGCTGGCCTTGGTGGATGCCCTAGAACGCTGCGGAGTGCTGACCGAATGCGATTGGAAAATCGACGGCGAAGAACTCGCACATCGTCTGCAAAAACTGATGAAACGGCATCATTGCAACCCGGATGACAGCCGCTTGCAGGCTTTGGCCGCGCAAAAGCTCGCCCCCATCGGCACATTTGCACCCGCCATCCGTACCCTGCTGGCATCCCACGACCTCACTTTGGCTTTTCTGGACATTGACAGCGACAGCTATCCGCTGGTTTTATTGCCCGATACCCAACTGGCCGCCGCACAACAACTGGCCGCGCAATGCCGCAAGCGCATCATCGTGCTGACGGAAAACACTTAAACCCGGCCACGGTTTTTTTATTAATTTATCATCACCAACCATGGCACATTACGCAATCGGCGACCTGCAAGGCTGCCTGAACGAATTTGAAGCCCTGTTGGCCGAAATCGGCTTTACCCCCGGCCGCGACACCCTGTGGCTCACCGGCGACCTCATTAACCGCGGCCCTGCCTCCTTGGCCGTGCTGCGCCTGGTCAAGCATTACGATGCCTGCATGTCCACCGTGCTCGGCAACCACGACCTGCATCTCTTGGCCATGGCCTACGGCTATGCCAAACCCAAACGCGGCGATACCGTGGGCGACATCCTCGCCGCCCCCGACCGCACCCTGCTCTTGGACTGGCTGCGCGCCCAACCCTTGCTCATCCGCACCCCGCAATATCTGCTCGCCCACGCCGGTATCTGGCCGCAATGGGATGCCGACACCGCCACCGCGCGTGCTGCCGACATCGAACACGCGTTGCAAACCAACCCCGAAGATTATTTTGCCCATATGTACGGCAACCGTCCGCTGCAAGATACCGCGCCCGCAGGCAGCCACGATGCGCGCCGCTTTGCCACCAATGCCTTCACGCGCATGCGTGCGGTCACACTGGCAGGCGACATCGACTTCGATTTCAAATCCACCTTGGGCCAACTCCCGGCCAACCTGCGCCCGTGGTTTGCCCACGCACAGCGCGTGCCGCTGGCGGAAACTGTGGTCTTCGGCCACTGGTCGGCACTGGGCCTCTACCGCGGCCACGGCGTGCTGGCACTGGACACCGGCGCGGTTTGGGGCGGCAGCCTCACCGCCGCCAATCTCGACACAGGCGAGATCATCCAAGTACCCGGCCAAAACCGCCGTGCGCCGGTGTAAACCCGTTGTGTCATGCAAAAGCCGGCTTTTCAGGCAGCCTTTGCAGGCTGCCTGAACGCTTGTATAGACAAAAAACAACAGTTTTTAAACCGGCCTGATGCTTTCGATAAACACCTTGTCGGCAACCGCCGGTTCAAAACCACCGCCAATCCGTCCCTAGTCACACTTAATCCATATCTTGCAAAAACCATTCCCTGAATCTAAACTCTAAAAAATTCAGGCTGTTATAATTTGATTAAATTTAATCAATTAAAATTATGTAAATTTCATCTTTACTTGACATGGGTCAAATTTAAATACGAAAGCATAATCATGCAAAAAATACCAATTTAACATCATATTTTTTCATATTCAGATGAATCTTGATATTTCTTGACACTTTCAAACCATTCTCCTAAGATGCGCCGTAACAAAACTGTTACAAGTTTGTTAACATTGCCCTCATAACAAAAAAATACAACAACAAACCAATGTCATCATAATAACATTCGACATTGGTCAGTAGAATTTCACAAGACCTGTCCAGCAGGCTTTGCGGTATGCAGATACCGTTTTATCCACACCACATCAGCAAAGCAGTTGTTTCACCCAAACCGGATTGGCGGTTTGTTTTTTTGGTTTTGTTTAATCACACAAGTAACACATTTTGACGTGAAGGATGGATAATATGGAATTCGAATTCCCTGTCGGTTACCGCAATTTCGGCGCCCAAAGCTACGGCATTATCGTTCCGGCTATCGAAGACTGTTTTATTGAAGATGCACCTTCATTGGAAGCCGGTATCACAGAAGCCAAAGCCACCATTTTGGCCTTTCTCTCTCGCCTGTCCGCATCCGGCAGTCTGCCGGAGTTGGATATTCAGCCCATCGACGAGCTGGCAGACAAAAGCGATTACTTCGAATTTATGTGGATGACCATCAAAATCACCGATGCGGATCTGGCACAGATCACACAGCCCTACCGTGTGGACCTGCCGTCCAATCTTATCGGTCAGATCCAAGACAGTGCACGCAAGCTCAATATTCCCGAATCCAAACTCATTGAGAAAGTGCTGCAGGATTTTTTTCGCGTCGATTTGGTCAAATCCTTGGCTACGCGCCCTGCCCGTGCACCGCAGCCTTTAAAAGTCAATTAACCGCCACAATCAGGATACACTCCTAATCCATGCCGATTTATATCGGCTACGCAGGCCGAAGCTGTTGCATACAGCCGGCCTGTGTTGGTTTGGTCAAAAATAATCCGTCACGCTTAATGAAGCCGTGACTACCGCTGAAATAAGAATAAATATAGAGGCCTTTCATGTTCAAAAAGAAAAAAACACCTGAACAACAGGTGGCCAAGGGAAACAAAACAAGCCGTATGACCAGTATGTCTACGCTGCGCCGCTACTCCGCCGTACTGCTGACGGTATTGAGTATGCTGCTGATTGCGGCACTGGTCGGCTATTTCAACTACAAAGAGAGCGAACACATCAACAGAAACATCAACCATATTGATGTGGCCGGTTATGCTTCGGACGGCTTCTACAAGCTGACCCTGCATACCCATTATCTGGAATCCGATCTCAACCGCATCCGCAGCCTGCTGTCGGACGAATCCTTCTCCCGGCCGTCTCTGCACGACAATGCCGTACTGCAGGCTTCCTTAAATGATCTGAAACAAGACCGCGCCGATATCCAGTACTATCTGGAAACACTGCGTCACGGCGGCATGTTTGCCAAAAGCGACCTCCCCTCCCGTGTTGCACCGCTGACCGATCCGCGTGTAGAGCCGGCACTTACCCAAGTTGAAGCCATGTGGCAGGAGTACGATGCGGTACTGCAAAAAGCCTTGACTGCCAATCTGAACACGGCCGAAGGCCTCTCTGCCTTGGACCAGCTGGTATTGTTCACCCGCAACCATCAGGTTGACGTTTACAACACCTTAGACATTATTATTACCGAGCTGACCACCGACAACCGAAACCGTACACGCTTCATTACCCGCACACTGCTCTACTCTGCCCTGTTGCTGCTGATGATGCTGTTGTTCTTCGTGCGCTTCGTTATCAGCCGCCTGGTGTATTCGGACAATGTCATCGACAAGGCGCATCACGACTTGGAGGTCTCATTTGCCCAGCTGTCCCAAGCAAAAACCGAGCTCGAACAGTCTTACAACGCACTGGATACCGCACGCCAGGCCACCCAGGCCATTATGGACAATGTGTCTACCGGTTTGGGGCTGATCAATCACGAGCTGTGCTTTAACCCGAAATACTCCCGCCAACTGTCCTTCCTGCTGGGTACGCCGGACTTGGCCGGACGCAGCCTGGCGGACGTATTGTCGGAAATTGCCGAAGACCGCCGTCCGCTGGAGAGCTTGGGCGAATTCATCAACCAGATGTTCCAGCCCAATGTACGCGAGCGCTGGATCAGCGATTTGAATCCTCTGCGCGATGTACGGGTACGCATTCCCGACGAATACTCCGGCGAACCGGTTTCCCGCCATCTTGACTTCCAGTTAAAACGCGTGTTTCGCAAACATGCCGACGGCAGCCGCACCATTATCGGTATTCTCACCAGCGTGACCGACATTACCGATTCCGTTATCCTGCAAAACAAGATCATCAGCGAAAAAGAGTCCAAGCTGCTGCAGCTGGAAACCTTAAACCGCATGACTGATCTGGATCCGGCCACCCGTAATGCCTTTGTGCAAAACCTGACCTCCCACGCCGATGATATTCAGGCAGCCTTGAAACAGAAAGGACACAGCGGTGAGTTTTTGCGCCGCAAGCTGGAGACTGTGTCACGTCATATCCATGCTGTTAAAGGCGATTCTGCCCTGTTGGATTTCGATATTTTCAACCAGTTGTGTGACAAAGCCGAAGAACACCTCAGTGCCCTGCGTCAAAAAACCGTACTGGTGGCAGACGACTTCGCGCCCGTTGGCGAAATTGCCGATGAACTGTCCAGTCTGACCCGCGCTTTCGGCAATCTGACCCAGGTACATCAGGACGAGCCCGAAGTGATTGTCAAAACTACTCCGGAATCCGAATCCAATCTGCAAGATGTCGCTCCCGCCATGGCTCCGGAACATGATCCCAACGATGCCAGCCACTGGGAACGCACCATACTGGATGATGAGTTTGCCGCTCTGATTCAGGGGGCAGATTGTGACGAATGTGCCGACCACCATGACGACTGTGCACAAATCATCCAAAGCACTGAAGATGAAGATGTGGTTTACAGCAGTGACAATGTAGCCGCAGACGGTGAAGAAACCCTGTTGCAGCTGTTTGCACAGCAACTGGACGGCTTTGCAGAGGAAATCGCCCACAGCAAAGGCAAGGAAGTCAAACTGTACAAACACGGCTTGGGCAGTGTCCGACTTTCCGACGAAGAAACCAATATTGTGCAGGACATCATTATCCAATGCTTGCGCAACAGCATTGTGCACGGCATCGAAACACCTGAAGAACGCCTTGAGCAACAAAAAGAAGCAGCAGGCAAAGTCCATGTCCACCTCACGGCTGAAGAAAAGCAACTGGTTCTGGAGTTTGCTGATGACGGCTATGGCTTGGACAGCGAGGCCATTAAGGAAAAAGCCGTCAGCCAAGGCTGGCTGACAGAGGAGCAGGCTGAAAACATCAGCGAATCAGACATGATCCGCCTGATTTTCAGCAATGGCTTCTCTACCGCCAAACAGCCCGACATCCATGCCGGGCAGGGTGTGGGTCTGGATATTGTGCGCAACCATATCTGCAGTACGGACCCGCCCGGAAAGCTGAGCGTTTATAACTGCCAAGGCAAAGGTGTTAAATTCTCCATCACCCTACCCCGCCGCTGATACGGCAACGGGATGCGGGTAAACCGCATTCCGTTTTGTATGCTACACGTTTTTAAAAAGTGACAATCATGATTCAAAAAAACATCAATCTTTTGGTAGTGGACGACAGCTCCGTCATCCGCAACCTGATCAGCCGCTATGCAGGCAGTATGAATGTCAACGTTGTGGCCACTGCCGCCAACGGCGAAGATGCCTTGGCCATGTACAAACTCTACCGCCCCAATGCAGTCAGCATGGACTTGGGTATGTCCGGCTGGGGCAGCGAAGACCAAGGCGGCTTGGAGTGTATCCGCCGCATTATTGAATTTGATCCCGAAGCCAATATCTTGGTGGTTTCCGCTCAAACAGACAAAAGGCAGGGACTCAAAGCCATGTCTTTTGGGGCATCGGGCTACCTGAACAAACCCATTGATGCCGACAAACTGTTTGCTGCATTAAATGACTTGGTGTACAGCGATCACTAAATACTGGACACAATAAAAACAGCCCGGATATTTCCTATCCGGGCTGTTTTTATTGTGGCTGTAATAATCAGCCGTGGCCGTTCTCTTTCAAAGCCTCCTCCGCCTGCACATCGGCATGGTAACTTGATCGAACCATGGCGCCGATGGCGGCATTGGTAAAGCCCATGGCATAAGCCTCGACTTCAAACTGTTTGAACATGTCCGGGGTGACATAGCGCAGCACCGGCAGATGGCCGTCGGAAGGTTGCAGATACTGGCCCACGGTAATCATCTCAATATCGTGCGCGCGCATATCGCGCATGATTTCGCGCACTTCTTCGTCGGTTTCGCCCAAGCCCACCATAATGCCGGACTTGGTCGGCACATGCGGCACCAGGGTTTTGTAGCGGCGCAACAGCTCCAGCGAGTGCTTGTAATCCGAACCGGGGCGCGCCTGTTTGTAGAGGCGCGGATGGGTTTCCAGATTGTGGTTCATCACATCCGGCGGATTTTTGGCCAAAATCTCCAACGCAATATCCAAACGGCCGCGGAAATCGGGCACCAGGATTTCGATTTTGGTGTGCGGGCTGCGCTCGCGGATGGCGTTGATGCAGTCGGCAAAATGCTGGGCGCCGCCGTCGCGCAAATCGTCGCGGTCCACCGAAGTGATGACCACATAACGCAGATTCATGGCCGCCACGCTTTCGGCCAGGTTTTTCGGCTCCTCCGGATCCAGCGGATTGGGGCGGCCGTGGCCGACGTCGCAGAAGGGGCAGCGGCGGGTACAGATGTCGCCCATAATCATAAAAGTGGCCGTGCCCTTGCTGAAACACTCGCCGATATTGGGGCAGGAGGCTTCCTCGCACACGGTGTGCATTTTTTGGTCGCGCAGAATGTTTTTGATTTCAAAAAACTTCTTGCCGGTGGGCAGCTTGGCGCGTATCCATTCCGGTTTTTTCAGTTTTTCTTCCAGCGGCACCACCTTAATCGGAATGCGCGCGGTTTTGGAAGCGCCTTTGTGTTTGACACCCTGGGCGTTGTCGAGGGGATGGGTGGATTCGGTGCTCATGCTGTTTCTCTCTGATATGCGGTGGCGCTTAAAGGCGCGATTATAACGGTTTTCGCGGGCAGGGGCTGCCTGAAAGGCGGGCTTACTGCCCGTTCTCGCAGTAAAGCTGATGTACCCAGTCAATTTGCTTACGCCATTGGCGCTTTTGTTGTCGTAATTGTTGCAGTTTCAGCACCTGCTTTTCAGAGCGCAAGGAGCGCGGCGTCTGCTGCAACTTCCGGTGCAGTTGAGCCACCTCATCGGCTTGGCTTTGCCGCCACCAGTCCATATGCTGCAGATGCTGTTGCTGCCGAAATTCATGGATGAGGCGCCACAATGCCGCCCATTCGCGCTTTTTGTGCTGTTTCGGAATGGCCAGCTTGTACGACAAACCCAGCATCCGCCGCCCGCATTGCGGACAATAAACCGCCTGCCGGTACGTTTTCGGCTTGCGTACCGCCCGGCGGCAGTCAAAGCAAACGTAGTTGGTATTACTGGGCATGGTGTTTCCTTTCAGGCAGCCTGAAACCTAAAGTACGCAGCAAGTCGTAGGGTGGGCATTTATGCCCACCAAGCATTTTTCATCATCAGCTTGATAATTTTCCATAAGCGCGTTGTATTTGGCATTTATGCCCACCAAACATTTTTAATCATCAGCCGCTTAAAATGGTGGGCATAAATGCCCACCCTACCTGCGGTCTGTTTTATCCTTGTCATCAACGGGTTTTGCAAAGGTCTCAAACTACGCCTCACCTTTGGCCGACTTGGCTTTGGCCGGCGAAATCAGCGGATCGCCGCCGTGTGCGTCCCAATAGGCAAAATAATCCACTGCATCGCTGCTCAGCCAGGAACGCAATTGCGATTCGGCCTCATTTTTCCATTTGCGCCGCACGGCTTTTTCGTACTGTTCGCGGTGCTGTGCCGCCCTGCCCCGGCGTGCGTGGTGCTCGCGCAACACAGTGTCGGTGTATTCCGCGCTGCCCATGCGCGCCCAAAACGGTGGCGACTGCTGTGCATAAGCGGCCATCACATCATCAAGCACCGCGGCCAGGTTGGCGCCGTCGGGTGCAACCGCCCACAAATCGGTACGGCTGGTCTCGGCCCCGCGGGTGTGTTCGCGGTATTGCACCGACATATCCAGCGCTTCGAGTTCTTGGTAACTGTCCGGCAGATAGCCCCAATAAGGCTTGCGCAAGGCCAGGCGCCGCTCGACACACGGCTGCTCCTCGGCGGGAAAATGATAACAGCACAAGGACACATCAAACGCATGCGCGGGGTGGCCGGTGATTTCGGAAAAATAATGCCCCACCGCGGCGCTGTACACCGCCCACACCTGTCCTTCGAGCACGCGGTAATAACTGCGGCCGATGCGGTGCTGAAAACCCTGCGCTTTTAATACGGGCCACAGCGCTTTGTTTAAAGCGGTGGCGATTTTTTGGCTGGTGATCATCTGTGCTCCTTCAGGCAGCCTGAAAGATTCAAACGGCCAAATCCAAAGGCAAGTCGGAAATATCTTTCAAGCGTTTGCCTTCAACCATAATGTGGAACAAGTCCAAGGCATCGCCCAAACCCGCATTGCTTAAGGTTTTTTCCAGCTCATACAAGGCAAAGTGATAAACACAGTCTATCTCGCCCGTTCCCAAAGCAATAGAGGCAATACGGCTGGGTGTCGGCTCGGCTGTGACCACGACCACGTGCGGCAAGCGGCCTTTACGGTTGCGCACCAGATTCAAACCTTCCGAACGGGCGTTTTGCGCCCGATCACTGCGTATGGTCCATTTGCAGGAAATGCTGGCATGCAATAAGGGCAATTGATTGTGCGCCCTCAAACTGGCCAAAGTGGCAATATCTTGGTTTACTAAAAATTCATGCTTGTTGATTTCCGCGTCATCAATCAGATCGCGGGTGACGATGATGTCCGGAGTGATGGTGTAGTCGCTGCCCAAGGCGGCGGCCAGTTCGGGATTACTGTCGGCGGCTTTGGACAAGGCCACCAAATGGGCATATTGCTGGTAATTGGCAATCTCCAAACGGTTTCTGGAACCCACCTGCCGCACCTGCCACGCACCGGGCCGGATGTGCTGCAATTTGGCAAATGCGGCGGTGACAAACTGGCTGCAAACGGCTTCAAACGCATTGCCGGAAGTCTGCCCGGCCACGCGTTCGGTAACGGTTTGCGCCTGCAACAATTCGGCTATACCTTTGGCTATCAGGCAGCTGCGGGCATTGCTGCTGTCGGCATTACTGACAACGCCTTTGCTGTTGGTGCTTAAAATGGTCGCCAGCAAATTTTGATGGAACTTTTGCCGCTCTTGCTCAAAAACCGGATTCATATCAGCCCTCCTTCTGCAATGCTTTGATAATTTGCGCCCCTACCGCACGCGCCACCGGCGGCGGGAAGGCATTACCGATTTGCCGATAGGCCGGTGTTTTTTTGCCCGCAAACTGCCAATCGTCCGGGAAGCCCTGAATACGGGCGGCCATACGGGCGGTCAGGCGCGGCATACCGTCAAAATCCGCCGTCGGCGGCTTATCCCACAAACCCGAACCGTCCACCCCCAATTCCGCCCATGCCCGTTTGGAACGTGTCGGCCCCAAATCGGCACCGCCGTGTTTTTTGGAACCGCCCACCAAAGTCGGTGCAATCTGGTTGGCACCCAAATGCCATTGGTGCGCTTGCGGCCATCCGTCTTGCGCCATCAAATCCAACAATAATTCGCCAACGGTCGGCGGTGCTTCCGGCATCGGCTCCGGCCATGAAAAATAAGGGGCAAACTCTGCTTGCAAAGCCACAAAAATCACCCGCGGCCGCAACTGGGATACGCCAAAATCAGCCGCATACAGCAACTTCCAGTCGCCTACATAACCCAGTTGTGCAAACTGTCGGGTAATCGCATCGCGGTAGGCATCAAATTTCGGGTCCAGCAAACCCCTGACGTTTTCCAACATCACCGCTTTGGGGCGTATTTCTTGGGCCAAACGTAGCGCTTCGGGAAACAAATCCCGCTCATCATCAGCCCCCAGCTGTTTGCCTGCTTTGGAAAACGGCGGACAGGGTACACCGCCGGCCAATAAATCCACACCCTGATAGCGGGAGCCGTCGAAGAGGCGCACATCCGCCTCAATGACATTCCATTCAGGCCGGTTGACCCGCAATGTCTGGCAGGCCGGCGGTTCGATTTCCACCAAGGCCACATGCCGAAAGCCGGCTTGCTCCAAGCCCAAAGCCTGGCCGCCGGCACCGGCACAAATTTCCAATGAACTGAATTGCATATATTTGTCGTCTGTTTTTTATTTTTCAGGCAGCCTGCATAAACCCGGTCTGCAAGGCATAAGCCCAATCGGGGCGGTTTTCCTGTGCGGCTTTGGCGGCGGCCAGATGGTGCGGATACGGCACGCTGTACAAACCGATGCGCCAGCCCCCGGCACTGTGCTCGGCCAGGGCATAGCGGGCATGTGGCGAGCCGTTTTCGACTGTGTGTGGCGGATGGTCGTCGTCATAGGCTTGCAGACCGACGCTGCCAGGATTGACGATGGTGCAACCATCCAGCCACAGGCTGCGCGGAATATGGCTGTGGCCGCAGGCAATCAGCCCGGCACGCACACCGCCCAAGCGGGTACGGATGGTAGCCTCAGCGGCCAAAACGGTCTTGCCTTCGGCAATGTCTTCGGTTAGGTAATGCACATCACTGTGCGGGGTGCCGTGGCACAGCAGCACATCGTTGTCCAAACTCAGCTGCGGCGGCAAAGCGGCGAGCCAGGCTTTTTCGGCACGGCCCAAGGCCGCGGCGGCAAAGCGGTCGGACGCGCCTTGTTGTGCCGCACTCAGCTGCAAGATTTGGCGCTCGTGATTACCGGCAATGGCGGGCCAGTTTTCAGCCATTAAAAACTGCGCCGTCTCCAACGGCCACAAAGGGCCGGAGAGGCAGTCGCCCAGATTGGCAATCACATCGCAGCCGCGGCGGCGGATATCGGACACCACCGCTTCCAGCGCGGGCAGATTGCCGTGGATATCGGAAACCAGAGCGATACGCATGATGTACTCCTTGTATGCAGGCTGCCTGAAAAGCCGGTAGGTCGGCTCTCCGAGCCGACTTGCTTTAAATGTTGGGGCGTCGGCTCGGAGAGCCGACCTACGGCATGGTGTGCACTCAACAAAGATACATGCAGCCGTTCTCAGCCCTCTCCCACGGGAGAGGGAATTGGATTGCAGGCTGCCTGAAAGTACTTGTGGCGCAGTTTCAGGCAGCCTAAGCCAGAGCTTGCTGCAAATGAAGCGTCAGCTTCTCCGCCACTTCCGCCACACCGGGGGCAGGCTGCACAAAATCGCGGATTTGCACCATTTCCATACCGGCATAGCCGCAGGGATTGATGTGCAGAAACGGTGCCAAATCCATATCCACATTCAGCGCCAAGCCGTGATAGACGGCGCCGTTTTTAATGCGCAGGCCGAGGGAGGCGATTTTACGGCCGTCCACATACACGCCGGGGCGCGCGGGGTCGGCGGCGGCGCTGATGCCGTATTCGGCCAGGGTGGCGATGATGCTGTTTTCCAGCCGCGTGACCAGCTCGCGCACGCTGATGCGGCGGCGCTTGAAGTCGATGAGGGTATAGACCACCAGCTGGCCGGGGCCGTGATAGGTGACCTGGCCGCCGCGGTCGATTTGCACCACCGGAATATCGCTGTGGCCGAGCAGGTGCTCCGGCTTGCCCGCCATGCCCTGGGTGAATACCGGCGGGTGCTCCACCACCCACAATTCGTCTTCGGTATCGGCGCTGCGGCTGTCGTTAAAGGCTTTCATGGCTTCGAATACCGGCAGGTAATCGGCCAGGCCCAAGTATTGGATTTTCATGCCTTACAGCACCACTTTCACCATGGGGTGGGATGTAAGCGCGCGGTAGAGATTGTCCAGCTGCTCCTGGCTTTCGGCGCGCACGGTGACGGTGCAGCCGATGTAATTGCCGCCGCTGCTGTCGCGGGTTTGCACATGGTCACGGGTGGTGTCGGGCGCATGTTCGCACACCACTGCCAAAATGGTGTCGACAAATTCGGGGTGCTGCTGACCCATGATTTTAATCGGGAAGGAACTGGGGAATTCAATCAGGGTTTGGTGGGTTTCGCTCATGGTATCGGCCTTGGTATGGAAATAAATAAATGGTGTAGATTAGATTTGTATTCGGCTTAGACACTGAAACTTTAATTCATGTCTGTTCACGGCTACAGCCTTATCCGCTGGCGCAGCCGAACGGAGCGCGGTTTTTCGGGGAATAAGGGCAAATCTGTTTGAGCAGCGCAGCTGCGAGTTTTTTGCCCGCCCGAAAAACCGTGTGCAGTGAGGGAAGTTTGCGCAGCAAACCTGCAACCGCGGCCGCCTTTCTTTTGCCTTCTTTTCTTTGGCGGCGCAAAGAAAAGAAGGTGGCCGCGCGGCCACGAAGCGCAAATGATAATGCTGAGTAACGTTCAATACAAAGTAGTGACATGGGTTTGCGTCATAAAACCCACGGTTTCCGGAAATTTTAACCCGTGTTGGGTCTGACGACCCAGGCTACGGCTGGCTACGGCTATTTGCGGTCACAGGTCAGCAATTCAAGCAGGAAACGCATTCAGTCCGCAGCCGTATTCATCAAACGCACGGCTTTCAGGCAGCCTTGCGGCAGGTATTCCACCAAGCCGACAAAGTCCTGCGTGTCGGCGGCATACAGCCGCAGAGGTTGTCCGTTCGGCAGGCTGCCTGAAAACGGTGCGCGGCGGCCGCATTGCACATCGGCCACGGTGGCGGCATCCGCCTGCACGGCGGGCAGGTGCTGCACCAAGACATCACAGGGCAGCAGCAGCGCGTCGCGCCCATCCGTGTCCAGCGCCGCCAGCACTTCCAAGCTGTGGGCGGCGGCAATGTCGAAACCGGCAGTGGCGGTGCGGCGCAAGGCGGTGAGGTGGGCGAAACTGCCCAAATGCCGCGCCAGGTCTTCGGCCAAAGTACGGATATACGTGCCTTTGCTGCAACGCACGGCCAGCACCGCTTGCGGCGGTGCGAATTCGAGAATGTCGATTTGGTAAATGGTGATGTCGCGCGCTTTGCGCTCGATGGTGATGCCGCGGCGGGCGTATTCGTACAGCGGCCGCCCTTCGTGCTTGAGCGCGGAGAACATCGGCGGCACCTGGCGGATGGGGCCGGTGAGCGCGGCACAGGCTGCCTGAAATTCGTCCACACCGATGTCGCTGCGGCCGCACTCGATGATGTCACCCTCGGCGTCACCCGTGGTGGTGGCCTCACCCAGTTTGAGGGTGGCGGTATAGGCTTTGTCGGCATCGAGCAGGTATTGGGCAAACTTGGTGGCCTCGCCGAAACACAAGGGCAACAGGCCGGTGGCCAGCGGGTCGAGCACGCCGGTGTGGCCGGCTTTTTGCGCGGCAAACAGCCGCCGTGCCTGTTGCAGGGCGGTATTGCTGGAAATGCCGGCCGGTTTGTCCAGCAGCAGCACGCCGTTGACGGCGCGTTTGGGGGCTTTGGGTGTGTTCATAGCAAGGGTTGCAGGCTGCCTGAAAAAAGGGCGGTGTGTATAGTCATTTAAAATAAGAATGATACGGCGTTGCTGCGCCTTGCCGTACTATCTGTACTGTCTGCGGCTTGCTGCCTTGTCTCATTCTTATTTTATTCGACTATATATCTCAGTCTTCCACCGGTTTTTCCGCCACCACCTGCTCGATAAGGCTGGAAATGCTCATGCCGCGCTCCAGCGAGTCGTCGTATTTGAAATGCAGTTCGGGGATTTTGAAAAGCTTGATGCGTTTGGCCAGCTCGCTGCGCAAATGGCCGCGGGCGTGCTCCAGCGCTTCGGCAGTCACATCGCGGGTTTTGTCGTCCAGCACGGTGTAATACACGGTGGCGTGGCTGTAATCGCGGGTGACTTCCACTTCGTTGATGGTGATAAAGCCCGCGCGCGGGTCTTTGAGGCCGGTGCGGGTCAGCTCTGCCAGTTCGCGCATAATCTGCTCTTTCACCCGGTCTTGGCGGGCATAGCCGCGTTGGGGTTTTCTCATGATGGGTTTCCTTGGGTAGGCCGACTCTCCGAGCCGACGTGAGGTGTGGGTGTGGGGTGTGTCGGCTCGGAGAGCCGACCTACGGCTACGGCAGCTTGCCAAATTCAGAAGTTGGATTTGACGACCATAGGTATCTACACAAATATTAAGGCTACCTGAAAATACAAGTTGGTATCTCCTTGTATTTCAAGTTACACAAAGTTTTACTGTGCGCTTCGTGGCCGCGCGGCCACCTTCTTTTCTTTGCGCCGCCAAAGAAAAGAAGGCAAAAGAAAGGCGGCCGCGGTTGCAGGTTTGCTGCGCAAACTTCCCTCTCTCCGCACGCTTTTTCGGGCGGGCAAAAAACTCGCAGCTGCGCTGCTCAAACAGATTTGCCCTTGCTCCCCGAAAAACCGCGCTCCGTTCGGCTGCGCCAGCGGATTATGGCCGTAGCCGTAAACATGCTTGGATTAAATTTTCGGTATCTAAACCGAATACACGTCCAAATATTTCAGGTAGCTTAAATTTATGCAGATACCTATGGCCGCAGACCCAACATTTGTTCGTTCAACGGCCAGATATTGTTGGGTCTGGCGACCCAACCTACGGCGACTATACCGCCGTGCCAAAGGCCAAAACAGGCTGCCTGAAAGCTTTTTCAGGCAGCCTGCCGAATACACACCCGCTTTACAGGCTGCGTGCCACTTCGACAATATCGAACACTTCCAGCACGTCGCCTTCCATGATGTCGTTGTAGTTCTTCAGCATCAGGCCGCACTCGAAGCCCATGCGCACTTCTTTGACATCGTCTTTGAAGCGCTTGAGCGATTCGAGTTCGCCGGTGTGCACCACCACATTGTTGCGGATCAGGCGCACGTGGGAATCGCGTTTGACCACGCCGTCGGTGACCATACAGCCGGCAATATTGCCCACTTTGGACACGGTGATGACCTGGCGGATTTCCACGGTACCGGTTTGCTGCTCTTTCTGCTCCGGTGCCAGCATGCCGCTCATGGCCGCTTTCACATCGTCGATGGCATCGTAAATGATGTTGTAGTAGCGGATTTCCACGTCTTCGGTTTCGGCCAGTTTGCGCGCGGAGGCGTCGGCACGCACGTTAAAGCCGATGATGAAGGCGCCGGAGGCAATCGCCAGATTGACGTCGCTCTCGGTAATGCCGCCCACACCGCTGTGCAGCACGCTCACTTTCACCTCGTCGGTGGAGAGTTTTTGCAGGCTGCCTGCCAGGGCTTCGTAAGAACCTTGTACATCGGCCTTGATGATGACCGCCAGATTTTGCGCCTGGCCTTCGCCCATGTTGTTGAACATGTTTTCCAGCTTGGCGGCCTGCTGTTTGGCCAAACGCACGTCGCGGTATTTGCCTTGGCGGAACAGGGCAATTTCGCGTGCTTTTTTCTCGTCGGCCAAGACCATGGCGTCTTCGCCGGCATTGGGCACGTCGGAAAGACCCAAGATTTCCACCGGAATGGACGGGCCGGCTTCGGTAATCGGTTTGCCGTTTTCGTCCATCATGGCGCGCACTTTACCGAAGGCGGTACCGGCCAAGAGCATATCGCCTTTTTTCAGCGTACCGCTTTGCACCAGCAGGGTGGCCACGGCACCGCGGCCTTTGTCCAAGCGGGCTTCCACGATAATGCCTTTGGCGGGCGCATCCACCGGCGCGGTCAGTTCCAGCACCTCGGCCTGCAACAGCACGGCATCGAGCAAGGCATCGATATTGGTGCCTTTCTTGGCAGACACGTCCACAAACTGCACATCGCCGCCCCAGTCTTCGGGGATGACTTCGTGCTGGGTCAGTTCCTGACGGATGCGTTCGGGATTGGCGGCGTCTTTATCGATTTTGTTCACCGCCACCACCATGGGCACACCGGCCGCTTTGGCGTGGGCGATGGCTTCGATGGTTTGCGGCATCACGCCGTCGTCGGCGGCCACCACCAGAATCACGATGTCGGTGGCCTGGGCACCGCGGGCACGCATGGCGGTAAACGCTTCGTGGCCGGGGGTGTCGAGGAAGGTCACCACGCCTTTGGGGGTTTCCACATGGTAGGCACCGATGTGCTGGGTAATGCCGCCGGCCTCGCCCTGCACCACTTTGGCGCGACGGATGTAGTCGAGCAAAGAGGTCTTGCCGTGGTCGACGTGACCCATCACGGTCACCACCGGCGGACGCGGCAGCACTTCGGCGGCCACGTGTTCGACATCGTCGTCCAGGAAGGCTTCCGGGTCGTCCGCGGCGGCGGGTTTGCCGATATGGCCCAGCTCTTCCACCACAATCAGCGCGGTTTCCTGATCCAAAGACTGGTTGATGGTCACCATCATGCCCATCTTCATCAGGGTTTTCACCACCTCCACGCCCTTCACCGCCATTTTGTGCGCCAAATCGGCCACGGTAATGGTTTCGGGCACCAAGACTTCGTGCACCACCGGTTCGGTGGGCGCCTGGAAGGCGTGCTGATTGGGCTCCAGCTTGAGTTTCTTGCCTTTTTTGCCGCCGCGCACGCGGTCGTCGTCGCGGCCGCCGCGGGCGTCTTTGCCGCCCTTGCCTTTGGCATTGCGGCCTTTGGGCGCATCGTCGTCACGACCGCCGCCGCGGCGCTCGTCTTTCTTGCGCGCATCGCCGCGGGCGCTGTCAACACCGCCGGTGGTGGTGGACAAGGGTTTTTTCTCGCTCGGTTTGGCCGTGCGCGGCTCGGCGGCTTTTTGTTCTTTGGCCGCTTTGGCTTCCTGCTGCGCCTGCAATTTGGCCGCTTCGCGGCGCGCCTGCCGCTCCTGTTTCTCTTTCAGCAGGGCTTCCTGATGCGCGCGCAGGGCTTCGGCACGGCGGGCTTCTTCATCGCGCTGCGCCTGCTCGGCTTCGCTGATGATGGGCTTGGCCGCTTCCGCCGCCAGCGCGGCCAGGTCGGCCTTGCGTTTTTCGGCACGGGCCGCGGCGCGTTCTTTGGCCTTATCGGCTTTATCCGCTTTGTCGGCTTTGGGTGCTGCCGCAGGGGCTGCATCTGCCACCGCTGCGGCTTCCGCTGCCGGAGCCACTGCTTCGGCGGCCGGCGCTTCGGCCTTGGCCGCGGCTTTGCCGCTGCGGGCGGCTTTCAGTTTGGCCGCTTCGGCGGCAGCGGCCTCGGCGGAGGCACGGCGTTCGGCTTCGGCAGCGGCATCTTCGGCGGCAGCCGCAGCGGCTTCGGCTACCGGGGTGGGGGCGGCTTCCGCCGCAGGCGCAACCGGCACCACCTCTTCCACCGGCGCCACAATCACGCGGCGGCGGCGGCGGGTTTCCACTTCCACACCGGCCACAGTACTGCGCTCAGTGGTTTTTTTGCGGCTCAGGGTGATGGTGCCGCCGCTGTCGCTGCCGTGCGCCTGTTTCAAATAAGCCAGCAGCTGCTGCTTGTCGGCAGAAGTCAGCTCGTCGGCGGCGGATTTTTTCGCCACACCGGCGCTGGAGAGCTGCTCCAGCAGGCGTTGCGGCGGCATTTTCAGTTCCGCGGCAAATTGTTCTACGGTGATATTACTCATTCGGCACCCCCTTCGGCCTCTTCAAACCAGTGGGCACGGGCCGCCAGCACCACTTTCTTGGCCGTGTCTTCATCGACACCGGTAATTTCAATCAGTTCGTCCACCGACAATTCGGCCAAATCGTCGCGGGTGGTAATTTCGGCGGCAGCCAAGTCGCGCAGCATTTCCTGGTCCATGCCTTCCAGCGATTTCATCGCTTCGTCCACATGCTCCAGCTGCTCTTCCGAGGCAATCGCCAGGGTGAGGATGGCGTCGCGGGCACGGTTGCGCAACGCGTTTACCAGCTCTTCGTCAAAGCCCTCGATGTCCAGCATTTCTTCCACCGGCACATAGGCCACTTCTTCCAAGGTGGCAAAGCCTTCCTGCACCAGCACGTCGGCCATGTCTTCGTCCACGCCCAAATGGGTTTGGAACAGTTCGCGCAGGGCGCGGTCTTCCGCTTCGTTGCGCTCCTGCGCCTCTTCCACGGTCATGATATTGAGCTGCCAGCCGGTGAGTTCCGCCGCCAGGCGCACGTTTTGGCCGCCGCGGCCGATGGCCAGCGCCAGCTGGTCTTCCGCCACAATCACGTCCACGGCGTGTTGTTCTTCGTCAATCAGAATGCGGGTCACTTCGGCGGGAGACAGGGCGTTAATCACAAACTGCGCGGTTTCCGGCGACCACAGCACCACGTCGATGCGCTCGCCCGCCAATTCGTTGGTCACGGCATTGACGCGCGAACCGCGCACGCCGATGCAGGTGCCTTGCGGGTCGATGCGGCCGTCGTTGGCCTTCACCGCAATCTTGGCGCGCTGGCCGGGGTCGCGGGCGGCTTCTTTGATTTCCAACAGGCCGTCTTCGATTTCCGGCACTTCCAGTTCAAACAGCTTCACCAGAAATTCGCGCGAAGAGCGGCTCAGAATCACCTGTTTGCGGCCGCTGTTGCCCTGCTCTTCCACGCGCAGAAACAGCGCGCGCACGCGGTCGCCGTTGCGGAAGTTTTCGCGCGGAATCATCTGGTCGCGCGGCAGCAGCGCTTCCAGGCGGCCGATTTCGATGATGGCGCCGTGGCGCTCCACGCGTTTGACCGTGCCCAGCACCAGGCTTTCTTTGCGCTGCAAAAATTCGTTCAAAATCTGCTCGCGCTCGGCATCGCGGATGCGCTGCAAAATCACCTGTTTGGCGGTTTGCGCGCCAATGCGGCCGAATTCCACGTTTTCCATCGGCTCTTCGTAATAGTCGCCGATTTGCAATTCGGTACCGGGAATCTCTTCCTGGATTTCTTCAATGGTTTTCTGCGTGTCCGGATAGGTGTAGTCCTCATCGGCCACAATCAGCCAGCGGCGGAAGCTGTAGTATTCGCCGGTTTCGCGGTCGATTTCCACACGCACGTCCATGTGCTCGCGGTCGGCCTTTTTCTTGGCGGCGCTCGCCAGGGCGAATTCCAAGGCATTGAACACCACTTCCGGGCTGACACTCTTCTCGCTTGCCAGCGCTTCGGCCAACAGTAAAATTTCACGGCTCATGTTGTTTCACTCCATTTCAGGCAGCCTGTGCCTGCATGTATTTAAAAAATAAATAAAAATTAAAAATCAAATTCGGGTTTCAGACGGGCTTTGTCGATATTGGCAAGCTCTATGGCCACGCTTTTGCCCGCGGCCACCGCCGCGCGTTTGGCCTTGCGGGCCTCGTTGGCTTCTTCCAAAACCAGGGTCACCACATCCTGCTCAATGCCTTGGATGCGGCCGACAAAATTCTTCTGGCCGTCCACCGGCAAACGGGTTTTGATTTTCGCCAGCTGCCCGGCAAAGCGCTCGAAATCGGCGACTTTTTTCAGCGGCCGGTCGAGGCCAGGGCTGGAAATTTCCAGGCGGCGGTAGTCAATGTCTTCCACCATAAACAGGCGGCTCAAATGATTGCTCACCGTGGCACAGTCTTCCACGGTAATGCCGCCTTCTTTGTCGATAAACACGCGCAAATCGCCTTGGGCCGTGAGTTCGTGATCCACAAGCTCATAGCCCAAACCCGGCAGGGTTTTGTCCAGAATGGTTTGAATATCCAATTTTGCTCCGTCAAAAAACAAAAAAATGGCCGCGGGGCCATTTCTCAGTAGCATGAAAAACTGCTGCAATTATAATTCATTAGCAGACAAAAAAAAACCCCTGGCACGGGTTTGACGGCTGCCTGAAAGGCTTTCAGGCAGCCTTGCCGGTGCGGGCAATACAATAAAAATAGATCTAAAACTTGTTAATTCAATAATTTAAATTATCAAGCCACAGTGCGTTGAAAACAGCCGTAACGCAGAAAATGCCCCACCTGCGCCGCCACTTCGGCATCCAACAGCATGCTGCTATGGCTTACCGACAACACCAAGTGGTCACGGCAACCTTCGGCCACGGTTTCCGCCACGGCCACCGTGCCGTCACCGGGGGTCAGCGCCGCAGTCATCAGGCCGTGCAACAGCAAGACATGCTCAGCTGCCGCAGGCTGGTTTTCAGGCAGCCTCAAGAAGCACCCTCTTCCGGGCTGGCGCTTTCCAGCAGCCATTGCTGTGCGCTGGCGGCGTCATCGAAATATTTGGGATGCTGTTGCGTGAGCAGGCTGGAAATATGCGCGCCCAGCTTAATCCAAATATCGTCCACCACAATGGCAATGCGGCCGAAATCGGCTTCGTGCGCACGCACAAAACGCAGATGTTCCACCGCCATATCGAGGGTGAAATCGTTGAGCATGGAGAAATCCAGCAGCACGTCCGGGCGGTGCACTTTTTGGCTGGCCTGCAACAGCGCGTCTTCAAACAGACGGAAGTCTTCCAGGGTGAATTCGTTGAACAAGGCCACATTGAGGCCGTAACTCTGCTCGCGGATGGAAATCATCTTAACCCTCCTCTATTAAGGTATGCGGGGTGAAACAATCAGCGTTTGGCGGCGGCACCGAGCACGCCGCTGCCCACAATAATACCCATACCCAGCACTTCCTGCCAGTGCAGCGCGTCGCCCAGCCACCACACGCCCAGCAGGGACGAAAACACCACCGTCAAATAAGAGAGCGAAGCGGCCACGAAAGTGCGCCCCACGCGGTAGGCGCGGGTGAGGCACAGCTGCGCCACCGTGGCGCTGGCGCCGATGCCCAGCGCATAAGCCAGACTGCCCGTGCTCGGTACATGCCAGCCCTCCGCCGTGGCCAATACACCGCTGATGGCGGTGGCGACACAGGAAAAATAAAACACCACCCGCCAGCCCGGCTCGCCGCGCTGCGACAGTTCGCGCACCTGAAAATACGCCCATCCGGCACAAAAACCCGCACCCAAACCCAAGAGCGCCGCCCATTCCTGTCCGGCGGCAAACGAGGGGCGCAACAACAGCACAATGCCGCAAAAACCCAGCAGCAAGGCAAACAGGGCGCGGCCGCCGATTTTTTCGGTGCCGCGTACAAAGGACAGCAGCGCCAGAAAAATTGCCGAGGTGTAGGTGAGCGTGGTAGCGGTGGCCAGCGACAATTGCGTGAGCGCATAAAAAAACAGCAGCAGCCCCAAAGTGCCGGACACGCCGCGGCTGATGTGCGCGCCGATGTGCGGCGTGGCAAAACGCTCGCCGCGCCACAGCGCCAGCGCGCCCAGCACCGCCACCGCAAACGAGGTGCGCCAAAACACCAGCTCGTTAAAACCCATGGCATATTCCTGCCCGGCTTTTTTCACCAGCGCGCCCATTACCGCGAAAAACACCGCCGCCACCACCATCCAGCCCGAACCCAAAGGGTCGCGCCGGCTTTGTTCTGTTTCCAATCACTGCTCCATTCTTGTGCCCGGCTCTTGTGCCCGGCGGATAAAAAACCGCTTTCAGGCTGCCTGAAAGCGGTTTGCGTATCACAAAGTTATTCTTGATTATCCTGCACATAGACAAAACGGTAAAAGGTTTCGCCGTCCTGCACATAACCCAAGTCCACCCGGGCGATTTCGGCAATGGCGTCACTGCCTTCGGCCAAATCCTGCACCTCCGCTTCCAGGGCGCGGTTGCAGGCGTTCAGCTGCATATTGGCCTGCTGCTGCTGTTCGGCCTGTTTGGCCAGCTGCTGCATATCGCCCCAGCCGCCCTTGCCCATCCACAGACTGTATTGCAGACCGGCCAGCGCCAGTATCAGCACATAGGTCACCCAACGCATAGTTCTGCCTTAGGCCAGTTGGTAAAAAGCCTGTTTGCCCGGATACCAGGCGGCTTCGCCCAGCTCTTCCTCAATGCGCAACAGCTGGTTGTATTTGGCCATGCGGTCGGAACGCGATAAGGAGCCGGTTTTGATCTGCATGCAGTTGGTGGCCACGGCCAAATCGGCAATGGTGCTGTCTTCGGTCTCGCCGGAACGGTGGCTCATCACGCTGGTATAACGGTTGCGTTTGGCCAAATCTACCGCTTTGAGGGTTTCGCTCAAAGTGCCGATTTGGTTCACTTTCACCAACAGGGCATTGGCCAAGCCTTGGCTGATGCCCTCGCCCAGAATGGCCGGATTGGTGACAAACAAATCGTCGCCCACCAGCTGCACTTTTTTGCCCAGGCGCTGGGTGAGCATTTTCCAGCCGTCCCAATCGTGCTCGCTCATGCCGTCTTCAATCGACACAATCGGGTAAGTCTCGGCCAGCTTGGCCAGGTAATCGACAAACTCGGCGCTGCTCAAGGCCAGACCTTCGGCGCTCAGATGGTATTGGCCGTCTTTATAGAATTCGCTGGAGGCGCAATCCAAGGCCAGCACCACATCCTCACCGGCACGGTACCCGGCGGCATCCACCGCTTCCAAAATCAGCCGGATGGCTTCTTCGTGGCTGCCCAGATTGGGGGCAAAACCGCCTTCGTCGCCCACGGTGGTGGAATAACCTTTGCCGTCGCACAGTTTTTTCAGGTGGTGGAACACCTCGGCACCGCAGCGCAAGGCTTCGCGGAAACTGGATGCACCCACGGGCATGATCATGAATTCCTGAATATCCAGACTGTTGTTGGCGTGTGCGCCGCCGTTGATCACATTCATCATCGGCACCGGCATGGCCATGGGGCCGACACCGCCCAGATAGCGGTAGAGCGGCAGACCGGCGTCTTCCGCCGCCGCGCGGGCCACCGCCATGGACACGGCCAAAATGGCATTGGCGCCCAAACGGCCTTTGTTTTCGGTGCCGTCCAAATCGAGCATGATTTGATCGACATAGCTTTGCTCGGAAGCATCCACGCCAATCAGCGCTTGGGCGATTTCATTGTTGACATGCTCCACCGCCTGCAACACACCCTTGCCCAGATAGCGCTTGGCATCGCCGTCGCGCAGTTCCAGCGCCTCTTTGGCACCGGTCGAGGCACCGCTGGGTACGGCGGCACGGCCCATCACACCGGACTCCAGCAACACATCGCACTCCACCGTGGGGTTGCCGCGCGAGTCCAGAATTTCACGGGCAAAAATATCAACAATCGCACTCATGCTTGTCTCCATCTAAGGGCATCGCCGCCGCATCCGGCACCGGCCTACACAAAAATCAGATACAAAAACCAAGGCGGATGCATCCGCCCGAACCGGCGGCATTATACCGTTTCGGCCGCCATGAAACGAGTGTTTTGCACTCTGTAGCCCTGACTTGTATGTATGAATTTCCAAACAGCCTACAACAGCTTTGCAAATTTACCCTCCCCAAATTACAGGATCGTATATATCCATACACATATAACTATAGTCGAATACAATAAGAACAAGACAAGGCAGCAAAAAGCCGCGAGCGTAGCGAAGTCCCGTGGGGCAGACAGTACAGATAGTACGGAGCTGATTTTGTTGCCGCTTTAGCGTCTTACAAATATCGCTCTCTTCGAGCCGGGCGCAGCAACGCCGTATTGTTCTTATTTTAAATGACGATACATTGCACCTCCCAAAGCTAAGACCGACAGCAAAAGACAGCCTCACCCGCCTTGGCGCAGCAAAATAAAAAAGCACGGCCAAGCCGTGCTTTTTGTAAGACATTGCTGCCCTTATTTCTTTTGGGTGCGCAGATAGTCCAAGGTTTTGAGTTCGGCAATGGCGGCGGCCAATGCGGCTTGGGCGGCTGCCCTTGCCTTATCGTCCTTGGCGCCTTTAATGCCGGACTCGGCGGCTTTTTTGGCTTCTTCGGCACGTTGCTGGTCCATCTCCGCACTGCGGACGGCCACGTCGGCCAAGACGGTCAGCTTGTGCGGCTGAACTTCCAAGACACCGCCGGAAACGGCCACCAAAACCTCTTCGTTCTGGCCGGGCACGGTTAAACGCAAAGCACCGGGGCGCACCAAGCTCATAATCGGTTCGTGACGAGGATAGATACCCAGTTCACCTGTTTGGGTGGGCACCACCACAAAGCTGGCCTCACCCGAAAAGATGCTGTGTTCGTTGCTCACCACTTCCACTTGCATGGTACTCATACCGCGCTCCTTAGCTTAAGGTTTTGCCTTTTTCCGCAGCTTCTTCGATGCCGCCTACCATGTAGAACGCTTGTTCCGGCAGGTGGTCGTATTCGCCGCTCAAAATGGCTTTAAAGCCGGCAATGGTGTCACGCAGGGAAACGTATTTGCCCGGAGAACCGGTAAATACTTCGGCTACGTGGAAGGGCTGTGACAGGAAGCGTTGGATTTTGCGCGCACGCATTACCGTCAGCTTGTCTTCGTCAGACAGCTCGTCCATACCCAGAATGGCGATGATGTCGCGCAATTCTTTGTATTTTTGCAGGGTAGACTGTACGCCGCGAGCCACATCGTAGTGCTCTTGACCCAATACCATCGGATCCAGCTGACGGGAAGTGGAGTCCAGAGGATCCACCGCCGGGTAGATACCCAGAGAGGCAATGTCACGGCTCAACACCACGGTGGCGTCCAAGTGGGCGAAGGTGGTGGCCGGAGACGGGTCGGTCAAGTCATCCGCAGGTACGTATACGGCTTGGATGGAGGTAATGGAACCGGTCTGGGTGGAGGTAATGCGCTCTTGCAAGCGGCCCATTTCCTCGGCCAAGGTCGGTTGGTAACCTACCGCGGAGGGCATACGGCCCAACAGGGCGGATACTTCGGTACCGGCCAGGGTGTAACGGTAGATGTTGTCCACGAAAAACAGTACGTCGCGGCCTTTGCCGTTTTCGTCTTTTTCGTCGCGGAAGTACTCGGCCATGGTCAAACCGGTCAGGGCCACGCGTAAGCGGTTGCCCGGCGGCTCGTTCATCTGGCCGTAGACCATCGCCACTTTGTCCAATACGTTGGAATCTTTCATCTCGTGGTAGAAGTCGTTACCTTCACGGGTACGCTCACCCACGCCGGCAAACACGGACAGACCGCTGTGTGCCTTGGCGATGTTGTTGATCAATTCCATCATGTTGACGGTTTTGCCCACACCGGCACCACCGAACAGACCTACTTTACCGCCTTTGGCAAACGGGCACAGCAAGTCGATTACCTTAATGCCGGTTTCCAGAATTTCGGTGGCGCTGGAGAGCTCGTCGAATTTCGGCGCGGCTTGGTGGATGGCGCGGCGTTGGTCTTCACCAATGGCGCCGGCTTCGTCCACCGGGTTACCCAGAACGTCCATGATGCGACCCAGGGTGGCTTTGCCCACCGGTACACTGATGGGGGCGCCGGTATTGTTCACGGCCAGGCCGCGTTTCAAACCGTCGGAACTGCCCATGGCAATGGTACGCACCACACCGTCGCCCAGAAGCTGTTGCACTTCCAAGGTCAGGTCGCCATCGACCAGTTTCAGGGCGTCATACACTTTCGGAATGGCGTTACGCGGGAACTCGACGTCCACCACCGCGCCAATGATTTGTACGATTTTGCCTTGACTCATTATCGTATCCTTTTAACTGACCGGAACGCTGCCTTAAACGGCGGCGGCACCGGCCACAATTTCTGACAATTCTGTGGTAATTGCGGCTTGGCGGGATTTGTTGTACACCAAACGCAATTCTTTAATGGCATTGCCGGCATTGTCGGTGGCCGCTTTCATGGCCACCATACGGGCGGCCTGTTCGGAAGCCATGTTTTCGCTCAATGCCTGATACACCACAGACTCTAAATAACGGCGGACCAAGTACTCCAGCACCGCAGACGGATTGGGTTCATACACATAATCCCAACCGTATTTGCTGCTTTCCGGTGCGGCTTCTTCCAATACGTTCTGACCGATGGGCAGCAGGGTTTCCAAGCACGGCTCCTGGCGCATGGTGTTGACGAACCGGGAGTAAACCAGGTGCACCACATCCAATTCGCCATCGGCGTAACGTTGGAAAATTTCGGTCAGGGGGCCGAGCAGCACTTCCATCTTGGGGGTATCGCCCAGATTGGTGCTGCTGGCAACCACGTCGAGACCGACGCGGTTGCTGGCTGCCAGACCTTTGCTGCCCAGACACACGGTTTCCACCGCCACACCTTGTTGCTGGTATTCCTGCACTTGGGCAAAGAATTTTTTCAGCAGGTTGGCATTCAAACCACCGCACAAACCTTTATCGGTGGTAATCAGGATGAAGCCGGCACGTTTGATGGTGTCGCGGCGGTCCAGGATGGGCAAACCGTGGTCGGTTTGGGTTTGAGCCAGATGGCTCATCACCATACGCACTTTTTCGGCATACGGACGCGCCAGGCGCATCCGGTCTTGAGTCTTCCGCATTTTAGAGGTAGACACCATTTGCATCGCTTTAGTGATCTTTTGGGTATTCTGAACACTGCGAATTTTGGTGAGAATCTCTTTTCCTACTGCCATTTCAGACTCCTTTCAGTCACGCTTACGCTTGGTAGTTGTAAGACGCTTTGAAGGTCTTCATGGCTTCGGTCAATGCCTGCTCGTGCTCGTCGCTCATGGCGCCGGAAGCATTGATGGCATCCAAAACGCCGGGGGCTTGGGTACGCACATGGTTCAGGAACTCATGTTCGAAAGCCAGGGCTTTGGGCACGGGCACGTCTTCGTAAGAGCCGTTGTTGATCGCCCACAGGGTCAGCGCCATTTCGGCGGTATTGAGGGTGCTGAATTGTTTTTGTTTCATCAATTCGGTCACCACTTCACCATGTTGCAGCTGTTTGCGGGTCGCTTCGTCCAAGTCGGAAGCGAATTGCGAGAACGCGGCCAGCTCGCGGTATTGCGCCAAAGCCAAGCGGATACCGCCGCCCAGTTTTTTGATGACTTTGGTTTGCGCCGCACCGCCCACACGCGATACGGAAATACCGGCGTTGATGGCAGGACGGATACCGGAGTTGAACAAGTCGGTTTCCAGGAAGATCTGGCCGTCGGTAATGGAAATCACGTTGGTCGGTACGAATGCAGACACGTCACCGGCCTGGGTTTCGATGATGGGCAGGGCGGTCAGGGAACCGGTTTTGCCTTTCACTTCGCCGTTGGTCAGTTTTTCCACTTCGTCGGCGTTGATGCGTGCGGCACGCTCCAACAGACGGCTGTGCAGATAGAATACGTCACCCGGGTAGGCTTCGCGGCCCGGCGGGCGGCGCAGCAACAGGGAGATTTGACGGTAGGCTACGGCTTGTTTGGACAAGTCGTCGTATACAATCAGGGCGTCTTCACCGCGGTCGCGGAAGTATTCGCCCATGGTGCAGCCGGAATACGGGGCAATAAATTGCAGCGCTGCGGCTTCGGAAGCGGAAGCGGCCACAATAATGGTGTGATCCATGGCGCCGTACTCTTCCAGTTTGCGTACCACGTTGGCAATAGAAGAGGCTTTTTGGCCCACTGCCACATAGATACACACCACGCCGGTGCCTTTTTGGTTGACGATGGCATCCAAGGCCACGGCGGTTTTACCGGTTTGACGGTCACCAATGATCAGCTCGCGCTGACCGCGGCCGATCGGCACCATGGAGTCAATCGCTTTGAGGCCGGTTTGCATCGGCTGGTCTACGGATTGACGCGCAATCACGCCCGGAGCGATTTTTTCAATCGGGGCGGTTTGGCTGGCGTTGATCGGGCCTTTGCCGTCGATGGGCTGACCCAGCGCGTTCACTACGCGGCCAACCAGCTCGCGGCCGATCGGTACTTCCAGAATGCGGCCGGTACAGGTAACGGCGTCGCCTTCCTTGATGTGCTCATATTCACCCAATACCACGGCGCCCACGGAGTCACGCTCCAAGTTCATGGCCAGGCCGAAGGTATTACCGGGGAATTCGAGCATCTCACCTTGCATCACATCTGACAAGCCGTGTACACGAACAATCCCGTCGGTCACAGACATCACGGTACCGCGGGTACGCAGTTCGGTGTCGACCTTCAGGTTTTCGATTTTGGCTTTAATCAAATCGCTAATTTCAGCAGGATTAAGCTGCATGAAAACTCTCCTAATTCATCATCGCCGCGTACAGGCTGTTCAAACGGCCTTGTACGGACAGATCCAACACTTGGTCGCCGATTTCGACTTTAACGCCGCCGATCAAATCCGGCTGCACCACCAGTTCCGCTTCCAGCTTGCTGTCGAAGCGGGATTGCAAATCGGTAATCAATTTGCCCAGCTGGCCTTCGGTCATGCTGTAGGCGCTGTAGATGGTGGCTTTTTTCGTGTTGTTACGGGACAAGCTTAAGTCTTGGTATTGTGCGTAAATCTCCGGCAATACCGACAAGCGTTTATTTTCGGCCAGGGTATACACAAAGTTCTTCAACGTTGCGTCTGCCGGCTGTCTTTCCAACAAGGACAACACGCCGTCGGCCTTGGCTTCATAGCCGGTTTCCGGTTCATCGATGAATGCCGCCACGCGGGGTTGCGACACCACTTCGGCCAAGGTTTTCAGTTCGCCCAACCAAGACTCAAGTTGATTTTGCTCTGAAGCCAGATCAAACAATGCTTTCGCATAGGGTCTGGCAATGGTTGCGAACTCTGCCATAAATTACAGCTCCTGTTTCAGGTTGGCGAGCATTTGCGCGTGACGGCTGGCGTCCACTTCGCTGCGCAGAATAGACTCGGCACCTTTAACCGCCAGGGCAGCCACTTGCTCGCGCAAGGCTTCGCGGGCGCGGTTGGCTTCCTGCTCCACATCCGCTTTGGCCTGGGCTGTAATGCGCGCTGCTTCGCCGGCGGCCTGTTGCTTGGCCTCCTCCACGATTTGAGCAGCACGTTTTTCCGCATTGGCCACCATTTCGGCAACCTGGGTGCGGCCTTCGGCTAAGAGTTCTGCAACTTTCTTTTCTGCCTGCTCAAAGTCGCTTTTACCGCGCTCGGCCGCAGCCAAGCCCTCGGCAACTTTTTCGGCACGCTCGTCAAGCGCTTTGACAATCGGCGGCCACACAAATTTCATGGTGAACCAGACCAAAATACCAAAGACGATTAACTGCGCAAATAAGGTTGCATTTAAGTTCACTTTACTTAACCTTCGTATTAGGGTTAATCAAACAAACGGACTCGCTTGATGCGAAACGGTTTGTGTTCGGATTAGCCTGCAAACGGGTTAACGAAGGCGAACAGCAGAGCGATGGCCACACCGATCAGGAAGGCCGCATCGATCAGACCCGCAATCAGGAACAATTTAACTTGCAGGGGACCCATCAGTTCGGGTTGACGGGCAGAAGATTCCAGATATTTGGAACCGACCATACCGATGCCCACACAGGCACCCATGGCACCCAAGGCCACGATCAAACCACAAGCGATAGCAATCAAACCACCCATTTCAAACTCCTTAAAGAAAAAACACAGGTAAAAAACTACTTAGGGGTTAAAAACAAACTACACAAGAAACTACATTAAAACCGGTTGGCGACACGCATCAGTGCGCATCGTGTGCCTGGCCGACGTATACAAAGGCCAGAACCATGAAAATAAATGCTTGCAGGGTAATAATCAGAATATGGAAAATCGCCCAAGCCGCACCGGCCAAGAGGTGGATGAGGAACATGATGGGATCCAACACACCTACGGAACCGGAAGAAGCCCATGCACCACCCAGAAGGGCGATCAGCAGGAATACCAGCTCACCGGCGTACATATTACCGAACAACCGCATACCGTGGGAAACGGTTTTGGAGATAAATTCCAGAATGTTCAACAGGAAGTTGGCAGGTGCCAGCCACGGACCGAAGGGGGCGGTGAACAATTCGTGTACCCAGCCGCCGATGCCTTTGATTTTCACGCTGTAGTACAGACACAGGATCAATACGCCGGTGGACAGGGCCAGCGGCAGGTTGATGTCGGCGGTCGGCACCACACGCATGTATTCGATACCGAAGAAAGTACCCAGCCACGGCAGCAGGTCTACCGGCAGCAAGTCCATGGCATTCATAAAGAATACCCATACGAAGATGGTCAGACCCAGAGGCGCCATCAGCTTGCGGGTTTGGTCGTTGTGGATGATGCTTTTGCACATATCGTCCACAAATTCCACCAAGAGCTCGATGGCTGCCTGAAAGCGGTTGGGCACTCCGGCAGAAGCGGTTTTGGCGCCGCGCCACAGCATAAAACAGGCCAGCGCGCCCAAGACAATCGACACCACCATGGTATCGATGTGGATAAAGGAAAAGTCCGCGACATTTTTCAAGCCCTGGGAGTGACCGTCTTGGGTCAGACTTTGCAAGTGGTGCTTGATATAGTCCGCAGCAGTTAAGTTTTCACTTGTTGCCATGTTGCATTTTCCAGATCATAAAAAAAACGATGTGACTGACCGCCAGCAGGCCGCACAAAAAAGGCAGCCACATTAACTGGGGATAAAACCAGAATACCGCCGCCATGGCGGCCATGGTCAGTATGACTTTTAAACTTTCTCCCCACAAAAAACTGATGGCCGCCCAACGCGGACGGGTACGGAAAAAGTTTAGAAGCAATACCGCAAGCAATGTCGGCAGGGCGTAGCACATGCCGCCCAAAAAGCACGACAAGGCGGCGCGCGCATCCAGAACGAGTGCGAAAACAGCGGTCAAGAACAATAAACCCGCCCACTGCCACAAGACAATTTTGAACATTTCCGTTTGCGACACGCTATCCCACAAAGCCGCGCCACTATAATCAAGTCCCCTGCCAACGTCAAGCAAATTTGTCAAAATTGGTTAACATTTGGCGAAAAATATACAGATTATTCAACAAGTTTTATTAAATGTCGATTTAGGTCAAGTATTTGCTGCACTGCAGTGAAGTGCAGGTAGTGCACCCGTGTTACGCACAACAGCTCAAACCATCCTATTCCCGCACCGAAGCAAGCATTCAGGCTGCCTGAAACGTGTCGTCTGCACAAAACGCATGACTTTTGTTTTCAGGCAGCCTGATGTGTCTTTCCAAATAGGTACATACTGTTTACTGCTTAAGCGCTGTAACTGTCCGCACCACTTTTCTTTTGGATAAACTCGATTTTATAGCCGTCCGGGTCTTCCACAAAGGCAATCACCGTGGTGCCGTGTTTCATCGGTCCGGCTTCGCGGGTGACGCGGCCGCCTTTGGCGCGCACGGCATCGCAGGCGGCGTAAGCATCTTCCACTTCCACGGCAATATGGCCGTAGGCATTGCCCAAATCATAGGCATCGGTGTCCCAGTTGTGGGTCAGCTCCAGCACGGTGGTGTCGGACTCGTCGCCGTAACCGACAAAAGCCAGCGTAAAACGGCCTTCGGGGTAGTCTTTGCGGCGCAACAGCTGCATGCCCAGCACGTCTTGGTAAAACGCCAGGGACTGCTCCAGATTGCCCACGCGCAGCATGGTGTGTAAAAGTCTCATGATTATTCCTTAATGGCAGTGTCGGTTCAGGCCGCAAATTATAACCCAGGCGGCTGCCTGAAAGCGCAGAACATCCATAGCCTGCTTCAATCACTCCCTTGTTCTGCCGCAATCGGGCTTGCCAACATAAACGATAATAACTATCATTTATTTTTTATCGTTTGATGCCGCCTCCGATGCTCGACCCTGCCCCGCCCAATCTCGCCATTGCCTTGGCCATCACCTTTGCCGCCGGTTTGGCCACCGTGCTCGGCAGCCTGTTGGTGTTTTTGCAAAAAACGCCCAATCCGCGCATTTTGTCTTTCGGCTTGGCCTTCGCCGGTGGTGCCATGGTGTATGTGTCGCTCACCGAAATTCTGGGCAAATCGGTGGAAACCTTTACCGGGGCCTACGGCCACAGCCACGGTTTTGCCTATGCCACTTTTGCCTTTTTGGCGGGCCTTCTGTCTGTGGCGGCGATAGACCGGCTGGTGCCCAATCCGCACGAAACCCTGGACCCGCAAGACCCGGCCTTCCGCACGCGCAGCCGCAGCCACATCGGCCGCATCGGTCTGATGGCCATGCTGGCCATCACCGCCCACAACTTGCCCGAAGGTTTGGCCACTTTTTTTGCCACGCTGGAAAATCCGGCGGTGGGCCTGCCCCTGGCTTTGGCGATTGCCATCCACAATATTCCCGAAGGCATTTCCATTGCCGCGCCGGTGTATTTCGCCACCCGCAACCGCAAGCTCACGGTATTGCTGTGCCTGGTTTCCGGCCTAGCCGAGCCGGTGGGTGCGGTGCTGGGCTATATGCTGCTGAAGCCGTTTTTGGCGCCGTGGATTTTCGGCACGGTCTTCGGCCTGATTGCCGGGGTGATGGTGTTTCTGGCACTGGACGAATTGCTGCCCGCCGCCAAACGCCACGCCGGCGGCCACGAAACCGTGTACGGCCTGACATCGGGCATGGCGGTGATTGCCTTGAGTTTGGTGTTGTTTAATGTTTAGACCGCATACGGCCAAGGCCAAGGCTGCCTGAACAGGTTTTTGCTATGCAGAAACGCACTGCCTTTGTTTTCAGGCAGCCTGAATCTTTGCAAACCCCGGACCATGAGCCGTAGGGTGGGCATTTATGCCCACCGTTTTCAGCAACTGATGTTTATAGTCGCATAAAATAAGAACGAGACAAGGCAGCAAGCCGCAGACAGTACAAGTAGTACGGCAAGGCGCAGCAACGCCGTATCGTTCTTATTTTAAATGACTATAAAAATGTTCGGTGGGCATCAATGCCCACCCTACCCTTGCTTGACACGCTTTCATGTCTATAGTATTTCAGCACCACGGTTTACCACCCACACGGAGGCGTTTGCTATGAAACTCTTTGCCATGATTCCGGCCGTCTTGAGTGCAGTCACCCTGTCGGGCTGCCTGCCTATGCCTTATGTGCAGGATGCCGACGGGCTGTCGGATGCCAAGGCCATCAAGGCCACGGCGGACAAATACGGTCTCAAACCGTCCGAGGTGCAGATCAGGCGCCTCAACAACAGTACGGGGCTGAGCTATATTGCCACCATGCGCGGGCAAGAATATCAATGCTTTATATCGACCCACCGTGTCTTGGGCAATCCGTTTTTGCAGCACAGCCCGCCCAGATGCAAGGACGCATCCGGTCGTGATTTGCAGCCTTTTAACCGTTAAAGCCTTCTGTAACACCCGTGCCGGTATCGGGCATGGCGGTGCTTGCTTAGTTTAGGGCGCAAGCAGATATACAAAGGCTGCCTGAAAACCCTTTCAGGCAGCCTTAATCTTTGTAAAACCCAAACCGGTTATCAAGATAAGCCGTAGGGTGGGCATTTATGCCCACCATTTTAAGCAACTGATGTTTAAAAATGTTTGGTGGGCATAAATGCCCATCCTACCTTTGCCTTACGTCCACTGTGCAATATAACCGCTCACCCGCGTTTTATCGCACCAAAAGGCATATAAGGCACCGCCGCTGCCAAACATCAACTCACCACCGGCCATGTCCGGCAACCCGCTATCCAGCTGAAAAACAAAATCCATTTTCTCGCCCGATATTGGGCATGTTAAAACATCACCGCCCTGTATCCAGGCAGGTTCTCCACCCAAGCGGAACAGGTTTTCCCGACTGTTGGCCGCGCCCCAATCTTGGTATTGCCATCGCTGCGGTGTGGCTGCCAAGGCGATTGGGCACGGTACTATCGGCTGGTCGTCATCGCTTTCCACATCATTCATGTTGCCTATCCGCTCCGGCCTGCCTTCGCTGTCGTGGCGGTAAAAAAGCGCACCGTAGCCTTCGTTGATTTCACGGATATGAACTGCAAAGGTGACTTTGTCCAAAGAGATACACACGCCTTCAGGCACCGGATCCAAAGTCAGCAGATACAGCAGCGGATTGCCGCCCTCCTCTCCGACAATACCGCCCATGCTGTGCGTGTCCGCCCCGACAGCAAGCCGCCAAGTCGGATGTTTGCGGCTGTTCAAAAATACGGCGCTTTGCGGCAGCCAATACCGTGGCGGGAAAATACAATGGTACAAGGCACTTGGACAATAGCTGCACACTTCCCCATCCCGCACAGTAAAGCCGACCCGCTCCAGACACTCAGTGAAATCGTCGGTCAGCTGATGTTCCTGATTGAACGTTTGCAGAAACCGCAGGGTGGGCAGATGCCGTGTCTCCAGCAGACAGTGCAGCAGATCTCTTTGTTCTTCCCTATCCTTGCTGTTGACCAGCCTGTTATGAAAAACCTCAATCTCATGGTTCGGCGCATTCCGCCACGGCCATCCCATGCCGTACGCCGAGAAATTAATCTTTTCGTCAAAAATAACGGATAAATAAGGGTGCAGCAAATCAGGCGCTTGCAAAGCCGTACGGGACACAATTTCCCGCACAAGCTCCGGGGCTGTGCGCTCCCTGTTTGCAAAAGCAAATGCCACCAGTTTCTGCAAGTCTTCCCGCGCCAAAAAGCTCAAAGCGTCCTGAAAAAAAGTGGTGCTTTTGTCTGCCTGCACCATAAAGCCGCGGCAGAATTCAAAAACCTGTTCGGGATCATCGATAAACTCATACAGCCGCTCGTAAATCAACGGCATGTGCCAGCCTTTGGCGGCAAATTCGCTTAAAAACTGTTTTACCTTCATAAAGGTCCTTGGGCGTGGCAGACATACAAAGGCTGCCTGAAAACCCTTTCAGGCAGCCTGTTTAAACAACAACGCGACAATCTCAATGCGCCTGATGGGTGGTGCCGTACAAAATCTTGTCCGTCCACGCAATCGCCAGTGCCGAGAGCAAAAAGCCCAGATGCAGCAAAAGCTGCCACATCATTTGTTTTTCCGACAGATTGGCGGCATTGATAAAGGTTTGCAAGAGATGAATGGAGGAAATGCTGATAATGGCCATGGAGAGCTTGACCTTGAGCACCGAGGCATTCACATGGCTCAGCCATTCGGGCTGGTCGGGGTGGTCGTCCACACGCAGGCGCGAGACAAAGGTCTCATAACCGCCAATCAGCACCATAATCAGCAGATTGGCAATCATCACCACGTCGATGAGGCTCAGCACGGTGAGCATGATGGTGTTTTCGTCCATGGTGCCCAAATTCACCACCAAGTGCCACAAGGACTTGATGAATTTATAGGCATAAATGGCCTGCACCACAATCAGGCCGAGGTAGATGGGCAATTGCAGCCAGCGGCTGGCAAAGACCACGCGGCCGAGCAGGTTTTGGGAAGGCAGATTGGGTTCTTGCATGATGTTCAAACGGCGGAAATCAAAAAGCCGCCATTTTAACGCAAACCGCCCGCCGCGGTCGTGTACAATCCGCATTTTCCACCGCAGTTTCACAGTTCATGACAGCCACCATACTCGTCACCGGCGGCGCCGGCTTTATCGGCTCGCACACCGTCGTCAGCCTGATTGAGGCCGGTTACCAAACCGTTATCCTCGACAATCTCAGCAATGCCTCACCCAAAGTACTGGAGCGCATTACCGCCATTACCGGCGTGCAGCCGGTGTTTTACGAAGGCGATGTGCGCGACCGTGCGCTCTTGCGCGAAATTTTCGCGCGCCACAACATCCATGCGGTGATGCATTTTGCCGCCCTCAAAGCCGTGGGCGAAAGCGTGCAACAGCCGCTGCGTTATTACGACAACAATGTTTCAGGCAGCCTGGTGCTGGCCCAAGCCATGGCCGAGGCCGGGGTGTTCAATATCGTGTTCAGCTCGTCCGCCACCGTCTATGGCGACCCGACCCACGTCCCCATTCGGGAAGAGCAGCCCACCGGCGGCACCACCAATCCCTACGGCACGTCCAAATACATGGTGGAGCGCATCCTCGCCGACCTTTACGGTGCCGATGCGCGCTGGAGCGTGATTTTGCTGCGTTATTTCAATCCCATCGGCGCCCACCCCAGCGGCCTTATCGGCGAGCAGCCCAACGGCATTCCCAACAATCTGCTGCCCTATGTGTGCCAGGTGGCCGCAGGCAAGCTGCCGCAGCTGTCGGTATTCGGCGGCGACTACCCCACCCATGACGGTACCGGCGTGCGCGACTACCTGCATGTGTGCGACCTGGCCGACGGCCACCTCAAAGCCATGCAGGCGCGCGCCGGACAAGCCGGTGTGCATGCCTACAATCTCGGCACCGGCCAGGGCTATTCCGTGCTCGACATCGTGCGCGCCTTTGAAGCCGCCAGCGGCCAAAGCGTGCCCTACCAAATCTGCGACCGCCGCCCCGGCGACATCGCCGCCTTTTATGCCGACCCGGCCAAGGCGCAACAGGAAATCGGCTGGCAGGCCAAACTCGGCTTGGACGACATGATGCGCGACGCCTGGCGCTGGCAGCAGCAGAATCCGGACGGGTATGAGACGGAATAATGTTTTCAGGCAGCCTTGATGGTCTGTTTTCTTGTATACAAAATCACATCCCTACCAAAAGCATCAATTCGGATAGCCGCACACAGACATCTTTCACTAGTATGTATCCTGTGCATGCGCCGTTTCTTAATGCGCCCACAAAAAACGGCGAACACCAAGGTTCGCCGTAATGAGTGGTCATATCTGTATTTTCAGGCAGCCTTAGACCATTTAAGAGTGCGGATAATCACCTATCTTCATTTATTAATTTTTAAACTTCATTTTCTATGAATTAGAATATTATTAACAATAACTATAAGTACAGAAATGATGACAGTAGCCACCAAAAATATTGTCACATTCGCCTTAATTGCCTCCTGAAAAGAAGAAGTGCTTAAAAAATATAATAAAATAATAAGAAATATGATCATTAAAATCATTATTCTCACCTGCTTACAACCTATCTTTTCATTTTTTGCAGAATCCCAAGCAGTGTTAATAGCAAATGATATTAAAAAAGGTAGAAAAGAAACTGCATAAGCATAACTTATAGAAATATAAGGCTCACCTATTAATTTTTTATTTGTATCTGACAATTGCAAAGCCATTACCACCATCACAATTGCATATACAACTGTTAATATAGAAACAAATATTTTCGCTCCTAAATCACTCACAACATTTAAACTAAAGCTTATTTCATATTCAGCATTTTTTTTGCTGTCGTTAAAGACTAAATCTATTCTAAGCTCACCTTTATGACATATCACTTTACCAACCATCTCTTCTTTGTCATAGCGCAATCCAGTTTTCTCTTCAAAGGTCTTCTCATCTTGTTCTTCATTATTTATAAAAAATTTAATTTTTTTTAAATTTACTGAATTTAGAACCTCTAAAACTAATAGGCTTAATACTCTCCCCATATGCTACATAAATTAAAGTTCCATCACCTGGGATGCTAATTTTCATCAACCAATCCTTTACTCTTAGATAAATAAAAATCTATACCTGCCAATCTATCGGCGCCAGCCCCTGTGCCTGCAAATAGGCATTCGCCTGGGAGAAATGGCGGCAGCCCAAAAAACCGCGGTGGGCCGACAACGGCGAGGGATGCGGCGCGCTCAAAACCAGATGGCGGCTGCGGTCTATCATGCGTCCTTTGCGTTGCGCATGGCTGCCCCACAGCATAAACACCACATGTTCGCGCTCTTGATTCAGCACCTCCACCACTTTGTCGGTAAAGGTTTCCCAACCCAGCGCGGCATGCGAATGCGCCTGTCCGGCACGCACGGTGAGCACGGTATTAAGCAGCAGCACTCCCTGTTCGGCCCAGTGTTGCAGGCAGCCGTGGCGGGGGATGGCAAAGCCGGCTATGTCCGCCGCCAACTCTTTATAGATATTGAGTAAAGACGGCGGCACGGCAATGCCTTCGCGCACCGAAAACGACAGGCCGTGTGCCTGGCCGGGGCCGTGGTAAGGGTCCTGCCCCAAAATCACCACGCGCACATCGGCAAATTCGGTGGCCTTGAAGGCATTGAACACATCGGCAGCGGGCGGGTACACCGTCACGCCGTTTTCCCGCTCTTGGCGCACCGCCGCCAGCAGGCTTTGAAAATAAGCCTGCTGTTTTTCAGCGCCTATGGCTTCTTGCCAAGTGTGCATCACATCATCCTTACAGTAAAAACAAACGGAGGTGCCGATTTTTCAGGCAGCCCCGCTTAAAAAACGGTAATATGCCGCTCCATACCGAACCCGGCTCTTGCCACACCCGCAGCACCCTGCCCGACGGTCAGGCACAAAAACTATATCACAGCAGTTTCAGACGGAGACTCACCATGGATGCCCGCAACACCCTGCAACAACTCGCCGCCCTGCTCGACAGCCGTGCCGAAACCGGCAGTACCATGCGCTTGGACGAAGCCCAGGCCTTTTTGCTGGCCCTGATCAGCGGCCCCGACCCGGTGGATGCCGCACTGTGGCTGCCGGAAATCCTCGCCGAGGAGCACCTGTTTGACGATGCCGAACAGCAGAACATTGCCACGCTGCTCACCGCATGGACGGACAGCATGCGCGCCCAAATGCAGCAGGGACAAATGCCGGATTTGCTGCTCTATGCCGACGAAGAGGGCGGCACCGATTACTACACCTGGTGCAATGCCTATCTCTACGCCATCGATATTGCGCCTTCCGATTGGTTTACCGAACAGGAAGACGAAGGCTTCGAAGACCTGTTTTACCCGGTGATGGCCTTGGGCGGCGTGTATGACGCCACCGACGACGAGCCCGCCCTCATCGACATCGACGACACCGAGCGCCGCGACCTGCAACAACAGCTGCCCGAGAGCCTGTTGGCCATTTACCGCTACTGGCGCGCCAAGACCAACAAACCGCAAACCCTGCGCCGCCAAGGCCCCAAAACCGGCCGCAACGAACCCTGTCCTTGCGGCAGCGGCAAAAAATACAAAGCCTGTTGCGGTGCTTAAAACGGCATCACAGGCTGCCTGAAAGCGGTTTATAGGTTTCAGGCAGCCTGTTTTCTTTGCCAGTCTTTACCCGCACCCCTGTTTGAATTAACCGCCACGCCCCCATCTGTCGGTTTCCTAACCCCCAACCCGCTTTGCCGCCGTGTCCCGACTCTCCGCCCTCATCCAACGCTGGCGCCGGCGTCTGCCCAGCCAAGAAGACATCTTCGCCTCGCGCTGGCTCAAACCGCTGGCGCCGTGGTTCGACAAGCCCTACTTCTGGCACTTGAACCGCCGTCAGGCCGCCTCTGCTGTGGCGGTAGGTCTGTTTTGCGGCCTCATGCCCGGCCCCACGCAAATGCTCTCCGCACTGATGGTGGCCTATTTCATCCGCACCCATCTGCCGCTGGCAGTATTTACCACCCTCTACACCAATCCCTTCACCTATCTGCCGCTCTATTACCTTGCCTACACCCTCGGCCACTGGGTGCTCTACCAAGGGCCGCCGCAGGCGGATTTGGTGCTGCCCGACTGGGGCAGCGAGGGCTATTGGCAGCAATGGGCGGCCTGGTTCGGCCAGTTCGGCAAACCGCTCTTGGCGGGCGTGCCGCTCTTGGGCGGTATTTTCGCCGCCATCGGCTATGTGGCCGTATCACAGCTCTACCGCTGGTACACCCTGCACCGGCGCCGCCAAGCATGAGCCTGCGTCCGCTCACCGCCGCCGAAACCGCGCTGGCCCGCAGCATATACGGCTGCGGCATCGATTACGCACGGGTGCGCATCGGCCGCGGTACCTGGTGGCTGCCGCCGGGCAATACCGCCATGGCGCCGCGCGGGCATATTCATTTCCCCGCCCTGTCCTGCCCCGCCGATTTCGCCGCTGCCGACACCAATACCCAAGCCTGGTTTATCCACGAAATGGCGCATGTGTGGCAGTACCAAAACGGCTTTCCGGTGTGGCTGGGCGGAGTGTGGCTGGCTGTGAGCGGCGGCTATTGGCGCCAACGTGCCTACCGCCTGCCCGATTTGGCACAGACCACGGTATTTGCCGATTTGAATATGGAACAGCAGGCCGAACTCTTGCGCCATTGCTTTCTGCACCGCTGCCGCGGACAAACCCTGCCCGCAGATATGCAGCGCCTGTTGCAGCCGTTTTTCGACCATCCGCAAAACCCTGCATTGCTGCCTCCCCTATTCCCGCTGACGTATCAACCCACTTAATTCAAACGCTGCACCGCCTGCCAGGCATCCAAAATCAGCTGCGGATTATTGGCGCCGAGCAGGTTTGCATCCGAGAGCATGCGCCGCCATTGGCGCGCGCCGTTGAGGCCGTGGGTCAGACCCAGATAATGACGCACCATATGGCGCAAGGTGGTGCCGCGTCCGGCGGCCAGTTGGCGGCAGGCGTAGTCGTACAGCGCATGGACAATACTGTCCAAATCGGGCGCGGCCTTATCGCTGCCATAAAAACGGCGGTCCCAATCGTGCATGATCATGGGGTTGTGGTAGCAGGCACGACCCACCATCACTCCGTCCACCGCCGCCAGCTGTGCTGCCACCGCGTCATTATGGTCTATGCCGCCGTTGATGATGATTTCCAGCTGCGGAAATTCGCGCTTGAGGCGGTGCACATAGTCGTAACGCAAAGGCGGAATGTCGCGGTTTTCCTTGGGCGACAAGCCGTCCAGCCAGGCATTGCGCGCATGCACGATAAACACGCGGCAGGCGGTTTTGTCGCTCAGCGTGCCGACAAAATCCGCCAGCGGCGCGTATTCGGTCTGACGGTCGATGCCGATGCGGTGCTTGATGGTGACCGGAATATCGGGCACGGCATCCTGCATCGTGTTAAGGCAGTCGGCCACCAGCGCCACCTCCTGCATCAGACAGGCGCCAAACGCCCCTTTCTGCACCCGCGGGCTGGGGCAGCCGCAATTGAGGTTGATTTCATCGTAGGCATAGGCCGCCGCCCGTTTGGCCGCCTCGGCCAGCAAGGCCGGTTCGCTGCCGCCCAGCTGCAAGGCCAGCGGATTTTCGCCCTCGTTGTAATACAGGAAACGGTCGGGATCGCCATAGACAATGGCCCCTGCATTGATCATTTCCGTGTACAGCCACGCATGGCGGCTGATCAGGCGTGCCATCACGCGGTAGTGACGGTCGGTCCAGTCCAACATCGGCGCCACCGATAAACGGCGGCCGCCTGAAAAATCAGTTACTTGATTATTTTGATTAGGTTTTTCTAAGTTTTGCATCTGTTTTATTCTGGTTTATTTGTGCGGATTTTTGATTATCTGTGACACCATATTTGCACCATGCGGGCTTATGGTGTCAATGGTGCAAATCCCATCACTTTTCTGCCTTGATTGCTGCCTGAAATATACTTTGACACCGCCCGATGGCAAAAAACCATTTTTTGCCATCCATAGTGCGTATCCGCACCCTTCACGCAATGTCTGTTCCCAAATCCGCCTCTGTCTTATCAATCATTGCGCCAAAACAGCATTTTTAACAGCTTATCGCCGTCATACGTCAATCAAAACATTTAAATTGCTGCATTGCGATATATTGCACCATTTTATGCTTGAATATATGATTACACAAACATTGAATGCTATTAATCGATAAATAATCAGCATAACACACCAGAGGAGTCTTGCGTATGGGACACGCCGAAACCACTTATCTGGCCCGTGAAGCGGGTGAAGACGGCATTATCCATTATCCGCCCGAGGAACACGCCGTGTGGGCGGAACTGATTGAGCGCCAGCAGGCCCTGCTGCCCGGCCGCGCCTGCGAGGCTTATTTGGACGGCCTCGACAAACTGGCCCTGCCCACCGAACGTATTCCGCAACTGGAGGAAATCGATGCGGTATTGCAAGCCGCCACCGGCTGGCGCACGGCGCAAGTACCGGCGCTGATTTCCTTTAAGCGTTTTTTCAATCTTTTGGCCAACAAAGCCTTTCCGGTGGCCACCTTTATCCGCCGCCGCGAAGATTTCGGCTATATTCAGGAACCGGATGTGTTTCACGAAATTGCCGGACACTGCCCGCTGCTGACCCACCCCGCCTTTGCCGCCTTTAACGAAACCTATGGCCGCCTGGGGCTGGAAGCCAGCAAAGAAGAGCGCGTCTATCTGGCACGCCTGTATTGGTTTACCGTGGAATTCGGCCTGTTGCGCCAGGCCGACGGCGATATGCGCATCTACGGCGGCGGCATTTTAAGCTCGCCCTCGGAAACCGAATACGCCTTGAGCGGCGATCCGGAATACCGCCCGTTTGTACTCGACGATGTTTTGCGCACCCCCTACCGCATCGACCGCATCCAGCCGATTTATTATGTTATCGACGGCATCGACACCCTGTTTGAACTGGCGCAAACCGATTTGATGGCCGCCGTGCGCACCGCCATGAGCCGCGGTTTGTTTGAACCGCACCCCAGTCTGATCAACTAACCAGTCGAATAATCAAGAGGAGCACACCATGAGCGAATTAGCCCAACAAGCCTGCGAAGCCTGCCGCGCCGACGCCCCCAAAGTCACCGATGCCGAACTGGCGGAGTTGATCCGCATGATTCCGGAATGGCAGCCCATCGTGGTGGACGGCATTATGCAGCTGCAACGCGTGTTTAAATTCAAAAACTTCAAAACCGCCATGGCCTTCAGCAACCGCCTGGCCGATTTGGCCGAGGCCGAAGGCCACCATCCCGGCATTCTTACCGAATGGGGCAAGGTGACCGTGACCTGGTGGTCGCACAGCATTAAAGGTCTGCACCGCAATGATTTTATTATGGCGGCCAAGACCGATGAACTGATGGACTAATCACACCCAAACACACACAAGCATGCGCGGCTGCCTGAAAAGCAAGCCGCGCATTTTACACAATCAAAATTTACCTCAGCAATTCCCAGCAGTGAACACCTAATCTTTCAGACAGCTTGTCATTGAGAAAAGGCCCTGCAATCCTGCTATCCACCCAGAACGCCGCTCCGCTTGCATCTGGTCTGGCATCCACAATGTCTTTTCCCTATACTTCAGGCCTGTTTCATAGCACACCTTAACCCTCATGCAAAAAACCACTTATCAAGCCATCCGGCACTTACTGCCCCAAAACTTCGAACATTACCAGCGTCTTGAAGGTCGCTATTTTCTGCTGCACGAAGGCGATTTGCACCTAAAGCAAACCTTGGAATTGGATTTCGACAAGGTCAATAAACTGGCAGGTTTACCGCCCGAAAACGAGGAATACTGCGCAGCCATCATCGTGACAGGCAGCCTTTATGCGAACAATATTTACAACGGTCAAACCGATGGTGCGGTGGACTTACTGGTATCGGGTAATTTAACAGCCCGCAATATTGTGGTTGGTGGACAGCATATCTATGTGGCGGGCAACCTGACTGTGCAGGACTTTTATTGGGGGCACTACAATCATGGTGAATTGAGTGTTGAAGGCAACATTAGCATCCGCTTTTTCATGGCAACCGACTACCGGTACGACCGCAGACGTTTCCGTATTGAGGAAGATGTCGATATCCAATATGCACTTTATGAAGATGCAGTGGAAGAAGAAATAGCGGAAGCTGTCGTACTGAAAAACCTGGTACAGCCCCAACTGCTTGCAGACCCCAATGATATTGAAGAGTTTTGGTCGTGGTCGGTGTGGCCTAACGATACATTTTTTCAAACCGTGCTGGCCGGTAAAACTGTTTTGCTGCCACCAGAACAGGTGAAGCTGGCGCCCATTCTCTTGCGGGCTTACGAATCAGTATTGGCTCAAGCACCTTTCTTGTTTGCCGATACACAAATGTCACTCACGAATCTGCACCGATTCACCCAAGATCCTGAATTTCCAATGCTTGCCAGTAGGTATGATGACGATAGTCGGCGCTTTGAATACTGGCACGACGATATTTACCGCCGTATATCCCACAAAGACCAAAGAATTGTGGTCTACTTTGAAAGAAAAGATGATACCGCCCTTTTGGGTGAAGAGGAGAATGGCGAATTCACCGTTGCTTTCCGTCAATTGGACAGTACAGACTGGTATTACACAAACACTGAAGACGCACCACAAGAATATGCATTTTTCCAGCAGCAATGGATGTTGCTGCAACAGGAATATTCAGGCTTCGTTCATTTCCGCCACCATTTTTTAGAAAAAGTAAGCATCGCCAAATTTGAGGAACTTCTGGCCCTGCCAGTAGTCAAACAGCAATACAGCGACTATTACGCTGAGGACAGCCAACTTTACACCTGCGGCATGTTCGACTACTGCTTCCGCCAGGAATCAGAAGATGAATCGGCACTCATTCAAGTCTGGTACGACCGTAGTGACGAATCCAAATTGCTGCATTTCCAAGTGAAAAGAGGATGTGTCCGTATCTACACCCAAGACGGCGATGATCCGGATAGTTATGCAGAAGTGGAGTTTAACGAAGTAAAACAGTACCAAAGGGCCATTACAGCGTTTGAAATACTGTATGCTTCCCTGACAAGAAAATAGAAATCAGACCGCCGGTGGGCTCGCATGTCCGCAATTCCGCCTGCTGCCTGAAAAGCAAGCCGCGCATTTTTTATTGCGGGCGGTTTGAGGTGTTATTTCTGTTTTCAGGCAGCCTGAAATCTTTAGACATAATTCGTAAGTTGGGTCGCCAGACCCAACATCTCCTACAAGCCCGGACAGTGTTGGGTCTGACGACCCAAGCTACGGCTGCTACGGCTGCTGCAATTCCCGTTGTGACGCCGCACCAAAACACGCGTCATCTATCAGCCGTTCCAGTCCTTCCCAAGCTGCGGCACAGTCTTTCCGGCGCCACAGATTGGCAAAAGCCGCTGCCCGCACATCCTCATCCACATCTTGGTTTTCTATCAGTGCCACAAAATAAGCCACCGTATCTGGCTCAATCCGCATATGGCCGATGGCCGCAAGGGCAGCCGTCCGCAAATAGATTTCCTCGTGTTCGGCACTGCCGATTTGTTTCAGCACTTCAATTACAGCCAGCGGATCTACATCCGAAATATGCAAACCCAGTATATCGATGGCCATTTTCCTCACTTCATCGGATTCTGCTGCCGATGCGGCAATTTCGGTCAGAAAATGTACGAACGCTTCCGAAAAACATGTTCCGGTAGTGACGGTCGCCAAGGCTGTATATTTTTCGTCTTCATCCCATGCGGCAAATTGCTGCATGATTTGTACGTGGCGCTCCATAACTCTGCTCCAATCAGGTGTGTTGACAGTATCCGCACATGTTTACGCTTGGGTTGTGTAGCTTGGGTCGCAGACCCAACACCTTCTGTAAGCCCGTCGAGTGTCGGGTCTAGCAACCTAACCTACTGCTGCTGCCGCAACGCGCCATCACAAATACACAATCTCGCCGCTGCGGCCGCGGCTCTCGCCGCTCATCCAGTACACAAATTCCGGCGCCACCGCGTCCAATTCTTTGCGCTCGTGGCGTGCTTCGCCGGGGTGGCTTTTAATACGCTGCGGCGAATGGATGGCGCCGGGCACCAGCACATTGGCGCGCAGATGCGGGTATTGCGTCCATTCGTCCGCCAACACTTTGGCCAAATAATTCAGCGCCGCTTTGGAAGCACCGAAACCGCCCCAATAGGCTTGCGGGGTTTCGCTGTGGGTTTCGCCCACAAACAGCACCGAAGCGTCCGGCGCGGCTTTGAGGGCGGGGAAAAATGCGCGCGTCAGCGCCATGGGCGCCACGGTATTGATGCGGTATTGGTTGACCCATTCGTCCACGGTTTGAAAAGCCAAGGGCGAGAGTGCGTTGAAATAGCTGGCGCAATGCACCATGCCGTCCACCCGTCCGGCGGCCTGCAACACGGTTTCCGCCAGTTGGTCGAAGTCTTTGTCTTCCGCCGGCAACAAATCGAAACGCACGGCAAACGGTTCGGCACCGCCTGCGGCCACAATGTCGTCGTACACCGCTTCCAGTTTTTTCTGGTGGCGGGCAATCAGCACCACGGTGGCACCGGCACGGGCATAGGTTTTGGCCACTTCCGCACCTAAGCCTTGGGAAGCGCCGGTGACCACAATCACGCGGCCGTCTAAAGCAGTACTCATATCGGTTTCCTTTATTTACAGCGTTTTCAGGCAGCCTTAAGGCTGCCTGAACATATACATCATACCCAGTTAAAAAAATAATCTAAAAGGACGGGCTTGTTTTATGGCATACATTATTTTGATCAAGATCCTGCGACTTCGCGCAGGATGACCGTAGTCCGTCATTCTGCGCGTAGCGACAGCGAAGTCGCAGAATCTGTTTTAGCTTCACAACTCCGCTGCATGACGCAGATAGTCTTCTTTAGATTTATTTTAACGCATCACCGTGCGCACCCAACGGTTGACCCACTGTTTTTGTTTGGAGGCCATCAGATTGGCGGCCGGTTCGCTGTGTTGCGGCGGCATGCTGACATGGCCGAACACCTTGGGCAGCGGGGTGTTGCGTACCGCCGGGTAGACCCACATTTCTTCGGGAATGGCAGCCTGCACTTCGTCGGATTGCAGGTATTGCACCAGCTTGGCGGCGAGCTTGGGCTCTTTGGCCTTGTTCAAAACCGCAGCGCCTTCAACCTGGCGGAACACACCGCCTTTCAAAAACAGATTGCCGGTGGGCGGTGTGCTGTATTTGCCTTTGCCAAAATGCACTTCGGCGGCGGGGCTGGTGGCATAGCTCACCACCATGGGGCGGCTGCCGCCGTTGTGGGTGAATTCGGTGTAATAGGCGTCGCTCCAGCCTTTGGTGATTTTCACACCGTTGCGGCGCATGTCGCCCCACCATTTAAACGCGCCCTCCTCGCCCATATCGGCGATATTGGCCATCAGAAAACCCAGGCCGGGGGTGGATGTGCCCGGATTGGGCATCACCAGCAGGTCTTTATAGGCGGGGCTGGCCAAATCGGCCAAGCTCTTGGGCAGCGCTTTGTTGTGTTTTTGGAACCAGGCTTTGTCGTAATTGATGACCACATAGCCGTAATTCACCGCCAAGCCGTGCTGCAAACCGGCGGCCACCGGGCGTCCGGTCGGCTGCGTGGCCGCCAGTACACCGGCCTGACGGGCTTTGGCGATATTGCTGTTGTCCAAACCGTACACCGCATCGGCAATCGGGCGGCTGCGGCTCAAAATCAGTTTGTTGAGCATTTCGTTGCCGCTGCCCACTTTAATCACGGTGAGTTTGACATTGTGTTCCTGCTCAAATTTGGCCAAGACCGGTTTGGGCAGGGAAAAAGACTTGTGCACCGCCAGGCGCACCTCGGTTTGCGCCTGCACCCAGGCACTGCTGCACGCCAAAAGCGCGGTGCATAAAAACAACTTCACGGCTTTCATCGCCGTTCCTCCTCAATGTGTCGCAATAAACGCTGTATGATACCGTTAATTAACGTAAAATTAAAGCCGCTTTTATCCCGAATATCTTGTATGCATACCCCTGTTTGGCTGTTCGACCTCGACAACACCCTGCATCACGCCGATGCCGGTATTTTCTACATCATCAACCGCGGCATGACCGAATTTATGGCCGAGCGCCTCGGTTTGAGCACCGATGCGGCTTCGGATTTGCGTCAGGACTACTGGCACCGCTACGGCGCCACGCTGGCCGGTTTGCAGCAGCACCATCCCGAAATCAGCATTGCCGAATTTCTGCGCGCCAGCCATCCTTTGGATGACATTCTGGCGGCCTTGGTGCCGGTGACCGACAGCGCCGCCACACTGGCCGCCCTGCCCGGCCGCAAGGCGGTATTCTCCAACGGACCGTCGTTTTATGTGCATGCCCTGATGGCCGCCATGGGGCTGACCGCGCATTTCGAACGCTTGTTCGGCACCGAAGACTTCGGCCTGCTGTACAAACCGGCAACTCAGGCTTATGTGAATGTCTGCACCGCCCTCAATGCCCGCCCCGAAGACTGCATCATGGTGGACGACAGCGCCGCCAACCTCCATGCGGCCAAAGCCTTGGGCATGCGCACGGTGTGGTTTGGCCAAGAGGCACAGCCGCTGCCGTTTGTGGATGCGGTGGCGGCGGATATGGCGGCGGTGCGTGCCTACGGCCTGGGCCTGAGTGCGGCGACGGATGCGGCCTAACCGTACCGGGCGGCCTAACTGTACCGCACCGGGCAAATCCATTAAAATACGCATGTTTTTTATCCCCCAAACCAAGGATTGCGCCATGCGTGTTTTACCCGCCCTGCTGTTGTGCGGCCTCTTGAGTGCCTGCGCCTGGGAAACCTATCAAGATGCCAGCGGCAAAACCTCGCTGCGCCCGCGTTACGAAGCCGGTACGCCGGTGGTCTACCAAGACGGCACCTTCGCCCGCGACCAACGCTATAACGACAAACGCCCGGTGCCGGTGGCAGTCACCCGCGAAGCACCTTCCGCCCAGCAGCCGGTACGCGGCACCCGCTGGGGCAGCGGCAGCGCCCCAGCCGACAACACGCTTCAAGGCGAACAGGAACTGCTGCCCGTGCAGCAATAAGCATAATATTCTTTTCAGGCAGCCTTTTGATACGAAAAAGGCTGCCTGAAAACCGTTTTGATAAGGTTTCATCATTTCCATGTCTGATTTGCACATCGTTATTCTCGCGGCCGGCAAAGGCACGCGCATGTATTCCCAACGCCCCAAAGTGCTGCACGAAATCGGCGGCAAAGCCATGCTCGCCCATGTCATCGATACGGCGCAGAGCCTCAATCCCGCCCAAGTGTGCGTGGTTATCGGCCACGGCAAAGAACAGGTTTTGGCGCAGGTGGCGCGCGACGATGTGGTCTGGGTGGAGCAAACCGAACAACTGGGCACCGGCCATGCGCTGAAAATGGCGCTGCCGCATCTGCCCGCCCATGGCCGCACGCTGGTGCTCTACGGCGATGTGCCGCTCACCGATGCCGCCACCTTGCAGCAGCTTTTGGATGCCGCCGCTGACGAAGTCGGCCTCCTCACCGACGTATTGGACAATCCCACCGGTTATGGCCGCATCATCCGCCAAGACGGCCGCGTGGTGGCGATTGTGGAAGAAAAAGACGCCGATGCCGCGCAAAAAACAGTGCGCGAAATCAATACCGGCATGCTGGTGCTGCCCAACCGCTGCTTGTCCGGCTGGCTGGAGCAACTCTCCAGCAACAATGCCCAGGGCGAGTATTACCTCACCGACCTGATTGCGCTGGCCAATACCGACAATGTGGCCGTGCATCCGGTTCAGGTAGCCCGTTCCTATCTGGCCGCCGGGGTCAACAACAAACAGCAGCTGGCCGAATTGGAAACCGTTTACCAACAACAACGCGCGCACAGCCTGCTCAGCGCCGGAGTGACCCTGCTGCATCCGGCGAGCCTGTCCGTGCGCGGCCAAGTCGAACACGGCCAAGACGTGCTTATCGATATGGGTGTGGTGCTGGAAGGCCGTGTGGTGCTGGGCGACGGCGTGCGCATCGGCGCGCATTGCGTGATTCACAATGCGGTGATTGGTGCCGGTACCGACATCGCCCCGTTTTCGCATCTGCAAGATTGCAGCATCGGTGCGAACGCCAAAATCGGCCCCTATGCGCGCCTGCGCCCCCAAGCGCAACTGGGCGACGAAGTGCATATCGGCAATTTTGTAGAAGTGAAAAACACGGTCATGGGCCGCGGCAGCAAGGCCAACCACCTGACTTATCTGGGTGATGCCGACATCGGCAGCGGCAGCAATATCGGCGCCGGTACCATCACCGCCAATTACGACGGCGTCAACAAATACCGCACCGTGATCGGCGACGAAGTGCGCATCGGCTCCAATACCGTGCTGGTGGCACCGGTGGTGGTCGGCAACCGCGCCACCACCGGCGCGGGCAGCACCATCACCAAAAACTGCCCGGAAAACCAGCTCACCCTGTCGCGCAGCCGCCAGACCTCACTGGCCGGATGGGTGCGGCCGGAAAAGCCGAAAAAATAAATACAGTCGTTGTAAAGTCGGCTCTCCGAGCCGACCTACGGCCACCCGATATGCAAACTTTCAGGCAGCCTAACGATTTGGGGCCGCCTGAAGACATAGGCTTTTTGGCTACAGGTATTCATACTTTAGCCCAAGTACGCTTACGGCTACAGCCCTATCCGCTGGCGCAGCCGAACGGAGCGCGGTTTTTTCGGGGAGAAAGGGCAAATCTGTTTGAGCAGCGCAGCTGCGAGTTGTTGCCCGCCCGAAAAACCGTGTGCAGTGAGGGAAGTTTGCGCAGCAAACCTGCAACCGCGGCCGCCTTTCTTTTGCCTTCTTTTCTTTGGCGGCGCAAAGAAAAGAAGGTGGCCGCGCGGCCATGAAGCGCAAAGTACAATATTGGGTAATGTTACGATACAAAGCGGTATCGGCTGGTGCTTTCAGTTTAAGTACTGTTGGGTCTGACGACCCAACCTACATACTCAGCCGTAGGTCGGCTCTCCGAGCCGACTTTAAGATTTTTGTACGTCGGCTCGGAGAGCCGACCTACGGCCACCTGATACTCAAATTTTCAGGCAGCCTAACGATTTGGGGCTGCCTGAAAACCCTGCAAATGCACCCGCATTTGCTTTTATTTAATCTTGATACTAAGGAACTGTTATGTGCGGTATCGTCGGCGCCATCCGCGCCCGTCACAATGTCGTTGAATTTCTCACCGACGGTCTCAAACGTCTCGAATACCGGGGTTATGACTCGGCCGGTATTGCCGTTAACGACGGCAGCAAAATCCGCCGCGTGCGCCGCGTCGGCCGCGTGGCCTTAATGGAAGCCGCGGCACAGGAGAAAAACCTTTCCGGCCACATCGGCATCGGCCACACCCGCTGGGCCACCCACGGCGGTGTGACCGAGCCCAATGCCCACCCGCATATTTCCGGCGGCCTGATCGCGGTGGTGCACAACGGCATTATTGAGAACTTCGAAGCCGAACGCAGCCGCCTGCAAGGCTTGGGCTATGCATTCGAATCGCAAACCGATACCGAAGTCATCGCCCACAGCGTCAAACACGAATACAGCAACAACGGCGGCGATTTGTTTGCCGCGGTTCAGGCAGCCTGCGCCCGTTTCCACGGCGCCTTTGCCATTGCGGTGATGGCGCAGGACAACCCGGAACAGATGGTGGTGGCGCGCATGGGCTGCCCGCTGCTGGTGGCTTTTGGCGAAGACGAAACCTTTATCGCCTCCGATGTGTCCGCCGTGATTGCCTTTACCCGCCGCATCGCCTATCTGGAAGACGGCGACATCGCCCTGTTAAACGCCCAAGGCCTGCTCAAACTCACTGACAAAAACGGCCGGGAAGCACAGCGCACGGTAAAAACCTCCGAATTGTCGCTGGCTTCCTTGGAACTCGGCCCTTACAGCCACTTTATGCAAAAGGAAATCCACGAGCAGCCGCGTGCCGTGGCCGATACCGCGGAGATTTTCTTGAGCGGCGGTTTTGAGGCAGCCAATTTCGGCACCGATGCCGCAGCGGTATTCCAAAAAATCCGCAGCATCAAAATCCTGGCCTGCGGCACTTCCTATTACGCCGCACTCACTGCCAAATACTGGCTGGAAGCCATTGCCCGCATCCGCACCGATGTGGAAATCGCCAGCGAATACCGCTACCGCAACGTGATTGCAGACCCGGACGAACTGGTGGTGACCATTTCCCAATCCGGCGAAACCCTGGACACCATGGAAGCGCTCAAATACGCGCAATCTCTGGGGCAAACGCATTCCCTCTCCATCTGCAATGTGATGGAGTCGGCCCTGCCGCGTGCCAGCGAACTGGTGCTCTACACCCGTGCCGGTGCCGAAATCGGCGTGGCCTCCACCAAAGCCTTCACCACCCAGCTGGTGGTGCTGTTCGGCCTGGCAGTCACCTTGGGCAAGCTGCGCGGCCATATCGACGACGCACAGGCCGCCGCCTATGTGGAAGAATTGCGCCAACTGCCCGGCAGCATCCAGCACGCCCTGAATCTGGAACCGCAAATCGCCGCCTGGGCGCAACAGTTCGCCAAAAAAAGCAGCGCCCTGTTTTTGGGCCGCGGCATCCACTACCCCATCGCCCTCGAAGGCGCGCTCAAACTGAAGGAAATCACCTATATCCACGCCGAAGCCTATCCCGCAGGCGAGCTGAAACACGGCCCCTTGGCGCTGGTGGACGAAGACATGCCGGTGGTGGTGATCGCCCCCAACGATGCCCTGCTCGACAAGGTGAAAGCCAATATGCAGGAAGTCGGCGCCCGCGGCGGCGAATTGTTTGTGTTTACCGACCTGGACAGCGAATTTGCCGGCGACGACGGCGTGCACCTCATCCGCACCCCGCGCCATGTCGGCATTTTGTCGCCGATTGTGCACACCATTCCGGTGCAGCTTTTGTCCTACCACACCGCCCTGGCACGCGGCACCGATGTGGACAAACCGCGCAATCTGGCCAAATCGGTGACGGTGGAATAAGCGCTGGTGGAAATAAAAAACGGTCTGTTGTGCAGACCGTTTTTTTGTTTCAGGCAGCCGCCCCGGCACTCAATACACCGTGCGTCCGCCCGCGGCCTGGCTGGCGGCAATATCGGCGGCCAGCACCGCGCAATCGGCCTCGTCCAGCACACCGATGGTGATGCGCACGGCGCTTTGCTTGGTGAGATTCAAGGCGCTGCCGCCTTGCACCGCCCAGCCGCGGGCGGCCAGAAATTGCAGGGCGTGGGCTTCGTTGGCCACCGGCAGCCAAATATGCTGGCCTTCGCCCTCCTGCCCCGGTGCGCGGATACCGTGGCTGTTCAGGCAGCTTATCAGCAGGTCGCGGCGGTTTTGATAGCTGGCGGCAATGGCGGCCAAGCCGGTTTCGCCCAGCTGCCGCCACAAACGCCAGACGATGTGTTGCAGCAGCGGGCTGATCCAGCGCGGGCCGAGGGCAAAGCGGCGCTGCATGGCCTGCAGGGTCGGGCCCTGTCCGGCGGCGATGGCGATGCGTGCATCGGTGCCGAGAAATTTGCTGGTGGAGGTGGTGTACAGCCATTCGTTGGCAAAACCGTCCATGCCGTGAAAAGGCTGGCGGCTGAGTGCGCCCCAATGATCATCCACAATCAGCAGGGCGGGCAGCCCGGCGAGCGCCTGTTGCCACGCCTGCCAACGTGTGCGGCTGTAGCCGATGCCGGTGGGGCTGTGGGCGCGCGCGGTCAGTATCACTGCGGTCACACCCTGCAAGGCTGCGGCATCGGGCACAACGGCGCCCTCAGCGTCCAATTCCAGCGGCACGGCTTCCAGGCGCAGATGCGCCAGCAAGGCCACCAAGGGCGGCCAGCACGGGCTTTCCAGCGCCACTTTGTCGCCGGGGATGCAGCGCTGGCTTAAGGCGCGCTCCATAATGTCGAGGCTGCTGGAAAAAAACACCGGCTCGGCGCGCACCGCCACCTGCCGTTGCAGCCAGTCTTGTACAAACTGGCGGAAAGGCAGGTGCAGGCCGTCGGCACCGGCGGCGGACGACAAACGGTAATCGGCGAAAATATCCGCCGGTATCTGCGGCAGCAGGCGCGCATCGACATGGCCGGAAGCCAGGTCGCGCAGGCCGTGGGCGATGGCGGTTTCCACCACCAGCTCGCGGCTGTGCGGCACAAAGCTGCCGCGACGGCCGTCGGTTTGGATGACCCCGGCGTCGCGCAATTGCTTGTAGGCGGCGGACACGGTATTGGGATTAACCCCCAGCTCTGCCGCCAAGGCCCGCACCGTGGGCAGACGGAAACCGGGCGGCCAGGTGCCGTCGTGGATGCGGGCGCTGATATGGCGGGCGATGTTGACAGCCGAATGCGGCTCGTGATTTAATGTTTCCATACAATTCTTATTTTGTATTAGTTCAAATAGTGTAACCGATTTTGACGGCTGACGCCAGTAGTAAAAATGCTGATGGCAGGCTGCCTGAAAGTATACGGCTGCGGCGATGGGATTCTGCGACTTCGCTACGCTGCGCGCAGAATGACGATGCTGCGTAGGTCGGATTCTTGAATCCGACATGTCTATCGTTTTCAGGCAGCCTTTACCAGCCTCAATGTCGGATACAAGTATCCGACCTACTGTTTGAATTTCCACACCTCACACAAGGACCACTATGTTCATCACCGCCCTACCCCCAGGAGTGCCGCCATGGACGTGTTAATGCTCAGCCGCCTGCAATTCGCACTCAATATTTCTTTCCACATTCTGTTTCCCACCATCACCATCGCACTGGCGTGGTTTGTGGTGTATTTCCGTCACAAGGTCGGCAAAACCGGCGATGCGGCGTGGCTGGCCGCCTACCGTTTCTGGACCAAGGTATTTGCGGTCACCTTTGCCATGGGCGTGGTGTCCGGCGTGACCATGAGTTTCCAGTTCGGCACCAACTGGCCGGGCTTTATGGCCAAGGCGGGCAATGTTGCCGGGCCGCTCTTGGGCTATGAAGTGCTCACCGCCTTCTTTTTGGAAGCGGGTTTCTTGGGCATTATGCTGTTCGGACGCGAACGGGTGAGCCAGCGCGTGCATATGACCGCCTCCGTTGTTGTGGCGGTGGGCACCAGTATTTCCGCCTTCTGGATTCTGGCGCTCAATTCGTGGATGCAGACGCCGCAAGGCCATTGGGTCGATGCCGACGGCGTGGTGCATGTGGCCAGTTGGTTGCAGGTGATTTTCAACCCCTCCTTCCCCTACCGCTTTGCCCACAAAATCTTGGCTTCGGTGCTGACGGTGTCTTTCCTGCTCGCCGGTCTGTCGGCTTGGCAGGTGCTCAAAGGCACGGCCAACAGTGCCACCGCACGGGTGATGAAAACCGGCCTCACCACCGGTGCCATCGCCATTGTGCTGCAAATTTTCGCCGGCGATATGCACGGCCTCAATACCTTGGAACACCAGCCGGCCAAACTGGCCGCCATCGAAGGGGTGTGGCATACCGAAAAAGCGGTGCCGCTCACGCTCATCGGCTGGCCCAACGAAGCCGCGCAGCAAACCGATTACGCCGTCAAAGTGCCCTACCTGGGTTCGCTTATCCTCACCCATGAATGGGAAGGCGAAATCAAAGGCTTGAGCGAATTTGCCGACACGCCGCCGGTGGCGCCGGTGTTCTTTGCCTTCCGCATCATGGTGGGTGTGGGCACGCTGATGCTGTTGGCCAGCTGGTACGGCTGGTGGCGTTTGCGCCGCAACCGCTGGCAGCCGCAAGCCCTGCCGCGCTGGCTGCTCTACGGCTTGGCGGGCATGACTTTCTCCGGCTGGGTGGCCACCTTGGCCGGATGGTATGTCACTGAAGTCGGCCGCCAGCCCTTTTTGGTGCAGGGTGTGCTGCGCACTGCCGATGCGGTCACCGCCACCGTGCCCGCCGGCGATGTCGGCCTCACACTGGTGCTGTATCTGCTGGTGTATGCCGCCATGCTGTTTTCTTATCTGATGGTGCTCAAGCATATGGCCGAGCATCCCGAACACGACCAGCCCGCTGCCGTTCAGGTAGCCGAACCGGAGCATTGATATGGATTGGAATTACTGGCTGCCGCTTGTTTTCCTGGGTCTCTTGGGTTTTTCCATGACCCTGTATGTGGTACTCGACGGCTTCGACCTCGGCGTGGGCATGCTGCTGCCGCGTGCCGACGGTGACGAACAAAACGTGATGGTGGGCTCCATCGGCCCGTTTTGGGACGCCAACGAAACCTGGCTGGTGCTGGGTGTAGGAGTGTTGTTTATCGTATTCCCGCACGCCCACAACCTGATTTTGGGGCAGCTTTATCTGCCGGTGACCTTTATGCTGTTTGCGCTGATTGCGCGCGGCGCCGCCTTCGACTTCCGCGTCAAGGCCGACGACAACCACAAACAGCTGTGGAACATCACCTTTATGCTCGGTTCCGCCGGTATGGCGCTGGCGCAGGGCTGGATGCTGGGGCGCTATATCACCGCCTTTGGCACCGATATGGGCGACTATCTGTTTGCGCTGGGCATTATGGCCACCGTACCGGCGGTCTACGCCCTCCTGGCCGCCTGCTGGCTGATTGCCAAAACCGAAGGTGCGTTGCAACAGAAAGCCCGCTTGTGGGCGCATCAGGCGTGGTGGCCGGTGGTCTTGTGCCTGCTGCTGATTTCACTGGCCACCCCCTGGGTCAGCCCCACGGTGTTTGCTCGCTGGTTTACCCTGCCCAATCTGCTGTGGCTGCTGCCCATTCCGGTGTTAAGCGTGCTGTGCCTCGTGCGCGCCAAACAGCTGCTCTATCGCGACGAAGTCTTGCAACCAACACGCATGTGGCAGCCGTTTGCACTGGTCATCGCCACGCTGGTGCTGTGTGCCTTGGGCTTGGGCATCAGCCTGTTTCCCTATGTGGTCATCGACGAAATGACCGTCTGGCAGGCGGCCGCCACCACCCCCACTTTGGTGGTCACCCTCATCGGCGTATGCATTACCGTGCCCTGTATCATTGCCTACAGCATCTTTGCCTACTGGGCTTTCCGCGGCAAGGCGACCAATCTGACTTACGGTTAAGCCTGTTGGCAAGCAAAAGCAAGTAGCTTGGGTTGCAAACCCAACATTGTTGCCGATTTTGGCAAGTGTTGGGTCTGACGGCCCAAGCTGCGGCTACTGCAATCAAAAGGCTGCCTGAAAACCTTTCAGGCAGCCTTTTTCACCTTTTAAAAAACAGCCTTATTGATGCAGTGCAACAAAGCCCTTGTTATAATAACAAACTTCCCGCTTTAGGATTTCCCACACCATGCAATTCTCCGCCTTCGGCCACAAATTCACCCGCAACAGCGGCATCCTGCAACTGATGGATGATTTGGGCAAAGCCCTCCACAGCGACCGTCCGGTCAATATGCTCGGCGGCGGCAATCCGGCACGGCTGGAGGCGGTGAACCGCGTTTACCGCGAAGTATTACAGGACTTGGTCCATAACGAAGCCGCGGTGGAGAGCATCGGCAATTACTCCACCCCGCAGGGCGATGCCCGTTTTATCGACACCTTGGCGGCGTTTTTCCGGCACGAATACGGCTGGGACATCGGCCCGGAAAACATCGCCCTCACCAACGGCTCGCAAAACGCCTTTTTCTATCTCTTTAATCTCTTCGGCGGCCGTTTCGGCAGCGGCGAAGATGCGGTGGACAAAAACATATTACTGCCCCTGGCACCCGAATACATCGGCTATGCCGACGCCCATGTGGAAGGCTGCCATTTCACCGCCGTGCGCCCCGCCATCGAAGCGGTGGAGCACGAAGGCGAAGCCGGCTTTTTCAAATACCGCGTCGATTTCGATGCCCTGGCGCAGCTGCCGGAACTCAAGGCCGGACGCATCGGTGCCATCTGCTGTTCACGCCCCACCAACCCCACCGGCAATGTGCTCACCGATGCCGAAATGGCGCAGCTGGACGCACTGGCGCAGGCACACGGCATTCCGCTGATTATCGACAACGCCTACGGCATGCCCTTCCCCAACATCATTTACAGCCCGGCCACGCTCACCTGGCACGACAATATTATTTTGTGCTTCAGCCTCTCCAAAATCGGCCTGCCCGGCGTGCGCACCGGCATCGTGGTGGCCGCGCCGGAAGTGGTGAATGCCATCGGCGCGCTCAACGCCATTGTCAATCTCGCCCCCACCCGCTTCGGCGCCGCCGTGGCCACACCGCTGCTGGCCGACGGCCGCCTCAAAATACTGGCCGACGAAGTGGTGCAGCCCTTTTACCGCCAACAGGCCAAACGGGCGGTACAGCTCTTGAAGCAGGAACTGGCAGGCTACCCCATGCACATCCACAAGCCCGAAGGCGCCATCTTCCTGTGGGTGTGGTTTGAAGGACTGCCCGTCTCCTCGCAAACCCTGTACGAACGCCTCAAGGCCGCCGGCACGCTGGTGATTCCCGGCGAACACTTCTTTATCGGCCTCGACACCGCCGACTACCCCCACGCGAGCGAATGCATCCGCATCAGCATTGCCCAGGACGACACTACCCTACAAAACGGCATCGCTGCCATCGGCGCGGCGGTACGCGCGGCCTATGATGCAGCGCGGTGAGGAAGGATCATAAAAAAGGCTGCCTGAAAGGTTTTTCAGGCAGCCTTTTTATGGGCACAGACTTTAAGCAGAATGAATACTGCCTTCGTTCTGATACAGGGTAAACAGCGACACGCCTTCATTGCGGATAATATGGCCGCCGTTCAGATCGGTGAATTCCAAAATGGCGGCGGCTTCCACCACTTCTGCGCCCAAGCGCTGAATGAGCTTGATGCCCGCCATCATGGTGCCGCCGGTGGCGACCAAATCATCCACCAAGAGCACGCGCGAGCCGGGTTTGACCGCGTCGGTGTGCATCTCAATGGTGGCCTTGCCGTATTCCAGCGCATAGCTCTCCGCCACGGTGGTAAACGGCAGTTTGCCCTGTTTGCGTATGGGCACAAAGCCGACATTGAGCTGGTAGGCCAAGGCCGCGCCGATGATAAAACCGCGCGCATCCAAGCCCGCCACCACGTCGATGCGCGCGTCCATATAGCGGTAAACCAGCAAATCCACCAGCAGGCGGAAATAGCGCGGGTCTTGCAGTACCGGGGTGATGTCGTGAAACAGAATGCCCTCTTGCGGCCAGTGGGGGATTTTGCGGATTTTGGCAGCCAGGGCATCTACGCCCATGACTTCGGGGTGGGTGGTCAGCATGGTGTGTTCCGTCGCAGTTTTAAGTCAAACGGGCGCATCATAACACCAAATTGCAGCCATATCGCCGCTGTCCGTGGAAATCAGAGCACGCAGCACCCTTTTGCAGCGGCCGACAGTGTTTTCAGGCAGCCTTTTCGGTACAATGGGCGCCCTTATCGTCTCTTTTCCGGCTTTGGTGTTTTATGACTTCCCCGCTGCCCGACCTGCCGCAATGGCTGTCCGATTACCTTGCTACGCTCACTGAAGCGGAGCGTGCGCAGCTGTGTGCGGCGTGGGCATGGGCGTGGACGCATTATCCGGCCGGTGCCGTCACCCGCGTGGGGCAGTCCAAGCATGAAAACCGCATTGCCGCCGCACGCATGGTGGCGGAAATGGATTTGCTGCCCGATGCCGTGGCCGCCACGCTCTTGGCCGATATTCCGCGCTACGCGCCCGATTGGCGCGCCGATGTCACCGAGCAATGCGGCGCTTCGGTGGCGGATTTGGTGGCGGGCTTGGACGAGGTGCAGAAACTGACCCAGTTCAGCGATGTCAGCCAGTTGGACACCCCGCAGGAGCGCCGCCAGCAGGCCGAAGCCATGCGCCAGATGCTGTTGGCCATGGTGTCCGACATCCGTGTGGTACTCATCAAACTGGCACTGCGCACCGCCACGCTCATTTACCTGACCGACCAAGCCGACAGCGCCGAAAAACGCCAGCTGGCCAAAGAAACGCTGGATATTTTTGCGCCCCTGGCCAACCGCCTCGGCGTGTGGCAGCTCAAATGGCAGCTGGAAGACCTGGGTTTCCGCCACCAGCAGCCGGCGGAATACCAGCGCATTGCCGAACTGTTGGAAGAAAAACGCGAAGAGCGTCTGGCCTATATCGACAATTTTGTCGCCACCGTCAAACACGAACTGGCCCAAGCCGGGGTACAGGCCGATGTGGCCGGACGCCCCAAGCATATTTATTCCATTCACCGCAAAATGGTGAAGAAAAAGCTCGGTTTCGACGGCCTGTACGACATCCGCGCAGTGCGCATCCTGGTGGATACCGTGGCCGACTGTTATGCGGTGCTGGGCCTGGTGCACAGCCTGTGGCAGCCGATTCCGGGCGAGTTCGACGACTATATCGCCCACCCCAAGGCCAATGATTACCGCAGCCTGCACACCGTGGTGGTGGGGCCGCAGGACAAGGGCGTGGAAATCCAAATCCGCACCTTTGAAATGCACCGTTTTGCCGAATTCGGCGTGGCCGCGCACTGGCGCTACAAAGAAGGCGGCAAGGGCAATAGCGCCTACGAGCAGAAAATCGCCTGGTTGCGCCAGCTTCTGGACTGGCGCGAAAACATGGCCGAATCGGACAAGGAAAACCTGGCCGAAGCCTTCCATACCGAACTCTTTAAAGACACCATCTATGTGCTCACCCCGCACGGCAAGGTGTTTTCCCTGCCCAGCGGCGCCACGCCCATCGACTTTGCCTATGCGCTGCACAGCGATTTGGGCAACCGCTGCCGCGGCGCCAAGGTAGACGGCCACATCGTGCCCCTGTCCACCCCTTTGGAAAACGGCCAGCGCGTGGAAATCATCGCCGCCAAAGAAGGCCATCCTTCGGTGAGCTGGTTGCAGGACGGCTGGGTAAAAAGCAGCAAGGCCATCGCCAAAATCCGCGCCCATATCCGCCAGCAAAACGCCGAATCGGTGCGCGAATCCGGCCGCAGCCTGTTTGACAAACAGCTGGCGAAAATCCAGCCCAAGCCCAATCTGGGCAAGCTGGCCGAAAGCTTGGGCTTTGCCAAAATCGAAGACGTGTACACCGCTGTGGGGCAGGGCGATTTGAGCCTGCGCGCCATCCAGAAAGCCGCAGGTGCGCTCAACGAGCCGCCCCCGCCGCCGGTGAGCGCCGACAATCTGGTCAAGCAGAGCAAAATCAAAAGTGCGCGCAACGGCATTCTGATTGACGGCGAAGACGGTCTGCTGACCACGCTGGCCAAATGCTGCAAACCGGCACCGGGCGATGCCATTGCCGGTTTCGTCACCCGCGAGCGCGGCATTTCCGTGCACCGTCAAAACTGCGAAGCCTTTATTCATCTGGCCGAAATCCACCCGGAAAAAATCCTTCCCGCCGCCTGGGCGCAGCAGCAGGACGGCCAGGTATTCGCCATCGACATCGAAATCCGCGCCCAAGACCGCAGCGGCCTGTTGCGCGATATTTCCGACGCGCTGGCACGCAACAAGCTCAATGTCACCGCGGTGCAAACCCAGTCGCGCGACTTGGAAGCGAGCATGCGTTTTACCCTGGAAGTGCGCCAAATCGAAGACCTGCCGCGCGTATTGGCCAATATTGCCGAAGTTAAGGGCGTGCTGACGGTTTCGCGTTTATAAGCACCGGCACATGAAAAACCCTTTCAGGCTGCCTGAAAGCGGTTTTCTGCATCTTATTTTCCACAATCAAACCGGATTGTCTTCGTCAAAAAAGACAAACGGAATCCCGAACTCGGCTTCGATGGCTGCTGCCAGCGCCTGTACACCGTAGCGCTCAGTGGCATGATGACCGGCGGCGATAAAGGCCACCCCGGTCTCCCGCGCCAAATGGTATTGCGCTTCCGACACCTCACCGGTCACAAACGCATCCACACCCGCATCCACGGCTGCCTGAAAAAAGCTTTGTGCACCGCCGGTACACCAGGCCAGACGGGATACGCTGTGCTGCAAATCATCCGCCAAAATCAGCGGCGCCCGCCCCAGAGCGGCATGCAGGTTTTGCTGCATTTCCAGCAAAGTCTGCGACTGCTCTGTGCGTCCCAGCACCAGCAGGTCCTGCTCACCGGTATAAGCTTCTGCCTGCCAGCCCAAGCGGGCCGCCAGCCGGGCGTTATTGCCCCATTCTTTATGCGCATCCAAAGGCAGGTGGTAGCCGACCAGATTAATCTCGTGCCGCAGCAAAGTGGCAATACGCTGTTTTTTCCAGCCGACTATCCCGGCAGGCTCGCTTTTCCAAAACAGACCGTGGTGTACCAGCAGCATATCCGCACCCTCAGCCACGGCAAAATCGATGGCGGCGCGGCTGGCGGTGACCGCACAAACGATTTTGCCTATCTGCTCCCTGCCTTCTACCTGCAAACCGTTGGGGGCATAGTCTTTAAACATGTCTACTGCCAGTTGGCGGTGACACCAATGCAGCAATTCGGAACGCATTATCATGGTGATTTCCTCACTATTTCATTTGTTTTCAGGCAGCCCTAACCCGCGCCGACACATACCGTGCCAGCGGTTTGGGCAGGCCGTAATCGGCCAAATCCTGCGGCAAAACCCAAACGCCGGGGCGCTCAGGTGTGGTGTCGGTTCTGGCGGCAAACGGGGTGATTTCCAGCTGGCGGTGGGTCAGACGGTGGCGGATGGTTTCTGCTTCCTGTAAATCACGCTCATCGACACCGCAGGCTGCGGCCAATTGCTGCATTTCATGCAGGCTTTCAAAACAAGGCACGCACCACAGCCCGCCCCAAATGCCCTTGGCCGGGCGTTTTTCCAGCCACAGCGCACCATCGGTACGGCTAAGGCACAGCCAGAACAAAGGCAGCACCGTGACCTTGGGCGGGGCTTTCGGACGCGGCAGTTCGGCCACACGGTCTTCTGCCAACGCGCGACAATCAGCGGCCAAGGGGCAGCAGCCGCATGCGGGCTTGCTGCGTTTGCATACCGTGGCGCCCAAATCCATCAATCCCTGGGTATAGGCGGGCATATCGGCGGAGTTTTCAGGCAGCAGGCTTTCGGCCAGCGTCCATAATTGTTCGGTAAAGGCGGCCGATTGCGGGTCGCCCTCTTGCGCCCACACGCGGCACAACACCCGTTTGACATTGCCGTCGAGTATGCTTTCGCGTTGTTGGAAGGCAAAGGCGGCAATGGCGGCGGCGGTGCTGCGCCCCACTCCGCACAGGCGTTCCAATTCGGTGCGCGTCTGGGGGAAGCGGCCGCCGAATTCCGTCATCACCTGACGCGCCGCCTTGTGCAGATTGCGTGCGCGACTGTAATAGCCCAAACCCTGCCACAAACCCAAGACCGCGTCTTCCCCGGCGGCGGCCAAATCCGCCACGGTGGGAAAGGCGGCAATAAAACGCGGGTAATAATCCAGCACCGTGGCCACCTGGGTTTGCTGCAACATGATTTCCGACAGCCATACGCGGTAGGGGTCGGCCACCTGCCACGGCAGATGGTGGCGGCCGTGCTGTCGTTGCCATTCTATGAGTTTGGGGGCGAAACTAAGGTGTGTGGGGTGCATGGTGTTCGGGTTATAATTGACAGCTTGGCGCGGCAGCGTCTGCCTGCCCAAAAACCGATTATTGTACCCAAAGAACTCCATGTCTGCTTATCCCCTGTTTGTCTCCTGCCCGCGCGGTTTGGAAAATGTGTTGGCCGCCGAATTGGCCGCCTGCGGCGCCGGTGCCGTGGTGCCCGCCGAAGGCGGTGTCTCCTGCCGCGGCACTCTGGAAACCGTGTACCGCATCAATTTGCACAGCCGCACCGCCGGACGGGTGCTGCTGCAACTGGCGCAAGCCGCCATCCGCAACGAACACGAGCTTTATACCCTCGCCGCAGGCATAGACTGGCCGCAATGGTTTGATGTGGCGCAAAGCTTCAAAATCCGCATCGACGGCAAAAAAGCCGCCCTCAAAAGTCTGGAATTCGCGGCGTTGAAAACCAAAGACGCCGTGTGCGATGTGTTCCGCAAAGTTTCAGGCAGCCGCCCCAATGTCAGCAAAAGCGCGCCCGATGTGCAAATTCAGGTGTTTGTGCAGGACAAAAACGCCACCTTGTTTATCGATACCAGTGGTGAAGCATTGTTCAAACGCGGCTACCGCAGCGAAACCGGCGTGGCGCCCTTGCGCGAAAACCTGGCCGCCGGTCTGCTGCTGTTGGCGGATTACGACGGCAGCCGCCCGTTTATGGACCCGTTTTGCGGCAGCGGCACCATTGCCATCGAGGCCGCGCTGATTGCCACCCGCCGCGCCCCCGGCCTTAAGCGCCGCTTTGGTTTCGAGCGTCTAAAAAACTTTGATGCCGCGCTGTGGCAACGTTTGCAGCAAGAGGCCGAAGCCGCGGTGTGCCCGGCACCGGCACCCATAGACGGCAGCGACAACGACCGCGCCCTCTTGCGCTCCGCCGCCGCCAATGCCTTGGCCGCCGATGTCGGCGACTGCATCCGCTGGCAGCATCAAGACGTACTCGACAGCCGCCCCAACGGTGACAAGGGCCTGATCATCAGCAACCCGCCCTACGGCGTGCGCCTGGCGGAAATCCAAGCCCTGCACGCCCTGTATCCGCAGCTGGGCAGCTGGCTGAAACAGCATTTTGCCGGCTGGACCGCGGGCTTGTTTACCGCTGACCGCGACATGCCCAAGCTGATGCGCCTAAGCCCCAAACGCAAAATCCCGCTCTACAACGGCAATCTGGATGCGCGCCTGTTTCTGCTGGAAATGGTGGCCGGTTCAAACCGCCGTACCTGACTCTGTTTGATATCGAAAGGCTGCCTGAACGATTTTCAGACAGCCTTTACGGCTTCCCCTGTTGCAAAACCGGCACAGGCACACGGCCTGCTATAATACGTGCCTTCTGCAACAGCGCCGGATGCACACCATGAGCACACCTTCCCCCATCAAAAAAGCCGTTTTCCCCGTGGCCGGCATGGGCACCCGTTTTCTGCCCGCCACCAAGGCCAGTCCCAAGGAAATGCTGCCCATCGTCGACAAGCCCCTGATTCAATATGCGGTGGAAGAAGCCGTGGCCGCCGGTTTTACCGAAATGGTGTTTGTGACCGGCCGCAACAAACGCAGCATCGAAGACCATTTCGACAAAGCCTACGAATTGGAAACCGAGCTGGCGCAACGCAATAAAGACAAGCTGCTCACCTTTGTGCAGGATATTCTGCCCGCCGATGTCACCTGCATGTATATCCGCCAGGCCGAGGCGCTGGGCCTGGGCCATGCGGTGCTGTGCGCGCAGGCGGCAGTGGGCGACAATCCGTTTGCGGTGATTCTGGCCGATGATTTGATTGATGCCGAACCCGGCGCACTGGCGCAGATGATGCAGACCTACCGCGCCACCGGCAACAGCGTTTTGGGCGTGGAAACCATAGACCCGCAGCACACCGGCTCTTACGGCATCGTCGAAACCGACACCACCCACGGCCGCGAGCGCATCCGCAATATTGTGGAAAAACCGCATCCGGACGAAGCGCCTTCCAATCTGGCGGTGGTGGGCCGCTACATCCTCACGCCGCGTATTTTCGAATTGCTCACCGACCTGCCGCGCGGCGCCGGCGGCGAAATCCAGCTCACCGACGCCATTGCGCGTCTGTTGCAACACGAACCGGTATGGGCGCACGCCTTTAGCGGCACCCGCTACGACTGCGGCAGCAAGCTGGGCTATCTGCACGCCACCGTGGCTTACGGCTTGAAGCATCCGGAAGTGGGCGGGGAATTTGCGGCCCTGCTGCAGACTTTGAAATAAAAAACCTATTCAAAAAAGGCTGCCTGAAATTTTTCAGGCAGCCTTTTGACTGTTGCAACACCACAAACCGGTTTAAGCAGGCACTATCCCCAAACGCAAAGCCTGTGCGTATTTGAACGCGACAAACTGATCTTTAAGCTGCGAGAGCTCGGCCAGATTGTCGGCCTCATCCTGCAAAGCCTCGCCGTTGCGTATCATCACCTGATTCAGATTCTGCAAAATGCCCCACACATACTGCGTCCATTGAGCCTGCGGAATGCCGCGGGCGTGAGCGAGCAGAAACAGTTGCTCCATGCGCCAGAAGGTGTAGGCACCGCCGGTGACGGGGCTGGCCAGATGCACGATGGGGTTGTGGTGGGTGCTGCTGCGCTCCAGCAGTTCCAGATTGAGTTTCTGTGTGCTTTCCGTAACCGCCGCAATGGTGTCTTCATCCTGCACCAATGCCAGCTCTTCCAAGCTCGCCAACAGGGCAATCAGATTGGTGAGTTGGGCAAAATTAACCTTACCCGCCAGCTGCACCATCAAATCGCCCACATTGTGGCGTTCGTAATCCTGCAAAATATCCAGCAGCGGATCCAACAGTTCCGCCGACAGCTGGATGGTGCGGTGGCGGGTAATCTGATAGCTGATGTCGGCACGCGGTTTGAGCAGCAATACGGTGAGCTTGGCCCATTCGCGGCGCAGCTCTTCTTCGTTGAGCAGATAACGGCCCTTAATCCAAAAATCGCTGCGGAACTGGGTATTGAGCAGGAAATCCTTAATCGTCTGCCGCAGCGACGGATTTTGCGTCTCTTCCATCAGGCGGCGCTGTTCGTCGTCATACAGGCATTCGGCAAAATCCTCCAGATATCTGGCCGAGCAGGCAAAACTGAGCTTGGCTTCGGAAAGGCTTTTTTCGATGTCGGCAAAATACATGGGCTGCCAGTCCTGGTTCAGATATTCGTGCGCCAGATAATTGCGGTCTTGCTGCGCCAGTTTCTGCGTGCGGTTGAGAATATCGGGCGCATTTTGCAGCAGCACATGGCTGTGGCTGAGCACGGTTTCCGTCTGTGCAATGGCATTGGCGGTGTTTTCTTCCTGGCTGTGCACGGTGGAAGAGTATTTGTTGTACTGCAAGAGCAGATGGCGCATGGGCGCATGGGCCGACCAGCCGGGCAAGGTGTTGTAGCTCACATAGAGCACGCCGCCGAGTTTGAGCTTGCGGCGCACAAAATCCACAATAATGCGGCGGTTGTCTTCGGAAATCCACGACCAGATGCCGTGCAGGCCGATAAAGTCGAATTCGGGCAAATCGTCGCGGCGGCAGAATTCGTTAAAGCCCTGGTCGGCAATCAAAAGTTTTTCCGGGTCGGCCTTGTCGGCCAGATTTTGCGCAAACAGCGCGTGGGCGGGATTGAAATCGGTGGCATACCAGCGGGCGCGCCCGGCGGCGGCATGCACATTGAGGGACACACCCTGGCCGAAACCCAGCTCGCAGGCATTGACCACCTTGGGCACCGGCAGACGCGCCATCAGAAACGGAATAATCATCTGCCGCGGATTGAGATTGGGGTAATAACCGTGGGTGTAGGTGACATTATTCACATAACCTTCGGACCAGCTCGACATGTATTGCTCCTTTGTTTAATGTGGTTTCAGGCTGCCTGAAAACCATTCAATTCAAACCGCGACAGCATACGCTATTTTTGTACCACGCGGTGATATTGGCGCGTATTCAGGGTAAGCGTTTCGGCCATATCATCACGCCCGCACCAGCGGATATGTAAAGTCACCTCACCCGCCGGATGTGTGCCCAAACCGAACAGCAAGCGCTTGTCGCTTTGCGCCGCCAGGCCGTTATTGGCATAGACTTCGCGGTATTGGCTTTGGCCGTCCACATGCAGCGCCACTTTGCTGGCCAAGGCATCGCGGTTACAGCTTGTGCCGTTGCCCACCAATTGCAGGCCAATCCAATTGGCATCCGCACTGTCGTTGCGGAACAAGCCCGGCGCGGCGGTCATATGGGTGGTCATCACATCCAAATCGCCGTCATTGTCCCAATCGGCCAGCGCCACGCCGCGTGCCGTGCCTGTGTCCGTCCAGCCCACTTGTTCGGCAATATCCATAAAATAGCCGCCGCGGTTCCAATACACGCGCCGCAATTCCTTGCCGAAAATACAGCGCCCGCGCACATCCGCCCAGCGGTCGGCATAGCCGTGCACATCCGGGTTGGTGAGCGCAATCTGCGCATTCCAATACCAATAATCGGGGCAGACGGCTTGGGCCTTATCATAAGCATCATCGGCCATGCCGTTCATCTGCAACATATCCAAGCGCCCGTCGCGGTCCATATCGCCAAAGGCCGCGCCCCAGCCGAAACGCCGCTCGTTCAGGGCATTGCGTTTGCTGGCTTCGTCTTTAAGCATGGTCGGCGCGGCTTCGCCTTTGGCGCTGTGATTCATCCACAACAAACTGCCTTCGGCCTGCAATTTGTGGTGCACATTGCTGACATGAATATCGGGGCGGCCGTTATTGTCCAAATCGCCGAAGGTGGCGTTCATGCCTTTATAGGTATCGCGGCCGATGCTGCCTGAAAGCCTGCCGCGTATGGCCTGCAAACGCTGGCCGCCTTGGTTGATATACAGTTCGTCGGGGCCGAAATCGTTGGCGATATACACATCCGGCCAGCCGTCATCGTTCAAATCGCCGGTGGCCATGGCCATGGTCCAGCGTTTGCCTTGCAAACCGATGTCTTCAAAAGCAAAACGCCCGCCGCCCAGATTGCGGAAAAACCAGTTTTCATCGGCATTGTCAGCATTGTGCCAACTGCGGTGCATCACATTAAACATGCGCCGGTCGCCCTCGTATTCGGCTTCAGGCAGCCTGAAAATCGAATACGGCAGGGGCGCGTCATAACCGGGCAGATGCGTTTGCATGACATTGCCCACCAGCACATCCAAACGCCCGTCTTGGTCGAAATCGAACACATTGGTGGCGGTGCTGATTTGGTAGCGGTTTAAACCCGCCTCTTCGCTCACATCGGTAAATCCCAGCGTGCCGGTTTCCGCCAACTCATTGCGCAACAAGCGCCCTTTGCCAAAACCGATGCCGAGCAGCAAATCCTGGTCGCCGTCGTTGTCCATATCGAAAAACGTTGCCGCGGCCACCAAGCCGTGTATTTCAGGCAGCCTGCGGTGATGGTCCAAGAGCGGTATATCGAAGCGCACAAAACGAAAATCACCTTGGTTGAGATACAGCTGCGCGCGCTCGTGCTCACTTTTTAAAGGCTGGGTGAGAAACACATCCGGCAGACCGTCATTGTTCACATCCGCCACCGCCACCGCATCGCCGATGGACAACAGCCATTTGGCCACATGCTGCATGCGCGCATCGGTGCGTTCCCAAACATCGCCTTGCCCGCCCGTTAAACCGCTGTGTTCGGCAGGTATGCGCACCAATTGAAACGGCGGCGTTTCCGTATGATAGGCATGGGTGAAACGGTAAGCGCCCCAACCTGCCCCGCCGATGGCGGCAACCAGCAGCACGGCGCGGCTTTGCTGCCGCAACACCTGCCGCCACGGCGTTTGCCATTGGCGCAGCAACAGCCACAACCAGCGCAAAGTGGCGTAGGCAAAAAAGGCGTAGAACAAGGTGGAAAACTGCTGCCAGCGGTGCAAGAGCAAATCCACCGCCACGATAAACAGCGCCATGCCCACCTGCCCTTTTTTGGAATCCGGCGAGGTGGGCGGGTCGGTGAGCATAAAGAAGGTAAACAGGTAAAACGCCGGTGAGGAAAACGCGCCCAAGAATAAGGTTTCCGGCGGCAGATGGTGTTGCAGCACCCACGCACGCAAGGCCAGCCCCAGCGCGTAAAACGCGAGAAAGGACACAATCAGCGCACTGCGGCGGATATTCAGGGCAAACAGCATCAGCGCGGCGGTGACCACAAAAAACGCCGTCACCCCCGAGCCGCCCCATTGATAAGCGGGCGCGGGGGTAATCATGCCGTCACTCAAGGTGAGCGCGGCCATCACGCCAAACAAGCCCGGGTTATAGACATGACGGCCATTCACCGTAAACAGATATTTGCTGGCAATGGCAAAAAAGCCCGGCAGCAGCGCAAACCACCAGCCGTGGGCGTAATTGGTGAGAATGGACAGCCCCAGGCCGGTAATCAGCGCGCTTAGCGGGAACAGCCAGGTACGCCCGCGCAAAGCGTAATTAAGCGCCATATCCAGCGTGGCGCACACCGCGAGCATCACCCCCACTTGCAGCGGCGAGCGGTTAAAACCCCAAAACACCATGCCGCACAACACAAAGGTGGCCAGCAGCGCAAACACCTTCAGGCGCGGGTCGTTTTTGCCGGGGAAACGTTGCCAGGTCGTCATCTCAGCCTCTTTCAGGCAGCCGCCAGTGCGTGTATCGCGGTGCTGTCTGCTTCCTATAAATAATACCAATTCAGAAAAATAAGCTAACAAGGCGGCGAAAAGCCGCGAGTGTAGCAAAGTCCCGCGGGAGAGACAGTACAGGTAGTACGGAACAGATTTTGTTGCCGCTTTAGCGGCTTACTGAATCGTTCTCTTTGAGCCTTGCGAGACAAGACAGTTAGATTATTTTTATGGATTGGTATAAAAGGCTGCCTGAAACCCGTTCAGGCAGCCTGATTCTCTGTTATTCCGCTTTTTGCCAAGTGTCTTTTAAAGCAACCGTGCGGTTAAACAAGGGGTCGTCCGGCTTGTGCTCGTAGCGGTCGGTGACAAAATAACCCAAACGCTCAAACTGATAACGCGTTTCCGGTGCCAAAGTCGCTGCCACGGGCTCGACCCAAGCGTCGATTTGGGTCATGGAGTCGGGATTGAGAAACTCGGTGAAATCGCGGTACTGGCCGTCGTCACCGCGTACGGCATCGGGGCGCGGCACGGTAAACAGGCGGTCGTAGAGGCGCACGGTGGCGGCCACGGCGTGTTCGGCAGAGAGCCAGTGGATCACGCCTTTCACTTTGCGGCCTTCCGGTTTTTTGCCCAGGGTGTCGTGGTCTATGCTGCATTTGAGCAGCACCACGCGGCCGCTGCTGTCGGTGACCGCTTCTTCGCATTTGATGACATAGCTATAACGCAGGCGCACTTCGCCGCCCACGGTCAGGCGTTGCCAGCCCGGCGGCGGGTTGAGGGAGAAGTCGTCGGCCTCGATATACAGGGTCTTGCTGATGGGCACTTCGCGCTCGCCAAACTCGGGGTGGTTGGGGTGATAAGGCGCGCTGCGGCTTTGTGTGAGCGCTTCATCGTAGTTCACCAGTTCCACTTTAATCGGATTGAGCACCGCCATCATGCGCGGGGCGGAATCTTCCAGTTCTTCGCGGATGGCGCCTTCGAGCACGCTCATATCGACCACGTTTTCGGATTTGGAAATGCCCACCCGTTTGGCAAACAGGCGCAAGCCTTCCGGGGTGTAGCCGCGGCGGCGCATACCGGAAATGGTGGGCATGCGCGGGTCGTCCCAGCCTTGCACATGGCCTTCGCTCACCAACTGGTTGAGTTTGCGTTTGGAGGTGATGGAGTACAGCAGTTCCAGGCGCGAAAACTCGTATTGGCGCGGGTGGTTGTCGATGGGAATATTGTCCAGCACCCAATCGTAGAGCGGACGGTGGGCTTCAAATTCCAGCGTGCACAGGGAATGGGTCACATGCTCGATGGCATCCGAAATGGCATGGGTGTAATCGTACATGGGGTAGATACACCATGTGTTGCCGGTATTGTGGTGGTAGGCGCGGCGGATGCGGTAAATCACCGGGTCGCGCAGATTGACATTGCCGGAAGCCATGTCGATTTTCAGGCGCAGGGTCTTACTGCCGTCGGGGAACTCGCCGTCTTTCATGCGCATAAAGAGGTCGAGGTTTTCCTCGATGCTGCGCTCGCGGTAGGGGCTGTTTTTGCCCGGCTCGGTGAGCGTGCCGCGGTATTCGCGCATTTCTTCGGCGCTCAAATCATCCACATAGGCTTTGCCGTCTTTAATCAGACCCACGGCATAATCGAACAGCTGGTCGAAATAATCCGAGGCATAACGCGGCTCGCCCGCCCAGTCGAAACCCAGCCAATGCACGTCTTCTTTAATCGAATCCACATATTCCTGGTTTTCTTTTTCCGGATTGGTGTCGTCAAAGCGCAGATTGCACAAGCCGTCATACACATAGGCCAGGCCGAAATTGAGGCAGATGGACTTGGCGTGACCGATGTGCAGATAGCCGTTGGGTTCGGGCGGGAAGCGGGTTTGGATGGCGGTATGCTTGCCGCTGGCCAAATCTTCGTCGATGATGGTACGGATAAAGTGGTTGTCGGCAAATTGTTCTTTATTCATGGTTTTAATGCAATTCAAATGATTTTAGGGCTGCCTGAAAGGCAGACAGCATGCACAAGACTGCGGCAGATTATACGCTACATTATTGCAATGCAACACAGCCCCCGACACCGGTGTCGGGGGCTGTGGATTAAACACGATTACTGTTTGGAACCGCTAAACCATTTGCTGTAGATTTTCTCGTAAGTGCCGTCGGCCTTGATGGCGGCAATACCGCTGTTGAGCTTGGGCAGCAAATCGTCGCCGCGGTCTTTCTTCACTGCAAAGCCGTAGAATTCTTTTTCAAATTCCGGGTCCACAAAGGTAATCAGCTTGGCATCGGGGTTGTTGTTGGCGAAGTTTTCCACCACGCCGTTGTCACCCACGGATGCGTCCACACCGCCGCTGAGCAGCTCTTTGAGCGCCAGGGGCATGGTTTCGAAGCGTTTGATTTCCTTGCTGTCGTTGCCTTGCAGTTTTTGCATCGCCAAATCGCCGGTGGTGCCGTTTTGTACCGATACGCGGCGCTCTTTCAAATCGGCATACGATTTGATGGTATCGGCATTTTGTTCGGTCACGGCAATCATCTGCGTGGCTTCAAAATAAGGGTCGGTGAAATCCATGCTTTGTTTGCGCTCTTCGGTGATGGTCACGCTGGAAGACACGATGTCGGCATCGTCCTTACCCAAAGTAGCGAAAATGCCTTCCCACGGGGTGTTGACGAATTTGAAGCGGATGCCTTCTTTTTCACCTACGGCTTCCAGTACTTCGCGTGAGAAGCCGACTACCTGGCCGCCGTCTTCAAATTCAAACGGGGCGTAAGTGGCATCGGTGGCCACCACATATTCTTTGGCGGGCGCATCGCCGCCGCCGGCAGAAGATGCGGGCGCGGGCGCGCTGCTGCTGCCGCTGTTACCGCCGCCGCAGGCAGCCAAAGACAAAGAGGCCGCAGCCACCAAAGACCAAAGTGCTTTTTTACTGAACATGATATTTCTCCTGAAATGCGGATTGTGTACCGGACCTGTGGTATGCACAGGCCGTAACGGTGGCAATCATACACAGGAATAAAAAAGCTGAAAACGAAAAAATGTATCCTCAAGTCTTTTCAGGCAGCCTTATCGGCATCAATACCGCTGCCGATCTCATGTCCGCACAAACAAAACACCGGCACTCGGGCCGGTGTTGTTGATAAGCCTGCTGCGGCTTAGAAAGTTTTGTTGCGGGTAATCATCCAGTCGAAGATGCTGCGCGCATCGTTGACGCGGGTGGCGGAAGTGGGCGAATTGAGCAGCACAATCACCAAGGGCTGGTTTTGCACCTGCGCCTGCACCACCATGGAGCGGCCGGCTTCGCGGATATAGCCGGTTTTTTGCAGGCTCACCGGCCAGGCACCTTCGCGCACCAAGGCATTGGAATTGCGGAAGTTCTGCTCTTTGCCGTTGCTGGTATACACGGTGCCGGAATTGGCGGTGCTCAGCTGGCGGATAAGCGGATATTTGTTGGCGGCGCGCACCAAAATGCTCAAATCGTGTGCGGTGGAGACATTGCGCGGGCTCAAACCGGTGGGCTCGACAAAGGCGGAATTGCGCATGCCCAAGCTTTGCACTTTTTGGTTCATGGCCGCTACAAAGGCGTCCATACCGCCCGGGTAGGTACGACCCAAAGCCGCGGTGGCGCGGTTTTCACTGCTCATCAGGCTCAGGTGCAGCATTTGGCCGCGGGTCATGGTGGTGCCGATGCTCAAACGGCTGCCGGTGCCTTTGAGGCGGTCGATTTCCGCTTCGGTAATGGTAATCGGCTCATTGAGGTTTTGCCCGGCGTCCAAGACCACCATGGCGGATACCAGTTTGGAGATGGAGGCAATGGGGCGCACGCGGTGGATGTTTTTCTCATACAGCACTTCGCCGCTGTTGGCATTCATAATGAGCGCGGACTGCGAGGTCAGCAGCGGACCGGCCACGGCGGCCTGCTGTTTCAAAGTGGCATCGGGAAATTCGGCCAGAAATTCGGCCAGGGCGTCATTGGTGCTGTCGGCCACGATATCGGCTTTCTGCTCGATAAACTGGCCCAGCACATCCAAATCGTTGGCGGCGGCAGGCAGGGAAAAGCCCAAACCGGCGGCCAGCATCCAGGCGGCGCTGCTTAAACGGGTGCGGAAGAATTCACGCATATGAAGATACTCCTTGTTACCAAAAGAGGATGCCGCCCACAGGCAGCACCTTCTTGAAATACAGCGGCAGCACGAGGTATACAAGTGGCCGCAGAATCCGTTTTTCACACAGGAAATTTGTTAAGCAAATCAAATGCCAACACTGCAAAAATCCGGCAAGGCCGCGATTATATACTGAAAAAGTGTTTTTCTTGTCAAGCTTATGCTTGAATTTACACAACTTATGCCCATTTCGGCCACAGTTTTAGAGTAACACTATAGTCAAATAACACAGAACGAGACAAGGCAGTAAAAAAGCCGCGAGCGCAGCGAAGTCCCGCGGGAAAAACAGTACAGATAGTACAGAGCTGATTTTGTTGCCGCTTTAGCGGCTTACAAAAATCGCTCTCCTTGAGCCTGACGCGACCGTAGGAAGTCCCTGTGGGACAGCAACGCCGTATCGTTCTTAATTTTAAATGACTATACCGATTTGAAAAGCCGTGCGTCTGTCTATATACTGGCGCCCGTTCTTTTGGGCGCTGCCGTTTCAGGCAGCCGCCAAACCCCACACCCAGCAGCAGGATATATGAGTAAATACCGTCACTGCTCGTTTTGCGGCAAGCCCGAAAACGAGGTCAAAAACCTGATTGAAGGCGACAGTGCCTTGATTTGCAACGAATGCGTCGATACCTGCAGCCATATGCTGCAAAGCGGCGGCGAGGCCGAGGCTGCCGATGATAAAGGCGGCGAAAGCCTGCCGACCCCGGCGCAAATCGTGGACAACCTCAACCAGCATGTCATCGGCCAGGAAACCGCCAAAAAATCGCTGGCGGTGGCGGTGTACAACCATTACAAACGCCTGCGCCACCGCAAGGAAGGCGAGGCGGTGGAATTGGCCAAGTCCAATATTCTGCTCATCGGTCCCACCGGTTCGGGCAAAACCCTGCTGGCACAAAGCCTGGCACGCAAACTGGACGTGCCCTTTGTGATGGCGGATGCCACCACGCTCACCGAGGCCGGTTATGTGGGTGAAGACGTGGAACAAATCATCACCAAACTCTTGGCTGCCTGCGATTTTGATGTGGAAAAAGCGCAAAAAGGCATCGTCTATATTGACGAAATCGACAAGATTTCACGCAAAAGCGACAACCCCTCGATTACCCGCGACGTCTCCGGCGAGGGCGTGCAACAGGCACTGCTGAAACTGATTGAAGGCACCGTGGCTTCCGTGCCCCCGCAAGGCGGACGCAAACACCCCAATCAGGAATTCATTAATGTGGATACCACCAATATCCTGTTTATCTGCGGCGGTGCTTTTGCAGGCTTGGACAAAGTCATCCGCCAGCGCACCGAAAAAGGCGGCATCGGCTTTGGTGCCGCGGTGCACAGCAAGGATGAAGACGCCAAGATTACCGAGCTGTTTGAAATTGTGGAACCGGAAGATTTGATCAAATTCGGCCTGATTCCGGAACTCATCGGCCGCTTGCCGGTGATCGCCACCCTGGCCGAACTGGACGAAGACGCGCTGATCAACATCCTCACCGAGCCGAAAAACGCACTGGTGAAGCAGTACCAAGCGCTGTTTGCCATGGAAGGAGTGGCGCTGGAAATCCTGCCCTCGGCGCTGCGCAGCATTGCCAAACTGGCCATGGCGCGCAAAACCGGTGCCCGCGGTCTGCGCTCCATCATCGAGCGCGCGCTTTTGGACACCATGTATGCCCTGCCTGACTTGGAAGGTGTAGTCAAAGTGGTGGTCAATCAGGCGGTCATCGACGACAACCGCCAACCCAAATTGCTGCTGGCCGACGGCAGCGAATACGCACCGGCGGCCAAAACCGCCGCCAGACGCCGCAAAGCATCTTAAATATTGCCAAGGCTGCCTGAAAACCGTTCAGGCAGCCTTTTTTTTCGCTGTGCAACATGGCCGCTACTTGCCAAGTATAACGCCGCATGGGATAGTTCGAGCCGTTCATAGCCGTCCAAATGAAAATGATACCACGTTGGCTGCGGCTGGTCGTACTGCCTGTACTGCCTGCGCCTTGCCCCCTGGTCTCATTTCCATTTGCATCAGCTCTGATTGTTGATGAATACAACACACCACTGACCAAGGAAACCTATGTCGAAGCGTCCCCTGATCGGCATTCCTGCCGACATCAAAAATCACGGCCTGTGGCCTTTTCATTCCGTGGGCGACAAATACGTCCGCGCCGTACAAAGCGCCGTCGGCGATGTACTGATCCTGCCCGCCCTGGGCGACCAAGCCAAGCTGGCGCGCCTGCTGCCGATACTGGACGGCCTGTTTCTCACCGGCTCGCTCTCCAATGTGGAACCGCACCATTACGGCGAGCCGCCCGCGCGCGAAGGCACGCTGCATGATCCCCATCGCGATGCCACCACCCTGCCCTTGATTAAAACCGTGGTGGAAATGGGCATGCCCCTCTTCGGCGTGTGCCGCGGCTTTCAGGAAATCAATGTCGCCTTCGGCGGCACTTTGCACCAGCATATTCAGGAACTGCCGGGCAAGATGGATCACCGCGAACCGCCGGAAGGCGATATTCCCACCCTCTATGCCGACGCCCACGAAGCCTATCTGCAACCCGGCAGCCTGCTGCAAAACTGGATGGGCGGTGCGGATACCATCACCATCAATTCCCTGCACCAGCAGGGCGTGAAAGATTTGGGGCAGGGTTTAACCGTGGAAGCGCTGGCACCGGACGGCATTATCGAAGCCTTCCGCATCAATGATGCCCGCCATTTCGGCTATGCGGTGCAATGGCATCCGGAATGGATGTTTGACGAAAAAGCCCCCTCGGTGGCCTTGTTCAAAGCCTTTAAAGAAGCCTGCGAAACCTACCGCGCGCAAAAAGCGTGATTAAAGAGGCTGCCTGAAACACAGCCGTGTTTTTCAGGCAGCCTGTCTGACCCCGCAACAAACTGATAAGGAGTACCCCATGTCTTCTCTGAAATCCGCCTGTGTTCTGGCTGCCGCTTTCGGTCTGGCCGTGCCGGTTTGGGCCGCCGACGGCCAAGGCAATCCTGATGACTGCAAACCGCGCCACATGGCCAAAAACGAACGCGTGCCCTTCAGCATCGAAGCAGACGACAGCACCCGCGCCCTGGTCATTAACGGCGACATCCGCGTGCGCCTCTACAAAGGCAGTGAGGACATCACCCACCGCTTGGAGCCGCGCGTGGACGGCGAAACCCGCGAGGCCGATGCCTTTTTGGAATTGCATGGTAAGGAAGACCACGGCCGCTATGTGCTTGAAATCGAACAGGGCGGTGTGGGCAGCATCTGTGTGAGTGCGCCGGGCTGATATTGTTTCAGGCAGCCTGACAGGGTTTCCACCAACAGGAGGTAGTGCATGATGAACCGTTGTTACACAACATTGTTACTCAGCGTGGCCCTCTTGGCCGCCGCGCCCGCCTATGCACAAAGCACCCCGCAGCGGGCCGCTCTGCTGCAAGAGGCCACGCCCATGGAAGCTGCGGTATTGAAAAACCAGCCGCGCGAATTGTCGCGCCTGCTGGCCGCCGGTGCCGACCCCGCCGAACTGGGCTTGGACGGCGAAACCGTGCTGCATGCCGCCGCCGGTGTTCGGAATGAAGAATTCCTGCGCATCCTGCTCAAAGCCGGTGTCAGCCCCAATCTCAAAGCACGCGACGGCTACAGCGCGCTGGTCAACGCCATTTATGCGGAACAACACACCCATATGCGTATGCTGCTGGATGCCGGTGCCAATCCCAATCAGGCGGATATTGTGGGCAACACCCCGCTGCACGTTGCTACCAGGGTGATGGATTATCAGGCCGTGCTGTTGCTGTTGGAACGCGGTGCTGATCCCAAGTTGAAAAACCAAAACGGCCGCACCTTCCAAGCCTATCTTTATCCGGACGAAAACGTACCGCTCAACCAACGCGGCCGCGAACGTCTGAAAAAAGTGACCGACTGGCTGCAGGCCCGCGGCATTCCGCTGGAGCGACCTAGGGCAAACTGACCATTCGTTCACGGCTGCTTTTTTGTCAAAAATCGCCCGCTTCTGCGTTGGAAATGCTCGCAAGGTGTCCAACCTTGCTGCGCTTTCTGCCTTGAATCGGACGTTTTTGCCTAAAAAATCAGCTACGCGCCCGAATGGTCAGTTCGCCCTAGGGCGAACTGACCATTCGCCCCAGCAGATAAACTTTTCCCCAGGCTGCCTGAAAGCCGGTTTCTTGTTCAGGCAGCCTTTATACAAACGAAACCACCAGAAACATAAGGATGAACCATTATGCTAAACCCGGAAATCGAAAAGTGGCTGATAGACAACCGCATCACCGAAGTCGAGTGTATTTTGCCCGACATCACCGGCGTGGCCCGAGGCAAAATCATTCCCAAAGACAAATTCATGAGCGAGCCGGAAATGCGCCTGCCCGAAGCGGTGCTGATCCAAACCGTGACCGGCGACTTCCCCAGTGACGAAATGCTCGATCTGACCGACCCGGATATGGAACTGCGCCCCGACCCGGCCACCATCCGCCATGTGCCGTGGGCGCAAGACCCCACTGCCAGCCTGATTTTCGACTGCTTCTCCCCCGACGGCCTGCCGGTGGAAACCGCCCCGCGCAATGTACTGCGCCGCATCCTCAAGCTGTATGAAAACATGGGCCTGGAGCCGGTGATTGCCCCGGAAATGGAATTTTATCTGGTCGCCCCCAACCCGGACCCCGATATTCCGCTGGTACCGCCCATCGGCCGCACCGGCCGCAAAGAATTCGGCCGCCGCTCCTATGCCATCGATGCGGTCAACGAATTCGACCCGCTGTTTGAGGAAATCTATGACTATTGCGAAAAACAGAATCTGGAAGTGGACACCCTCATCCACGAAATCGGCCCGGCGCAGATGGAAATCAATTTCCTGCACGGCAATGCCATGGAATTGTGCGACCAGGTATTCCTGTTCAAACGCACCGTGCGCGAGGCCGCCCTGCACCACAATATGTACGCCACCTTTATGGCCAAACCGCTGGAAGGCGAACCAGGCAGCGCCATGCACATCCACCAGAGCCTCACCGATCTTGCCACCGGCAAAAACGCCTTCAGCAACCCCGACGACGGCTCGCCCTCGGAACTGTTTTTCCACTTTATCGCCGGTTTGCAGAAATACCTGCCCGAAACCATGCCGATTTTTGCCCCCTATGTGAATTCCTTCCGCCGCCTCACCCGCTACACCTCGGCGCCGACCAATGTGGAATGGGGTTACGACAACCGCACCGTCGGCCTGCGCGTACCGCGTTCCTCCCCGCAAGGCCGCCGCGTGGAAAACCGCCTGCCGGGTGTGGACGTGAACCCCTATCTGGTGGTGGCCTGCTCGCTGGCCTGTGGCTATTTGGGCATCAAGGAAAAACTGCAACCGAGCGCGCCCAATTCTTCCAATGCTTACGAGTTGCCCTACCAGTTCCCCACCACCGTAGAGGAATCCATCGAGCGCCTGCGCAACTGCCAGCCGATTCAGGAAGTCATGGGCAAACGTTTTGTGGAAATGTACATCGGCGTAAAAGAAGCCGAACTGGCCGAATACTTCCGCGTGATCAGCCCGTGGGAACGCAAATTCCTGCTCTTGCACGTGTAAGCACCGCTTAAGCACTTTCAGGCAGCCTGCAAATCATTTGCGGCTGCCTGAATTTTATCCTGCCCAAGCCTCTGTTCTAAGATGATATCTGTAGGTAAAATCCGCTTCAGGCAGCCACTCCCTGCAAAGCGGAAAACAACAGCGGAATCTGCCGGTTTACCGTTTCCCCTCTCCCATTCAATGAAAGGATGTGTGTGATGAACAAAACCGTTGTAAGCACCGCCTTGGCAGCCACGCTCGTATTGGCCGCCTGTGCGACCCCGCAAAACCAAACCCAAACCAAAATCCACAATGCCAACAAGTTGCGTAACGTCCGTCACGTGTGCATTATCGCCAATCCCAAGCAGAAAGAACCTGCCGGTTTGGAGCAGCACATCCAAGCTTCGCTCAAGCGCTACGGCATCAGCAGCGAAGTGGTGTCGGCCAATAACCGCGATCGTCTCTACCAATCCGCCTGCCGCTACAATCTGCGTTTCAAAGCCAATGGCAGCCGTGACATCATCAGCAACTTTAATCTGCTGCTACGCACCCCGGATCATGTGGTCAGCCAGGTCTACTATGTGGAAGGCAACGAGGCTGTGTACCGCCAACAACCCGACCTGCAACAACAAACCGACGGCATTATTGCCCGCATGCTCGGCCGTATATAAGCCGCTCCAAAGCCAATCAGGCTGCCTGAATACCTTTCAGGCAGCCTGATTTGATTTATTCCCGCACAAAGGCATCGATATACGCCTGCACCGCCTGCAACATGGCCTGTTGCTGTTGCAGATGTCCGTGCTGCGCCTCCACATTGATGTATTCGATTCCCGCCTGCGCCGCCCATACCGACAGCGAGCCGTCGTCGCGTACCTGCGGGTGTTGCAGCACCACATTGTGGCCGCGGCTGCGGAAAAAATCGAAGGCGCGGCGGTGGGTGACATAAAAGAAATCGTCCGCTGCCTGCGGCTGCGGCAGCGCCACGGCGGCGGCATCGGCGGCCAGATGGCCGCCTTCGGCATAGGAGTCGACGCCAAAACCGCCTGTGGCATTATTGTGTACCGCCACCAGCAGACACCGCTGTTGCAGATATTGCTGCAACAGCGGCTCTACGGCCTGCGCTACCACGGCCTCGGCCTGCGGCACGCTGCAAGCCTGCGCGGCCAAAACCCGGCCGCGTCCGGCGGGGGTGAAAATGCGGTTGGGGTCGATATGCAAGGTGTGTCCGCCCAACGGCCAGTGCAGTTCGCGGCCATGGGGGTGATCCAGCACCAGCACACAGCCGCGCCCGGTAGTCCGAATATGATTGCGTGCCGCATCGAGCGCGGTGGTTTCGTCGGCATGCACATGCAGCCACAATACCTGCGGCTGCGCTTGGGCGGCGCATTCGTGCAACAGGGTAAACGGCGGCACAGACGGGGTATCGTCCGCCCTGCACACAGGCGGTGCGGATGTGGTGCAGGCGGCCAGCAACACACTGCCTGCCGCTATGACACACCAGCGCCGGCATTGCATATTCAGGCTGCCTGAAAAGCAGTAATGGCGGCACGCAGACGCGTTAAGCCCTCGTTCATATCGGCATCGTCCAGCAATAAAGACGGGGCAAAACGCAGCACATTGGGCCCGGCCACCAGCAGCATCAGCCCCTGTGCCAGCGCCGCTTGGTTGAGTTGCGCCGCGCGGCCTGCATAATCGTCGGCGAGCACCGCACCGATGAGCAAACCCATGCCGCGCACTTGTTTAAATACCCGGTATTCCTCACCGATGGCGCGCAGGGCGGCTTGCAGTTTTTCGCCTTGGGCGGCGGCGTGTGCCAGAGTTTCGGGCTGGCGGATGATTGCCAGCGCACGGTCGGCCACGGCACAGGCGAGCGGATTGCCGCCGAAAGTGCTGCCGTGGCTGCCCAAGCTTAAAGAGGCGGCAAAGTGTTCGCGCGCGAGCATGGCGCCGATAGGAATGCCGCAACCCAGGGCCTTGGCGCTGGTGAGGATGTCCGGCGCTATGCCGTAATGCTCGTAGGCAAACAGCTTGCCGGTGCGGCCGATGCCGGTTTGCACTTCGTCCACAATCAGGGCTGCCTGAAAACGGTCGCACAGCGCACGTGCCGCCTGCATAAATTCAAGCTCGGCGGGCAGCACCCCGCTTTCGCCCTGTACCGGCTCAATCATCACCGCGCACACATCTTCACCCATGGCCGCTTCCAAGGCGGCGACATCATTAAAGGGAATATGGGTGATGCCCCCAGGCAGGGGCGCGAAATCGCGGCTGTATTGCGGCTGGCCGCCCACCGACACGGTAAACAGGGTGCGGCCGTGGAAGGCGTTTTCGCAAGCGATGATGCGGTGTTTGTGCGCGCCGAAATGGTCGCGCGCGTGTTTGCGCGCCAGCTTCAGCGCCGCCTCATTGGCTTCGGCACCGGAATTGGCAAAAAACACCTTGTCGGCAAAACTGTGTTCCACCAGCTGCCGCGCCAGATTTTGCGCCGGTGCGGTGGTGTAGTAATTGGACACATGCCAATAGCGCTGCGCCTGTTCGCTGAGCGCGGCCACGAGTTCGGGGTGGCAATGGCCGAGCGCATTGACGGCAATGCCGCCGGACAAATCGATGTATTCGCGCCCGTCCTCATCCCACACACGGTTGCCCGAGGCACGGGCGGGACGCAGGGGGGCGAAGGCGAAATTGGGGGTGAGGTAGTTGTGCATGATAAACAGGGGATATAAGGATAAAAGAAAGGCCGTTCAGGCTGCCTGAACAGTTGATAAACACGGATGCAGGGGCGGGTTTTACACCTGCCCGTGCTGTCCATTGTGATATTGCAGGCGGGTGACCAATCCACCCCTACGCCGATGGCGGCACATTATGTTCAGCGGTTGCCGTACAGCATCAGCAAACCACCGGCGCCAATCAGCAGCAAGCCGCCCCACTTGGCGGGATTGAGTTCTTGGGCAACGGCACCGGTCAGCCCCGCAGTATCCAGCACCACCGCAAACAGGATTTGCCCCAAGAACACCCATACCAAAGTATTGGCAGCACCGATATGCGGGGTGGCGATAAACATAAACAGCATGTAAAACATGCCCAAAAAACCGGAAACCCACATCCACCACGCCGTACGCGAAGCCGCCGCCGGCCACACCGTACCCTGCAACAACAAAGCGCACAGACCGGAGGCCAACATACCGCCCACATACAGCCAAAACACCGCCTGCATCTGGCTGGCTTCGCCGTGCTGGCGCAAAGCGTTCACAAGCACCAATTGCAGCGGCACCACCGCGCCGCCGAGCAAACTGAGTGCGATATAGGGGCTTGAGTTCATGGGCGTACTCCTGTGGATGCTTGGCTGTTGCAGGAGGGTGGCGGATACAAGCAGCCGACCTGCGCAGGCTGCCTGAAAGTAGCTGTAGCCGTCGCAACCGTAGCTTGGGTCGTCAGACCCAACACTTGCTAAAATCTTCAGAAACGTTGGGTCTGGCGACCCAACCTACATCCGCAACAGCGCAAATTACAACTGCCGTAGGTCGGATTCTTGAATCCGACAATACGCGCAAGTTTCAGCACGCTGTCGGATACAAGTATCCGACCTACAGCTAGACCAATTACAACAACACCTTCTCCATGCCGCCGTTATTGGCTTTGTGCACAAATTCGTCCTGCCATTGCTCGCCCAGCACCGCCTTGGCCATTTCCACCACGATGTAATCCGCTTGCAGCTTATTGTCGTCCTGATAACGGCTCAAACCCTGCAGGCAGGCGGGGCAGGAGGTGAGTAACTTCACTTCGCTGCCGTCTTGCGGCAGTTGCGCCAGATTCTTCTCGATTTCTTCCTGTTTGCGAAATTTCACCTGGGTGGAAATATCGGGGCGTTTCACCGCGAACATGCCGCTCTCGCCACAGCAACGGTCGCTGAGCACCACTTGTTTGCCCAAGAGTTCCGACGCCATTTGCGTGGGGTTCATGGTTTTGATGGGGCTGTGACAGGGGTCGTGGTAGAGGTATTGGCGGCCTTGGATGCCGTCCAGCTTCACCCCTTTTTCCAGCAGGTATTCGTGGATGTCGATGATGCGGCAGCCGGGGAAGATGTCTTCAAAACGGTAGCCCGCGAGGCTGTCGTAGCAGGTGCCGCAGCTGACCACCACGGTTTTGATGTCCAGATAGTTCAAGGTATTGGCCATGCGGTGGAAGAGTACGCGGTTTTCGGTAATCATCTTCTGCGCTTTGTCGTCCTGGCCGCCGGCGGCCTGCGGATAGCCGCAGCACAGATAGCCGGGCGGCAGCACGGTCTGCACGCCGACATGGTAGAGCATGGCCTGGGTGGCCAGACCCACCTGGCTGAACAGACGCTCGGAGCCGCAGCCGGGGAAGTAGAACACCGCTTCCGCGTCTTCGGGCATGGCCGGGTTGCGGATGATGGGCACGGTTTTGTCGTCTTCGATGTTCAACAGCGCACGCGCGGTTTTAATCGGCACATGGCGCGGCAGCGGGCGGTTGATGAAATGCACAATTTGCTCTTTCACCGGCGCCTTGCCCAGCGTGGCTTTGGGCTCGGCCTTTTGTTTTTCCGCGCCGAGCTTGAATTTCTGTCCCAATTCATAGCCGAGGTTCTGCAATTTGAAACCGGCTTCAATCACGCCTTTGCGCAGCACTTTGATGGTGCGCGGGTCTTTGCTGTTCAAAAACGCCATGCCCACGGCGGCGGGCAGGTTGAATTTGGCCTTGCCGCTCTTGCGCAGATAATTGCGGATGTCCACGGTGACATCGCCGAAGTCGATTTTCACCGGGCAGGGTTTCACGCAGCGGTGGCATACGGTGCAGTGGTCGGCCACATCGTGCAATTCGTCGAAATGCTTGAGCGACACGCCGCGGCGGGTTTGTTCTTCGTACAAAAACGCTTCGGTGAGCAGGCCCACGCCGAGGATTTTGTTGCGCGGGCTGTAGAGCAGATTGGCGCGCGGCACATGGGTGGAGCACACCGGTTTGCATTTGCCGCAACGCAGGCAGTCTTTCACCGAATCGGCAATCTTGCCCAAGTCGGACTGCTCCATAATCAGCGACTCAAAACCCAGAAGCTCGAACGAAGGTGTGTAGGCGTGGCGCAGGTCGGAACCTTTCATCAGCTTGCCGCGGTTGAAGCGGCCTTGCGGGTCCACGCGCGCCTTGTAATCCCAATAGGGCTGCATTTCTTCGTCGGTGAGAAACTCCATCTTAGTGATGCCGATGCCGTGCTCGCCGGAAATCACGCCGTTAAGGCTGCGGGCAATGTCCATAATGCGCGCCACCGCCTTGTGCGCGGTTTGCAGCATTTCGTAGTCATCGGAATTGACGGGGATATTGGTGTGCACATTGCCGTCGCCCGCGTGCATGTGCAGCGCCACAAACACACGCCCGCGCACCACTTTGGCGTGGATTTTGTCCAAGCCTTTCATGATATTGCTGTCGGCCTGGCCGCTGAAAATCTCCGCCAGAGGCTTCATGATGTCTTCTTTCACCGACACGCGCAGGCGGAAGTCGCGCATGGTGATAAAGCAGCTGTCTTCGTCGCGGCTGCCCGGCAGGGCGTTGACGGCGTCGCCGAAACCGGCGCGGTAATCGGCCAAGGGCGCGTCCAAATGATCGAGCAGCCATTGCCAGCGACTGCGCACCGCTTCCACATGGGCGCTGGCGTGGTGGGCGCGCTCGCCCAAAATCTCGCGTGACGGCAGGTCGGTGCCCATTTTGTCCACCGGCAGGCTGCCTGAAAGGTATTGCAGCAGCGCATCACAGAGCTTGAGCTTGTTTTGGATGGACAGTTCGATATTGATGCGCTCGATGCCGTCGGAGTATTCGCCCAGGCGCTCCAGCGGAATCACCACGTCTTCGTTGATTTTAAAGGCATTGGTGTGCTTGGCGATGGCGGCGGTGCGGCTGCGGTCGAGCCAGAAGGTTTTGCGCGCTTCCGGCGTCACCGCGATAAAGCCCTCGCCCTCGCGCGCGCGCGCCAGTGCCACCATATGCTCGGCGGCCTCGGCCACGGCGGCTTCGTCATCAGACACGATATCGGAAATCAGCACCATCTTCGGCCGCCCTTTGCCCGCGGCCTTGGTGGCATAGCCCACCGCACGCACATAGCGCCAGTCCAAATGCTCCAAGCCCGCCAGTTTTACCGACGGGTGGCCGAGCAAAAAGTCGCGGATTTCCACAATAGACGGTGTGGCATTGGCCACGGTGCCGAAGAATTCCAGACACACCGTGCGCGTGTGCGCGGGCATGCGGTGCAGCACAAAGGCCACGCTGGTGATGATGCCGTCGGTACCTTCTTTCTGTACGCCGGGCAAACCGGCCAAGAATTTGTCGGTCACGTCTTTGCCCAGGCCCACTTTGCGGAATTTGTGGCCGGGAATTTCCAGGCGCTCGGTTTTGGCTATGGTTTCACCGTCGTCTTTGAGCGTGTGCACATCAAACAACGCAGTGTCTTCATCGTGGATTTTGCCGAAATTGTGGCGCACGCGTTCGATTTTCAGCCATTCGCCCTGCGGATTGACCATTTTCCAATAGGCCAGATTGTCCAAGGCCGTGCCCCACAGCACCGCTTTTTTGCCGCCCGCATTCATGGCCACATTGCCGCCCACGCAGGAGGCATCGGCGGAAGTCGGATCCACCGCAAACACCAGCTTGGCGGCGCTGGCGGTTTCTTCCACGCGGCGGGTCACCACCCCGGCGCCGCAATGGATAATCGGATGCTCGCCTTCCAAGCCCGGCAGGGCCACATATTGCACGCCGTGGTGGCGGTCGAGTTTTTCGGTATTGATGACCGCGCTCATGGCGTCCAGCGGCACGGCGCCGCCGGTATAGCCGGTGCCGCCGCCGCGCGGGATGATGGTCAGATCCAGCTCAATCAGCGCGCGCACCAAGGGCGCCACTTCGGCTTCCTTGTCGGGATTGACCACCACAAAGGGGTATTCCACGCGCCAGTCGGTGGCGTCGGTCACATGGCTTACCCGCGCCAGGCCGTCAAACATAATATTGTGCGGCTTGGTGATTTTGGAGAGCCGCGCCAGAATCTGCTCACGCTTGAGCGCGGTGGTGGCGAAATCGGCCTCAAAACGGTTGACCGCGCTTTCCGCCGCCTGCACCAGACGCAACACATCGCTGTTGTCGTCGCGGCGTTTTTGGATTTCGTTCAAACGGTGGCGCATTTCCCGCACCAAGGCCGCGCGGCGCTCGCCGTGTTCCAGCAGGTCGTCCACCAGATAAGGATTGCGCACCACCACCCAGATATCGCCCAATACCTCAAACAGCATACGCGCCGAACGGCCGGTTTTGCGCTGCGAGCGCAAACGCTCCAGCGTCTCCCACGCCGCTTCGCCCAACAGGCGGATGACGATTTCACGGTCGGAAAAAGAAGTGTAGTTATAGGGAATTTCGCGGATGCGGTGTTGCGCGCTCATGGGGTTCGGGTTCCGTTTTGGCTGCTATAGTTATTTAACACAGAATGATACGGCGTTGCTACCTACGGGACTTCGCTGCGCTCGCGGCTTTTTTACTGCCTTGTCTCGTTCTGTGTTATGCGACTATATTGGTGATATTGTTTTTGATTTGTGCAAGGCAGCAATGTAGTTCAATTTCAGAATTTTTTCAATGCCGCCCAAACGAATCAAAGGCTGCCTGAAAACCTTTCAGGCAGCCTTTACGGCAGTCTTGGAACAACTTCGGCTATAATCCCGCCCTTTCAGGCAGCCCTAGGGCGAACCGATTTGTCGGGCGCGCAGCTGATTTTTTAGACAAAAACGTCCGGTTCAAGGCGAAAAGCGCAGCAAGGTTGGACACCTTGCGAGCATTTTCAACACAGAAACGGGCGGTTTTTGGCAAAAAAGCAGCCGTGAACGACAAATCAGTTTGCCCTACTCGTCCCATGAACACCGACCACCTGCTCCATATTGACCGCCAGCATCTCTGGCATCCCTATTCCTCCCTCACCGACCCGGCGCCGGTGTATCCGGTGGCGCGCGCCCGCGGGGTGCATATCGAACTGGCCGACGGACGGGTGTTGGTGGACGGCATGTCTTCGTGGTGGGCGGCGTTGCACGGCTATAACCATCCGCGCCTCAATGCCGCCGCCGCGGCGCAATTGCAACACATGAGCCATGTGATGTTCGGCGGTTTTACCCACGAACCGGCGGTGCGTCTGGCCGAGGGACTGCTGACGGTGCTGCCGCCGGGGCTGGACAAGATTTTCTATGCCGACAGCGGCTCGGTGGCGGTGGAAGTGGCCATGAAAATGGCGCTGCAATACCAGCAGGCTTTGAATGAGACCGTGCGCACGCGTTTTGCCGCCATCCGCGCCGGTTATCACGGCGACACCTGGCACGCCATGTCGGTATGCGACCCGGTGACCGGCATGCACGGCCTGTTTTCAGGCAGCCTGCCGGTGCAGTATTTCCTGCCGCAGCCGCCGGTGCGCTTTGATGAGGATTGGGACGAGGCTGCCGCCGCACCGCTGGCAGATTTGTTCGCCCGCCACGGCCACGAGCTGGCGGCGCTGATACTGGAACCGGTGGTGCAAGGCGCGGGCGGTATGTATTTCTACCATCCGCACTATCTGCAAGCCGCGCGCGCCCTGTGCGACGAATACGGCGTGCTGCTGATTTTCGACGAAATCGCCACCGGCTTCGGCCGCACCGGCAAGCTGTTTGCCTGCGAACACGCGCAGGTGGTGCCGGACATCATGTGCATCGGCAAGGCGCTCACCGGCGGCTATCTCACCCTGTCGGCCACCATCACCCACGCCCGGGTGGCCGACACCGTATGCGGCGGCGCGGCGGCCTGTTTTATGCACGGCCCCACCTTTATGGCCAATCCGCTTGCCTGTGCGGTGGCCGCCGAATCGCTGGCGCTGCTGTTGGAAAACGACTGGGCGGCACAGGTGCGCGCCATCGAAGCCCAGCTGCGGCAGGAACTCGCACCCGCGGCAGATATGGCGGCGGTGCGCGAAGTGCGCGTGCTCGGCGCCATCGGCGTGGTGGAAATGCGCGAGCCGGTGAATATGCGCCGTTTGCAGCCGCGCTTTGTCGAACACGGCGTGTGGGTGCGCCCTTTCGGCAAACTGGTGTATGTGATGCCGCCGTTTATCATCCGCCCCGACGAACTGACCCGCCTCACCCGCGGCCTGTTGGCAGCTTTAAAGGACGAATACGGTGGCTGAACACACGCATTGGCAACAGCAACTGGCAGCACTGGATGCTGCCGGACGCCGCCGCAGCCTCACGCCGCTGCGGCATGAGGGCGCGCATGTGTGGTACGCGGACCGCCGCCTGCTCAATGTGTCCTCCAACGACTACCTTGGTGTGGCTGCCTGCGCCGACTGGCAGCGGCAGTTTCTCGACACCCTTGATGTCAGCGCCCTGCCCCTGTCCTCCTCCTCCTCGCGCCTGCTCACCGGCGACTTTCCCTGTTATGGCGAATTGGAAGCGGCCATGGCCGCCGCCTGCGGTCGCGAAGCCTGTTTGCTGTTCAACAGCGGCTACCACGCCAACAGCGGCCTTTTGCCCGCGCTGGCCGACAAACACACGCTGATTGTGGCGGACAAATTGGTGCACGCCAGCCTGATTGACGGCATGCGCCTGGCCGCCGCCCAAGGCGCGGTGTGCCGCCGCTACCGCCACAACGACCTGGCCCATCTGCAACAGATTTTGCAGCGCGAAGCCGCCGCTTTCCGCACGGTGATTGTCGTTACCGAAAGCGTGTTCAGCATGGACGGCGATTGTGCCGACCTGCCCGCATTGGCGGCGCTGAAACAAGCCTATCCGCAGCTGCTGCTGTATGTGGACGAAGCCCACGGCATCGGCGTCTATGGTGCGCGCGGACTGGGCTTGGCCGAAGCCACAGGCTGCCTGAACGACATCGACATCTTGGTCGGTGCCTTCGGCAAGGCGCTGGCCTCGGTGGGCGGTTATGTCTTGTGTTCCGCGGCCTTGAAAGAGCATCTGGTCAACCGCGCACGCACGCTGATTTTTTCCACCGCACTGCCGCCCTTGAATGTGGCGTGGACACATTTTGTATGGCAGCGCCTGCCCGAACTGGCCGCCGCACGCACGCGCGTGGCCGCCCACAGCCGCCGCCTGCGCGACTGCCTCGCTACTCTGGGCCAGCCCACACCAGACGCCGCGGTGGAAACCTGTATCGTCCCGTGGATACTCGGCAGCGACACCGCCGCCGTGGCCAAAGCACAAGCCCTGCAACAGCGCGGCTTTTACGCCCTGCCCATCCGCCCGCCCACCGTGCCCGCAGGCAGCGCGCGCATCCGCTTTTCCCTCAGCGCCGCCATGAGTGATGACGACGTGGCCGCGCTGTGCGAAACCCTTACGGAGCGGGCATGAACACCGAGTTGCTGCGGCAAAACGGCCGCGATTTGCTGGTTTATTACGCCGGATGGGGCACGCCGCCGCACACCGCCGTGCACAGCCTCGGCCTGCCCGCAGGCCACGACGTGCTGCTGTGTTGGGATTACTGCAGCCTGCACGCGCCGGAGGCGGACTGGAGTGCCTATCAAAACCTGCGCCTGGTAGCGTGGTCGCTGGGCGTGTGGGCGGCGGAACACAGCCTGCCCGCCGGACTGGACTGGGCCGCCGCCACCGCCGTCAACGGCACGCCCCTGCCCATAGACGACCAATACGGCATCCCCGCCGCCACCTTCCACGCCACCCTGGCGCAATTGGATGACGAGGGCCGCCGCCGTTTCGAACGGCGCATGTGCGGCAGCGCCGAACAGCTGGCGCATTACCACGCCCTGCCCGGCCGGCGCGCGCTGGACGACATTCATGCAGAACTCACCGCCGTTGCCCGCCAAGCCGCAGGCACACCTCACAGCCACCTGCCCTGGCAACACGCCCTCATCGGCCGCCAAGACCGCATCTTCCCCGCCGCCCACCAGCAGCATTACTGGCAGACACACGCTGTGAACATCATCGACCATCCCGGCAGCCATTACCCCTGGCCGCAACTGGACGGCTGGAGCGCATTGTGGCCGAATTAAACCCCACGCCCGACAAAGCCGCCATCGCCCGCCGCTTTCAGGCAGCCTGGCCGCATTACCAGGCCGCCGCCGCCGCACAGGCACACATCCAGCGGCAACTGCTGGCCCTGTTAACGGCACACGAGCGCCGTGATTTCGCCTCCGTTTTGGAAATCGGCTGCGGCAACGGCGGCTTTACCCGCCTGTTGGCCGATGTCTGCCCGAACGCTCACTGGACGCTCAACGACCTGTGCGACACCCGCGCCTGCTTCGATTTTCTGCCGCAGGCCCGCTTTGTCTGCGGCGATGCCGAACAGGCCGACCTCGGCTGCAACCACGATTTGCTCGCCGCCGCCTCCGCCGTGCAGTGGTTTGCGCGGCCGCAAGACTGGCCCGAACGCGCCGCCGCCGCCCTCGCCCACGGCGGCCTGCTGCTGTTCAATACCTTCGATCCTGATAATCTGGCCGAAGTACGCCATTGCAGCGGCCGCGGCCTCCACTACCCCGGCATCGACGATTGGCGGCAATGGCTGGCGCCGCATTTCCACATTCACCATATCGGCAGCGAAGCCGTGCGCCTGGAACTCGCCGACCCCATGGCCGTGCTGCACCACCTCAAACGCACCGGCGTCACCGCCACCAGCCACGGCCAAGTTTGGAGCAAAGGCCGCCTGGCCGAATTCTGCCGCCGCTACCGCGCGCTTTACAGCACCCCCGAGGGCAAAGTTACGCTGACCTATACCCCGCTGTATGTGCTGGCGGAGAAAAAGCGCTAGACAACAAAAACCATGCCGTGTTTGTAGTACTGGTAGGAAAAGCTGCCTGAAAGCCGTTTTGCCGAAGTTGCCGCCCATCAATCAAAACAGCCGCAGTCATGAGACTGCGGCTGTTTTGCTGTGTGCGCGGATGCCTGTGCGTATTCAAACGTGCTGGCCGCCATTGATGTGGATTTCGGCACCATTGATGTAGGAGGATTCTTCCGAACACAAAAAGTAAATGGTTTTCGCCACTTCGGTGGTGGTGCCCAAGCGTTTCATGGGTACCAGGGCTTCGACCAGTTGGTCGGTGCCGGGAGAGAGGATGTCGGTGCTGATTTCACCCGGGGCAATGGCATTGGCGCGTACGCCGTAAGGGCCGAATTCATGTGCCATTTCGCGTGTCAGCGAGGCCAGGGCGGCCTTGGAAGCGGCATAGGCCACCCCGGCAAAGGGGTGTACGCGCGAACCGACGATGGACGTGACATTCACAATGGCGCCTTTGGCGGCAAACAATTCCGGCGACAGGGCGCGCGCCAACAGCGCGGTGGAGACCAGATTCACATTCAGAATGTGCCGCCAGGTATCGGCATCGGTATCGAGTATGCCCAAGCGGCTGCCACCGGGACCTTTGGGCGAGATGCCGGCATTGTTGACCAAGGCTGCCAGCTTGCCTTCAGGCAGCTTCTGACGCACCACTTCGGCCAAGGCTTCAATCCCATCCACATCTTCCAAATCTGCCTGGATATGGCTTTCGCGGGCGGCGGGCCAGCGGCATTCCTCGGAAAACGGATGGCGGGAAACGGTGAGTATGCGCCAGCCTTTTTCCAAAAACAGTTTTACCGTGGCGTGGCCGATGCCCCGGCTGGCACCGGTTAAGAGCATATACGGGGTACTCATCTTCACTTCCTTTCTGTCGGGTTCGGTACCGCTTTTGAATGCGGCCAAATCCTGTCAAACGCTTTTCAGGCAGCCTGAAAACCGGTGGTCTGTGCTTGTCGGGCTATTGTGTCAGGCGGCGTTTCATTCTGCGGTGCAAGGCCATGCTGAGCAAACCCACGATGATGGTGCCGACAATAAAGATCAGCGCGGCAGCGGCAATGGCGGGGCTGATGTTTTCGCGGATGGTGGAAAACATCTGCCGGGCCAGCGTCCGCTGGTTGGGACCGGCCACAAACAGGGTCAGCACCACTTCGTCCAAAGAAGTGGCAAAAGCCAGTACCGCACCGGAGGCAATGCCCGGCGATGCCAGCGGCAGCGTCACTTTGCGCATCACGGTAAACGGACTGGCACCGAGGCTGTAAGCCGCCAGTTCCACCCGCCGGTCTATGCCGGCCACGGCACCGCTGACGGTGATGTACACCAGCGGAATGGCCACAATGGTATGGGCCACAATCACGCCCGCATAGGTATTGGTCAGGCCCAATTGGCCGAACAGAAGTTGCATGCCCACACCCAGCACCACCGCGGGAATCACCATGGGCAGGATAAACAGGGTGCGGATGGGCAGGGCAAAGGGCAGGCCCTGATGGCGCAAACCCAAGGCGGCCAGCGTACCCAATACCGTGGCCAGCACGGTGGTGCCCAGGCCGATGACCAGGCTGTTGATGATGGAGCGCCGCCAGGCATCGGCGGTGACCAATTCCTCAAACCAGCGCGTGGACCAGTCGGGCACGGGATAGGTTAAAAACATGCCCGAGGTAAACGCCAGCGGCAAAATGGCAAACAGGGGCGCCACCAGGAAAATGATGATCATCAGGCCGAAGCCGATTTTGACAAACCGTCCCAACATCAGGCACTCCTTGCTTTATCGGTGGTGAGGCGGGCATAAACCGTGTACAGCAAGAGGCAGGACACCAGCAGCACCATGCCCAAAGCACCGGCCATACCCCAGTTGGCCGCACCCATGGCGTAGTAGGCAATGATCGAGCTGATCATCTGGTCACCGGCACCGCCAATCAGGGCCGGGGTGATGTAATAACCGATGGCGGTCATAAACACCAGCAGCATGCCCGACAAAATGCCGCGCAGGCTCAAGGGCAGCATCACTTTGACAAAGGCTTTCCAGGGCGGCGCGCCCAAAGACGAAGCCGCCGGCATCAGATTGCGCGGAATGGTGATCAGCACGCTGTAAATGGGCAGCACCATAAAGGGCAGCAATACATGGGTCATGGCCACCACCACGCCGCTGCGGTTGAAAATCAGCGGAATCGGATTGTCGGTAATGCCCAGCATGATCAGCATATTGTTAATCAGGCCCTGGTCTTGCAGCAGGATGAACCAGGCGGCGGTGCGTACCAAAAGCGAAGTCCAGAGGGGCAGCAATACCGCCGCAAACAGCAGGCTTTTCACCCAGCCGCTGGAGGCGGCGAGCAGCATGGCATAGGGATAGCCGATGAGGGCGCAAAACAAGGTTACCCAGGCGGCAATCCAGAAGGTGCGCAGCAAAATTTCCTGATTGGCCGAAGTGCCCGCGGGCATGGCGACGATATTGCCTTCCTGACTGCGCTCCATATCCACTGCGGCCAACAAATAGCGGTCGGTAACGGGGCTGAGCAGCTTATTGATGGCCTGCCAATAGCGCGGATCCGACCAGCGCGCATCCACCGCCTCCAAATCCACCGGGCCCGTGCTTGCCTTCACCTGCGACACGGTTTTGCTGAGCAGGGTGCGGTAGCCCGATTGTTCGCTGTTGAGCTTGCGTACCATATTGCCGATGGCCTGCTGGTCGGTGGTGGCACGCAAATCGGCCACCAGTGCCTGTTTCATGGCCGGTGTCGGCCCGGATTGGCCGTCCCACTCCTCAATGACCTGCGCCGTTTCCTTGAGTACGTCGGAGACCGCGGTATCGGATACCGACTGCTTCATCATCACCCACAAAGGCCACAGGAAAAACACCAGCAAAAAGACCAATAAGGGGCCCAAAAGCAGATAGGCATGCCATTTTTGTTTCGCTTCCTGCTTCATAATGTCATCGTCCAGCAATCGGCGGCATTGATGTTCACCACCACATCGGTACCCACCGGCCATTCGCGGTTCAGGCGGCTTAAGTGCGCTACAAAATGGTGCGCGCGCTCATCCAGCTGTATGCGCAAATGGTCGCCCAAATACACGCTGTCCAAGACACCGGCGGGCAAATGGTTGTCTACGCCGCCATTCTGTTCCGACAGCATAATCCGCTCCGGGCGGATGGAAATCAGCACCTGCTGGCCGGTTTGCAGCGGACTGTGCTTGAGTACGGTGAGCTTGCCGCCGTTGGCCAGCTGCACCACGGCTTTGTCTGAAGACACCTGTTCCACCACGCCTTCGAGCAAATTGGTCTCGCCGATGAATTCGGCCACAAAGCGGGTGCAGGGGTGGTCGTAAATTTCGCGCGGGGTGCCTATTTGCTCGATATTGCCTTTGTTAAATACGGCAATGCGGTCGGACATGGTCAGCGCTTCCTGTTGGTCATGGGTGACAAAAACGATGGTCAGCCCCAGGCGTTTGTGCAGTTCGCGGATGTCCAGCTGCATGCGTTCGCGCAATTGTTTGTCGAGTGCGCCCAAAGGTTCGTCCATCAAAACCACTTCGGGCTCGAAGACCAAGGCCCGGGCCAGGGCCACACGCTGTTGCTGTCCGCCGGACAATTGGGCGGGTTTGCGCTCGCGCATGGGCAAGAGTTGCACCATGTCCAAAGCCTGATCGACTTTTTGGGCAATCTCGGCCTTGGCCATGCCGCGCATTTTTAAGGGGAAGGCAATGTTTTCGCCCACACTCATGTGCGGGAACAGGGCGTAGTTTTGAAAAACCACGCCGATATTGCGTTTGTGCGAAGGGGTATCATTGATGGCGCGCCCATTGAGCAGGATTTTGCCCGCGGTTTCCGATTCAAAACCGGCCAGCAGCATCAGCAGGGTGGTTTTGCCCGAGCCGGACGGCCCCAGCAGACTGATGAATTCGCCGCGCTGAATGTCCAGGCTCAAGTCTTCAATCACCTTGACATCGCCATAAGACTTGCTGATGCGCTCAAAACGGATATGGCAATCTTCCACAGTATTTTCCTAAGTAGTCGTTGGGTTTGTCGCATGTGACAGGCCGGAGCCTCTGTCCATGGCATTTGTTATAGGTTGCGTCCGCACCGGTATGACAGGTGCGGGTACAGGCAGCACGTATGGCGCTTGTCTGTGCCGCAGCCCTTCGTGCGTGCTGTGTTCACAAAGGGCTGCGGTTTGATGCCGTAAAGTATCGGCTTATTTGGCCAACCACGCATTAAAGCGTTGCGTCAGTTCTTCCGAATTGTCCACCCAGAAGTCGACATTCAGGGAAATGGCATCGGTCATATTGGCCGCGGTGGTTGGCAACTCGGCCGCCAAATCGGCAGGCACATCCTGGGCTGCCTGCTTGTTGGGCAAACCGTAGGCCACGTACTGCGGCAGTTTCACCTGGTGTTCGGCCTGGCTGGAGAAAGCCACAAAGTCCATGGCGGCCTCTTTGTTGGCAGCGCCTTTCAGAATCACCCAGCTGTCAACGGCATAAATACTGCCCGGCCATACCACTTTGAAGTTTTTGCCTTCGGTGCGGTTAATGCCGGTAATGCGGCCGTTGTAGGCAGAGGCCATGGCCACTTCGCCGGACGCCAAAAATTGCAGGGGTTGTGCACCGGCCTCCCACCAAATCAGGTGCGGTTTGAGTTCGTCGAGCTTTTTAAAGGCGCGGTCTACACCTTCGGGCGTGGACAAAACATTATAGAGTTCGTCTTTGGATACGCCGTCGGCCAGCAGAGCGAATTCCAAGGTGTATTTAGGACCTTTGCGCAAAGAGCGTTTGCCCGGGAATTTGTTGACGTCCCAGAAATCGGCCCAAGACTTGGGGCCGTCCTGTAGTTTGTTGGCGTCATACGCCAGCGCGGTAGACCACACGATTGAGCCTACGCCGCAATCGCTGACGGCATCGTCAAAAAACTTGTCGCGGCCGCCGATTTTGTCCCAATCCAGTTTTTCAAACAGGCCGTCGGTACAACCGCGTTCCAAATCTTCGGCCTCCACCTGCACCACATCCCAGTTGGGATTACCGGCTTGGACTTTGGCTTGCAATACGCCGTAACCGCCATCGTAAGACTCGTCCAGCAAGGGTTTGCCCGATAATTCGGAGAAGGGTTTGAAGTAAATTTCACGTTGGGCATCCTGATAGATGCCGCCCCAGGAGGCTACGGTGAGATCACGGCTGCCTGAAGAGGCCGCCGGTGCCGGTTCGCTGCCGGATGTGGCGGCCGTATTGGACGAGCCGCCGCCACCGCAGGCAGCCAAGGCCAGGCTGCCGACCATCAGGGCAATATGGGTTAATTTCATTTTATTCTCCTCAGTGTCTATATCATGGATTTGGAAGGATTAACCGATGCCGTAGAGGCGGTATCGGGCGGCTCCTGCCGATTGCCGTTTTGATAAGCTTAACACGATTTAGAGTGTTAAGCTTATTGTGATACGTCCCAAGCGCCCAGCAAAGCGGTCATCAATTGATCCACATGTTGGGTTTGGAAACTCAGAGGGGGGCGGATTTTCAAGATACGGCCGCCGGGGCCGCTGTTGTTGATCAAGACCCCGTTTTGGCGCATATGGTTTACTACCCGGGCTGCGTGTTCGCCGCTTCGGGCCTCGACGCCCCAATACAAACCCAAACCGCGGACGGGGGCATGATTTAATGCGGCGGCGTTTTTTTGCCAAGATTGCCGCCAATACGCACCCACCTGTGCCGCCTGTTCGGGCAGCTGCCGCTCTTCCAGTTCGCGCAATACCGCCATGCCCACGGCGGCGGCCACCGGATTGCCGCCGAAGGTATTGAAATAACGGCCCGTATGGGCAAATTCATGCACCACCGCTTCTTGGGCGACCACACCGGCCATGGGATAACCGTTGCCCATGGGCTTGCCCATGGTCACGATATCGGCCTGCAACTGTGCGTGTGCAAAGCCCCACCACGGCCCGCCCAAGCGGCCGAAACCGGCCTGGACTTCATCGGCAATCACCAAAGCACCGGCGGCACGGGCTGCGGCAGCGCCATCATCCAGCAAACCCGGCTGCGGCGGGAAGATGCCGTCGCTGGCAAACACGGTATCCACCAACAAGGCTGCCGGGCGTATGCCTGCGGCCTGCATGTCGGCAAAAGCCGCGGCCACGTGGGCGCCCCAGCGTGCGGCTGCGGCGGCCACGCTTTCATTATCATCTGTGTGCGGGGGCGGTATCGTGCGTACGGCAGGGCCGTGGGGCGCCAGCGAGGGCGATAATTGCGCCAATAGCTGTGTTACGCCGTGGTAGGCATTCTGCGTGACCACCACCCCCTGTCCGCCGGTACAGGCCTGTGCCATGCGCAAAGCCAAATCATTGGCCTCGCTGCCGGTACAGGTGAGCATCAGGCGGTTCAGGCAGCCCGGGAAATGGGCCAGCAGGGCATCGGCATAATCCAGCACGCCCTGGTCGAGATAGCGGGTGTGGGTGCACAGGGTTTGGGCCTGTTCGGTCATGGCGGCCACAACCCTGGGGTTGCAATGGCCGACCACCGGAACATTATTGTATGCGTCCAAATAGCGCCGGCCTGCGGCATCGGTGAGCCAGACATCTTCGCCGCGCACCGGGGTTAAGGGCTCGTCGTAAAACAGGCGGTAAGCGGGGCCTAAAACTTCGCGCCTTTGCAGCAGGTTGTTGACATCCGTATCGTGTTTGCTTGCCATGATGTTTTCCTGGGTGGTATGGCCATTGCGGGTGGGCGTGGTCATGTGTTTTCAAGCGGCGGTATAACCCAGCTCCGACCACCACGCGCGGCAGAGCAGGGCCAAACGCCGTGCTTGGGCATTGCTTCTCATAATATAGGTTTTGTTTTCCGGAAACTGTGCGGCACGCCATTCGGAAATAATGATTCTTTGCAGCCAGCGCGCCAGAATCAGATGGGGCAGCAAGGCTGTCTCTTGCGCATTTAAAGGCAGAATGCTTTGGTAGCCCGCCACCAGGCGCGCCAGCGCCGGCTGCGGTGCCTGGTTTTCATCCATGGCATAAGAGGCGGCGATGGCCAGCTCCAGAATACGGGGGCCGTAGCTTAAATCGCCAAAATCCAAGACCCCGGCAATTTTGCCCGGCGCATCGGCATGAAGCACGGTATTGCTGCGGGACAAATCACCGTGAATCACTTGCTGCGGCAGGCTTTGCAGCGCCGGTAGGGTATTGGCGGCAAAGCGCGGCAGGAATTGCAGAATCAGCGCCTTGATGTCGTCCTCCGGCAAAATCTGCTCTGCCCACGGCAACAGCTGGCCGATGTGCATGACATCCCACAGGAGCACGCGCTCAAGCGCCGTATGGTTGAAACCGGCCAATGCCTGTACCAGTTGGGCGGCGGTACGGCCGAACGAATATTGCAAATCATCGTTCATGGCTGCCTGCGCCACCGATGTGCCTGGCAAAAAGCTGTAGGCGCGCACGGCCAGCGCTGTGCCGTCGTGCCGAATATGGTGATAAACCGCATCTCCCGCTTGGGTGGGCACGGCCACCGGCACCGTTACCGGGCAGCCGACCCGCGCCAGCCAGTGCAAAACCTGTACCTGTACGTCGGTTTCGGCGGCGGTTTCGGCGGCATTGATGAATTTCAACACCATCTGGCGGCCGTCATCCACATGCAACAGCACATTTTTGTCGCGCTCGCCGCTGAGCCATTCGGCACGGGCTGTCCAACCGTAAACCGCATGCGCCAACTGCACGCTTTCCTCCAAGGAAACATCGGGTACGGCCTGCATCAATACCTTGCTGGCTTCTTGGAAATTATGGGGGGCTTCGGTGGATGTGTGCGGGCCTGCCATGGTGGGAATCCGGTTTGTCAGAGCATCTTTAAAATCAAGCCTGCCCATTTGGGATGTCTGCCGCCCTGCGGGCAGTATCATGCAGACGCTTGCCGGGCATGTCTTGATTCACTGTATGGATGCAGTATAGGCATCATGATGCATCATAATCAATCATTTTCACATTTTAAAAGACGCCTGATTTGCGGCAGCTAATGTCCTGAAACACGGTGTCGTACCATGGCGATAGCAACAAAAAAAAGCGCAAGTCACCGACTTGCGCTTTTTTTCAGGCAGCCTTTACTGCTTGTGCAAACGGCCGTGCAATTCCTGCACGCTGTATACGCCGAGGTTGTTCATACTCTTCACCCCTTCGCTCATGGCTTCGCCGCCGGCCACGGTGGTGTATTGCGGCACGCGTTGGGTGAGGGAAGTGCGGCGGATGCTGTGGCTGTCGGCCACCGATTGTGCGTCACTGCCCACGGTGTTCACCACCACGGCAATCTCGCCGTTTTTGATGGCATCCACAATATGCGGGCGGCCTTCGAGCACTTTGTTGACCACCTGCACGGTAATGCCCTGTTCGGCCAGATAAGCCGCGGTGCCGCGGGTGGCGCATACGCCATAGCCCAATGAAAGGAAGTTTTGCACGGTTTTCACAATCAGGGCTTTGTCTTCGTCGCGCACGGCGATAAACACTTTACCGGTGGCGGGCATGCGCTCGCCGGCGCCGAGCTGGGCTTTCAGATAGGCTTCGGAGAAGGTTTCGCCCACGCCCATCACTTCGCCGGTGGAGCGCATTTCGGGGCCGAGAATGGTATCCACGCCGGGGAATTTGATAAACGGGAACACGGCTTCTTTTACGGCGTAGAAATCGGGAATCACTTCTTTTTCAACGCCTTGCTCTTTCAGGCTGATGCCCGCCATGGCGCGCGCGCCCACTTTGGCCAGCGGCACGGAAGTGGCTTTGGAAACGAAAGGCACGGTGCGCGAAGCACGCGGGTTCACTTCCAGCACGAACACTACGCCGTCTTGCACGGCAAACTGCACGTTCATCAGGCCGACTACGTCCAGCGCATAGGCCATGGCTTTGGTTTGGCGGCGGATTTCGTCTTGGATTTCTTCGGAGAGCGAATACGGCGGCAGCGAACAGCCGGAATCGCCGGAGTGGATACCGGCCTGCTCGACGTGCTGCATAATGCCGCCAATCACCACGTCTTTGCCATCTGAAACGCAGTCCACGTCCACTTCGATGGCGTTGTTCAGGAAGAAATCCAGCAGCACGGGGCTGTCTTCGGAAACCTGCACCGCTTCGCGCATATATTTTTGCAGCTGCTCTTGAGTATGCACCACCTGCATGGCGCGGCCGCCCAAAACGTAAGACGGGCGCACCACCAGCGGGTAGCCGATTTCTTCGGCCAGCACCAACGCTTCTTCTTCGTTGCGCGCGGTGCGGTTGGGCGGCTGGCGCAAACCGAGGTCGTTGAGCACTTTTTGGAAGCGTTCGCGGTCTTCGGCGGCGTCAATGGAATCAGCGGAGGTGCCGATGATGTTGACGCCGTTTTCCACCAGCGCGTTGGCAAGTTTGAGCGGGGTTTGGCCGCCGTAATGCACAATCACGCCCCACGGGTTTTCGGTGCGCACGATTTCCAACACGTCTTCCAGCGTGAGCGGCTCGAAATAGAGGCGGTCGGAAGTGTCGAAATCGGTGGACACGGTTTCGGGGTTGCAGTTGACCATAATGGTTTCAAAACCGCTTTCGCGCAGCGCCAGCGCCGCGTGCACACAGCAATAGTCAAACTCGATGCCCTGGCCGATGCGGTTGGGGCCGCCGCCCAAAATCATCACTTTCTTGTTTTCAGACGGCCTTGCTTCGCATTCTTCTTCATAAGTGGAATACAGATACGCGGTGTCGGACTGGAACTCAGCCGCGCAGGTATCCACGCGTTTGTACACGGGGTGCAGCTTCAGGCCGTAGCGGTGGGCACGCACTTCTTTTTCACTCGCATTCAGCAATTGTGCCAAACGTTTGTCGGAAAAGCCTTTGCGTTTCAAGCGGCGCAAGGTTTCGTAATCCAAATCAGCCAACAGGCCGTCTGAAACTTTTTGCTCTTCTTTAATAATGTCTTCGATTTGCGCCAAAAACCACGGGTCGATGGCACAGATTTCGTGAATTTCGGCAATGGTAAAGCCCGCGCGGAAGGCGTCGGCCACATACAGAATGCGCTCGGGGCCGGGGTTGGCCAGCTCGCGGCGGATTTCGGCCTTGTCTTCAGTTTTCGGGTTGAAGCCGCACAGGCCGGTTTCCAAGCCGCGCAGGGCTTTGTGCATGGATTCCTGAATGGTACGCCCCATCGCCATCACTTCGCCCACCGATTTCATTTGTGTGGTTAAGCGGTCGTCGGCGGCAGGGAATTTTTCAAAGGCAAAACGCGGGATTTTGGTGACCACATAATCGATGCTCGGCTCGAACGACGCGGGCGTGCGGCCGCCGGTGATGTCGTTGCGCAATTCATCCAGCGTAAAGCCCACCGCCAGCTTGGCCGCCACTTTGGCAATCGGAAAGCCCGTGGCCTTGGAAGCCAAAGCGGATGAGCGCGACACGCGCGGGTTCATTTCAATCACAATCATCTCGCCGTTGGCGGGGTTCACCGCAAACTGCACATTCGAGCCGCCGGTGTCCACGCCGATTTCGCGCAGCACCGCCAAGCTGGCGTTGCGCATGATTTGGTATTCTTTATCGGTAAGCGTTTGCGCGGGGGCAACGGTGATGGAATCGCCCGTGTGCACGCCCATGGGGTCGAAGTTTTCGATAGAACAGATGATGATGCAGTTGTCGTTTTTATCGCGCACCACTTCCATTTCATACTCTTTCCAGCCGAGTACGGACTGCTCAATCAGCAATTCATGCGTGGGCGAAGCATCGAAACCGCGTTCGCAAATCGCCATAAACTCATCGCGGTTGTAGGCAATGCCGCCGCCCGAACCGCCCATGGTAAACGACGGGCGAATCAGCGTGGGAAAGCCCACTTGTTCCTGCGCCGCCAGCGCCTCGTTCATGGTGTGGCACACAAACGATTTCGGGCAAGAGAGGCCGATTTTTTCCATCGCTTCTTTAAAGCGACCGCGGTCTTCGGCTTTGTCAATCGCGTCTTCCGTGGCACCAATCAGCTCGACGTTATACTTCGCCAGCACGCCGTTGCGCGCCAAATCCAGCGCACAGTTCAGCGCCGTTTGGCCGCCCATGGTCGGCAGCACCGCATCGGGGCGCTCTTTGGCGATAATCTTTTCAACGGTTTGCCACATAATCGGCTCGATGTAGGTTACATCGGCCATTTCCGGGTCGGTCATAATGGTGGCGGGGTTGGAATTGACGAGAATGACTTTATAGCCCTCCTCGCGCAAAGCCTTGCACGCCTGCGCGCCGGAGTAGTCGAATTCGCAGGCCTGGCCGATGACGATGGGGCCGGCGCCGATGATGAGGATGGATTTTAGGTCGGTACGTTTGGGCATTTTGGGTCTTTCTTATCGGTTTATTGTAGAAATCTCAGGCTGCTTGGGCATAAATAAAGGCATTGGCCGTAAACTGCATCACATCAGACTTAAATGGATGCTTGTCCATGGTGACGCGTTTTGTCTGCTCGGGCAGCGGTTGTGTTTTGTGGAAATAGCGGTCAATTAAAAACAGTTTCATCTCATTACGGTCGTCTGCATTTTGAAAATGCAAGCTCAATGCCTGATCAATGCTGGCACCATCGACATTGGCTTTTAGGTGACGCAGATTTTTCATTTTGTTTTTATTTAAAAATACTTCATCGTCACAGCTTACCGACTGTATCAATTGCCAAAACGGTTCGCTTTGCATATGGTAAAACGGTTGCGCCAAATTAATGGTATGCGGTGTTTTCACATACTCATACCAAGTTATTTCAAACTGGCGTTCCAAATCATACGAAATTGGGATGGCCGTACCGTTTAATTGCTGCTTGGCAAACAGTTCAATCAGAGCCAGCAACAAAACAGGTTTGTGCGGGGCCTCTCCCAAAACAGGATGTTTGGCACAGTTTAATCGGTCGAAACATTGGATATAGTATGCCAGCGAATGTCTCATGATCATTGGTCTGTTGGTGATTCGGTAATTTTTCAGCAAGCGTAGGTTGGGTTGAAGCGAAGCGTAAACCCAACATTTCACAAATTTTTCGGCTATTGTTAGGTTTATCAACCCAAGCTACGGCTGCCCCTGCAATAATTGTCTGAAACCTTACAACTTGCGTAGGTTGGGTTGAAGCGAAGCGTAAACCCAACATTCCACAATTCTTTCGGTTATTGTTGGGTTTGGCAACCCAAGCTACGGCTGCCCCTGCAATAATTGTCTGAAACCTTACAACTTGCGTAGGTTGGGTTGAAGCGAAGCGTAAACCCAACATTTCACAATTCTTTCGCTTATTGTTGGGTTTATCAACCCAAGCTACGGCTGTCGCCGGACACATTCTCCGACTTGTGTTTCATTACATCCGCTATTCACCAAACCTGTCATCCGCATCGGCACTGTCTCCTGCCCAATCTTCCGGCAATATGCCTTGTTCAACATAACGGTGAAACGATGAATACGGCCAATCTGCAACGCGCGTTACATATCCGTGTTTCACAGGATTGAAATGAATGTAATCAATATGTGCGTTCAAATCCCGCTCATCGCGGATTTGATGCTCCCAATAACGCCGCTGCCAAATACCGCGCTCGTTTTTGCGTTGCCGTGCGGCGGATACGGCTTCGATTTTGGGCAAGGCTCGCGAAAATCCGGCCTTAATCATGCGCAGGCGCATGGGGTAGCTGCTGTCGTTTTCAGGCAGCCTGATTAACAAATGCATATGGTCGGGCAACACGCAAACGGCCACTATTTCAAACGGGTGCTTTTGTTTCACTGCTTTAACGGCCTGCCGCAGCGAATCGATATAGCGCACCAGCCAATCCTGCTTTCTGTCTTGCAGTGCCAGGGTGAAAAAATAACACCCACCCGGTGCAAAGCTACGGCGGTATTGCATGGCAGCCCCCGTTATGTGGTTTGGCAGTTCGCATATATTGGGTTTGGCAACCCAAGCTAGACCTGATTGTTAGCAAGTGTAGGTTGGGTTGAAGCGGAGCGTAAACCCAACATTCCACAAATTTTTGCGGTTGTTGTTGGGTTTGCAACCCAACCTACGGCGTTATTTTCCAACGTACCTTAAACTCTTGGCGTAGCTTGGGTCGCGAGACCCAACAACAGGTATCTCAATTTTTTTAGAAATGTTGGGTTTGGCAACCCAACCTACGGTACTACACCCCCGCCATCCACATATTCACCGCAAAGCCCATAAACATCAGCCCCACCAGCCCCATACAGGCGGCGGAGATGCGGGTGTGGCGGCGGAAGGCGTGGGTGAGGCCGTGTCCGGCAAATACCAGCACATTCAAATACACAAAGCTAAACAGCTGTAATATCAACGACAAAATCAAAAAGGTCAGCAGCGGGTGCGGATAGTTCGGGTCGACAAACTGCACGAAAAACGACAGCAAAAACAAAATCGCTTTCGGATTGGTCAGGCTTAAGGCCAGGGCGCGTTTGAAAACATGCTGTACGGCAGGTTTGGGTGCATCGTGCGCCGATGGCGGCGCATGGCGCAGATGCCATTTTTTCGCCGCGCCGCGTAACAAATTCCAGCCTATCCACGCCAGATACAGGCCGCCCACCATTTTGATGATGTGAAACAGCTCCGGCACGGCCTTCAGCAGTGCACCGGCGCCCAAGGCAGTGGCCAGCAGCAGCACCGTATCCCCCACCAAAATCGCCAGCAGGGCGCGGTAGGCGGGTTTGACACCATATTGCCCGGCTACGGTCAGGCAAAACATGGAGTTGGGGCCGGGCAGCAGGATAATGGCGGCGGTGCCAATCACGTAGGTGGTCAGGTCGGTAATGCCGAACATGGTTTCAGGTCGCTTTTGCAGCCCTATGTCGTTCAACTACGAAAGAAAGTGACACGGGTTTGTGGCAACACTTAGGCTGCCTGAACACTTACTGCGCCTTGGCCGCCTGCATATGGCCGATAAATTTGTCGAACAGGTGCGCCACATCGTGCGGGCCGGGGCTGGCTTCGGGGTGGCCTTGGAAGCTGAAGGCGGCGCGATCGGTCAGCTCTATGCCTTGCAAAGAACCGTCGAACAGGGAGCGGTGGGTGACTTTGACATGGGCGGGCAGGCTGTCGGCATCGACTTCAAAGCCGTGGTTTTGGCTGGTAATCATCACACGGCCACTGTCCAAGTCTTGTACCGGATGGTTGGCGCCGTGGTGGCCGAAGGCCATTTTGCGGGTTTTGCCGCCCACGGCCAGGCCCAGCAGCTGGTGGCCAAGACAAATGCCAAACAGCGGTTTACCGCTTTGCAGCAGGGTTTGCACGGCACTGATGGCGTAATCGCAGGGCTCGGGGTCGCCGGGGCCGTTGGAAAGGAACACGCCGTCCGGGTTCAGCGCCAACACGTCTTCGGCACTGGTTTGTGCCGGTACCACGGTCAGGCGGCAGCCGCGTGCGGCGAGCATGCGCAGAATATTGGTTTTGACACCGAAGTCATAGGCCACCACATGATAGGGCTGCTGTGCCGGAGTGACAAAACCCTGACCCAGCTGCCATTCGCCTTCGGTCCATTCATAACGCTCGGTGCAGCTGACTTCTTTGGCCAAATCCTTGCCCACCATGCTGCCGAAAGCGGCAATCAGTTCGCGCGCTTTTTCTTCGGTGGCATCGGCACCGGTAAGGATGGCGCCGGCTTGTGCGCCTTTGTCGCGCAGGATGCGGGTTAAACGGCGGGTATCGATGTCGGCAATGGCCACGGTTTGGTTGCGTACCAGGTATTCTTGCAGGCTCTCGCTGCTGCGGAAATTGCTGTGCAACAGCGGCAGGTCGCGGATGATGAGGCCGGCAGCATAAACGGCGCGGCTTTCCACGTCTTCGCCGTTGGTGCCGGTATTGCCGATGTGCGGGTAAGTGAGGGTCACGATTTGCTTGCAGTAGGAGGGGTCGGTGAGGATTTCCTGATAGCCGGTCATGGAGGTGTTGAACACCACCTCACCGGATGTGCTACCCTCATACCCGACCGACGTGCCGTGAAACACGCTGCCGTCGGCCAAAACCAAAATTGCGCTGCTGCTCATATTCATACCCCGTTATCTGTTCAGTTCAATATATTCAACTATTTACCTAAGAGTTTTGCCTATTCAGGCTGCCTGAAAACCGTGTTCCAGATCCTACGCCGATACCGCTCTTCGGCACCGCCGCAACAAAATCAGGTTAAAAAAAAACACGCCGCACAGCGCCCGGGGCGGCTGTGTTACGTGCTTTTCAGACATGGCGTGGCCGCCATGGAAGAAGCAATGCATTTTACTGAAAATCGGCCTTTGCCGCAAGGCAACATCAAATATGAAAAAAAGCTGCCTGAACTTCAGGCAGCTTGCAAATATATATCAATTGGTTTTTTAGAAAATCTCACGCCAAGACAAGCGGCGTGCACCAGAAGGATTCTCACACCTAAAGCTATCCAATTGGGTACCAGAAGCACTGCTACTACTCACCAGAACACCCTCTCTATAACAATTGATTGCCTGCTCGTTCGGGTTTGGCTTTTGACCCGCAGGACCCAGCTCGCCGGAGCCCAACATACCAGACGCACCATAGGCAGAATTATCGCCACCATTATACAGATAAGAAGCCGAGCTGCTGCCCGCATAAGGCACCGTATGCATTATCTGACCTGTTGTCGATGTTTTTGCATTAGTCCAGCTCATATGCGGATTTACCGCACCGGTATAGGCATCTGCCATCAAGCGCAAACCAGCGGCCTCTACTCTATCCGGAGTGCAGGTCATTTGAGCACCAGAGGCCAATCCAGCACCTGTTACACTCAACCGCTCCAAATTCCAAATCACACCGGCAGACTCACGACCACCAATACTCACTACTTCCGGTGTCGTCACCACCCGGTATGTAGAATCCGGGATATCCAAGTAGAAACCACGACGTGTTGCCAGATCACTGTAGGTATTGGTCGAATTGATGTAGTAGCCGAACGTACCATCTGCAGATGTAGCCGGGGCCAAAGTCTGCTCAATCAGATCAGAACGCTTGGCCGCAGTACACAAACCGGTAGCAGGTGCCACACCAGGACATGCTGCCACATGATCAAACACGCCATACACACTTTGCGGACCATTGGCAAGCAAATCAGCCTGGTACAGATTACTGCCGGTACCAAAATAAATACCCACAACACCATCGCCCCAAACTTTCAGGCGCGGCTCTGCCACCAAAGGCTGGGTACCGTTGCCTTCATAAACCATACGTGCCGACCAAGCAGAAGGATTGGCACCACGCAGATCAAAACGCCAAATATTGCCTTTAAAGTCGCCGGCATAGACCAAATCGGTAATACCATCGAAATTGATGTCCACAGCTTGAGCAGAGGTCAGACCGTCATGCGCCTGCACAATCTGCGCCACAGTAGCCGATGCAGTCGGCGTAGCATCAAAGCCGCGGCTAATGGGAATTTTCCGAATTAATTGACCCTGTGTTCCGGTACTGGCACGCCCTGCACTATTGGCATAGTTTTTGGCCATATGATCCACCACAAACAAACCAGGCACAGCATGGTTGGGATCATCCATGCCGCTGGTAAACATGGCTGCAGCACGTACATCGGTACTGTTATCCCAATTGCCGCCACTCATGGAAACATAACCCACTTTGGGCAAGCCAAAGTTATAGCCCAACTGATTATAGAAACTGCCCGCACCACCGAATTGATTGGTCGAGGTATCCCACCACGGTACCGATGTAGCCCAAGAAGCTTGAGGTCTGTGCAGACCAACAGCGTTACCTGCATGGTTAGTGCCGCCTACCATCAGGGAATATAAACCACGGGCACCAGATCCCATTGCACCCACCAAGCTGTATTCATTGTCAATCTTGATATGCAGCAAATCACCACTGAGAAAACTTTGTCTTGGATTACGCAAATCTCCATAAGTTGTCTCAGCAGTAAATACCAGATTACGCATCACGGTATCGGTGGCATCGTCCCGTGCGGCCGTACCCGGGATATACTGCAATACTTCCACATAAGGTACGGCATTACGGTCTGCACCCTCATTGGCTTTGAGAACATGCAGCATGCCGTCATTGGAGGGTATGGCCATAAATTCACGGCGGTCAAAGTCACCGGAAGTGGGTGCTGCCACTTTGACATCCCCAAATACAGCCACATTACCAGTGACATCACCCATAAACCGAGCCAACGAGGTAGAGTTACCTGCGTTTCGGTCACGGTAATTTGTACCAGAATCGGTATCTGCATTATTCCAACGCAACAACCACGCCATCAAATTACGATATTCGTTATTATTGGCAGATAGTGTAATCGGAAAAACGCCTGGATTGGGGTTGGGCAAGTCTGTTCTCGCATTGGAAATGCCAAACAGATTATTATTAAATCCAGCCGGATATGTATTTGGAGCAACGGCAGCAACACCACTGCTTGTGCTGAATAATGCAACAGAAGTTACAGTACCGCCATCTTTATATTTGGGCGTCTTATATGCTGCTGCATTAAAGGTTCCCGTAGCGTCATCAAACGGATAAAAGCGCAACTCACTGGTCCACGATCTAGGATCCAGCGTTGTAGATGCAGCCGATGTAATCTTTCCATCTCCAGCACTAGTGACCATAGGTGTAGCTGGCGTAAAGCCGCTATTATTACCAATAGCCTGCAAGCTGCCCAGCAGCGCTTGTCTCAATTCTTCGCGGTTATTTGCCAAGAAGTACTGACCACCACCTTGCTGGGCCATATCATTCAGTACTTGTACATTCGCTCCAAAACCCACTGTAAAGGTGGTGATGTTTTGGGTAGGAAATGCCGGGTCGTCAAAAGACATACCTTCCGCATCCGTACCTCCGCTCACTAAATCATTATTTTGTACAAACCCCGCAATATGCTCAGTTACACCCCATGAATTATTCCTACGCGCCCAAACTTGAGCCCTTAGCGTAGCCGCATTGGGATTCGCAGCAGTCATATGTGGATCATCATAGTACAGCGCACCTAATTGATATCTATTGGCATACCCTGTAGGTTCACCGTCTGAAATGAAAATAATATAGTTTGGCTGGCACCGATATTGTATAGGCGAAGTATATCTGCCCAAATTACCCGGTGTGGCAAGCCCGCCAAAACCAGGAGTCAATCCACGGTAATAGCGGGTAATTTCATAATATGCACTGGCAATGGGTGTATTGGTCAATGCCGGCACTGCCGCAATCCTATTAACAAGATTCGTATAATTTGCCTGACTGGCCGCCGTATCCGACGATACATCCATAACATTCATCTGAATCAGACCTGCCGCAGATTGCCATTGTGCCAAACTTACAGTCGCACCCCCATTATTAATATCCCGCCCAATAAGCGGAGTACGCGGAATAGGATTGTTGAATGTTGCCAAACCCCAATTATTACGCTCGCGGGACGCGGGTAAAATTTCTCTAATCACGTCTTTGGCAATAAACATGCGCGAGTTTGGATTGGTAATACCTCCTGGCAAGGAATAATTCACTGTGCCATTGGCATCCGGAAGGCTCCACGCCATACTGCCCGAAGAATCGAGAAACAGCATAATGTTCGGCTTAATGGCGCTGGTTCCCGATTGCCAAACCAGGGGCACATGGGCATACGGTGTAGCAGCCTGCGCTGCATTGGCCTGCAGTAATGCAGCCAAGGCAGCAGAAGTGGCAAGCGCAATTTTACGCGGGGTGGTTTTTTTAATATTTTTCATAATGACACCTGGCAATCTGTACAGATAGTTTTTTAATTGAATCCGTGAAGTCCGGGCTAGCAAAGCTTAATTGTTTGATATGGACAAGGCAAGACATGTGCATGCAAAAAAGTACCAACAAACTTTTATTTTATTTGTTGATACACCCTTTAATTCATGAATCTTCAGATACAAATATACAGCAAGAATAATGCCACACCGCCCGAAAATACACATGCCCGGTGGCATTCAGGTACTGCACCAATCTGTATGATTCGATCACCTTTCTACAGCACGATGTTCAGCGGCAAATGTGCCGCTTTTTGTCAAACCGGCACACCATAACTACCTTTTAAACCCGCATGCCAAAGCGGGTTCGGCTACCCAATTATTACAGCAACACGAAAATAATGCGCCACAAAAATGCCGGCCCCAAGGCCGACTTTTCTGTGAGTAAGGCTGTATTCAGGCAGCCGCTCTTTGCATAACCCGCTCGCCAACACAAACGACTCATGCCCGCCTTAACGGGCAAGACAGTAGTCATACGGCTTCAGCCTGCGGGTAAGGGTACACTCATTCTGTTAAAACGAATCAGCGCAAACCCAGCACATCCTGCATATCAAACAAGCCCTTATCCCTGCCCCGCAGCCACACGGCGGCGCGGACGGCGCCGTTGGCGAAGGTGAGGCGGCTGCTGGCTTTGTGGGTGATTTCCACGCGCTCGCCGTCGGCGGCAAACAGCACGGTGTGATCGCCCACCACATCGCCGCCGCGCACGGTGGCAAAGCCGATGGTATTGGGGTCGCGCGCGCCGGTTTGGCCTTCGCGGCCATAGACGGCGCATTGCTGCAAATCACGGCCCAAAGCATGGGCCACCACTTCGCCCATGCGCAGGGCGGTGCCGCTGGGGGCGTCGATTTTATGGCGGTGATGCGCTTCGATGATTTCCACATCGTAGCCTTCGTTCAACACGCGCGCGGCGGTATCCAAAAGCGCAAAGGTAAGATTGACGCCCACACTGTAATTGGGTGCGAACACAATGCCGGTACGCCCGGCAGCTTGGGCAATGGCGGCCTTGCCCGCTTCATCGAAGCCGGTGGTGCCGATGACCACTTTCACACCGGCCGCGGCGGCGGCAGCCAGATTGTCGAGGGTGCTCTGCGGCAGGGAAAAATCGATCAGCACATCGCTTTGCGCCAGCACGGCGGCGACATCGGCGCTGATGGCAACGCCGGTTTCCAAGCCTTGGGCAAAACCGGCATCCAAGCCCAGCGCGGGCGAGCCGCTGTGTTCCAATGCGCCGCTCAACACGCAGTCGCTGCGTGCGCTCACGGCCTCAACCAAAACCCGGCCCATGCGGCCGTTGGCACCGGCAATGGCGATGCGTAAAGGTGTAGTCATTATGTTTCCGTCTGTTTATTGGTCTGCGGGGGGCGCCGCTGCTGCTGCGGCTTCTGTCTGCATATGATTCAGGGCGTCGCCTTCGGCGCGTTGCAACAGGCCCTGGTCGTCAAAATACAGGGTCAGCGAAGTGTTTTCGCGCACCACGCCGTTGCGGGTGATTACAAATATATAGTCCCAACGGTGGGCATTGAAGGCGTCTTGCAGCAGCGGCGTACCCAGGAGCATCTGCACCTGTTCGCGGCTCATGCCTGCCTGCAAATGGCGCAACGCCTGTGTATCCAGCTCGTTGCCCTGCACCACTTTCAGTTTGTAAGAAGGAAAGTTGGACACGCCGCCTTTGGAACAGGCGGCCAAACCCAATACCGATGCCAACGCCAGGCAAAGAATTTTTTTCATGGATACACCTTGTCTATGGGGTGGATAAAACGGCGCTAATATTAACACGCCGCAGTGTGCAAGTGCCGTAAAAGTGCGTATTATAGCGGCTTATTTACCCACAACGGTCTGAATGCCATGGATAATAATGTTGCCCAACTGAAAGACAGCGGCCTGAAGGTGACCGGCCCGCGCCTGAAAATTCTGGATTTGTTTGAAGCCCGTCCGGACGAGCATATGAGTGCGGAAGACGTGTACCGCCTGCTTTTGGAAGAGCGGATCGAAATCGGCGTGGCCACCATTTACCGCGTGCTGACCCAGTTTGAGCAGGCCGGCATTTTGCTGCGCCACCACTTTGAGACCGGCAAAGCGGTGTACGAGCTCAACCGCGGCGGCCATCACGACCACATCGTGTGCATCAAATGCGGCAAGGTCACCGAATTTCACAACGAAGAAATCGAAACCCTGCAACAGCACATTGCCGAAGAAAACGGCTACCGCATCGTGGATCACGCCCTGTATATGTACGGCGTGTGCAGCGACTGCCAAAGCAAAGAGAAACGCTGATCTTTCATCCGCCATGAACGCCGCCCTGCCGCCGCTATTGCACACACACGGTACGGATTTCCCCGACATTGCCACCGCGCAGCGCGAGCGCGAAGGTTTGGTGGCGGTGGGCGGCGACCTCTCTCCCCAACGCCTGCTGGCGGCCTACCGGCAAGGCATTTTCCCCTGGTACGACGAAGAACACCCGATCATGTGGTGGGCTTTTGCCGAACGCATGGTGCTCAAAACCGAGGCGCTGCATTGCGGCCGCTCTTTGCAGAAACTGCTGCGCAACCGCCCCTACCGCATTACCGTTGACTGCGCCTTCGACCATGTCATCCGCCGCTGCGCACTGACCTGGCGCCCCGGCCAAAACGGCACCTGGCTCACCCGCGAAATGCAGCGGGCTTACCGCACCCTGCACCAGCTGGGCCACGCCCATTCGTTTGAATACTGGTATCCGGCAGAAGACGGCAGCTGGCATTTGGGCGGCGGCCTCTACGGGGTGATGATCGGGCGCATTTTTTACGGCGAATCCATGTTTGCCCATGTGAACGATGCCTCCAAAATTGCCTTTGCCCATGCCGTAGGCTACCTGAAACGCTTGGGCGTGCCCCTGATTGACTGCCAGGTGCATACCGGACATCTCGCCCGCTTCGGTGCCGCGCAAATTCCCTTTGCCGAATTCAGCGCTTATTTGCAGCAGTATTGTGCTTTAGCTCCGCTGGAAGCCGTAACCGCCGGAGTGATTGCCGTGAGTCCGGTCTTGGGTGAAACTCAATTTTCAGAGTAAAATAAACAGCCGATTTAAATGAAAATGATACGGCGTTGGCTGCGGCTTGCTGTACTACCCGTACTATCTGCACCTTGCCGCCTGGCCTCATTTCCATTTAAACCGGCTATCACATTTTTATTTACAGCTGCCTGAAACATCCTGCTTTTTTCAGGCAGCCTTATTATTTGAAACCAACACAGAAAGTAAACCATGTCTTTGCAAAACATCATCGAAACCGCTTTTGAAAACCGTGCCGACATCACCCCGGCCACCGTCAGCGCCGAAGTAAAACAGGCGGTGGAAGAAACCCTGCGCCAGCTGGATGCAGGCAGCCTGCGTGTGGCCGAGCGCCTGGGCGTGGGCCAATGGCAAGTGAACGAATGGGCCAAAAAAGCCGTATTGCTGTCTTTCCGCATTCAGGACAACGAAGTACTGGACGACGGCGTCAACCGCTATTTCGACAAAGTACCGACCAAATTCGCCGCTTGGGGCGAGGCCGAATTCAAGGCCGCCGGTTTCCGTGCCGTACCCGGTGCGGTGGCACGCCGCGGCAGCTTTGTGGCCAAAAACGTGGTGCTGATGCCCTCTTATGTGAATATCGGTGCCTATGTGGACGAAGGCGCCATGGTCGATACCTGGGCCACCGTCGGCTCTTGCGCACAAATCGGTAAAAACGTGCATTTGAGCGGCGGCGTGGGCATCGGCGGCGTGTTGGAACCCTTGCAGGCAGCCCCGACCATTATTGAAGACAACTGCTTTATCGGTGCACGCAGCGAGATTGTGGAAGGCGTGATTGTGGAAGAAGGCAGCGTGATTTCCATGGGCGTGTACATCGGCCAGTCCACCAAAATCTACGACCGCGAAACCGGCGAAATCCATTACGGCCGCGTGCCTGCCGGTTCCGTAGTGGTGTCCGGCAGCCTGCCCGCCAAAGACGGCTCGCACAGCCTCTATTGCGCGGTGATTGTGAAAAAAGTGGACGCACAAACCCGCGCCAAAACCAGCGTTAATGATTTGTTGCGCGGGTTGTGAGGCCGTTTGGCTGACTTGATGGGTACGCTCAGTTGGTTTTACAGCTGGCGTAAAACCATAGGTATCTACACCAATATTAAGGCTGCCTGAACGTACAAATTTTTGCCACCTTGTAGTGTACATTACACAGTATTGTACATTGCGCTTCATGGCCGCGCGGCCACCTTCTTTTCTTTGCGCCGCCAAAGAAAAGAAGGCAAAAGAAAGGCGGCCGCGGTTGCAGGTTTGCTGCGCAAACTTCCCTCACTGCACACGGTTTTTCGGGCGGGCAACAACTCGCAGCTGTGCTGCTCAAACAGATTTGCCCTTGCTCCCCGAAAAACCGCGCTCCGTTCGGCTGCGCCAGCGGATAGGGCTGTAGCTGTAAGCGTACGTGGATTAAAGTTTCAGTACCAGTACCGGATACGGACACAAATATCTCAGGTATCCGTAGGTCGGCTCTCCGAGCCGACACACAAACAGATAAATGTCGGCTCGGAGAGCCGACCTACCACTGTAATCTTTTAAAGATACAGAGTATTTCCAAACACACTGAAACGCATGGGTGCAAGCACCCACCCTACGCCAAAAGTCAAAAAAAGGCTGCCTGAAAGTTTCAGGCAGCCTTTTTCATGTCCACGCATTACATCGGCAGATAGTTTTTCGGATCCACCGGCTGGCCGTTTTCGCGCAGTTCGAAATGCAGCTGGGTGCGGGAAGCATCGCTGCTGCCCATGGTGGCAATCTGCTGGCCGCGTTTTACCTGCTGGCCTTCTTTGGCCATCAGGCTTTGGTTGTTGCCGTAGGCGGTGAGGTAGGTCTGGTTGTGCTGCACAATAATCAGATTACCGTAGCCGCGCAGGCCGGAGCCGCTGTACACCACCTTGCCGTCGGCCGCTGCCACCACCGGTTGTCCGGCATTGCCGCCGAAATCAATGCCCTTGCTGTTGCCGCCGAAGGCACGCAATACGCTGCCCTGAGTCGGACGCTGCCATACCAAGCCGCCGGCGCTGCGGGTGCTACCCGCGCTGCTGCTGCTTTGTGCAGGCGGCGGAGTAGTCGGTTGGGTCGTGGTCGCGGGCGGTGTGGTTTGTGCCGGCGGCGGGGTGTAGGTACTGCCGCCGGAGGCCGGAGGCACATAACCGGCCGGTTTCACGCGCAATACTTGGCCGGTGCGGATATTGTTGTCGACAATATTGTTCCACGCGCGCAGATTGTCCTGGCTGATGTTGTAGCGTTTGGAAATATTGTATACGGTGTCGCCGCGGACCACGGTGTGGGTGGCGGCATTGATGTCCACGGGGGCGTATGAGGGGGTGTAGCTGCCGCCGGAAGACGGCGGGGTGTAGGTTGGTGCCGGGGTATAGCCGCTGTTGTCGGCGGGCGGGGTGTAGGGTGCGCTCTGGCCGTAGGGGTTGTCCTGACTGCCGGTATAGGGGGTGTTATTGCTGTTGCCCGCTTCGGTCGGCGCGGCTGGTTGTTTCAGGAATGAACAGGCGCCCAGCGCAAGTGCCATCAGGCACAGACCGGTGTGTGCAGCGGTTTTTTTCAACATAAAGCATACCTCGAAAATCAAATACAAATAAATCGCCCGGCAGTGCGGCTGCGGGCAGTCAGTTCAATCAAGTCGTTATCATAAACAGGGGCGCGGCGGTATTCAAGTATTTTGAAGCGGTGGCCGCCCCGCTTTTACACACCGTTAACCAGCGGCACAAACAGCGCTTCCTGTACACAGGTTTCCTGAAAGCCGTGTTCGGTTTTGTCGATAACCCATAAAAACTGGGCGTGGCCGTCGTCCAGCGGCAGTACCATGCGGCCGCCCACCGCCAGCTGCTGCAACAGCGGTACCGGAATTTCGGTGGGCGCGGCGGTGACCAAGATGCCGTCAAAGGGCGCCGCCTGCGGCAGGCCCAGATAGCCGTCGCCGCACACCAGCCGTGCCTGCTGCGGCAGATGGGCGGCGCGCAGATGAACTTTGGCGCGCTCGTGCAAAGGCCGCAAACGCTCTATGGAATAGATTTCAGGCAGCCCCAAAGCCTGCAAAACCGCGGTCTGATAACCACAACCGGTGCCGATTTCCAGCACGCAGCGGCGTGCGGACAAGGGCTCTTCACCCAGCAGCAGCTGGGTCATCACCGCCACGGTATAGGGCTGGGAAATGGTCTGTCCCAGCCCCAGCGGCAAAGACATATCATCGTAGGCATGCGAGCGGATGGCCTCTTCCACAAACAAATGCCGCGGCACCTGCGCCATGGCATCCAGCACCTCGCTGCGGCAGATGCCCATTTGTTGCAGGCGCTCGACCATGCGGGCGCGGCGCAATTCATAGCCCGCCCAATGGCTGTTGCCGTGGCGGGTCATAAGGCCACTCCCTGCCAGAATTCGGCCACATCGCCCATTTGGCGGAAATCGGTCAGATCCACCGACAAAGGCGTAATGGTGACGAAACCGGCTTCGTTTTCGCCGAAATCGGTGCCCTGCTCGCGGTCGGCAATATCGCCCACCCCGCCTATCCAATACACCGCTTCGCCGCGCGGATTGCGTGCGGGCACAATGGCCTGCACATGGTGGCGGCGGCCCAGGCGGGTGATTTTGCAGCCCTGAATGTCCTCCTTGGCCACCGCCGGAATATTCACATTCCACAAAATCGGCGCTTTGGGCGGCTGTTGCAGCAGATGGCTGAGCAGCTGCCACACCGCCGCCTCGGCGGTGTCCCAATAGCGGTTGCTTTTGTCGTTGAGGGAAAAGGCCAGCGCGGGAATGCCCAACAGATAAGCTTCGGTAGCAGCGGCAACGGTGCCGGAATAAAGCGTGTCATCCCCCATATTGGCGCCGTGGTTGATGCCGGAGAGCACCAAATCGGGCACAAAATCGTCCATGGCGTGCAGCGCCAGATGGATGCAGTCGGTGGGCGTGCCGTTGACAAAATAAAAGCCGTTGGCGGCCTGGCGCAGATTGAGCGGCCGGTCAAGGGTGAGCGAATTGCTGACGCCGCTGCGGTCGCGCTCCGGCGCCACCACGCGCACATTGGCAAATTCGCCCGCCACCCGTGCCAGCACTGCCAAGCCCTCGGCCAGATAGCCGTCGTCGTTGCTGATCAGGATATTCATGGTTTGATTGTAAATAGGTAAGTAAGTAATTTTTTCAGGCAGCCTGAATGATGCATCTACACTAACCGACGTCACTCCCGCGAACGCGCACTGCTGCTTGGGGAAAATCTCTGGATTATAGTCATTTAACACAGAACGATACGGCGTTGCTACGCCAGGCTCGAAGAGAGCGATTTTTGTAAGCCGCTAAAGCGGCAACAAAATCAGCTCCGTACTATCTGTACTGTCTGTCCCACGGGACTTCGCTACGCTCGCGGCTTTTTTGCTGCCTTGTCTCATTCTGTGTTATTCGACTATACATCCGGCAATGTAAACAGCGTCGGTGATGTAAGCCCCTCGCCCGTGGGAGAGAGTTGGGGAGAGGGCTAAACATTATGATGCTGCTACACGCTATTCAAGATGTCAGCAGCTGTTCACAGCCCTCTCCCTAACCCTCTCCCACGGGAGAGGGAACACTGTCGCTGTGGTTGTTTCAGGTAGCCTTTTCGAGTTCAAAACAAGCTCTGAGCCTTGAAAGTGATGTCGGATACAAGTATCCGACCTACTTTTTGCGCCGCGATTTTGAGGTTTTGCCGGGTACGGCGGCAGCATGGTTTTTAGCCGCCGCTTTTTTGCCGCGACCCTTGCCCGCTTGAGCTCCTTCCTTGCCTTTGGCGGCAGCGGCTTTGCTCTTGCCGCTGCGTTTGCCTGCCGTGGGCGCGGTGCCGCCGCTGATCAGTGCCAAATCAATCTTGCTGGTATCCAAATCGGCACGCGCCACCTGCACGGTGACCGCATCGCCCAAACGGAAACGCACGCCGCTGCGCTCGCCCTCCATGGCCATGATGTCGCTGCGGTAATTGAAATAGTCTTCACCCAAATCGCTCACATGCACCATACCCTCGATGTGGATGCCGTCCAGGGTGACAAACAGGCCGAAATTGGCCACGCCGGTGATGGTGCCGCCGAAGATTTCGCCCACTTTGTCCTGCATATAATAGGTTTTGAGCCAGTTTTCCACATCGCGGCTGGCTTCGTCGGCGCGACGCTCGGCAAAGGAACAATGCACGCCCAAGGCCACCCAGGATTCGGGGCGGTAGGGCTTGCCGCCCGCCAGCACTGCCTTGATGGCGCGGTGCACCGCCAAATCGGGATAACGGCGGATGGGCGAGGTGAAATGGGTGTAGGCGGCATAGGCCAAACCGAAATGACCCTGATTGACAGGTTCGTACACCGCCTGCTGCATGGAGCGCAACAGCATCACCTGTATCAGCTCGCGGTCGGGGCGGTCTGCGGTTTGGGCAAACAGGGCGGCGTAGTCCTTGGGTGCGGGCGTATCGCCGCCGCCCAAATGCAGGCCCAAAAGACCCAGCTGCTCGCGCAGGGTGGCCAGTTTTTCCGGCGTCGGTCCCAAATGGCTGCGGAACAGCACCGGATGCTGGTGTTTCAACAAGAATTCGGCGGCGCAGACATTGGCCGCCAGCATACACTCTTCAATCAGACGGTGCGCTTCGTTGCGCACCACCGGCACGATGCGTTTGATTTTGCCGTTTTTGTCGAAAATCATCTCCGTTTCCACGCTCTCAAACTCCATGGCGCCGCGCTGGTGCCGCTTGTTCAGCAATACGCGGTAGAGTTTGTAGAGGGTGTCGATGTGCGGCTTGAGCGCATCGTCGCTGCCGTTTTGCAGCCAGTCCCACACCTGATTGTAGGTCAGGCGGGCGCGCGAACGCATCACCGCGGGGTAGAAACGGAAGGATTTGATATTGCCCGCATAGGTAATCTCCATATCGCACACCATGCACAGGCGCTCGACATCGGGATTGAGCGAGCAAATGCCGTTGGAGAGTTTTTCAGGCAGCATGGGGATGACGCGTCGCGGGAAATACACGCTGGTGGCGCGTTCCAGCGCATCGGCATCGATGGCGTCGCCGGGGCGCACATAATGGCTGACATCGGCAATCGCCACCACCAGACGGAAATTGCGGCCGCGTTTTTCCGCATACACCGCATCATCAAAATCGCGCGAACTCTCGCCGTCTATGGTGACCAACGGCAGGTCGCGGATGTCTTCGCGGTCTTTAAAATCGCTGGCACGCACCTTGGCGGGAATCTTGGCCGCCGCCGCTTCGCACGCCGCGGAGAAACGGTGCGGCAGCTGGTGTTTGCGCACGGCAATTTCGATTTCCATACCGCTGTCGGCATAATCGCCCAGCACTTCCACCACCCGCGCCAGCGCCGGACGGTGGGCGTCGGGATAATCGACAATATCGGCCACCACCACCTGTCCGGTTTTGGCCTGGCCTATGGAATCGGGCTCCAGCAAAATGTTTTCCGGCAGGCGCATGTCTTCCGGCGACAGCATGGCAATGCCGCGTTCCTTTATCAGACGACCGACCACGCTTTTTTGCGCGCGCTCCAGCACATCCACCACCTGCCCTTCGCGGCGGCCGCGGCGGTCGGTACCGGCCGGGCGCACGGTGACGATATCGCCGTGCATCAGTCCGCGCATCTGGCGCGCATACAGCACAAAATCGCCCTCGCCCGTGGGGGTGAGCGGCACGGCAAAACCGAAGCCGTCTTTGTGCGCTTCGATGCGGCATTTCACAATATCCAGTTTTTCCGCCACGCACACGGCACCGCGGCGGTTAATCACCACTTGGCCGTCGCGCGCCATGGCACCCAAGCGGCGCTCGAAAAACGGCACTTCCGCGTCGGCAATGTCCAGCAAAATCGCCAGCGCCTCACTGCGCACCGGCACACCGCGGTCTTCAAGGATTTCGATGATCCATTCGCGGCTGGGCAGCGGATGTTCGTAGCGCTGGCGCTCCCGTTCCAAGTGCGGGTCTTGCAGGCGTAAGGAGGTTTTTTTCTTCATGGCGGATTGACATTCCCAAAATTAAAGCTATAATGCGCGTCTTTCGGCAAAACACGTACTTTAACCGAAAACACAATCCAGGCAAAGCCCAGGTGGCGGAATTGGTAGACGCACTAGGTTCAGGTCCTAGCGCCCGTTTAGGGTGTGGAAGTTCGAGTCTTCTCCTGGGCACCACGCGATTGTGTCACAAGTTAAGTATGGTCCGACAAGCCCAGGTGGCGGAATTGGTAGACGCACTAGGTTCAGGTCCTAGCGCCCGTTTAGGGTGTGGAAGTTCGAGTCTTCTCCTGGGCACCAAACAATATACACAACCCCTGAATATGGTATTCGGGGGTTTTGTTTTATGGTTTTCAGGCTGCCTGAAAACCATAAACGTATATCACCTTGTATTGTATAGTCGAATAAAATAAGAATAAGACAAGGCAGCAAAGAGCCGCGAGCGCAGCGAAGTCCCGCGGGACAGACAGTACAGATAGTACGGAGCTGATTTTGTTGTCGCTTTAGCGGCTTACAAACATCGCTCTCTTCGAGCCTGGCGCAGCAACGCCGTATCATTCTTATTTTAAATGACTATATATTACCCAACGTTTCACTTTGTGCTTCATGGCCGCACGGCCACCTTCTTTTCTTTGCGCCGCCAAAGAAAAGAAGGCAAAAGAAAGGCGGCCGCGGTTGCAGGTTTGCTGCGCAAACTTCCCTCACTGCACACGGTTTTTCGGGCGGGCAACAACTCGCAGCTGCGCTGCTCAAACAGATTTGCCCTTGTTCCCCGAAAAACCGCGCTCCGTTCGGCTGCGCCAGCGGATTATGGCTGTAGCCGTAAACATACTTGGATTAAAGTACGAATGCTTATCCTGAATTAAAAACCAACTCTTTCAGGTAGCATTAGCATTGTGCAGACAGCCATGATGTAAATCCACCCCTGCAAAGCTGCCTGAAAACCACCCACACCCCCATTCTGCCAACACGCCATGACCGACATCACCGCCTTTGCCAACCGTCTGGGCAAAAACGCCAAACACCTGCTCAAATGGGCACGCCGCCAGGATTTGGAAGCCTGGCGTCTGTACGACAAAGACATCCCGCAATTTCCGTTTGCCGTGGACATCTACGGCGAACATGTGCATTTGCAGGAATACGATACCGGCTGGCATATGGCCCCGGCAGACTACGAAGCCTGGCTGGCCGAAGTGGTGGAAGCCGTGTGTTTCGTCACCGGTTTTGCTGCCGACCATGTGCATTTGAAACGGCGCCAGCGCCAAAAAGGGCATGATCAATACCAGAAAACCGGCCGGGAAGGCACCGACTTTATCGTGCACGAATACGGCCGCCGCTTCTGGGTCAACTTGGACAAATACCTCGACACCGGCCTGTTTCTCGACCACCGCAACACCCGCAAGCATGTGGGCGGGCTGGCCCGCGGCAAACGCTTTTTAAACCTGTTTGCCTATACCGGCAGTTTCAGCGTCTATGCCGCCACCGGCGGTGCCCTCAGCAGCGAGACCGTGGATTTGTCCAATACCTATCTGGATTGGGCGCGGCGCAATTTCGCCCTCAACGGCATAGACGGCGCCGCACATCAAATCATCCGTGCCGATGTGGGCGCGTATTTGCAGGAAGCCGCCCGCGCAGGCAAACAGTTCGACCTGATCGTGATGGACCCGCCCAGTTTTTCCAACAGCAAAAAAATGCCCGGCACATTGGATATCCAGCGCGACCACCCTGCCCTAGTGCGCGCCGCCATGCAGCTGCTGGCGTCCGGCGGCACGCTGTTTTTCTCCAACAACCGCCGCGACTTCGTACTCGACCCCGCGCTGGCCGCCGATTACAGCGTGCGCGACCGCTCCAAACAATCGGTACCCGAGGACTTTCGCAATAAGAAAATTCATCAGTGCTGGCAGTTTCAATCGTAGGTTGGGTCGTCAGACCCAACCTACGGCCCGACCCCATGACAGACCCGCCCGCCTGCGGTAATACCGATAGTACGGAACTGATTTTGTTGCCGCTTTAGCGGCTTACAAAATCGTTCTCTTCGAGCGAGGCGAGACAACGCGGTTAGATTATTTTTATGGATTGGTATAACATGGCGCCTCATTTTTTGCCGACCTGACACCATGACCACAGAAGACATGCTGGCCAGTGTGGATCTGGGCTCCAACAGCTTCCGCCTGCAAATCTGCCATCACCACAACGACGCCATCAAAGTGGTGGATTCCATTAAAGAAATGGTGCGCCTGGCCGCCGGCCTCGACGAACACAAAATGCTCGATGCCGCCTCGCAGCAGCGCGCACTGGCCTGTCTGGCCCGTTTCGGCGAGCGCCTGCGCGGCTTCGGGCCCGGCCAGGTGCGCGCCGTGGCCACCAATACCTTCCGCGTGGCCAAAAACATCGACGCCTTCCTGCCCTTGGCCGAACAGGCGCTGGGCTTTCCCATCGACATTATTGCCGGACGCGAAGAAGCGCGTCTGATTTACACCGGCGTGGTGCACACCCTGCCCACCGGCGGGCGGCGCATGCTGGTTGTCGACATCGGCGGCGGCTCCACCGAATTCGTCATCGGCAGCCGTTTGCAGCCGGACATCACCGAAAGCCTGAGCATGGGTTGTGTCAGCTACAGCCTGCAATACCTGCCCAAAAACCGCGTCGGCGCCAAAGAATTTCAGGCAGCCGTCACTGCCGCACGCGCGGAAGTGCAGCGCATCCGTCACGATTTATTGCAGCACGGCTGGGATTTTGCCGTGGTCACTTCCGGTACAGCACGCGCCATCCGCGACGTGATTGCCGCCGACGGCATGCCCGGCGACAGCATCAACCTGCCCGCCATGCGCCGCATTGCCCGCGACATCATCGATGCCGGCAGCACCAAAAAAGCCAACCTCACCGGACTGAAAGCCGACCGTGTGGAAGTGTTTGCCGGCGGCTTGGCGGTGATGATCGGCATTTTTGAAGAACTGGGCCTGCAAGAGGCGCAGGTCACCGATGCCGCCCTGCGCGACGGCGTGTTCTACGACATGATGGGCCGCCGCCTCGACGACGATATGCGCCACCAGACCGTGCACGCCTTTCAGGAACGCTATCAGGCCGACCGCAAACAAGGCGCGCGCGTGGCCGAACTGGCGGACATGTGTTTTACCGAGCTCACCCGCCACGACCCGCCCGCCAACCTGAGCCAATGGCAGCAATACCTGCGCTGGGCGGCGGCGCTGCACGAAATCGGCCTGTCCATCGCCCATAGCGCCTACCACAAACACGGCGCCTATATTCTCGACCAAGCGGATATGGCCGGTTTTTCGCGTCAGGAACAGCATATTCTCTCCATGCTGGTGCTCGGCCACCGTGGCGATTTGCGCAAAATGACCACCGAAATCCGCGGCAATATGTTGTGGTTCGGCGTGCTGGCCATGCGCCTGGCGGTACTGTTCAGCCGCGCCCGCCAGGCACAAACCCTGCCCGCCCTGCAACTGCGCTACCATGCCAAAGACAAGGAATATGTACTGTCGCTGCCGCAAGCCTGGCTGGACGACAATCCGCTCACCGCCGGTACTTTGCGCGAAGAGGCACAGCAATGGCAGAAAATCGGCCATCCTTTGAAGATTAAAGGGGTTTGACGGTTTTTGGGGCTGAAACTTTTGCAAAACTGCTTGAGCTTCGCAACTCCGCTACGCTACGCAGGCAGCCTAAAACCTTAGCTGCCGTCATTCCCGCAAACGCGGGAATTCATTTATATGCTTAAAAAGTCATTGTTTTATAGTTATTTTTTTAATTTTTATATGGATTCCCGCCTGCGCGCACCACGATCCGGGGAAAATCTCTGGGTCACATCCGACGGCGTAAACAGCGTCAGAAACCTGTCCCTTCTCCCGCTCTGGCGGGGGAAGGTTAGGATGGGGGTGTCAGTTAAAAGTTTCAGCAATATTGATTACTTAAGTCCACAGTACCACCCGCCCCCTAGCCCCCGCCCGCCAGCAGGCGGGGGGATTCGGTTACTGCTTATTCGTTAGTTTTCAGGCAGCCTTTTTCGAGAGGCTGCCTGAAAACGAATACAATACGTTTCTGCGTAGCAAAAACAAACACAATGCGTTTCTGTGCAGCAAACCTGAGCACCACAAAAAAAACCACCCTCACGGGTGGTTTTTCTATTTCCAAAACAATTTACTGACCGGCTTTCAGCTGTTGCCACAGACGCACGGACTGTTTTACCGCGTCCGGCGATTTGGGCAGAATCACGAAGCTCTTGGCCATTACTTCCGGGCTGGGGAAGATGGACGGGTCTTGCGCATATTCCGGCTTCATCAAATCGCGTGCCGGTTTGCTGGCCGGGGCGTAGCTGACGAAATCGGCATTTTGCGCGGCCACTTTCGGGTCCAGCGTGTAGTTGATGTATTTGTGGGCATTGGCCACATTGGCGGCGTCTTTCGGAATCATAAACGAATCCACCCACACGCCCACGCCGGTAACCGGCACCATCACTTCGATTTTCACGCCGTTATTGGCGTCGTTTGCACGGGTTTGGGCAATGTGCAGGTCACCACCATAGCCGGTCACCGCACACAAATCACCACGCGCCATGTCGTCGATATAGCCGGAAGAACTGAAGCGCTTCACATCGCCGCGCACGGCTTTGAGCAGGTCGGCCGCTGCTTTGAGGTCGTCCACATTTTCGCTGTTGGCGTCTTTACCCAAGTAGTGCAGCGCCAGCGGGAACAGCTCGGCGGGGCTGTCGAAGAAGGAAATGCCGCAGGATTTCAGCTTGCTGGTGTATTCCGGTTTGAATACCAAGTCCCAGGCGTTTTCCGGCATAGGCATGTCGCCCAGTGCTTTGGCCACTTTGTCTTTGTTGATGCCCACGGTGTTGATGCCCCAGAAATACGGCACCGCATATTGGTTGCCCGGGTCCACTTGATCCATGAGTTTCAACAGTTCCGGGTCGATGTTGTTCCAGTTGGAAATCTGGCTCTTGTCGATGGGCTGATAGGCACCGGCCTGGATTTGACGGCCCACGCTGACGATGGAGGGCGCCACCAGGTCGTAGCCGGATTTGCCGGTCAGGACTTTGGCTTCCAGGGTTTCGTTGCTGTCGTAGTAGTCGTAGCGCACGGTAACGCCGTTTTCTTTTTCAAACGCGGCTACGGTGTCCGGGTCTACATAGTCCGACCAGTTGTAGATATTGAGTTCGCCGGTGGCCGCCGGTGCGGCTGCGGTGCTGGCGGCACCGGAGGCATCGGAAGCCGGAGCCGCCGGGGCGCTGGTCTGGCTGCCGCCACCGCCGCCGCAGGCGCTCAGAAACAGGGCGGTCACAGCTGTAAACAACAGGTTTCTTTTCATCATCATGATTCATCCTCTAAATTAGAAGCCAACAAAACACGGAAATAAAACGGTGCGGCGCATCCGCACCCGGAAACGCTGCCATTAAACTGTAAAAAGGCCCTGCAAAGCAAGCGGAATTTGCGTTTGCGGCAAACTGGCAGTGCGCCGCTTTTTGTGGGAAAATCCGCCTTATTTTTGCTCGGGCGACACATCATGCTGGACAGAGAAGGTTATCGCCCCAATGTCGGTATCATCCTCACCAACGAACGCAACGAAGTATTTTGGGGCAAACGGGTGCGCGAGCATTCGTGGCAGTTTCCGCAAGGCGGCATCAAGCCGGGCGAAAGCCCGGAGGCGGCCATGTACCGCGAACTCTTGGAGGAAGTGGGTCTTTTGCCCCACCATGTGAAGATTTTGGGACGCACGCGCGATTGGTTGCGCTACGATGTACCGACCCATTGGGTCAAACGCGAATGGCGCGGCTCCTACCGCGGCCAGAAGCAGATTTGGTATCTTTTGCGCCTCATCGGCCGCGAAACCGATGTGCATTTGCGCGCATCCGAACGACCGGAATTCGATGCCTGGCGCTGGCACCAGTATTGGGCGCCCATAGACGAGGTCATCGATTTCAAACGCGATGTCTATACCGGCGCTTTGCAGGAATTGTCGCGCCATCTGCGCGAATTGCAGACGCTGGAAGAGTTTTTGCAACAGCAGCAGGCATTGGTACACAAATAAAGGCGTATTTTGTTTTCAGGCAGCCTCCAAGGCTGCCTGAAAACATATGACGGGCCTTAATACCAATGGCTGCCTATGTAACGCAGTGAAGCTAAAAAGATTCTGCGACTCCGCTACGCTACGCGCAGAATGACGGGCTACTGTCATCCTGCGCTTGAGTCGCAGGATCTTGATTCAAGATAATGCACACGATAAAGCAAGCTCACTCTCTTACGATTATTTTTTGAATGGATATATACCCATCTGTACCATAAGCCATTCAAAGCTGCCTGAACACACCCGCACCCATGGACAAGGATTTATTCACCACCGCCCCCGCCGCCCCGCTGGCCGAGCGCCTGCGGCCGCAGACGCTGGACGATGTCATCGGCCAGGAACATTTAATCGGCCCGGGCAAACCGCTGCGCGTAGCCGTGGCCGGAGGCAAACCGCATTCGCTGCTGCTGTGGGGGCCGCCCGGTGTGGGCAAAACCACGCTGGCGCGCATTTTGGCACAAAGCTTTCAGGCGCAGTTTCTGCCGGTGTCGGCGGTGTTTTCCGGTGTTAAAGACATCCGCGAGGCCATAGACAAGGCGCACATCGCCCTGCAACGCGGCCAGGCCACCATCTTGTTTGTGGACGAGGTGCACCGCTTCAACAAATCGCAGCAGGATGCGTTTTTGCCGCATGTGGAAAGCGGGCTTATCACCTTTATCGGCGCCACCACCGAAAACCCCTCGTTTGAAGTCAATCCCGCCCTGCTCAGCCGCGCCCAGGTCTATACCCTTAAATCCTTGGACGACGCGGCGCTAGCGCGCCTGATTGACAAAGCTCTCGCACTGCCCGAATACGCGGGCATGCGCTTGGACACCCCAAGCCGCGAACTGCTCGCCGCCCGTGCCGACGGCGACGCCCGCCGCCTGCTCAATCTGCTGGAGCAACTCTTCACCGCCGCGCAAACCCAGGGCATGCACGAGATTAACGCCGCATGGGCAGCCGACAGCCTCGGCACGCAAATCCGCCGTTTCGACAAAGGCGGCGACAGCTTTTACGAACAGATTTCCGCCCTGCACAAATCGGTGCGCGGCTCGCATCCGGACGCGGCGCTGTATTGGTTCACGCGCATGCTCGACGGCGGCGCCGATCCGCGTTATCTGGCGCGGCGCATCGTGCGCATGGCTTGGGAAGACATCGGTCTGGCCGACCCGCGCGCCATGCAGCTGGCCAACGATGCCGCCGCCACCTATGAGCGTCTCGGCAGCCCCGAAGGCGAATTGGCACTGGCGCAGGCGGTGCTGTATCTGGCCTGCGCCGCCAAAAGCAATGCCGGCTATATGGCCTACAACCAGGCGCGCGCCTTTGTGCAAAGTCAGCCCAGCCACGAAGTGCCGGTGCATCTGCGCAATGCGCCGACCAAGCTGATGAAAGAGCTGGGTTATGGCCGCGCCTACCGCTATGCCCACGACGAACCCCACGCCTATGCCGCCGGCGAGACCTATATGCCCGAAGGCATGGCCGAACCCGCGTTCTACCAACCGGTGAACCGCGGCCTGGAAATCAAAATCGCCGAAAAACTGGCGTTTCTACGCCAATTGGACGAGGAAGCCGATACATGAACACGCCCTTTCAGGCAGCCCGCATCGAACAGCGCCCATTTGGCCAGGCAAACGGCCGCGACACCACCCTGTGGACCCTGTGCAACCGCCACGGCATGCGCGTCTCGGTGTGCAATTTCGGCGCCATCATCACTTCCATACAAGTGCCCGCCCGCAACGGCCTCACCGAATGCGTGCTCGGTTTTGAGTCCGCCGAAGACTATACCGCTGCCGCCTACCGCGCCCATTATCCTTATCTGGGTGCAGTGATTGGCCGCCACGCCGGACGCATCGCCCATGCCCGCGCACCGCTCAATGGCCGTCTGCTGCAACTGGAGGCCAATCACCACGGCCATCAACTGCACGGCGGCCCCGTCGGTTTCGACAGCGTGTTATGGCAATACCACAGCAGCCGCAGCGACGACAACGGTAGCGAGCTCACCCTCAGCCACACCAGCGCCAACGGCGACCAAGGCTATCCCGGCACCCTGCACACCCGCGTGACCTATCATCTCGGCAACGACAATGCCTTGCGCGTGCAGTTTGAGGCCGAATGCGAGCAAGACACCCTCGTCAACCTTACCCAGCACAGCTATTTCCATTTGGGCGGTGCCGATGACGGCACAGTAGCCCGCCACCAACTCCGCATCGCCGCCGACAGCATCCTCAACACCGATGCTGCGCTCATGACCGACGGCACCCTGCTGCCGCTGGACGGCCATGCCCTCGATTTCCGCCAAGCCCGCGCCATAGCCGACACCGCCATCGACACCGCCTTTGTGCTGCCCGAAGGGCACGGTCCCGCCGACCCCGCCGCCACGCTGCACCACCCCGACAGCGGCATCCGCCTCGATGTCTGTACCGACAATCCGGTGCTGGTGGTGTACAACGGTGTCAGTCTGCCTACCCTGCCCGCCCCCGGCCGCCGCGCCTTGCAGCCCTTCGGCGCCATCTGTTTTGAAGCGCAAGGCTATACCGATGCCGCCAACCATCCCGCCTTCCCGCCCAATATCCTGCGTGCAGGCGAGGTGTACCGCCGCCATACGGTGTATGCGTTTGCGTGGTGAAATCTATCCGTGCAAAAGGCTGCCTGAACATGTTTCAGGCAGCCTTTTGCACGGATAAAACCGGTTTTATCCAAACCATTTGCGCACCGCATCCAAACCGCCGTGACGGATGCGGATGTCGGCAGCGGCTTCGGTTTTCGGTTTGGCACGGTAGGCGACGCCGAAACCGGCGGCGGCAATCATAGGAATGTCGTTGGCACCGTCGCCCATGGCCAGGGTTTGTTGTGGGCTCAGTTGCAAACGTTCGCGGTATTCGGCCAGCAAATCGGCCTTGGCCTGGGCATCGATCATGCGCCCCAGCAGGCGGCCGGTGAGGCGGCCCTTGTCGCTTTCCAGCACATTGGCGTAGGCGTAATCCAGCCCCAGCTGCTGTTGCAGGCGGTCGGTAAAATAGGTGAAGCCGCCGGAAACCAGCATAAATTTCACATTGTGGCGCTTGCATTCGGCCAGCAGATATTCGGCTCCGGGTGTCAGGCGCAGCACTTCGTCGTAGACCCGCGCCAATTCGCTTTCGGGCAGCCCTTGCAGCAAGGCCACACGTTCGCGCAAGGAGGCGGCAAAATCCAATTCGCCGCGCATGGAGCGCTCGGTAATGGCGGTGACCTTATCTTTCAAACCGACACCGGCGGCAATCTCGTCCACACATTCGATGGTAATCAGCGTGGAATCCATATCGCTGACAATCAGCCCCAAATCGGCAAAGGCATAATCGGGCAGCACCGCCCAATCGATGTGCTGCGCATCCCAAGCGGCTTGCAGCGCCGCAGGAATAGCGCGACCTTCGTCTATGGGCAGACGCAGCACGCTGCCTTCAAACAAGGGCGCAGGCAGCGGGCCGTACCAAGCGGTGAGTTCCTGTAAATCGCATTGCAGAATGTCCGCGTGTTGCAAGACCAAAACGTTTGGGGACATGGGTTTCCTTTTCAGCGGATAAAGTAATAAACGATATACAGCACAAACACCGCCAGCGGCAGCATTTGCAGCGCTGCCTGACGGCGGCCGTAGCTGTCTTGGCGCAGATGCGCGCCAATCAGGGCGAAGAGTACGTATTTAAACAAAAATACCGCGCCGCACACGAGCATAATGCCGTTGAGCAGCGCGTCTTTGGCGTCGGCAGCACCGCGCCAGGCCAAAACGGCGGCCAGTAGGAGCGGCAGCAGGCACACCACCAGCCAGCGGCGTTGATGGGGATTCATCAAGATTTCCTTTAATGGTTGGAGCATCGCCATGAATGGCGGTAGAAGCAGCAGCCGTAGCTTGGGTCGCCAGACCCAACAAACTGGATGTTGCACATGATCTTGGGTTTTCAACCCAACCTACGGCCTGCGCAATACCGTGGGTTGCAGCGTTACGGGCGGGTGTAAAACCCGCCCCTACAAAGCCGTAAAACCGTTTTCAGGCAGCCTGCGCCCGTTTTACAACTTGCCCGCCACCTTTTTATTGCGCATCAGGCACAGCATATCCGCGGCCACATGGGCGGCGGCGATGGCGGTGATTTCGGCATTGTCGTAGGCCGGGGCCACTTCCACCACGTCCATGCCGACAATATTCAAATCGCCCAAACCGCGCACAATGGAAAGCGCGGTATGCGAATTGAGGCCGCCGGGCACGGGGGTGCCGGTGCCGGGGGCGTAGGCCGGGTCGAGGCAGTCGATGTCGAAAGTCACATACACCGGATTGTCGCCCACCACTTCGTAAATGCGCTTGAGCGCGGCTTCTACGCCGTTTTCGTTAATCCACGGCGCAAACAGCATATTCATGCCCATAAAATCGCTGTTCCAGGTGCGGATGCCCACTTGCGCCGAGGTTTTCGGGTCGATGAGGCCGTTTTTCACCGCCTTGTAAAACATGGTGCCGTGGTTGAGCGATTCTTCCGCATCATCGGGCCAGGTGTCGCAATGGGCATCGAAATGCAGCAAACTCAAAGGCTTGCCGTATTTTTCTGCATGCGCCTGCAACAGCGGGTAGGTGATGTAGTGGTCGCCGCCGAAGGTGAGCATTTTGGCATTGCTGTTTTGGATGATGTCCAGTGCATGCTGTTTGATGGTTTCGCGTATGGTCCACGGCTGGTGGGCGTCGAACCAGCAGTCGCCGTAATCGATGACCGCCAAATCGTCAAAGGGGTCAAAGCCCCACGGAAACAGATTGAGTTCCGCCAACTGCACGCTGGCGGCGCGGATGGCGGCCGGGCCCAAACGCGCGCCGGGGCGGAAAGTGGTGGCCAAATCCAGCGGCACGCCGGAAACCACCACGTCCACACCCTCCAGATTGCGGGTGTAGCTGCGGCGCATAAACGACAGCGCCCCGGCATAGGTGTTTTCGACTATGCTGCCCATCACGCCTTCGCGACGGAAAGCGCCATCGCCGTAGATTTTATCGTTGCTCATGGTTGTTCCTTGTGTAGGGTAGGGATGTGTGTTTTTCAGGCAGCCTTATACCACAGAACCTGCGTCTTCAGCGGTGCGGAATCATCTGTCAACGACATGGCGGCAGGCGTCCTGATGACAAAAAGCTGCCTGAACAGGTTTTCAGGCAGCCTCTAATGATTTATCGCTCCGTGTTTTTGCCTTCCGCTTTGGCGGCTTTTTTCTCGGCGCGGCGGTTGCGGATGCGGGCGATGTTGTCGCGGAAGAAACGGTCGCGCTGGCGTTTGCGCCACCACCACCAGCCCAGCGCCACGGCACCGATGCCGATGAGCACAAACAGGCCGGTTTGGAACTGGTGCACTTTGGCCATCAGCCAGTCGATATTCTCCGCACCGTAAGCACCCAAATACACCCATACCGGCACGGAAATCAGGGCGGCAAAGCCGTCCATGACCAAAAACTGCCAGTAACTCACGCGGCGGCTGATGCCGGCGGTAATGTAAATGGGGGTGCGCAAACCGGGCAGGAAACGCGCCACAAACAACACGCGGTTGCCGTATTTGTCAAACTTCTCCTGCACCTGTGCATAACGCTTAGGGGTCATGATGCGCTGGATAAGGCGGAAGCGCAGGATTTTGTCGCCGTAAACGCGCCCGGCGGTAAACATCAGGCCGTCGCCCACCAGCACGCCGAGCATGCCCACCAAAAACATGATGTGCACATTGGCATGCCCCAAACCGGCAATCACGCCGCCGGTGACCAGGGTGATGTCTTCGGGAATGGGGATGCCGAAACCGCAGGCCACCAAAACCAGGAATACGGCAGCGTAACCGTATTGGGTGAAAAAAGCTTCCAGTATTGCAAACATAAACGCGGGGAGTCAGGAATGGATGAAAGGGTGCATCCCTATATGGGCGCACCCCGGAGAATTACAACGATTCTTCAATCACGCGGGCAATGCGTTCGGCGGCTTCCTGCGCCACGTCGGACTGCTGCGCTTCCACCATCACGCGCACCACAGGCTCGGTGCCGGAGGGGCGCAGCACCACGCGGCCGCGGCCGGAAAGCTCCTGTATCACCTGGGTGGCCACCGGCTCAACCGCAGCCTGCCAGTTGTGGCCTTTGTTGATGCGCACATTGATCATGGTTTGCGGAAAGGGGCGCCAGTTGAGCGCGGTGGCCAAATCCTGCTGCAGATAACGCAGCGCAGCCAAAACCTGCAAGGCGGAGACAATGCCGTCGCCGGTATTGTGCTTGTCCAGGCACACAATATGGCCGGAGGCTTCGCCGCCCACCTGCCAGCCGCGCTGATACAGCTGCTCCAGCACATAGCGGTCGCCCACTTTGGCGCGGGCAAATTCGATATTGCGCTCTTTGAGCGCCAGCTCCATGGCCATATTGGTCATCACTGTGCCGACCACGCCGCCGCCGAGCTGTCCGGCCTGGGCGCGCGCTTTGGCAATCACGTAAATCAGGCTGTCGCCGTCGTAGACCTTGCCGTTGCGGTCCACCATCATCAGGCGGTCGCCGTCGCCGTCGAGCGCAATGCCGTAATCGGCTTCGTTTTGCAGCACTGCGGCTTGCAGGGTTTTGGTGTGGGTGGCGCCGGTTTTTTCATTGATATTGAAGCCGTCGGGCTCGTTGCCGATTTCCACCACGTCGGCACCCAATTCGTGCAGCACTTTGGGGGCGATGTGATAGGCGGCGCCGTTGGCGGTATCCACCACCAGCTTGAGGCCGCGCAGATTGAGGTCGTTGGGGAAGGTGGATTTGCAAAATTCGATATAGCGGTCTTGCGCACCGGCCATGCGGCGGGCGCGGCCCAGTTTTTCCGCGGGCACGGTTTCCATGGGCTGGTCAATCTGGGCTTCGATTTCCAGCTCGGTTTCGTCAGAGAGTTTCACGCCGCCCTCGGCGAAGAATTTGATGCCGTTGTCGGAATAGGCGTTGTGGGAGGCGGAAATCATTACGCCGCAATCCAAGCGCAGGGCGCGGGTGAGATAGGCCACGCCGGGCGTGGGCAGGGGGCCGGTGAGCAATACGTTGACACCGGCGGCGGTGAAACCGGCTTCCATGGCCGCTTCCAGCATATAGCCGGAAATGCGCGTGTCTTTGCCGATGAGCACGGTGGGGCGGTGGTCACTGCCGTGCTGCACCAGCACGCGCCCGGCGGCATAGGCCAAGCGCATCACAAAATCGGGGGTAATCGGAAACTGGCCGACTTCGCCGCGCACGCCGTCGGTGCCGAAATATTTTTTCTCGCTCATACTGCTTGTGCTCCCTTTTGAATGTGTTTTAACCATGACATTGTAGACCAGCCAAGGCGCAGACGCCAAGGTTTGCATGTTGCGGCGCGGTTTGCGGCGACTGTTTCAGTTCGTCCCAGGCGGCCTGAAAACTCAAACCGGCGCCAAAGCCTGCCATACTTTCAAAGCATCGGCCGTGGCTTTGACATCGTGCACCCGCAGCACCGAGGCGCCGTGCGCCACCGCCGCCAAAGCCCCGGCCACACTGCCGTGCACGCGCCGGGCGGCATCGGCCTCTCCGCTCAATTCGCCGATCATGCGTTTGCGCGAGACGCCGGCGAGTATGGGTAAATCGGTCGCCGCGGCCAGCTTGCGCAGGCCGTGCATGAGATCGATATTGTGGCGCAGGGTTTTGCCGAAACCGAAACCGGGATCCAGCACCAGCCGCTCGGCGGCAATGCCCGCTGCGCGACACGCCGCCGAGCGCGCCTGCAAATAGGCGGCCACTTCGGCGGTCACATCGCCGTATTCGGGATTGTGCTGCATGGTTTCAGGCAGCCCCTGCATGTGCATCAGACACACACCGGTATCGGGTGCGGCGGCCAGCACAGCCACCGCGCCCGCATCTTCCAGCGCCTGCACATCGTTGATGATGTCTGCCCAAGCCGCATCCAGCACCCGGCGCATGATGCCGCTGCGGCGCGTATCCACACTCACCGGCACCTGCCAGTGCACGATTTCGCGCAATACCGGCTCCAGCCGCCGCCATTCTTCCGCCTCCGACACCGGCGCGGCACCGGGGCGGGTGGATTCGCCGCCGACATCGAGTATGCCCGCCCCTTCCCGCAACAATTGTTCGGCATGCGCCAGCGCCGCGGCAGTGCTGGCCGAATAAGTGCCGCCGTCGGAAAACGAATCCGGGGTCAGATTAACAATGCCCATAATGCACGGCGTGTGCAAATCAATGCGGAAACGTGTGGTTTGCCAATAGGTGTGCATGTTTTCGTTCCATTCAAAGCAATAATGCCGCCAACAACAAGGGCAGCAGCAATAACACCGCCTGCGTAGCGCAGGCCGCGGCAAAAGCGGCGGCGGGCGAGCAGCTGTAGGCTGCGCGTTTCCACGACACCAGCAACAGGCCGACCAGCAGTACCAGTCCCAATCCCAGCCAAAACGCAATCCACAGCAGGCCGCGGAAGCTCCCGTCTATCCAATAATCAAACAGCAGATATACGGCGGCGGTGGCCACCGCCGCGCCACACACCGCGGCCGGACGTCCGACGATATAGACAGCGGCGGCCAACACCATGGGCAGTGAAAACACGGGCAATCGGAACGCCCATTCGCTGTCCCAGCCGCCCTGCCCCTGCGGATGCAGCCATGCCGCCAGCGGCAGCAGCGGCAAAACCGCCAACAATAACAGCGATATCCACGCCCATTGGCGCTCGTTGAGCATATCGTTTCTTTCCTTTTACGGCATCGTTTTCAGGCAGCCCGTAGGCCGTCATTCTGCGCGTAGCGGCAGCGAAGTCGCAGAATCTGCTTTAGCTTCGCAGTGCCACTGCGCTACGCAACACTTTCTGCTCGCGTATGGGCAGATTCAACAGCGCCGCCGCCGCAGCCAGGGCAATATCGGCATACCACATCCAGCCGTAATCACCGAAGGCCGTCAGCGCCACACCACCCAGATAAGCGCCGAAAAAACCGCCGATTTGATGTGACAGCAATACCAAGCCGAACAAAGTCGCCAGATAGCGCACCCCAAACAGCTTGCCCACCAGTGCCGCCGTCGGCGGTACGGTGGCGAGCCAGGTCAGGCCCAAGCCGACGGCAAACAGGTAAAAAGTGGTGTCGGTGCGCGGCGAGAGCAGATACACCGCAATCAGCAGGGCGCGCGATCCGTACATCCAAAACAGCAGATATTTGCTGCGGTAGCGGTCCACACACCAGCCGATGACCAAGGAACCAATCACATTGGCAATGCCAATCAAGGCCAGCGACCACGAAGCCACCTGCGCAGGCAGGCCGCACAAAGCCACTTCGGTGGGCAGATGGGTTACCAAAAAGGCGATGTGGAAACCGCAGGTAAAAAAGCCCAGATGCAGCAGGATATAGCTGCCGTTTTTCCACGAACCCTTTACCGTCTGCCACAAGCCCTGCTCTGTATCTTGTCCCACCGCAGACTGGGAAGGCGCGGCGGACTGCGGACTATTGCGGGTAAGCAACCAAGCGAGCGGAATAATCAGCAGCATCACCGCCGCCAATACATAAAACGCACCCTGCCAGCCGAGCACAGGCAGCATAATCAGCCCCTGCACAAAGGGTGCAAAGGCAAACTGCCCCAAAGAGCCGCCGGCATTGACCACGCCGTTGGCAGTACCGCGCCAGGCAGCGGGCAGGCGGTTGGCCACCTGACTCATCAAAATCGAATGACTGGCAGCACCGGAACCCACCGCCACCATGATCCCCAGACTCAACACCAGCCCCCAGGTGTCCGGCAGCCACGGCACCGCCACCAAACCCAAGGCCAAGAGCAGCGTGCCCGACCACAATACCGGCCAGGCACCGTAACGGTCGGCGAGCATGCCGCTCACAGGCTGCGCCACGCCCCACATCAGCTGGGTCATGGCCATGGCCAGGCTGATGCCGGTCAGGCTCAGGCCCACGCCCATATGGATGGGCTGCACAAACAGGCCCAGCGACATGCGCAGGCCCATGGTCATCATTAGAATCGCCGCCGCCGCGGCCACCAGACCCCACAGCAGGCGTTTATCGGACGAAGGTGTTTGCATCATCAATTCTTTTGAAATATATAGTCGAATAAAATAAGCATGAGACAAGACAGCAAGCCGCAGACAGTACGAGTAGTACGGAGCTGATTTTGTTGCCGCTTTAGCGGCTTACAAAAATCGCTCTCTTTGAGCCTGGCGCGACCATAGGAAGTCCCCGTGGGACAGCAATGCCGTATCATGCTTATTTTAAATGACTATACCGCCGTTTTTCAGGCAGCCCCGACAAAGGCCGCACCCTATCACAATTCGACCGCCTGCGGACAACAAAAAGGCAGCCCGAAGGCTGCCTGAAAAACCGATTTCAGGTAGTGTGGTCACGATATTTGTGCAGCGGTTTTGCGAGATAAAAAGCGCGTATGTAAGGCGGAAAGCACAGCAAGGTTGGACACCTTGCGCGCATTTCCAACGCGGCAGACGTGTTTTTTGGCCGCAAACACCGCCACAGCATATTGTGACAACACTGCCTAGTGGAACTGGTTCATGGTGTTGTCTTTACCGGAGGCTTTCAGTGCGGCTTCACCGGCAAAGTATTCTTTGTGGTTGTCGCCAATGTCGGAACCGGCCATGTTTTGGTGTTTCACGGTGGCGATGCCTTGGCGGATTTCTTCGCGCTGTACGCCTTTCACATAAGCCAGCATGCCCAAGTCGGCAAAATAGCCTTTGGCCAGATTGTCGGTAGAGAGTGCGGCAGTGTGGTAGGTCGGCAGGGTGATCAGGTGGTGGAAAATACCGGCCTGGGCAGACGCATCGCGCTGGAAGGTGCGGATTTTCTCGTCGGCTTCGTTGGCCAGGTCGGTGTTGTCGTAGTCCACGCTCATCAGCTTGTCGCGCTCGTAGGCAGACACGTCTTTACCGGCTTCTTTCCAGGCATCAAACACTTGCTGGCGGAAGTTCAGGGTCCAGTTGAAGGACGGGCTGTTGTTGTACACCAGTTTGGCATTGGGGATCACTTCGCGGATGCGGTCGATCATGCCTTTGATTTGGCCGATGTGCGGTTTTTCGGTTTCGATCCAAATCATGTCGGCGCCGTTTTGCAGCGAGGTGATGCAGTCCAGCACGCAGCGGTCTTCACCGGTGCCTTTGCGGAATTGGAACAGATTGCTCGGCAGGCGTTTCGGACGCAAGAGTTTGCCGTCGCGCTTGATGATCACGTCGCCGTTGCCCAGCTCGTCGGCGCTGATTTCGTCGCAGTCGAGGAAGCTGTTGTATTGGTCACCCAAATCGCCCGGCTCGTTGGTGACGGCGATTTGTTTGGTCAGACCGGCACCCAGGGAGTCGGTACGCGCCACAATCACGCCGTCGGGGATGCCCAATTCCATAAAGGCATAGCGTACGGCATTGATTTTGGCCAGGAAGTCGGCGTGCGGCACGGTCACTTTACCGTCTTGGTGGCCGCATTGTTTCTCGTCGGATACCTGGTTTTCGATTTGGATACAGCAGGCACCGGCCTCAATCATTTGTTTGGCCAACAGATAAGTGGCTTCGGCATTACCGAAACCGGCGTCGATGTCGGCAATAATCGGTACCACATGGGTTTCGTGGTTGTCGATTTGCGCCAGAATTTCGGCTTCTTTGGCTTTGTCGCCGGCTTCGCGGGCGGCATCCAAGGCGGTGAACAGCAGATCCAGTTCACGCGCGTCGGCTTGGCGCAGGAAGGTGTACAGCTCTTCGATCAAACCGGAAACAGAGGTTTTTTCGTGCATGGACTGGTCCGGCAGCGGGCCGAAATCGGAACGCAGCGCAGCCACCATCCAGCCGGAGAGGTAGAGATAGCGTTTGTTGGTGGATTTCAGGTGTTTCTTAATGGAGATCAGCTTTTGCTGGCCGATAAAACCATGCCAGCAACCCAAAGACTGGGTGTACAAAGATGAGTCGGCATCGTATTCGGCCATGTCGCGGCGCATGATGCCGGCAGTGTATTTGGCGATTTCCAAACCGGTTTGGAACTGGTTTTGCAGACGCATGCGCGCCACGGCTTCGGCGCTGATGGCCGACCAAGCGGCACCGGCCTTGTCGATTTCCGCTTGGGCGCGGTTGATTTCTTGCTGGTATTGAGACATACACACTTCCTTTGGTAAAGCTGATTAACATTGTTCTTGATGTGCATCGCTTGCATGAAGCTTTGATGCAGTGCAATAAATTTACCTTGTTTTGCCCACTTAGGGAAGCCCCCGCGGCATGAATTTACCCGACTGTTGTCATGTCTGCCAGAAACGAACATCTGCCCATTCGTTTGTGTCGCTTTACGCACCGAGACAAGCGCTTTATTGTGTTGTAAACGAAGAAAATACAACACCCGTGCCTTTTTCGCACAGCAAAACCTCAGCCGCCTTTCAGGCTGCCTGAAAACGCATCACAGCCGTGTTGTGATTGGCACCGTGCTTGCCTAAAATACACCCTTTTTCAGGCAGCCTCCCCATGACCGCTTTCTGCCCCACCGACCACCCCCACCGCCGCTACAACCCGCTGGCCGACCAATGGATATTGGTGTCGCCCCACCGCGCCAAACGCCCGTGGCAGGGCCAGCAGGAACAGGCGGACGACAGCCCCCGCCCCGCCCACGACCCCGAGTGCTATCTGTGCGCCGGCAATACCCGCATCAATGGCGAGGCCAATCCCGCCTACACCGGCCCGTTTGTCTTTACCAACGACTTCTCCGCCCTGCTGCCGGACACCCCGCAGCCCGCACCGGCCGATGCCCATCCGCTGTTTCAATCCCAGGCCGTGCGCGGGGTGAGCCGTGTCATCTGTTTTTCGCCCGACCACGGCAAAACCCTGCCCGAACTGCCACTGGCCGACATCGAAGCGGTGGTGGCGGTATGGCAGCAGCAAAGCGCCGAATTGGGGCAGCATTACCGCTGGGTGCAGATTTTTGAAAACAAAGGCGCGGTCATGGGCTGCTCCAATCCGCATCCGCACGGCCAGATTTGGGCCGGCGATTTCCTACCCGACCTTCCCGCCCGCGCCGATGCCGCCCAAGCAGCCTATTGGACCCGCCACCAACGCAGCCTGCTTATGGATTATGTAGGGGAAGAATTGCAGCGGCGCGAACGCATCGTGGTGGAAACCGAACATTGGCTGGCAGTGGTGCCCTATTGGGCGGCGTGGCCGTTTGAAACCCTGCTCCTGCCCAAGGCGGCGGTGCAGCGCATCACCGAACTGAGCGCCGCACAAAGCCGCGATTTGGCCCTGGCCTTGAAACAACTCACCAGCCGCTACGACAATCTGTTTCATACCAGCTTCCCCTACTCCATGGGCTGGCACGGCGCCCCCTTTGACGGCGGCGGCCACCCGCACTGGCAGCTGCACGCGCATTTCTATCCGCCGCTGTTGCGCTCGGCCACGGTACGCAAATTCATGGTGGGCTATGAAATGCTGGCCGAAGCCCAGCGCGACCTCACCCCCGAACAGGCCGCAGAGCGGCTCGCCGCCCTGCCCGCCACACATTACCGCCAACAATCCGGCGTGCTGGCATAAAACCAGAGCTGTAGCTTGGGTTGAAAACCCAACACCTGTGCAACGGTTGGGGTTTGTTGGGTCTGGCGACCCAACCTACGGCTAGCGCTCTTTCGGTATCGGTAAACATCCTTTAATCCAAGTATGTTTACGGCTACAGCTCTATCCGCTGGCGCAGCCGAACGGAGCGCGGTTTTTCGGGGAAAAAGGGCAAAGCTGTTTGAGCAGCGCAGCTGCGAGTTTTTTGCCCGCCCGAAAAACCGTGTGCAGTGAGGGTAGTTTGCGCAGCAAACCTACAACCGCGGCCGCCTTTCTTTTGCCTTCTTTTCTTTGGCGGCGCAAAGAAAAGAAGGTGGCCGCGCGGCCATGAAGCGCAAAGTGAAATGCTGGGGCACGTGCAATACAACACGGCATCAATTTGTGCTTTCAAGCAGGTTTATTTTTTATGTAAATACCTATGATTAAAAACCCGCCGTCACCAATATACGGAAACCCACATGCAACTAAACGACTTATTTGAAACCCATTACCACCGCGCCCCCGAATACACCGTGCGCGCGCCCGGCCGTGTCAATCTGATAGGCGAGCACACCGACTACAACGACGGTTTTGTACTGCCCTGCGCCATCGACTTTGCCGCCTGTGTGGCGGTGGCCAAAAACGGCGGCACGCAATTGAACGTCTATGCCGCCGATTACGATGCCCACGACCACTTTGCCATAGACGGCGACATCGCCGCCAGCGAACAGCAATGGGCGCAATATGTGCGCGCGGTGGTCTGGGCTTTGGCGCAACGCGGTTTCAGGCTGCCTGAAGGAGTAGATATGGTCATCAGCGGCAATGTGCCGCAAGGTGCGGGCTTAAGCTCGTCCGCCGCCTTGCAGGTGGGCATAGCCAAGGCACTGCAAACCCTGTTTGCCTGGCCGCTGGACGAAACCGGGTTGGCACTGATTGCCCAGCAGGCGGAAAACGGCTTTGTCGGCTGCCAGTGCGGCATTATGGACCAGCTCGCCAGCGCCCGCGGTGTGGCCGGACACGCGCTGCTGATCGACTGCCGCAGTCTGGAAGCCACACCCATTCCCATGCCCGCGCATCTGGCGGTGATGATTGTGCATTCCCATGTCAAACGCGGCCTGGTGGACAGCGAATACAATACCCGCCGCGCCCAATGCCAGCAGGCGGCGGCACATTTTCAGGCAGCCGCGCTGCGCGATGTCAGCCTGGCGCAATGGCAAAGTGACAAAGACGGTTTGGATGAGACCGCCGCCCGCCGCGCCCGTTACATCATTGCCGAAAACCAGCGCACCCTCGATGCCGCCGCCGCCTTGCGCTCAGGCGACATCGCCACCCTGTCGCGCTTGATGGCCGAAAGCCACCAGGGCATGAAAGACGAATTTGAAATCACCCACCCGGCGGTGGATGCCCTAGTGGAGATTATGGCCGAGGCCATCGGCAAAGACGGCGGCGTGCGCATGACCGGCGGCGGTTTCGGCGGCTGCGTGGTGGCCCTGCTGCCGCACGAAAAGGTGGACAGCGTGCGCGCACACATCGCCCGCCATTACCACGCCCGTACCGGACTCACCGAAGAAGTGTTTGTGTGCACCCCGCATGCGGGCGTGGCCGTCGTCTGAGCCCTTACCACAAACCCGAAAAAGGCTGCCTGAAACCTTTCAGGCAGCCTTTTGTACAGAAAACAATCCAGCCTTAACTGCGGTAATCGGCATTAATCGCCACATACTCCTTGGACAAATCGCAGGTGTAGATGCGTGCTTCGGTGTCGCCGCGTTGCAAGTCCACGGTGACGGTGATTTCCGCTTCGGCCATCACCGCCTGTCCGGCCGCTTCGGTGTAGGCGGCGGCGCGGCCGCCGTTTTCGGCCACGAGTACGTCGCCGAGATAGACTTTGAGGCGGTCGACATCCAAATCGGCAATCCCGGCATAGCCGATGGCGCAGAGGATGCGGCCGAGGTTGGGGTCGCTGGCGTAAAACGCGGTTTTCACCAGCGGCGAGCGGGCAATGGCATAACCGACACTGCGGGCTTCTTCGCGGCTGCGGGCGTTTTTCACCGCCACGGTGATGAATTTGCCCGCGCCCTCGCCGTCACGCACGATGGCTTGTGCTAATTCCAGCGCCAAATCGGCCAGCACGGCTTTGACGGCGTGGTAATGCACATCGTCGGCCGAGGTGATTTTGGGCAGGCCGCTCTTGCCGGTGGCCACCACCACAAAGCTGTCGTTGGTGCTGGTATCGCCGTCGATGCTGATGGCGTTAAACGACACATCGGCCACTTCGGCCACCATTTGCTGCAACAGCGGCCGGGCAATGGCGGCGTCGGTGGCGATAAAGGCGAGCATGGTGGCCATATTGGGATGAATCATGCCCGCACCTTTGGCCATGCCGCTGAAACGCACGGTTTTGCCGTCCAGTTCCAATTCGCGGCTGGCGGCTTTGGGCACGGTGTCGGTGGTCATGATGGCGGCGGCGGCCTCGGCCCAGCCTTGTGGTTTGACCTTGGGCAGGGCGGCGATGATTTTGTCTACCGGCAGCGGCTCCAGAATCACACCGGTGGAGAAGGGCAACACCTGTTCGGGGGCGCAGCCCACTTGCGCGGCCACGGCGCGGCACACGGCCAGCGCATCTTCGCGCCCCTGTTTGCCGGTACCGGCATTGGCGTTACCGGTATTCACCACCAGTGCGCGGATGCCGGCATCGGTGGCGAGGTGTTGTTTGGCAATCTGCACCGGTGCGGCGCAGAAGCGGTTTTGCGTGAACACGGCGCCGATGCTGTTGGTGGAATTGAGCACCATCAGCGTGAGGTCGTCGCGGTCAGCGTATTTGACCCCGGCCTGGGCGGTGTACAACTGGGTGCCTTCCACCGGCAAAACGGCGGCGGCATCGGGCGGATTGAGATTGACGGCCATAGAACAAGCTCCATTATGGTTTGGAATTGAGGGATTGCGGCGCCTGCACGCTGCCTGAAAGCTTTACAGTCCCAGCCAGCGGTACAGCATATTGGCGGACAAAATCAGCAGCAGAATACCCAGCAGCTGCTTGAGGCGCTCCGGCGGCAGTTTGTGCGACAGTTTCACACCCTGCGGCGCCATGGTCACCGTGCCCACGGCCATCAGCGCGGCCAAAAGCGGATAGGTAAAGCCGAGCATGCCGTCGGGCAAATCCGGTGTCGACCATCCGGCCACCAGATAAGTGACCGCGCCGGTGACGGCAATCGGCCAGCCCAAGGCGGCGGAGGTGCCCACCACTTCGCGCACGGGCACATTGCAATACAGCATAAACGGCATGGACAAGGTGCCGCCGCCGATGCCGATCCAGCTCGACAAGAGGCCGATCACCCCGCCCGCACCCGAAATGCCCGCCGGGCCGGGCAGCTGCCGCGCGGCCTTGGGTTTGAGTTGCAGCAGGGTCTGCACCCCGGCCACGGCGGCGAAGACGATAAACACCAGCTGCAAATGGCGGCTGGGTATCCAGCGCGCCAACAGCGAGCCCACGGCCACGCCGATGAGCAGGCCGGGCACGATGCGGCGCACAATGTCCCAGCGCACCGCACCTTTTTTATGCTGCGCGCGCGCGCTGGAAAACGAGGTGCACACCATCACCAGAAACGAGGTGCCCACGGCGATGTGCTGCGCATACGGGCTGTCCACGCCCTGCAAATGCAGCACCCACAACACAATGGGCACCAAAATCAGGCCGCCACCGATGCCGAGCAGCCCGGCGAGCAGGCCGGCAAAGGCGCTGACGGCCAGTACCGACACAACAATTTCTACAGTCCACATAGGCTTATCCGCGCCCTTCCACTTCGATACCGTGCCGCCGCAGCAAGGCCGCGGTCACGCCCTGCCCCGCCGCTTTGGCATTGCAAAAACGGCCGTCATACACGCGGCTGCAACCGCAGGAGGGGCTGTTTTCTTTCAATACCGCACGGCGGGCGCCGTGCTGTTGTGCCAAGGCCAGCGTGGCTTCGGCACCGGCCAGATAGGCGGCGCTGACATCCTGGCCGCTCAAATCCACCACCTGGGCCGTACCGTCCAAAACCGCATTGCCGTCGCCGCCGCACAATTCCGCCGGCAGGCGCGGCGTGGGCAGACCGGCCAAAATCTCCGGACACACCGGAATCACGCGCTTATCCGCCAAGGCCGCCACCAAGGCCGGGTCGGCGCTGGCGTGGCCGTTGTAACGCACCGGCTGCCCCAAGAGACAGGCGCTCACCAAAACCACTTCTTCTTCGGAGGGATACATAAGACTTCCTCAGGCTGCCTGAAAACCTTTTCAGGCAGCCTGTTTGCGTTTGCGCCACCAGCGCAAACCGTAATGCACATAACCGGACAGGCTGTAGGCCAAAAACAGGCCGAACAGCACCAGCGAGGGTTCCAGTGCCACAATCAGCAGCACCAGCACGGCCAGCACCATACCGAAAAACGGTACGCGGCGGCGGATGTTGATTTCTTTAAACGACCAAAACGGAATCTGCACCACCATGGACAAACCGGCAAACAGCGTGACCAGCAGACACCACCAGTGCACATACGGCAGCTGCTCGAAACTGTGGTCCACCCACACCAGGCCGATGACCAGCGCCGCCGCAGTGGGGCTGGGAATGCCGATAAACCAGCGTTTGTCCGCCTTGCCGATGAGGGTATTGAACAGCGCCAGACGCAAGGCGGCACAGGCACAATAGATAAAGGCGACGGAATAACCGATTTTGCCAAAGCTGTAGAGCTGCCAGTTATAGGCGATGAGCGCGGGCGCCACCCCAAAGCTGACCATATCGGCCAGGCTGTCCATCTGCTCGCCAAACGCACTCTGGCTGTTGGTCCAGCGGGCCACGCGCCCGTCCATGCCGTCCAAAAGCATGGCCACAAACACGGAAACGGCCGCGGTTTCGAAATTGCCGTGCATGGACTGGGTGATGGCGTAAAAAGCCGCAAACAAAGCCGCCACGGTAAAGGCGTTGGGCAGCAGATAAATGCTGTTGTCGCGCAAACGGCGGCGTGGCGGTTCGGATGAAAACGGGGTATTCATGCTTTTCTTGAGAGCGCAAAACGGCTGCTATTGTAATACCAATCGATGGTGAGGTGTGGCGCGGCTGCCTGAAAACAAAATAAAGCACATAGAGGCTAAGCAGCTGCGTCCGGATTGAAAAAACACCACTCCCCCGGCGCCAAATCCGCCAGCGTCCACGGCCCGAAGGCTTCGCGGTGCAGGGCTTCGACGCGGTTGCCGGCGGCGGCGACCATGCGCTTGACCTGATGGTAACGCCCCTGGCTGATGGTCAGGATTAAGGTGTGGCTGTCGGCCAATTCGGCGGCATCGGCACACACGGTTTCCTCGTCATCGTGCAAAAACACGCCCCCCATCAGCTCGGCACACACATCCTCCGCCGCAGCGTGTTTGAGGGTGACGCGGTAGCGTTTGGGCACTTTGTGTTTGGGCGAGGTCATGCGGTGGTTGAAGGCGCCGTCGTTGGTGAGCAGCAGCACGCCGGTGGTGTCTTCGTCCAAGCGCCCGACGGCTTGAATGCCCAGCAGGCACAGGCGGTCGGGCAGCAGGCTGAACACGCTGGGGTGATGCTGCGGTTTGTGCGAGGTTTCGTAGCCGCCTTTTTTGTGCAGCAGTACATAGAAAAACGGCAGCGGCACCACCATCAGCGCTTCGTCATCAAGGTGCAGGCTGTGAACCGCAGCCGGGTCGATTTCGGCCTTGTCGTCTTCGATGACACCGCCATTCACGGCAATGCGGCCGTCGTCTATCAGACTGCGGCACAGCTTGCGGCTGCCCAGTCCTTGGGCTTGCAGGTATTTGATGAATTGCATAGGAAATCAGAATTTCAGGCAGCCTGAAAACACAAAACAGATTCTGCGACTGCGCTGCCGCTACGCGCAGAATGACGGACTGAAGCCGTAGGTCGGATACTTGTATCCGACAAAATGTTCGGTTGTCAGCCAATCCGGGTTGATGTCGGATTCAAGAATCCGACCTACGGCTACTGTTGCGCTGTTCTTTTGAGGCTGCCTGAAAACCTCAGGAAAACACAAAGAAAATCAGCGTATGCAGCATAAACAGCGGTGTCAGCACACCGAATGACCAGCCCATATAACCGAAAAAGCTGGGCATTTTCACTTGGCGCTGCTCGGCAATGGATTTGACCATAAAATTGGGCGCATTACCGATATAGCTGAGCGCACCCATAAACACAGAACCCATGGAAATCGCCAGCAGGGTGTTGCTCATGCCGGTCATCAGCACTTCCGGGTCGCCGCCGGCCATATTGAAAAACACCAGATAGGTGGGCGCATTGTCCAAGAAAGCCGACAACAGACCGGTCATCCAAAAATACATAATATTGATGGGGTGGCCGTTGCTGTCGTGCACCATCTGGATCAGCGCCTTGAAGTGCCCGGCCTCGCCCACTTTCAAAATCGCCAGCACCGGGCTGATGGTGATGAAAATGCCCAAAAACAGCTTGCCCACTTCCAGCATAGGCTCCCAGTTGAATTCGTTACCGGCACGCACCTGCTTGGGCGTAATCTGCAAAGACACCAGCGCCAGCACTACCAGAATCACATCGCGCACCAGGTTTTGCAGGTAAACCACATTGCCGAGGATATAAAACTGTACTTCGGACTGCCACAGGCCGGACATCAGCACCGCAGCCACCACGCCGCCCAAAAGCAGGAAATTGGCCTTGCCGAAGAGCTTGAGCCCGGCGGGCGCGTTCTCCAGCGGCAAAGGTTGCGGATAGCCTTCCTGCTTGTATAAAAAGCTGTCGAGCATATAGAAGAAAAACAGCAGGATCACCGTGCTGATGATAACCGGCAGGAGCATGTACTGCACCGTCCACATAAAGCTCACGCCTTTTAAGAAGCCGAGAAATAACGGCGGGTCGCCCAGCGGGGTGAGACCACCACCGATATTGGCCACCAAAAAGATGAAAAACACCACCGAATGCACGCGGTTTTTGCGGTGTTCGTTGGCGCGCAGCAGCGGGCGGATGAGCAGCATGGCCGCACCGGTGGTGCCCATAATCGAGGCCAGCACCGTGCCTATGCCCAGCAAGACGGTATTGGTGCGCGGTGTGCCGTTGAGATTGCCCCACACCAAGATGCCGCCGGAAATGGTATAGAGCGCCAGCAGCAAGAGAATAAAGGGGATGTATTCGCCGATGAGCGCATGCGCCACCACATGCACCCCGGCACTCCAGCCGTAGGCCAGGGTATAGGGCACCAGAAACAGCGCTGTCCAAAAGGCGGTGATTTTGCCGAAATGGTGGTGCCACAGATTGCTGAACACCAGCGGGAAAATGGCGATGGACAAGAGAATCAGTGCAAAGGGCAGCCCCCACCACAAACTCATCTGACTTGCATCCGGGTCGGCGGCCCAAGCGGCAGCCGGAGCCAGCAACAGAGGGAAAAAGAGGGAGAGTCGTGTGTGCCGGCGCATGATGCTTCCTTTTGAGTTATGTTTGTGCAAATGCGGGACCGCGAGCCTCGCAGGCTGCCTGAAACGACCACGCCGACCGCGCAAACGGTCGGCGTCGCATGTGGGCCATTCTAAACGAAAAAAAATGTGAATACCAGAAGCGTGCGTGCAAACAAAAACCGCACCCCGAAGGGTGCGGCCGGTTCGCAAAGTGTATCAGGCTTCGCTCTGTTTATTTTTCAACAGCGACAACACCACCGCCGACACCAGCGCCACAAACACCACCGCCAGCGAAATCTGCACCGGAATGTGGTACCACTTGGCCACCAGCATTTTCACGCCGATAAAGGTGAGCACAAAGGCCAGGCCGTATTTGAGATAAACAAAACGGTCGATGATATTGGCCAGCAGGAAGTACATGGCACGCAGGCCCAGCACCGCAAACAGATTGGAAGTGAGCACGATAAACGGGTCGGTAGTCACCGCAAAAATGGCGGGAATGCTGTCGACGGCAAAAATCACATCGCTCAATTCCACCATCACCAGCACCAGCAACAGCGGCGTGGCCACGCGCTTGCCGTTTTCCACGGTGAAGAATTTCTCGCCGTCGAGCTGTTTGCTGAAACGCATGTGCGCGGTAATCCAGCGCAAAATCGGATTTTTGGAAAAATCTTCCTCTTCGTCTTCAGGCAGCGCCATCTTGATGCCGGTGTACACCAGAAACGCGCCGAACACATACAGAATCCAGCTGAATTCGCGCACCAGCACCGCGCCCAAACCGACCATAATGATGCGCAGCACAATGGCGCCGAGCACCCCGTAAAGCAGCACACGGTGCTGATACTGCGGCGGCACTTTGAAATAGGCGAAAATCATCACAAATACAAAGATATTGTCCACCGCCAGCGATTTTTCCAGCACATAGCCGGTTAAAAACGCCAGCGTGTGCTCCATGGCCACCGCCTTGCCGTAGTTCGGGTCTCCGGCCAGCTGGAAATACAGCCACAGGGCAAAACCCAGCGACACCGACACCCACACCGCACTCCAGGCCAGCGCCTCTTTGGTGCTGACCTTGTGCACGCCGGTTTTTTTCAGCGTGAGCATGTCGATGGCAATCATCAGCAGGATAATGGCAAAAAACACACCGTAAAACATCGGTGTGCCGATAGAAGCGAGGTGTTGTGCGTTCACAGACTCATCTTTCCCAACAGTACATGACGTTAAAAAAAGCTGCCGTTTTCAGGCAGCCTTTTTAAGCGGGCAATTAACGTTTGAACATATTGCCGAATTTTTGGTTGAACTTGTCCACACGGCCGGTGGAGTCAACGATTTTCTGTTTGCCGGTGTAGAAAGGATGGCACTCGGAACATACCTCGATGTTGAAGCTGTCTTTTTCCATGGCAGACTGGGTGGTAAAAGTGTTGCCGCAAGAGCAGGTCACTTTAACTTCGTGGTAATTCGGATGGATATCGGTTTTCATGGGTTTTCCTTAAGCTAGCGGGTGCAGGGGTTGTGCCTGCACTACATTCACAACGGGCGCACGCCCGCACAAAGGGGTGAATTATGCGCCCAAACGGCCTGTTTGGGCAAGTGTTTAAACCAACAAGTCTGCCCAGCTGTCGCGCTCCGTCCACACCACACGGCGGCGGCCTTGGGCGTCATCGCGGTTATAGGGCGCATCGTAAAGCCAGTGCGTCCACATCGGCGTGAGGCTGCCGCTGATGTGCGGCTTGTCGTCTATCAGCACATCGCCGCGCACCCAGGTTTTGTCTTTGGTGAGCACCACCCGTGCTACCCAATCACTGCCCAAATGCTGCTCCACCCATTGCAGTTTTTCGCCCACACAGTTGCGGTAGTCGTTGATGGGCGAAGTGCAGATGCGCACATCGTGCCCGGCCGCCAGCAATTCGTGCAAAGCCGCCACCGCACCGTCTATGGGCGGCAGTCCGGCAAAAAAGCCCGCGGCGGTATAAACCGCCTGCAAACGCGCATGGTGTTGCGGCGCCATATCGTCGCGCAGATAAAAATGCCGCCGCTCGGCAAAAGGCGCATCCTCCGCATAACGCGCCTGCCAGGCAGCACGCACACCGGCATCGAAATCGGCCAAAACGCCGTCTTGGTCTATCAGTAGTAATCGGGAGTTTCTCTTCATACACAGGCTGCCTGAAACTATTTGACCATACTCTTGAGCGCCAAACGCACACCCTCGCCCACATCCACATCCGGCGGCAGATGCTTGATGGCCGCGCGCGCTTCGCGCTCGTTATAACCCAGCGCCAACAGGGTGGTGACGATGTCGTCGCTGCTGTCTGTAGCGGCAGTCGGCAGCGCACTGCCCGCCCCTTCTGCCGCTGCCAGCTTGCCGCGCAATTCCAATATCAGCCGCTCGGCGGTTTTTTTGCCTATGCCCGGCGCACTGCTCAAGGCTTTCACATCTTCCGCCGCCACCGCCTGCGCCAGCTCCTCGCTCGTCATGGACGAAAGCAGGCCCAGCGCAGTTTTGGCGCCGATGCCGCTCACCTTTACCAGCTGGCGGAAGGTGGCGCGCTCGGCGGCGCTGGCAAAGCCGTAAAGCAAATGGGCGTCCTCGCGCACCACCAGCTGGGTATAGAGCTGCACCGGCGCATTTAAGGGCGGCAGGGTATAGAAGGTTTGCATGGACACATCCACTTCATACCCCACCCCGCCCACATCCACCACAATCTGCGGCGGCTGTTTTTCAATCAGCATTCCGTTCAAACGGCCTATCATGGCATATTTCCCATTTAAAAAAGCCCGCGCATTATAGTCGAATAACACAGAACGAGATAAGGCAACAGCCGTAGCTGGGGTCGCAAGACCCAACAGTCACCAAACGTTTTGCCATGTGTTGGGTTTTCAATCCAAGCTACGGCCCCGTCATTCTGCGCGGAGCACAGCCGCGTAGGTCGGATTCTTGAATCCGACATCATCAAGGTGCGGCAACGGCGGGGATGTCGGATACAAGTATCCGACCTACGCCTGCTACCGCCCCAAAAACTTTCAGGCAGCCTTAAAGGCTGCTTGAAACCTGATAAAACCGTGACTCACTTACAGCAGCTTGGAACTTGACACAGCAACACGGTATCATTCTGTGTTCAATAACTCTATTTGATATAAGGAACACCCCATTATGCCCCTGCATATCCGCCCCGCCGTGACCGGGGATGCCGAAACCATCGTGCGCTTTATCCGCGAACTGGCTGCTTACGAAGAAGCCCTGCACGAGGTACAGGCCACTGCGGAACACATCCGCCAAACCTTGTTCTGCCCCGAACCGCGCGCCTTTGCGCTGATTTGCGAAGATGAGGATGGCGCCATCGGCTTTGCCGTGTATTTTTTCAATTATTCGACTTGGCAGGGGCAATACGGCCTGTATTTGGAAGATTTGTATGTATCGCCGCAGCACCGCGGCAAGGGTGCAGGTCAAGCCCTGCTGCAACACCTGGCACAACTTGCCGTGGCCCGCGATTGCGGCCGTTTCGAGTGGAGCGTGCTGGACTGGAACGAGCCCGCCATCCGCGTCTATCAGCATCTGGGTGCACAGCCGCAGTCGGAATGGGTACGTTACCGCTTAAGCGGTGAAGCTTTGGCACAGCTGGCGGCGCACAAACAAATATAAAGATTTTTGTCGGTCATCCACGCCCAATCTGGCACCCCAAAAAACTTCAGGCAGCCGTAGCTTAAGTTGTAAGACCCAACAGTCACCAAACGTTTTGCCATATGTCGGGTTTTCAACCCAAGCTACGGCTCCGTCATTCTGCGCGAAGCGTAGCGCAGTCGCAGAATCCCCCACGCATACAGATCCTGCGACTGCGCGCAGGATGACGCAGCGGTGGGGCATTTATGCCCAGAATATCCATACTGAGTAAACGCTACCATGTCAAAACCGGGTAGGTCGGCTCTCCGAGCCGACTGTGTGTTTGTGTGTCGGCTCGGAGAGCCGACCTACGGCTGCCCCAAAAACTTTCAGGCAGCCTTTAAGGCTGCCTGAAAGTTTTATAAAACATGCAATGTTTACAGCGAAGTCAGCAAAGCCTGTTTGGCGTGCTTGGCACCTTCTTCCTGTTGAAAGGGGCCCAAACGCACCACATACTGGTCTTCCTGTTTCACCAAATCGGCTTGGGCGCTGTTTTGCGTCAGTTTCAGCTGGGCGCTGACTTCGGCCAGGTAGTTTTGGGCGTCTTTGAGTTTGTCGAACTGTTTCAAATCCACAAATACCGCTGCGGCTTTGGCCGGGGCGGTTTTGTCTGTTTTGTCGGCTTTTTTCACCGCTTTGCCGGGCACGATTTGCTCAACGCGCACTTGGGCGACACCGGCCTGCAAAAAGCCCAGTTTGTTGGCGGCGGCGCGGGAGAGGTCAATCACGCGGTTGCCGTGGAAAGGGCCGCGGTCGTTGATGCGCACCACCACTTCCTTGCCGTTTTTCAGATTGGTTACTTTCACATAGCTGGGAATCGGCAGGGTGGGATGGGCGGCGGTCATCTGGTGCATGTCGTAACGCTCGCCGGAAGAGGTTTTGCGGCCGTGGAAGCGGTCGCCATACCAGGAGGCGCGGCCTTCCTGGGTGAATTCGGCTACGGCGCGGCGCGGCTGGTATTGTTTGCCGGCGACTTTATAGCTCAAATTGGCGCTGCGGTGCAGCGGCTCGGCTTTAACCGCGGCATTGGGGGTAACGGCGGCTTGGGATTTGGCTTTGGCTTTGGGGGTTTCTTGTGCCGGGGCGGTCTGGTCGGCTTTTTTGCCGTGCAATACCGGGTGGCTGAGTTTGGCGGTTTCGGCAGCGGCGGGACGCATCACACCGGTGCCGACACCTACAATGAGGGACAAACTGACGAAGAAAATATTTTTGGCCTGAGTCAAACCGGATTCCTGTTCTTGAGTTGGTAGGGTTATGCGGCTGTGCCTGCTTGGGGCAGAGCCTTAATGTCTTTACACACCGTGTAAAAAATCATGTTGGCGCCATGCTTCAAACAGCACCACGGCCACGGTGTTGGACAGATTCATGCTTCTGCTTTCAGGCAGCATGGGCAGGCGCAATTTGTGTGCGTCGTCCATCTGCCCGAGGATTTCTGCCGGCAGACCGCGGGTTTCCGGGCCGAACAACAATACATCGCCGGGGGCGAAAGCCGTTTGGTCGGGCCGCGCCCGCCCTTTGGTGGTCAGGGCAAAAATACGCCGCCCTGCCAGGGCGGTGAGGCAGTCGGCAAAATTTTCGTGCACGGTGAGGCGGGCAAACTCGTGGTAGTCCAGCCCCGCACGGCGCATTTTGGCCGAATCCAAAGGAAATCCCAAAGGCTTTACCAAGTGCAAATCGGCGCCGGTATTGGCGCACAAGCGGATGATATTGCCGGTATTGGGCGGGATTTCCGGCTGGTATAAAACAACAGTAAACATGAAAATCAGTCACTTAAGACACGGCACTATGCCAAAGAAGCGCCGGGTGCGTCAAAATTTTTTCATTGCGGATGCGCCAGCGTCCAAGCATAAACCGCCGCCGCGCCCGAGCGCTTCAGGCTTTGCGCCAATTCGTTGATTGTTGCGCCGGTGGTCACTACATCATCGATTAACAGCAGGTTACGGTTCTTAACATCGCCGATTATCTGAAATACGCCGCGCACATTGCGCCGCCGCTCTTGGCGGCTGAGGGTGGATTGCGGCGGCCGGTGCGCGCGCTGCACGGCCTGCGGCGGCAGACACGGCCAGCCGTAGTGTGCGGCCAGATTTTCCGCCAGCCAGGCGCTTTGATTAAAACCCCGCTCGGCCAGCCGCGCCGCACTCAAAGGCATGGCCACCACCGCATCGATACCGCTTTCAGGCAGCCACGGCGGCGGATGGGCACGCATCAGCGCGGCCAAAGGCGGCAACAAAGCGCTGTCGCCTTGGTATTTGAAACGGTGCAGCATTTCCACCAGCGGCGGCACATAATACTGGCTGGCAAATACGCGCGTGCAGGCGGGCGGATGCTGCTGGCACTGGCCGCACACCACCGCCTGCGCGCTGTAACGGGTGCACGTAGGGCAGCTGTTGGCCGCGTCGGTGCGCGTGGCGGCCAAATCGGCCATGCAGGCGGTGCACAGGGCATCGGCTGCCGCCGTTCCGTGGCATAATACGCAGCGCGGCGCACCCCAAACGGTGTGCCGGATTTTCTGCCACCACCCTGTTTTGTCCATGTCTCTATCCCCCATCCTGCTGATTCACGGCTGGGGCGCCAACGGGCGCATTTTTTCGCCCTTGCGCGCCGCCCTGCCGCCCGAACGGCAAGCCCGCACCGGCGCCCCCGATTTGCCCGGCCACGGCGAGGCCGGTTTTAACGGTGTTTTCGACATCGCCGCCATTGCCGATGATTTCGCCGCCCGCCTCGACCGCCCGGCGCATATCGTCGGCTGGTCGCTGGGCGGCATGGTGGCTTTGGCCATGGCGGCACGACATCCCCAACACGTGCGCTCGCTGTGCCTCACCGCCAGCGCCGCCAAAATCCCCGCCGCCGCCGACTATCCCCAAGGTCTCAAACGCATGCCGCTGGCCGCCATGATAGACGGTTTTCGTGCCGACTACGCCGCCGCCATGCACCGCTTTATCGAATTGCAGCTGCTCTACACCCCCGAAAAGCGCCATTTCATCAACGAATGGAGCGCCGATGTGGCCGCCCCCGGCGCCCCGGCGGCTTTGGAAGCGGCACTGGCCGCACTGGAAAGCGCCGACTGGCGTGCCGGGCTGCCGGAAATCCGCTGCCCGGTGCTGCTGGTTTACGGCGGCAAAGACGCCCTCACCCCGGTGCGCATGGGCGAATATCTGCACCGGCACCTGCCCAAGAGCCGCCTGCACATTATCGACAAAGCCGCCCACGCACCGTTTTTAAGCCATAGCGACGAGATGGCCGCCACCCTGATTGATTTTTGGAAACACTGCCCATGAGCGACTGGTTTTTGCACCACCATCTGGCCGAAATGCTGGACGAGCGCCTGCCCGCCTTTAAAACCGTGCCGCAAGACATTATTCTGGCCGCCGCCGACGGCGATGCCAGCCACAGCCGCTTGAAACAGCGCTATCCCAAAGCCGCGTTTCGCGAATACGATGCCCGCGCCGATTACCTCGCCGCCGCGCTCGCCCTGCGCAAACAGGGGCAGAACCTGTGGCAGAAACTCGGCAGCAAACTGCCGCCGCAATACCCCATAACACAGCTGCCTGAAGACCAGCGCGCCGATATGTTGTGGAGCAATCTCGGCCTCTTGGCGGAAGCCGACCTGCCTGCCGCACTGACCCGCTGGGCCGCCGCGCTCAAACCCGACGGCCTGCTGTTTTTTACCCATTTGGGCCCCGACAGCCTGCGCGAACTGAAGGCGTGGTGGCAACGCCACGGCATAGCCATGGCCGCGCCGCATCTGGCCGATATGCACGACTTGGGCGATATGCTGCCCGCCAACGGTTTTTACGACCCGGTGGTGGATATGGACACCCTCACCCTGCATTACCGCAGCGCCGCGCGCCTCTCGGCCGACCTCGACCACCTCGGCCTGTGGCCCCTCTTGCAGTTAAGCGACACCGCACGCGCACGCGCCGTGCTGCAACAGGGTTTTGATGAAGGCGTTTTGGGCGATATCACCCTGGAACTGATTTACGGCCATGCACTGAAAAAACTCAGGCTGCCTGAAAACGAAAGCGTGCTTCAGTTTTATCCGCGCCGGGCGGACTTGTAGGGCAGGCACTGCATGTATGTAGGTCGTGCTACTGAATATATTTCAGGTAGCGCGTAGGTCGGCTCTCCGATCCGACGTTTATCTGTTTGTGCGTCGGCTCGGAGAGCCGACCTACGGCTTATGGTCTAAAGGCAGCAGCCGTAGCTTGGGTCGCCAGACCCAACAAATCCGTGCTGCTTTATTTATAGTCAAATAAAATAAGAACGAGACAAGGCGGCAAGCCGCAGACAGTACAAGTAGTACGGCAAGGCGCAGCCAACGCTGTATCGTTCTTATTTTAAATGACTATATATGTTGGGTTTACAACCCAAGCTACGCAGGCTGCAGATAAATAAAAAGGCTGCCTGAAAACCTTTCAGGCAGCCTTTTTACATCATCTTGCCATTACTCGCCCACAGCCGTTTCCGCTTTCAAACCGCCGCCCAAGACCTTGTAGAGGTCGGCGCGGTTTTCCAGTACGGTCAGGCGGGTGGCCAGCAGGGCCTGGCGGGCGCCGTAATGGTCGCGCTCGGCGTCCAGGCGCTCCAGCGAGCTGGCAATGCCGTGCTTAAAGCGCATGTCCACCAGACGGTAACGCTCCGCAGTGGCTTTGGCGCTGCGCTGCTGCGCATCGTATTGGCGTTGCAGGGTGTCGCGCGCGCCCAAGGCATCGGCCACGTCTTTAAAGGCAGACTGCACGGCTTTTTCGTATTGCGCCACGGCGATGTTTTTGCGCACATGGCTCAAGTCCAGATTGGCCTTGTTGGCGCCCCAGGTGAAGATGGGCAGGCTGATTTGCGGCGCAAAACTCCAGGTGCGGTTGATGCCCATAAACAGATTGCCCAATTCGGTGCTGCCGCTGCCGACACTGCCGGTCAGCGTAATGCGCGGGAAGAAGGCGGCACGGGCGGCGCCGATATTGGCATTGGCCGCTTTCAGTGCAAATTCGCCCGCCTGTACGTCCGGACGGCGCAACAGCACTTCGGAAGGCAGACCCGCAGGCAGTTCCACATCCACAAACTGTTGGTCCAGCGGCAGGGTGGCGGGCAGGTCTTCGGGGATGGGCTGGCCGATTAGCAGCGCCAGCGCGGTGCGCGCCTGGTTGCGCGCCTGTTCGGCGGCGGCGTAATCGGCACGCGCGGCTTCAATCTGGGTTTCGGCCACACGCACGTCCACGGCGGAAATCACCCCGGCTTTGAATTTCAAATCGGTGAGCTTTTTGCTCTCTTCGCGGCTTTTCAGGGTTTGCTCCGCCAAGTCCATGCGTTCCTGGGCACTGCGCTCGCCGAAATAAGCCTTGGCCACGGTGGCAATCAGGCTGATTTGGGTGGCGTCGCGGGTGTGCTGCTGGGCGAAATAATTGTTGAGCGCGGCATTGGACAGGCTTTTCACGCGGCCGAACAAATCCAGCTCAAACGCGGCCACACCCATGCCCACATTGTAAGACTCGGTGATATAGCTTTGGCCGAGCGCACTCAGGTCTTGGGCAATGCGCGCCTTGTTGGCACCGCCGCTGGCGGCGACGGACGGCAGGCGGTCGGCACGCTGGATGGCGTATTGCGCGCGCACGGCATCCACATTCAGCGCGGCCACGCGCAGGTCGCGGTTATTGGTCAAGGCCAGTTCGATAAAGTGCTTGAGGCGGGCATCGGCAAAATAATCGCGCCAACCCAAATCCTGCGCCGCCACGCGGCCGACGGAATGGGCGTTTTGTACGGCAGGGAAATCGCCGGTGGTGACTTGCGGCTGACGGTATTGCGGCGCCATGCTGCACGCGGCCAGTGTCACGGCGGCCACGCAAGCCGTTACGGCGGGTTTGAAGTGTTGTTTCATAGTTAATTCCTTGTTTTCAGGCAGCGGTAGCTTGGGTCGCCAGACCCAACAAACAGTTTTGCAGGTGTTGGGTTTTCAACCCAAGCTACGGCTGCCTGAAAAGCATTACACGTTTACTCGGGCAAAGGTAGGCGCTGTTGTTTGGCCTTGTCATCCTTGCCGTGGAACAGGCGGCGCACCACCACATAGAAGATGGGTACCAGCAGCACCGACAGCAGGGTGCCCACCAGCATGCCCCAGAATACGCTGGTGCCGATGGCGCGCTGGCTGGCGGAGCTGGCACCGGAGGCGATGTACAGCGGCACCACGCCCAAGATAAACGCAAACGAAGTCATCAGAATCGGGCGGAAACGCAGTTGTGCGGCTTTGAGGGCGGCGGCAATCACGCCTTTGCCCGCTTCCTGCTGCTCTTTGGCAAATTCGATAATCAGAATGGCGTTTTTGGCACTCAAACCGATCACCGTAATCAGGCCCACCTGGAAGTAGATGTCGTTGAGGTAGAACACGGGGACGCCCAAGGCGCCGTTAAACAGATTGCGCCCGAACACGCCCAAGACCACACCGAGGAAGCCCAAGGGCACCACCAGCACCACCGCCAGGGGCACCGACCAGCTTTCGTACAAAGCCGCCAGCACCAGGAAGACCGCCAGCACCGCCAGCACATACAGCATGGTGGTTTGCGACGAGCCTTTGGCTTCTTCGCGCGACTGACCCGCCCACTCGACACTGTAAGCACCGGGCAGCTCGGCCACGATGGCTTCAATCGCCGCCATGGCATCACCACTGGCCACGCCGTTGGCAATATTGGCGTTCAGTCCCATGGACGGATAGCCGTTAAAACGGTTGCTCTGCTCCATGCCGGTTTCCCAACGCGCGCTCACCATGGAGGACAGCGGCACCACCTGGCCCTGGCTGTTGCTCACGGTCAGTGCAAGGATGCGTTCCGGCGTCATGCGCGTGGGCGCATCGGCCTGCACCATCACTTTTTGCAGACGGCCGTTATTGGGGAAATCGTTGACATAGGCGCCGCCCAAAGCCGTACCCAGCACGGTGCGGATGCTCGCCAGGCTCACGCCTTGCGCCGCCGCCGCATCGCGGTCCACTTCCAGTTTCAGCTGCGGTGCGTCTTCCAGACCGCCGCCGCGCACGGTGGTGAACATGGCCGGGTTTTCACGCATTTTGCCCATCAGGGCATTGCGTGCCGCCAGCAGGGCATCGTGGCCGTTGTTGTTGCGGTCTTGCAGGTGGAATTCCAAACCGCCGGTACCCAATTCCATAATCGGCGGCGGGTTGACGGCAATGGCAAAACCGTCGCGCACGGCACCGCTCATCAACAGGGCACCGGTGAGTTTTTGCGCCACGGTGGACGCCTCATGCGCCAAACCTTTGCGCTCGTCCCAGTGCTTGAGCTGGATAAAGCCCATGGCCATGTTCTGGCCGCTGCCGCTGAAGCTGAAGCCGGATACGGTAATAAAACTGTTCACTTCCGGCATGTCGCGCACCACTTTGTCGACTATGGCCAAGGTGGCGTCGGTGCGCTCTTTGGTGGCACCGGCGGGCAGGGTTACGCTGACCATCAGCGTGCCTTGGTCTTCGGAAGGCAGGAAAGAGGACGGAATCTGCGTATACAGATAACCGGCACCGGCAATCAGCGCCACATAGGCCACCATCATGGTGCCGACACGGCGCAGGCTCTTGCCCACAAAACCCTGGTAACGCTGGTTGGTGGCCTTGAACTTGCGGTTAAACCAGCCGAAGAAGCCTTTTTTCTCGGCATGATGGCCTTTGGGAATGGGCTTGAGCAGGGTGGCGCACAAAGCCGGGGTGAGCGAGAGCGCCAAAAAGGCGGAAAAGGCAATCGCCACTGCCATGGTGATGGCAAACTGTTTGTAAATCTTGCCGGTGGCGCCTTCAAACAAGGCCAGCGGGATAAACACCGACACCAGCACCGCGGTAATACCGATTACCGCGCCGGTAATCTGGCGCATGGCTTTTTCGGTGGCTTCCTTGGGCGGCAGACCCTCCTCGGCCATAATCCGCTCCACGTTTTCCACCACCACAATGGCGTCGTCCACCACGATACCGATCACCAGCACCATGGCAAACATGGTCAGCACATTGATGGACATGCCGAAATACTGCATGCCCGCAAACGCGCCCAAGAGCGAAATCGGCACCACAATGGCGGGAATGAGGGTGTAGCGGAAGTTTTGCAGGAACAAAAACATCACCAAAAACACCAGCAGCATGGCCTCAAGCAGGGTCCAAATCACTTTTTCAATGGAGATTTCCACAAAAGTGGAGGTGTCGTAGGGTGTGCTCCAGGCCAAATCCTGCGGGAAGTAGTTTTTGAGCACGTCCATGCGCTCTTTCACGCCGGTGGCGGTGGCGGTGGCATTGCCGCTGTTGGACAGCATCACCGCCATGCCCACGGTGGGCTGGCCGTTCAAACGGGTGCTGGCGGCATAGCTTTCCTGACCCAGTTCGATGCGTGCCACGTCCTGCAAATGTACGGCCGAGCCGTCGGTATTGCTGCGCAGCACGATGCGGCCGAAGGCTTCCGGCGTGCTCAGCTGGCCTTGGGCCGTGACCGTAGCGGTGATCGTCTGGCCGGACACCGCCGGCAGCGAACCGATGGAGCCTGCGGCAATCTGCGTGTTTTGTGCGCTGATGGCGGCGGTGACATCGCTCATGCTCATGCCCACGCCTTCGAGTTTGGCCGGATCTACCCACACGCGCATGGCGCGCTGGGCGGCAAACAGGCGCACGTCACCCACGCCGGAAATGCGTTGCAGCTCCGGTTTGATATTGCGCTCGGCATAGTCGGCAATGTCGGCCACGTCCATCACATCGGAGGAGAGCATCACAATCATCAGGAAGTTGGCGCGCGATTTGGAAACGGACACGCCGTATTGCTGCACGGTGGCGGGCAGGCTGGACAAGACTTCGTTGAGCTTGTTGTTCACCTCCACCTGGGCCACGTCTTCATCGGTGTCCGGGGTAAAAGTGAGCGTGACCGTGCCCGAGCCGTTGGAGTTGGCGGAGGTGGTCATATAGTCCAAGCCTTCCACACCGTTCATATTGCGCTCGATGACCGCCAATACGCTGTCTTCCATCACCTGGGCGGAAGCGCCCGGATAGGTGGCGGTGAGGTTGAAGGTGGGTGCGGCCACCGAGGGGTATTGCGATACCGGCAGACCGCGGATGGCCAGCACACCGGCCAGAATGATAAAAATGGAAATCACCCACGCAAACACGGGGCGGTTGATAAAGAAATGCGCCATGTCGCCCCCTTATTCGGCCGCAGAGGCGGCGGAAGCAGCGGCAGAGGAAGCCGCATCCGCCGGAACGGCGGCTGGTGCAGAGGCGGCAGCGGCTTGGCCGCCTTGCTGCCACGGCTGGGTCTTCACGGTTTTGGCCTGCAACATCATGGCGGTGCTCAAACCGTCCATCACCACCTGGTCACCGGCATTCAGACCGCTGCTGACGATCCAGTTATTGCCTTTCTGGCCGACAACGGTCACCACCTTGGGTTGCAGGCTGCCTGAAGCGTCCACCACCATCACCGTATCGGTCTGGCCGCGGGTCACGGCGTGTTGCGGGATTTCAAAAGCATTGTGCACTTCCGCCTGCGGAATGGACACGGTGACAAACATGCCCGGCAGCAGCACATTGCCGTCGTTGGGCACTTCCGCGCGCAGGCTCACCTGGCCGGTGGCCTCATCCACGGTCATGTCGGCAAACAACAGGCGGCCCTGTTGGGCATAGGGTGTACCGTCTTCCAGCAAAATGGTTACCGGCACCGCGCCGTCCACCTGCTGCATCACACCGTTGGCGATGTCTTGGCGGATTTTCATGGCCGCAGCGGCAGACTGTTTCAAATCCACATACAGGGTATCGGTTTGCTGAATCAGCGCCAGCTGGGTGGCATCACCCTGCCCCACCAAAGCACCCTCGGTTACCAGCGCCTTGCCGATGCGGCCGGAAATCGGCGCGGTCACATGGGCATAGCCCACGCTGATTTGTGCGGTTTTCACCGCCGCCTGCGCGCTTTGCAGCTGGGCTTGCGCCAGGCGTTGCGCCGCCACTGCGGCATCGTATTCCTGCTTGCTGATGGCATCGGCCTCTACCAGCGGACGGTAGCGCGCCAAATCGGCATTGGCCTTGGCCAGCTGCGCCTGGGCGGTGGCCACAGACGCACGCGCGGTTTGCAGCTGGGCCACATAAGGCGCATTGTCGATTTGGAACAATGCCTGTCCGGCACGCACATAGCTGCCTTCTTCAAACAAACGTTTCTGCACAATACCCGCCGCCCGCGCACGCACCTGCGCCTCGCGTATGGGTTTCAGACGGCCGGACAGTTCGGTGCCGACAGTCACCGTGGCCGGCTGTACCGTCAGCACGCTCACCACCGGCTCCGGCGGTGCCTGCTGCGCCTGGTCTTGGCCGCCACAGGCCGCCAGCGCCAGCGCCGCGGCCACCATCACCGCAGCGCTGCGGCGGCGGAAGCTAGAAATGGGTTTGTTCATAGAAGAAATACCTCAAGTTGTTTGAATGTGATATTGGGATGTCGATGCAGTTTTAGGTTTCAGGCTGCCTGAAACAACACGAGTACCTGATAAGGATGCGGATGATGCCTTTGCAAAACCGCTTGAGCTTCGCAACCGTGCTGTTGTGCTACGCAGGCAGCCTAAAACCTTAACTGCCGTCATTCCCGCCTGCGCGCACGACTGTCCGGGGAAACTTTCCGGATAACATCCGGCAATGTAAACAGCGTCGGCAATGTAAGCCCCTCGCCCGTGGGAGAGGGGTTGGGGAGAGGGCTAAACGTTTGATGTTGCTGCAAGCCATTCAAGATGTCAGCAGCCGTTCACAGCCCTCTCCCTAACCCTCT
>NZ_JALJZY010000002.1 GCF_024171525.1 Neisseriaceae bacterium HSC-16F19
TTTGACGAATTCGTTCGGGAGTACAACGAAGAACGCATACACGAACGCTTGGACGGTCTGACCCCGGCACAGGTTTACCGGCCGTCCGAGCGGGAGTTTAACGGGCTGATTGCGCCTTATGACTACGATGAAGCAGGAATAGTCAGAAGCGTGCGGAGCAACGGAGAAATCAAATGGTGCGGGCGTTTGTACTACGTGAGCGAAATACTGGCCGGAGAGAAGATCGTTCTGATGCCTTATGGAGACGGATTGTGGGAAATGTATTACCGCTTTCACCCGTTGGGCCTGATGAATGACCACTTGAAACAGATTGAACGCCACACCGAATGGCGCAAAATTAACCAACCCGGGACTTGAATTTGTATGCAAAGATGTAAACCATGTCCTTAGGTTAAAATGTAAATGATGTTTATGTTGCACCATTGCCCACGGTATCCCCGCAGCCCTTTGCCGTCACCCTTTACGGCACGGCCGACGGCCCTTTGCCGCAACACCGTGCGGTGGCGGAAAGGCTGCCTGAAAGCATACCCGCCGCCCAACAACAGGCCGCAGATGATGTGCTGGCACTCTTGGCCGAAAGCGGCTTGGTGCCGGATGAAGTGGTCTTGAACCGCGATAATCTCTGGTCTTACCTGACACCGGAATGGCTGGTTTTGACCGATTTTTCCTACTTTGGCAACGGCAAAGATATGATGGTGCATGTGGGCTTTATCACGCCGTGGTATGAAGATGCCGGTGTGCAGCTGCTGTTGAAAAACGGTGTGGATTATGAAGGGCTGGGGACGGAGTAGGCCGGATACTTGTATCCGATGCCATGCTACAGCTTCAATCACAGCCGTAGGTTGGGTCGCCAGACCCAACACCCGCCCAAACTTCCAGAAACCTTGGGTCTGGCAATCCAAGCTACGCACTGATGCCGAAACAATTTGGAATCATTTCAGGCTGCCTGAAAACATGATTATGTTTTCAGAAGGCCAAACGCTGAGTCATTCTGCGCGTAGCAGTTGTAGGTTGGGTCGTCAGACCCAACATCCGCCCAAACTTTCAGAAACGTTGGGTCTGGCGACCCAACCTACGCACTGACGACCCAAGCTACACGACTATGTACATACAACAGTTAGATGCCTTTTACCCACCCCATTTTTTGCCTTTGGCTACACTGTCCGATTACCACACATGGTCGCAAAAAGGCATCCGGCAGCAAATGTTGTCTGTATTTCCCCGCCTGTTGGATGTGGATGAGTTGGTTTTAAACATTGACCAGGCGCATCCGGGACAATTGTTGCAATACCGGCAATCAATATGCTTGTTTTTAAATTTGTTGATTGAAAAACAAGATGTTTTTTATGCGCGACCTTTTTCAGAACACGCGGCATTATTCACAGTCGCACATATCCATTTCCGTAATATCATGCGCTTGAGTGAAAAATGTGCACTGAATTTATTGATTCCCGGCTGGCAAATCGTGATTCGGGGCGGCGATGATTTGAGTATGAATATTTTATATTCTGAAGCGATTCCCACTGACTTCAAGCACATCATTGCTTCAACCGACCTATTTTTGTTGTAAATACAGACCATACCGCTTTAACTTTCAGGCTGCCTGAAAACCACCCCACCCACACAAAACCTTTTATGACCACCCTTGCCACCGCCCCTTCCACTCCCACCGTTGCCTGGCTGTTCGGCCAGCCGGTCACCGATGTGCCGCAGGATTTGTTTATTCCGCCCGATGCCCTCAAGGTGATTCTGCACAGCTTTGAAGGGCCGCTGGATTTGCTGTTGTACTTAATCCGCAAGCAAAACATCGATGTGCTGGACATCCCCATGCAGCAGGTCACCGAGCAATACCTGGCCTATATCGCGCAGATGGATGTGCGCGAGCTGGATTTGACCGCGGAATATTTGTTGATGGCGGCGGTGCTCATCGAAATCAAATCGCGCCTGCTGTTGCCCACGCCGCCGGAAGTGGCCGAGGAAGAGGCCGACCCGCGGGCGGAATTGGTGCGGCGGCTGTTGGCCTACGAGCAAATGAAGCTGGCGGCGCAGGGTTTGGATGCGCTGCCGCGGGCGGGGCGTGATTTTGCCTGGGCTTATCTGCCGGTGGACATGGTGGTGGCGGCGCGGCTGCCGGAAGTGCAGGTGGCGGATTTGACCCAGGCCTGGCTGAATATTCTGTCGCGGGCGCGGCACAACCGCAGTCATGCGGTAGTGCGCGAGGCTTTGTCGGTGCGCGCGCAGATGAGCCATATCCTGCGGCGGGTGCAGGGCGGCGGCTGCCGCTTCAGCGAACTCTTCGGCCGCGCCGACAGCATTGCGCTGGTGGTGGTGAATTTTATTGCGCTGTTGGAACTGATTAAGGAAGGCTGGGTGCGTGCGGTGCAGGACGAGGGCTTTGGCGACATTCATATTCAGGCAGCATTGGCGGACGACGCGGTTGCAGAGGGCGAAGCATGAAGCTCAATCCCCAGCAGTCTGAGGCCATCCATTATCTGGGCGGGCCTTTGCTGGTGCTGGCCGGCGCGGGCAGCGGCAAAACGCGGGTCATCACCCAGAAAATCGCCTATCTGATTACCGAAGCGGGTTATCCGCCACACCAGATTGCCGCCATCACTTTTACCAATAAGGCGGCCAAAGAGATGCAGGAGCGCATCGGCCATCTGCTTGGCCGCCGCGACACCCGCGGGCTGACGGTGTGTACCTTTCACTCGCTGGGCATGCGCATTCTGCGCGAAGAGGCCGAGGCGGCGGGCTATAAAAAACAGTTTTCCATTTTGGACGCCACCGACAGCGGCAAAATCATCGCCGAGCTTTTGGGCGGCACCGGACGCGAAGCCGTTTTCCGCGCCCAGCAGCGCATTTCGCTGTGGAAAAACCAGCTCCTAAGCCCGGAGGCGGCGCTGGCGGCGGCAGACAACGAATGGGAGCGGCAGACCGCGGCGCTGTATGCGTCTTACCAGCAAACCCTGTTGAGTTATCAGGCGGTGGATTTCGACGACCTCATCCGCCTGCCCGCCGAGCTGTTGCGCGAGCACAGCGACATCCGTCACAAATGGCAGCTGCGCCTGCGTTATCTGTTGGTGGACGAATGCCAGGACACCAACGGCTGCCAATACCTGCTCATGCGCTTACTGACCGGCGCGGAAGGGCAGTTTACCGCCGTGGGCGACGACGACCAGAGCATCTACGCCTGGCGCGGCGCGGACATGGAAAACCTGCGCCTGCTGCAACAGGATTACCCGCAGCTGAAAATCATCAAGTTGGAGCAGAATTACCGCTCCAGCGCCCGCATTTTGCGCGTGGCCAATAAGGTGATTGCCCACAATCCCAAGCTGTTTGAGAAAACCCTGTGGAGCCGCTTCGGCTTGGGCGAGCACATCGATGTGATTGCCTGCCAAAACGAGCAGCACGAGGCCGAGGTGGTGGTGGGGCGCATTGCCCATCAGAAACTCATCGGCGGTGATGCCGTGCGTTACAGCGATTTTGCCATCCTCTACCGCGGCAACCACCAGGCGCGCGTGTTTGAAGAAGCCTTGCGCAGCCGCCACATTCCCTACCGGCTCTCCGGCGGGCAGAGTTTTTTTGACAAGGCCGAAATCAAAGACGTGCTCGCCTATCTGCGCCTGTTGGCCAATGGCGACGACGACCCGGCTTTTCTGCGTGCCGCCACCACCCCGCGCCGCGGCATCGGCGAGGCCACCTTGGCCAAACTCAACGATTATGCCCGCCAACACAGTTGCAGCCTGTTTCAGGCAGCCCAAAGCATGAACGCCCTAAGCCAAATCGGCAGCGCCCCGCGCGAACCGCTGCAACAGTTTGTGGCCCTGTTGCAAGACTACCGCCACCGCGCCGAAAGCGGAGAGGCGGGCGAAGTATTGCAGCAGCTGTTGCAGGATATCGGCTATGAAAATCACCTCTTGCTGAGCGAAGAGGGCAAAAGCGGCGAAATCAAATGGCGCAATGTGCAGGATTTGGCGGCGTGGATAGGGCGCAAAGGCGAGGCCGACGGCAAAAACCTGCTCGAACTCACGCAAACCATCGCCCTGATTACCCTGCTGGAAGGCCGCGACGAAGAGGAAGTGGATGCGGTGAAAATGTCCACCCTGCACGCGTCCAAGGGTTTGGAATATCCGCATGTGTTTCTGGTCGGCTGCGAAGAAGGGTTGTTTCCGCATGCCGACAGCGTGGAGGAGGGCCGCATCGACGAAGAGCGGCGCCTGATGTATGTGGGCATTACCCGCGCCCAGAAAACCCTGGCCGTGACCCACTGCGTCAAGCGCAAACGCGCCGGGCAATGGCAGTTTCCCGAGCCCAGCCGCTTTATCGACGAAATGCCCGCCGAAGACATCCGCCTGCTCGGCCGCAAAGGCGGCGAACCCATCGTCAGCGCCGAAGAAGGTCGCGAACGCTTGTCGGGCATGATGGCGATGCTGGCGGCAAAGAAGAAGTAATGTCTATATATGGTGCCGAAAAACCGTCATACGGATGAACCGCTAAAGATGCATGACAAAATGCGGCAGGGCTGTGCACAAAATGTGCCCGACAGGGTAAATAATAGGAGAATTTAATATAAAAATGTTTGAAAAATAACAAGTTGGATTTTGGCACGGGGGCTGCTAACCATAAGGGCAAGCACATGATTGTGATGGCCGGTAACGGCTGTAACACTGAGTATGCTTGATTTGTGTTTGTTCCCACCCGGCCGCCTTTTTTGGTCGGGTGCTTTTTTATGTGTGTCCCACACGGGGCTGCCTGAAAACATTTTCAGGCAGCCCCGTTGGTTTTAAAGCTTAGGTTTCAGTCTGTATCGCGGCCGTAACCCTGCAAGGGTGTTATTGCACTGGCGCCCAATGCGGACAATCGGGTGTAGGCATACTGCCAGGCGGCATCGAAACCGTCGCAGGCAGCGCCTTCGGCTTTCAGGCCGAATTCGAGGCGGTAGCGGCGGTGTGCCGGGTCTTGCAGCGGGGCTTCGTGACGCACGGTGGGCAGGCTGAAGGTTTTGATGCCGGGCCAGCGTGTTTCGATGTCATCCATCAGCGGGGCGATGGCCGATTCGGGCAGTCCTTCGATGAGTGCGGCCTGTTCGCGGCGTTCGGTTTGGTGGAAACAGTGGGCATAATGCGTATCCAGTACCCATGCCGCCATCGGGTGCGCCATTTGCGGGAAGCCGGGCAGGAAATAGTGCTCCCGCAGGGCAAAACCGGCGATGCGGTTAAACGGGTTGGGCACCAGTTCGGCGCCCTCGGCAAAATCGGCCATATGCGCACGTTGGGCATGACCGGGGCTGTCCAGACTTTCGCCCATGGCCAGCGTGCGCTCTTCGATAAAAGACAAAGCCTCGGCATGGCGTACCAGCGGCAGTGCCAGTGCTGCCGCCGCAGCCTGACGGGTATGGTCGTCCGGAGTGGAGCCGATACCGCCGGTCACAAACACCGGTCCGCCATCGGCAAAGCTGCGCTGTAGTCGGTGTATCAGCAGTTCGCGCTCGTCGGGCAGATACTGTACCCAGGCCAGGCGCAGGCCGCGGCGCTCCAATAATTGCTTGAAATAGGCGAAATGGCAGTCTTGGCGCTGGCCGTGCAGGATTTCATCACCAATAATGATCAGGCCGAAGTCGGGGGCAGACATGACAGCAGCTCCCTTTACAGCGGCCAGGCCAGACCGTCTTGGCTGTCGACCAAGGCTTTGAACTGCGCCTGAATGCGCGCCAAGGCCTCGGCATTGTCGGCTTCAAAACGCAGCACCAGCACCGGGGTGGTATTGGAAGCGCGCATCAGGCCGAAGCCGTCGGCAAATTCCACCCGCAAACCGTCGATGGTGATGCGTTCCTGTTCGCCGTCAAATTGCGCCGTGGCCGCCAGCTGTGCAATCAGTTCGTGGCCGTTGGCACCGGCGGGCAGGTCGATATTCAGTTCCGGGGTGGACACGCCTTGCGGCAGGGCGTTAAGCACGGCGCCGGGGTCGGTATGGGCGGAGAGGATTTCCAGCAGCCGCGCCCCGGCATAGAGGCCGTCGTCAAAACCGAACCAGCGCTCTTTAAAGAAGATATGGCCGCTCATTTCGCCCGCCACCAGGGCGCCATGCTGCTTCATGGCCGCCTTGATAAAGCTGTGGCCGGTTTTGTCCATCATGGCCACGCCGCCGTGCTCGGTAATCCACGGTGTGAGCAGGCGCGTGGATTTGACGTCGAAAATCACCTTGGCACCGGGATTGCGCGCCAGTACGTCTTGGGCAAACAGCATCAGCTGGCGGTCGGGGTAAATGATATTGCCTTCTTGGGTGACCACGCCGAGGCGGTCGCCGTCGCCGTCGAAAGCGAGCCCGATTTCGGCATCGCCGCGTGCCAACTCGGCCATCAGGTCTTGCAGATTGGCCGGTTTGGCCGGGTCGGGATGGTGGTTGGGAAAGTGGCCGTCCACCTCGCAGAACAGCTCGGTCACTTCGCAACCCAGCGCACGGTATAAATCACCGGCAAAAGCGCCGGCCACGCCGTTACCGGCATCAATCACAATCTTCATGGGCCGCGCCAGGCGGATGTGTCCGGCAATATGCGCCTGATAGGCGGGAGCAATGTCCAGCTGCCGGGTTTGGCCGCCTTGGCTGCCGGTGACCCAAGCCTGTGCTTCAATGGCGCGGCGCAGTTCCTGAATGTCTTCCCCGGCCAGGGTCTGGCCGCCCAACATCATTTTGAAGCCGTTGTAATCGGGCGGATTGTGGCTGCCGGTAATCATCACGCCGCTGCCGCCGCAATGCTGTACCGCGGCAAAATACAGCATGGGCGTGGCCACCATGCCGACATCGAGCACGTTCACTCCGCAAGCCGTGATGCCGCTGCACAGCGCAGCCATCAGGCGCGGGCCGCTCAAACGGCCGTCGCGGCCGACGGCGATTTCGCCAATGCCTTGCGCTGCGGCACGGGAGCCGATGGCGCGGCCGATGTATACGGCGGCCTCTTCGGTGAGGGTGCGGTCGACAATGCCGCGGATGTCGTAGGCTTTAAAAATTTCGGGGGCAATAGGGGTGCTCATAGTGTCGGGTTCTTGGATATTGAGGTTATAGTCATTTAAAATAAGAACGATACGGCGTTGCTGCGCCTTGCCGTACTATCTGTACTGTCTGCGGCTTGCTGCCTTGTCTCGTTCTTATTTTATGCGACTATAAAACGGCTGCCTGAAAGGTTTCAGGCAGCTTGCTGGGGCAGGTGGTGTTCCACAAACACACCGCACTGGCGCACGGCTTCGGCGGCGCTGCGGCTGAAGGCGGCCATCATCTGGCCGCTGTGCCACAGGCGCTCGTACACTTGGAAAGTGGTATTCACATCGGCCAGGCGCAAGGCATCGGCCAGCGCTTCGATTTGCGGGAACAGGATTTCCTCCCTGCCCGCCTGCAACAATACCGGCGGCAGGCCGCGTAAATCGTCGTAAAGCGGTGCCAAGCCGGGCTCTTGCGCCGGGGTGTTGCCGCGATAGGCGCGCGCACTGGCCATGCCCCAGAACGGATTGATGACCGGGTCGAAACGCCAGGGCAGGTCGGTCGAGGCCGGGTCGCACCAGGGCGAGAGCAGCATGAGTGCCGCGGCTTGACGGTCTTGGCGCTTAAGGCGCAAGGCGGTTACCAGCGCCAGATTGCCGCCGGCGGAATCCCCGGCCACCACCCAGCGCGCGGCGGGCAGGCCGGTGTGTTCCATCAGGGCCAGCGCGGCACGCTCACAATCGTCCGGCGCGGCCGGGTAAGGATGCTCCGGCGCCAAACGGTAATCAACGCTGTACACCGGCAAACCGGTGGCACGCGCCAGATGGCCGCACATGGGGCGGTGGCTGTGGATGGAACCGGCGGTAAAGCCGCCGCCGTGGAAAAATACCATGGCCGCATCGCTGCGGCTCTCGGCGGTGCTGAAACGGCATACCGGGCGTCCGGCGGCAATCAGCCAGTCTTCGTTAATGCCCTGTACCTGCAACAGCGGCCACTGGCCGACGGAATTGCTCGCCAGCCGCTGCCAGCTCAAGGGGGTGTAGGGATTGAACAGCACATGGGTGCCGATGCCGACGCTGTATTTGCGCCATAGACGGAAGAGTTCGGGTAGGGGTGACATGTTTCTTGGTACTTCTAAGTTATATGTTTTTTTCAGGCAGCCTGAATGGTTTGTGCCGGATACAAATACCCGGCCTACGGCTGTTGCGGCAAGCCGAAATGGCTGTAGCTCAATTCGGTGGCCATGCGTCCGCGCGGTGTGCGTTGCAAAAAGCCCTGCTGGATCAGGTAAGGCTCGATCACGTCTTCAATGGTGTCGGTGGACTCGCCGATGGCGGCGGCAATATTGTCCAAGCCCACCGGGCCGCCGCCGAATTTGTGCAGCAGTGCTTCCAAAAACTTGCGGTCCATCATATCGAGGCCCTGATGGTCGACATCGAGCAGGCGCAGGGCGGCGTCGGCACAGGTGGCGTCGATGCGGCCCTGATGTTTGACTTCGGCATAGTCGCGCACGCGCCGCAGCAGGCGGTTGGCAATGCGCGGGGTGCCGCGGCTGCGGCGCGCCACTTCGGCGGCGCCCTCATCGGCAATATCCAGTTGCAGCAATTGCGCCGAGCGGCTGACGATGGTGGTCAAATCGGCATGATTGTAAAATTCCAGCCGCGACACAATGCCGAAGCGGTCGCGCAGCGGATTGGTGAGCATGCCGGCGCGGGTGGTGGCGCCCACCAGGGTAAACGGCGGTAAATCGATTTTCACCGAGCGCGCCGCCGGGCCTTCGCCGATCATGATGTCGAGCTGGTAATCCTCCAGCGCCGGATACAGGATTTCTTCCACCACCGGGCTTAAGCGGTGGATTTCGTCGATAAACAGCACATCGTGCGCTTCCAGATTGGTCAGCAGCGCGGCCAGATCACCGGCACGCTCCAGCACCGGGCCGGAAGTCTGGCGCAAATTCACGCCCAATTCTTTGGCAATAATATGCGCCAGCGTGGTTTTGCCCAAACCGGGCGGGCCGAACAGCAGCGTGTGGTCCAGTGCCTCGCCGCGTTGGCGGGCGGCCTGGATAAAAATCGCCAACTGATCCTTGGCCTTGGCCTGGCCGATATAGTCGGCCAGAGCCTTGGGACGCAGCGCCCGCTCCAGCGCCTCCTCTTGGGCGGAAGCACTTTGCGCGCTGATCACGCGCTGCGGAGCGGCGGCGGAAAGATTGTCGGTGTGCAGCATAATAGGGTGTCTTGGATTTATTTTTAAAAGAGGATTTCAGGCTGCCTGAAACGCTGTTAAGTTATTTGTTGCCGGATATCCAGCATGGCCGCATAGTGTTCGGCCACCGGCACAATACGCCGTTCGACGCGGTTGATGTCTTGTCCTTCTTTCGTCCATAGGAAAGGGAAGAAGCTGTAAGTGTCGTCACCGCCCAAACGGGCGGCATCATCCTGCCAACCCTGCCAGCGGCAATTTTGGTAAAACATGTGCAAATCGCCGCAAAACGTCCAGTAGAGAAAATCGCTGTAAGCCAGCTCGCAGTCTTCCCATTCCAGTGTGTCCGGTGCCAGATAGCAGACATGGCCGGGCGGGGCCGCCAATCCGCCGCCATTGACGGCAAAATAGCCCCCGGCGGCATCATCCGCAATCAGCAGATAAGGTGCGGCGGCACCGGCTTCGCTCAATGTACGGCCCAGATTCCAGCTGCCCAAGCCGCGCGGCAGGCGTTCGCTGCCGGAGCCGAGAATACGCAGCCAGCCGTTGTCAATGAGTATGCCGCCGGTTTCATAGACCACCGCACCCATCACCGAACGGGTGCTGACTTGGCACAGCTGCAATTCGGCTTCGGCGCGCCCGGCATCACGCGGCAGCAGGGTGACCGGATTGCGGGCTTCGGCCAGCCATTCCTGTATCAGCGGATAGGCAGGGTCGTCGGTGTGGGTGAGTTCGCTTAAACTGCGCATGCTTATTCATTCATTCGAATTGATATGGTGGGTTTACACCCACCCTACCCGTCTATTGGCATATAAGGTTTTACAAAGGTCTCAGGCTGCCTGAAAAACTAACCGCCTTTTTTCAAAATATATTTGCGCACGGCGGCATTGTGTTCGTCCAAGGTGTGGCTGAACTGGCTCTTGCCGCTGCCGTCCATACGCGAGACAAAATACAGGTATTGCGCCTGCGAAGGATGGGCCGCGGCTTCCAGCGCCGCTTTGCCCGGCAGGGCGATGGGGGTCGGCGGCAGGCCGTGGCGGGTGTAGGTATTGTACGGCGTGTCGCGGCGCAAATCGTCTTTGCGGATGCGGCCTTTGTAGGCGGCGCCCATGCCGTAAATCACCGTGGGGTCGGTTTGCAGGCGCATGCCGATATTGAGGCGGTTTACAAACACGGCGGAAACATGGTTGCGGTCTTCCGGATGGCCGGTTTCTTTTTCGATGATGCTGGCCATGGTCAGCAATTCATACGGATTGCGATAGGGTAAATCGCCCTGGCGCTCATCCCAGGCGGCTTGCAGTTCACGGCGCATTTTGGCGTGGGCGCGTTTGAAAATCTCCAAATCGCTGCTGTCGCTATCGACATCATAGCTGTCGGGGAAAAACAGCCCCTCGCCGTGACTGTATTCCCCGGCACCGATTTGGCGCAGCAGTTCGGCATCGCTCCAGGCCTGGGTGTCGTGGCGGATGTCGGCGGTGTTGTTGATGATGCGGCGCATCTGCGCGAAGGTCTGGCCTTCGATAATCTGCACCGTCACCACATCCGGATGACCGCTTTTGAGGTGCTTCAAAATGCGCCATGAGGACACATTGGCAGGGAAGCGGTAGCTGCCGGCCTTCAGTTTGTCCTGCACGCCCATCACATAGGCCGCACCCAAAAGCACATGACGACTATAAATCACGCCGTCGGCATCCAACTGGCGGCTCACCGTGGCCATGCCCTGGCCTTTGCCCACTTTGAGGCGGTAGGCAGGGGTGTTTTTGGGCGCAAACAAAGCCCCGGCCACGGCCAGGCACAACAGCAACAGCAGCAACACACAGGCGCGCACGATTTTGGCGGGCATGGTCGTCCTTCAAAACAGAAAGGCGAGAGTATAGCAAAGATAAGCGGACGGCTTTGTAAAACTGCCGCCCGGTGGTGCGGCAGGTGTATCCGGATGCTTGTACAGGCTATCCGACACCAGTTGTCGTACAGCTGTCTAAAATACCTGCATACTTGGTGTTATGAATGAAAGGAATGGATAATGAATCGTGCGATGCCCTATACACGCACTTTGAGCGCATATGTACTGGCCGATTGGCAGCAGCAATGGCTGAGTCATGATGTGGCGGTGATTGCGGTTTTGCCGCAGCAAGTCGATGACCGGCAACAGGCAGGTTCACAGCTTAAGGGTTATTTGGAATATTGCGGTTACGGTTTGGAATGTCTGCGGCTGGAAAACGGGGATGTTTTCTTTGTGGCCGCCAATCTGTGTGACGATGATGCTTTTGCCCTCAATCTGTTTCGTTTGGGATGCTATTTCCAGTGCAAATGTGTCTTGATACTGCCCAAGGGCGGAGCGGACGGCTATACGGTACGCACCGATGGGCGCCTGTTGGGACAGGTCAGGCCGGTTAAAGCGGAACAGCTGGAAACTTATTTCCAACGGGTTTACGGTGACGGCGGCTTCAGGATGCGCGCGGCTTGCTGGGCGCGGGTGCCGACGGAATACGAAAAAGCCAACGGTATGCTCGGGAAAATGGGTTGGGATGCGAAAATGCAGCGTCTGCAGCAGACGCTGCAACAGCGGGAAGCTGAATTCGGCCGGCCGCAGTATGATTGAATGAAGCATAAAAAACGCCCCGAAGTATCGGGGCGTTGGATTTTCAGGCTGCCTGAAAGCACTGTTACATACGCTCAATCATGGCTTTGCCAAACTCGGAGCAGGAGATTTCGTTGGCGCCTTCCATCAGGCGGGCGAAATCGTAAGTCACCTGTTTGTCGCCGATGGCTTTTTCCATGGAGGCAATCACCAAATCGGCGGCTTCAAACCAGCCCAGGTGGCGCAGCATCATTTCGGCAGACAGAATCAGCGAACCGGGGTTCACTTTGTCTTGGCCGGCGTATTTCGGTGCAGTGCCGTGGGTGGCTTCAAAGATGGCGTATTGGTCGGAGATATTGGCACCCGGAGCGATACCGATACCGCCCACTTGTGCGGCCAGGGCGTCGGAGATGTAGTCGCCGTTGAGGTTACAGCAGGCAATCACATCGTATTCGGCCGGACGCAGCAGGATTTGTTGCAGGAAGGCGTCTGCAATCGCGTCTTTCACGGTGATGGTTTTGCCGGTTTTCGGATTTTTGAATTCGCACCACGGGCCGGCGCCGATCACAGTGGCACCGAACTCTTTTTGCGCCAGCTCATAACCCCAGTCGCGGAAACCGCCCTCGGTGAACTTCATGATATTGCCTTTGTGCACCAAGGTCACGCTGTCGCGGTCGTTGTCGATGGCGTATTGGATGGCGGCACGCACCAGGCGGGAAGTACCTTCTTTGGAAACGGGTTTGATGCCGATGCCGGAAGTGCCCGGGAAGCGGATTTTTTTCACGCCCATTTCGTCTTGCAAAAAGGCAATCACTTTTTTGGCCGCATCGCTTTCGGCTTCCCACTCGATACCGGCGTAAATGTCTTCGGTGTTTTCACGGAAAATCACCATATCGGTTTTGCTCGGGTCTTTCAGCGGCGAAGGTACGCCGTTGAAATAACGCACCGGACGCACGCACTGGTACAGGTCCAGCTCTTGGCGCAGGGCCACGTTCAGAGAACGGATGCCGCCGCCCACCGGCGTGGTCATCGGGCCTTTGATGGATACGGAAAATTCTTTCAGGGTTTCCAGGGTTTCATCCGGCAGCCAGACATTGTCGCCATACACGCGGGTGGCTTTTTCGCCGGCAAACACTTCCATCCAGTGGATTTTGCGCTTGCCGCCGTAGGCTTTGGCCACGGCCGCATCAATCACGTCTTTCATCACCGGCGTGATGTCGATGCCGATGCCGTCACCTTCGATAAAGGGAATAATGGGATTGTCGGGAATGGCTTGACCGGGAACGATTTTTTGGCCTTCGGCCGGTACTTTGATGTGACTCATGGCATCTCCTGTAAGTGAGCTTTGTTCTGAAAAAGGGCCGCGTGGACGCGGCCCGATAGGCGGAATTATGCGTTATTTTGAGTGTTTGCGCCAGTGCTGGCGTTGTGGTTTTGGGCAGGCATGAAAAAAGCCGACTTTTTTAAAAAGTCGGCTTTTGTATTCTGGTGGAGGTAAGCGGGATCGAACCGCTGACCTCTTGCATGCCATGCAAGCGCTCTACCAACTGAGCTATACCCCCGTTGTGCTCTGCAAATCAGAGAAGCTGCGCATTCTACCGGTTTTTAAAATTTCTGCAAGTATGCACAGCGCCGTTTGAACGGTTTTTTAGATAGAAATTTGTTTTTCATTTGAATTTATTTTGATGGTACTGCCTGAAAACCGTGTGTTCCGTTTTCAGGCAGCAATTTCCCCGCATTCAAAATCCCGTGCGGATCCAGCTGTTGTTTGCCGGCGCGCATCCAAGCCAGCTCCGCCTCGCTGCGCACGCGCGGCAGCCAGTGGTTTTTCAGCTGGCCGATGCCGTGTTCGGCGGCAATGGTGCCGCCCAGCGCCAGGGTGCGCTCGTAAATCAGGGCATTGACTTCGTCTTCATAGGCATAGACCGCATCGTCGAATAAGGGCGGCAGAAACACATTGTAATGCAGGCTGCCGTCGCCCAAATGGCCGAATACCACGGTTTCCACTTCGGCAAAACGCTGGCGCAGGGCGGCTTCGCAGTCGGTCACGCAATCGGCCACGGCGGCAATCGGCACGGCAATATCGTGTTTGATGCTGGTGCCGATGCGTTTTTGTGCGGCGGAAATATTTTCGCGCAAACGCCACAGCTGTTGGCGTTCGCTTTCCGATAGGGCAATCACCGCTTCTGTCCAGCCGTGTTCGTCCAGCACCTCAGCCAAAGGGTCGGTGAGTTCGGCACCGACTATGCTGTCGGTGAGTTCCAACAGCACATGCCAGGCTGCCTGCAAGGGTAGGGCGCTGTTGCTGTAATCGGCAGACAGCTTGAGGGCATGTGCGCTCACCAGTTCGAAACTGCTCAGGCGCTCACCGAAACGGTTTTTTACCGCTGCGAGCAAGTCCGCCGCCGCATGGATGCTGTCCACGCCCACCCAGGCGGTCAATACGCTTTGCGGCGGCGAAAACAGTTTCAACGTGGCGCCGGTAATAATGCCCAGCGTGCCTTCGCTGCCGATCATGCTGTGTTTCAAATCATAGCCGCTGGTGTTTTTGTGCAAGGGTTGCAGCTGGTCGACGAGCGTGCCGTCGGCCAGCACCACTTCCAAGCCCAGCACCAAATCGCGCGCCGGACCGTAGCGCACCACATTGAGGCCGCCGGCATTGCAGGCAATATTGCCGCCAATCTGGCATGAGCCTTCGCTGGCGAGGCTGAGTGGGAAAAAACAGCCGTTTTCCGCCGCTACGCGCTGCACATCGGCCAGCACCATGCCCGCATCTACGGTGAGGCTGTAATCGGCCCGGCTAAAGGCGCGCACGCGGTTGAGCTTGCCCAAAGACAGAATAATGCCGCGTCCGGCCACCGAAGCATGCGGCGTAGCACCGCCGCACAAACCGGTATTGCCGCCTTGCGGGGTTACCGGAATGCGGTGCTGATGGCAATAACGCATGGCCGCCTGTACCGCAGCCACCGAGCGCGGCTGCAACACCGCAAAGACTTCGCCGCGGTAACGGCGGCGCTGGTCGAGACAAAACGGCGCCATGGTGTCGGCATCGGTGATGACTTCGGCGGGGCTTAACAGGTTTTGCAGGGCGGTGACGTGCAGAGTCGGAAGGGCAGTCATGTGTGTATTTTTCTTTATTTAAACAATATGCTTTTGAAAGGCAGGCTGCCTGAAATGTATTTTCAGGCAGCCTGTTGTGTCTAACCGGTATTGCGCAGCCCTTGGGCCACGCCGTTGATGGTCAGGTGTATCTGTTGCAGCAGCACTTCGTTGTCCGGCTCGGCGCGCAGGCGGGCGAGCAGGGCGGCTTGCAGCCAGTTGAGCGCGTTGAGATACGGCATGCGCAGGGTGAGCGAGCGGGCGAGGCTGCGGTTGTCGGCCAAGAGTTCGCTCTGGCCGATGATGTTCAGCAAGGCATCGCGGCTGCGCACGAACTCGGCTTCGATTTGCGCAAACAGTGCTTGGGCGGTGTCGGCATCATCGGCCAGTGCGGCATAGGCGCGGGCGATGTCGAGGTCTGCCTTGGCCATCACCTGTTCCATATTGGAGAGCATGGCGTGGAAAAAGGCGCTGTGGCGGGCCATGTGTTGCAGGCGCGGCAGATGGCCGGGGTCGGCTTGCAGCAGGGCGGCCACGGCGCTGCCGAAACCGTACCAGGCCGGCAGCATGAGGCGGTTTTGCGTCCACGAAAACACCCACGGAATCGCACGCAAATCCTGGATGCGCGCCAGGGTTTTGCGGCTGGCGGGGCGGCTGCCGATATTGAGGCTGGCGATTTCGCGGATGGGGCTGGTGTGGAGGAAATAATCGATAAAACCGGGGTGGGTAATCAGGCTGCGGTAAGCGGCGAAAGCATGTTCTGACAAAGCCTGCATCAGGGCGCGGTCGGGCGCTTCGCCGCGTTGCGGCAGCAGGCTGGCTTCCAGGGCGGCGGCCACCAGGGCTTCGAGATTGCGCTCGGCATTGTCGGCATCGGCATATTTGGCGGTGATGACTTCGCCCTGTTCGGTGATGCGGATTTGTCCGGCCACGCTGCCGGGCGGTTGCGCCAAAATGGCCTGGTAGGAAGGGCCGCCGCCGCGGCCGACACTGCCGCCCCTGCCGTGGAACAGGCGCAGACGGATGCCGTAGCGGGCAAACAGCGCCACCAGCGCCTCTTCGGCCTGATACAGCGACCATTGGCTGGTGACATAGCCGCCGTCTTTATTGCTGTCGGAATAGCCGAGCATGATTTCCTGAATATTGTCGCGTCCGGCCAGCAGGCTGCGGTACCAGGGCAGGGCAAACAGAGTGTCCATGACCGCGGTGCAGTGTTGCAGCGCGTCTATGGTCTCAAACAGCGGCACGATATTGATGCTGCTGCACACTTTTCCGTTGTCGTTGCGGATAAGGCCGCTTTCTTTCAGCAGCAATGCCACCGCCAGCAAGTCGCTGGGCTGTTCGGCATTGGAAATAATGTATTGGGCAATGGCGGCCGTGCCGTAACGCGCCTGAATATCGGCGGCTGCCTGAAAAATCGCCAGCTCCTTGGCGGTATCGTCACTATAGGCGATGTGCGGGCTGTAGAGCGGGCGCCGGGTGGCCAGCTCGCGCAGCAGCACTTGGCAGCGTGTGTCTTCGTCCAGCGCGGCATAGTCTTCCAGTCCGGCTTGGGCAAACAGCTCGGCCACGCTTTGCTGATGGCGTTCGGCATGTTGGCGCAAATCCAGCGGCATCAGGTGGAAACGGAAGACCGATACCGCGCGCATCAGGTCGCGCAAACGGCCTTCGGCCAGCACGCGGCTGCCGTGGGCGCACAGGGAGTGGTGCAGGGTATCGAGGTCGGCGAGGAAGGCGTCGGCATCGGCATAGGGTTCGGCGAGGCCGAAGCGGCAGCCGAGGCGGGCGCCCAAGTGCTGTCCGGCGGCCACCAGGCGCGCCATCATCAAGGCCAGCGCACGGCGGTACGGCTCTTCTTCGCGCGCGCGTTCGGTGTCGGGCGAAGCGGCGGCCAGTGCCAGCACCGCCCCGCTCACCGCCACGCGGCGCACGGACATGGACAGCTCTTCATATAAATGGGTGAGTTCCTGGCGGTAAAAATGGAAAAGGGCATCGGCATGGCGGGCAAAAGCCAGGCGCAGGGTGTCGGCATCCACAAAGGGGTTGCCGTCGCGGTCGCCGCCTATCCAGCCGCCGATGTGCAGCAAATCCGGCAAGGGCACGTCGGGATAGGCTGCCTGAAGCGTGTGTTGCAGTTTGCGGTAAAGCGCGGGCACGGCGGCGAAAAAGCTCAGGGGAAAATAAGCCACGCCGTTGTGGATTTCGTCGGCCACGCTGATTTTGAAATGGCGGGTTTCATTGGTCTGCCACACCGACCACAACAGCGCCTGCAAACGTTCGCGCACGCGCTCGGGCGGGGTGTGGCCGCTGTTGCGCTCGTCCAAAAGGGTGCGGATTTGGCGCTGGATGCCGAGCAGGGTCTGCCGCTGCACCTCGGTGGGGTGGGCGGTGAGTACGGCGGCCACATCGGTGTGCTGCAATTCGTGCGCCAGCGTGGCGGCATCGGTGCCGTGCTGTTGCAGCAGGGCGAGGGTGTGGGCAAAAGTGGAAGGCGCGGCACCGTCATCGTGTGCATGGGCGCGGCGGCGGCGCTGGTGGTGGGCGTCTTCGGCGATATTGAGCACCTGCGCAAACAGGCTGCATGCGCGGATGAGGTCTTGCAGCTGGGCATCGTCCAGCACCGGCAGGGCGCGCGTAATCACCGCCTGCGGCGCTTCTCCGGCCAAAAGCGCGGCCACGGTCTGGCGCACGGGCTCGTCGGTGTTTTCGTTCAAAACGGTTTGCAGGGCGGTGCTTAAAAAAGCCACGTCGTCAAACAGCGGCTGGTCTTTGGGGTTGTGGGGGCTCATGGTATGGTGTTTTGTCGTTTTCAGGCAGCCAGAGGGCAGCGCAGCAGGGTGTGACCCAAGCCTCTACGTACTTCGTTTGCGCTGCGGAAGAGAGGCTCATCAACAGGCAGATCGTGCGAAGGTGTGCGGCGCCGTGTAGTGGTAAAAGCGCGAATAATACCGTTTTTACACTGCTTTGTGTGCGTGGGTAGGTAGCACGGTACTGCTTGAAATTACTTCAGGCAGCCTGTCGGTTTATGCCTCATCCGCCATCTCGCGACACAAGGCCACGGCCTCTTGCAGGCTTTCCACACCATACAGTTTCAGCTTGGGATAATCCGCCGTATGGCGCGGCAGATTGGCCTTGGGCACGATGGCGCGCTGGAAACCGAGTTTTTCCGCCTCTTTCAGCCGCTCCTGTCCGCGTGCCACCGGGCGCACTTCGCCGCTCAGGCCGATTTCGCCGAAAGCCACCATTTTCGGCGGCAGCGGGCGGTTGCGGAAGCTGGAAAGCATGGCCAGTATCACCGCCAAATCGGCGGCCGGCTCACTGATTTTTACCCCGCCCACGGCATTGAGAAACACGTCTTGGTCGAAACAGGCCACACCGGCATGACGGTTGAGCACCGCCAGCAGCATGGCCAAGCGGTTTTGTTCCAGACCTACGCTCAAACGCTTGGGGGTGAAGCCGTGGGCGTCGTCCACCAGCGCCTGGATTTCCACCAGCAGGGGGCGCGAGCCTTCCTGGGTCACCAGCACGCAGGAGCCGGGCACATCGTCGCGGTAGCTGGCGAGAAAAATCGCCGAAGGATTGGATACGCCTTTGAGGCCGGTTTCGGTCATGGCAAACACGCCCAGCTCGTTGGCGGCACCGAAACGGTTTTTGATGGCGCGGATCATGCGGTAATTGGAGTGGGCGTCGCCCTCGAAATACAGCACGGTGTCCACCATATGCTCAAGCACGCGCGGCCCGGCAATAGCGCCGTCTTTGGTGACATGGCCGACAAAAATCATGGCAATGCCCATTTGTTTGGCCAGGCGGGTGAATTGCGCCGCGCATTCGCGCACCTGCGACACCGAGCCGGGGGCGGAGCTGATTTGGTCGGAATACATGGTCTGGATGGAATCGATGACCACCACCGCCGGACGGTGTTGCTGCAAGGCGGCCTGCACCGCTTCAAGGCGGATTTCCGCCAGCAGATTGACGCCGTCGGCCTGCAAGCCCAGGCGCTGCGCCCGCAAGGCCACCTGTTGCGCCGATTCCTCGCCGGAAACATATAGAACCTTGCTGTTTTTCGCCATCAGGGCAATGGTTTGCAGCAAGAGGGTGGATTTGCCGATGCCGGGGTCGCCGCCGAGCAAAATCACCGCCCCGTCTACCAGACCGCCGCCGAGCACGCGGTCCAGCTCGCCCATACCGCTGGGACGGCGCGGCACTTCCACCGCGCTGACTTCGGACAAGGCCAGCACCTGGCTGGAATCGGCCGCCCACGATTGGAAGCGGTTGTTTTTCGGCTCCGGCGCAGCCACACCCTCTTGCAGGGTGTTCCATTCGCCGCAATGCGGGCATTTGCCCTGCCATTTTGGGGTGGTGCCGCCGCATTCGCTACAGCTGTAAACGGTTTTAAGGGCTTTGGCCATGGGGTGTGTACCGTGGTTGGTCGGAGGATAAAAAAACACGTTCCGGCACAGAGGTGCGGAACGTGCGGAAGATGACACAGGCTGCCTGAAAATACAAGTACAGACTATATAGGTATGGATTGTGCCCTGGAAACCGTTTCAGGCAGCCACTTCTTCCTGTTGCGACTGCTGCCGCGGCAGCCACGCCCATACCATGTCCACGGTAACCGGTTCTTCGCCGCTGTCGTCGTACACCCGGCAGGGAACGCTGAAATTGCCGCGCTCTTCGTTGGCAATGCGCTCAGCGGCGGCGCTGTCTAGGGTGGCTACGGCGCGCATGGAGCCGACCGAGCGGCGGGTGTAGTCGATGTGCATGGATTTGAGCAGAATCAGCTTGTCGTCCGGGGTGTTCATGATGGTGGCAAAACCGGTGGCGGTTTCGGCCAAGAGCGCCATGGCGCAGGCGTGGACGCCGCCGATGTGGTTGTGCACGGCGCGGCGGCTGCGGATGCTCACCGCCACTTCTTCCTGGCTCAAACGGTCAAAACGCAGCCCGGCGGTTTTGAGAAAGGGCACCATGCGCCCCATGACGGCGGTTTGCACGCGCGGCCGCCAAGCCTCCGGCAGGCTTTGCAGTTTGTGGTTGAGACGGGTCATGCGGTTTTGGATGCGCATCGGGAAGTCCTCGGTGACAAAGTGTGTGAAACGGTGCTGCAATATCGGCTGAGGGCGCTGTTCGGGCTTTACAGCAAGCGGCATTGGGGTATCATAACCCCCTTTTTGTGCCGCGCCCATCACAGGATTAGTATGAAAACCTTAAAATTCACCAAAATGCACGGCTTGGGCAACGACTTTATGGTGGTCGATGCCCTCAATCAGGATTTCGACCCCGCCGAGGCGCCGATTGCCGCTTGGGCCGACCGTCACACCGGCATCGGTTTCGACCAGCTGCTGCTGATTGAGGCGCCGCAGGTGCAGGCGGCGGACTTCCGCTACCGTATTTTTAATGCCGACGGCAGCGAAGTGGAGCAGTGCGGCAACGGCGCGCGCTGCTTCGTGCGCTTTGTCAGCGACAAAGGGCTTACCGGCAAACACGAAATCGTGGTCGAAACCAGCGGCGGCCTGATTGTGCCGCAGCTTTTGGACGACGGTTTGGTGCGGGTGGACATGGGCAAACCCCTGTTTGCGCCGGAGGAGATTCCCTTCAAACCGGTTTCCGCCGAAGACGGGCAGGCCAGCGTGCACACCGTGGTGGTGGGCACCGACCCGGTGCCGGTGAGCTGTGTCAATATGGGCAATCCGCATGCGGTGATTGTGGTGGAGGATGTGGATACCGCGCCGGTGGCGCATCTGGGCGAGGCCATCGAGCGCCATGCGCAGTTTCCGCAACGGGTGAATGTGGGCTTTATGCAGGTGCTGTCACCGGCGCACATCCGCCTGCGGGTGTTTGAGCGCGGTGTGGGCGAAACTCAAGCCTGCGGTACCGGTGCCTGTGCGGCGGCGGTGGCGGGCATCCGCCAGGGTTTGCTCTTCGATGCCGAACCGGTGCGGGTGGACCTGCCCGGCGGCACTTTGTACATTGCCTGGCATGACGGCGCCCATGTGTTGATGACCGGCCCGGCACAAACCGTTTTTGAAGGCGAGGTAAGCTACTGATGGCCATCGGTTCCAAGGCTGTGCTGGCCTATTTGCAACAGCATCCCGAATTTTTGCACTCCCATGCCGCCGAATTGGGCTATCGTGCCGTGGCGGAAGAAGGCAAGGTGTTGTCCTTCCAGCAGGGCAGCGTGGATGCCCTGAAACACAAAACCGAGCGTATGGCCGCACAGCTGGCAGTGATGCTCGACAATGCCGAATACAACCGCCACACCGCGGCCAAATTGCAGCGTTTCAATTGCCGCCTGCTCGGTGCCAATACCGTAGGGCAGTTGTTTCAGGCAGCCTCGGCAGCCTTGAGCGAAGATTTTGAGCTGCCCAACCATGTATTCAAAGTAATGCGGCTGCCTGAAAACAAGGCGCGCATTCCGCAAGCGGTGCAGGCGGCGGATGATGCCGCCTTGCAACAGGCGTGGCAAAATTTGCACGCGCCCGAATGCGGCACCCGCATTGCCGATGCTGCCCGCGCCTTGTTGGCAGACAAGCCGGTGGCGGAGAGTTTTTTGCAGCTGCCGGTGCGGTATGAGGGCCAATTGCTGGCGGTGCTGCTGGTGGGTCATGAAGATGCCGCCTATTTCCATGCCGATCTCGGCACCGAGCTGGTGGCCGATATGGCCGACAGTCTGGCCGCGGCACTGGTGCGCCTGATGGGGCTTGCCGTCTGATGTGGAGCAATCCGACCTTATGGGTATTGGCCGCCTACATCGGCTTTTTTGTCAGCCAGACCCTGCTGCGGCGCCAATGGCTGTGGCTGGGCGGCGCGGTACTGCTGTGGTGGCTGGGCGCGCTGTACAGCGGCCGCCTGCTGCCGGGTATTTTCGGTACCCATAAAATCGCCAATCTGTATGTACCTTATCTGTATATCACACTCGCTTCCGCATGGCCTTTGCTCACCGGCTGGCGGCGCAGTGGCGACGGTAAAGGCCGCTGCCTGAAAACCGGCAGTGTGTATTTGTCGCTCTTGGCCGTCAGCGGCCTGGTGCAGCATTTGGCCTTTGGTGCTTTGGTGCTGCTGACGGCCTATCATTATCCCGGCGGTGTCAGCCTGTATGTGTGGCCCAATCTGTTGCAGCAGTATCTGTTGCAGCCGACGGTGTGGATTGTGAGCCAATGGCTGTTGATGGCTCTGTTTTATCTGCACCGTCAGTTGCTCGGGCAGGAGGCAGACCGCTTTTCGCTATTGCAGCTGCAAAGCGGCTTTTTGCTGATGCTGGTTTGGCCGGCCTGGCTGCTGTTTGCCGATTTGGCTGCGTTTGTTGCCCGCTAGTTAAAGACCGAACTGAAAAACAAATAAAAAAACCCGCCGACAGGCGGGTTTTTTGATAGAGCCGTGAAGGCGTATATCAGTTGGAAGCAGCTTCGGCAGAAGCGCCTTCTTCAGCGGGGGCTTCTTCAGCAGGCGCTTCTTCTTGAGCAGGGGCTTCTTCGGAAGCAGCAGCTTCTTCGGCAACCGGAGCAGCTTCGGAGGCAGCCACTTCGGAAGCGGCTTCGGGTGCAGGAGCCGGGGTTTCGGCTTGTTTGCCGCCGCAGGCAGCCAGGAACAAAGACATCAGGGCCGCAGCCAGCAGGGATTTTTGAACTTGCATTTGTAACACCTTTATCGAAAGTCAGATACTTGATTATGTTTGATGCTGCTCAGGCAGCATGGCGGCTTTATTATGCGCCGCCCGTGTTTTTATTGCAATGCAACATGCAATAAAGATGTGGCATTGCAGCATAACTGCAGTATATAAGGTGGCTGCCGGTGGCGCAAAACCCTGTACAGACCGCAGGAGCGATTGTTATCTTGTGTTTATTCCGCTGAATTATCAGTTGAATTTCAACTCTAATCTTCGGGTATTCATGGCTTGACCAATACCGGAATTTGATGTGGTGAATTTACAACGATTGCGGTGCGGGCTGCCTGAAACCGTCCTTAGCGCTCGCTGATGGCCTTGGCCAAGCGTTGCAGGCGCGGGGCGATGTCGCGCACAAAATCCTCCACTTTCCAACGGCTGGCGGGCACGCTGGCATTGAGCGCGTGGGTGTAGCGGCCTTCGGCACGGTTGTACACACCCACGGCGATGGCGAGAATGTCGGGCGAAAACTCGCCGTGCGACAAGGCATAGCCGTGTTCTTGGAAGAAAGCCGCCTGTTCCTGCAACAGCTGCCAGTGCTGTTCGAAGCGCACCGGGTCGTGCTCCTGCAAATTTTTGGCCATGATGTCGCGCTGCAAATCGTCGGATACCGCATAAAACGCGCGGCCGATGGCGGTGCGTGCCACCGGCACTTTGGAGCCCACCATCAGTTGTACCGCCAAGCGTGCCGGGCTGCGGAAGCTGGCCAGATACAGCATTTCTCCCAGCTCTTCTTTGGCCAGGCTCACCGACACCTGGTTTTCCGCCGCAAAGGCCGACATCAAAGGCTGGGCGATGCGGATTAAATCGTATTGCGCCCAAGCGCTGGCGCTCAGGCGGATGCTGCCCATGCCCAAGCGGTAGCCGCCGTCGCGGTCGGGCACCAGAAATTCGGTTTTCAACAGCGTATAGATAAGGCGGGAGACTGTGGCCTTGGGCAGACCGGTGCGCTCGCACACCGCTTGGTGGGTCAGCGTGGTATTGCTGTTTTGAAACGCGCTCAATACGCCCAGACCGCGGGCCAATGCAGTCACAAATTGACGGTCGTTATCGCGTTCGGCGATGTCGATTTCCTGTAAAATGGTTTGCAACACTTTACTTCTCCTTCAAATTTGGGTACAGTGTTTCGTATTGTAAAACATAATTCCGCTTTGTGGAATTGTTCTGTTTTATTTTTTTCGTCAATCGTCTGAAGATACAGGAGAACATCATGGCACAATCCCGCGCCCCGTTTACTTGGGAAGACCCCTTGCTGCTGAGCAGCCTCTTGACCGAAGAAGAGCGCATGGTGGCCGAATCGGCCGAAGCGTTCTGCCAAGAGCAATTGATGCCCGGCATTTTGATGGCCAACCGCGAAGAGCATTTTGACCCCAATATCATGCGCCAAATGGGCGAATTGGGTCTTTTGGGTGTGACTATCGATGGTTATGGCTGTGCCGGTATGAGCAGCGTGGCTTATGGTTTGATTGCCCGTGCGGTAGAGCGTGTGGATTCAGGCTATCGCAGCGCCATGAGCGTGCAATCCAGCTTGGTGATGCACCCCATCTATGCCTACGGCACCGACGCACAAAAAGACAAATACCTGCCCAAGCTGGCTACCGGTGAAATCATCGGCTGTTTCGGCCTGACCGAACCCAATGCCGGCTCCGACCCCGCTTCCATGCAGACCCGTGCCCGCAAAGTGGACGGCGGCTATTCGCTCACCGGTACCAAAATGTGGATTACCAACAGCCCCATCGCCGATGTATTTATTGTGTGGGCCAAAGACGATGCCGGCGAAATCCGCGGCTTTATCTTGGAAAAAGGCATGAAAGGCCTGTCTGCACCCAAGATTGAAGGCAAATTCTCGCTGCGTGCCTCCATTACCGGCGAAATCGTCATGGACGAAGTCTTCGTACCCGAAGAAAACGCCTTCCCGGACATCCGCGGTTTGAAAGGCCCCTTCGGCTGCCTGAACAAAGCCCGTTACGGCATTGCTTGGGGTGCCATGGGTGCCGCCGAGTTCTGCTGGCATTCTGCCCGCCAGTACACCCTGGACCGCAAACAATTCAACCGCCCGCTGGCCGCCACCCAAATCGTGCAGCTGAAACTGGCCAATATGCAGACCGAAATCGCTTTGGGCCTGCAAGCCGCCCTGCAAGTGGGCCGTTTGATGGACGAAGACAAAGCCGCCCCGGAAATGATTTCCCTGATCAAGCGCAACAACTGCGGCAAGTCTCTGGACATCGCCCGCGTGGCCCGCGACATGCACGGCGGTAACGGTATTGCCGACGAATACCATGTCATCCGCCATGTGATGAATCTGGAAGCGGTCAATACCTACGAAGGTACCCACGACGTACACGCCCTGATTCTGGGTCGCGCCCAAACCGGCATTGCCGCCTTCGGTTAATGCAGTGACAACAGGCTGCCTGAACGGGTTTCAGGCAGCCTGTTTTGCTTTTGCGAAAGCGTGTTTTATTGTTTAATCCGTGTTCTGCTGTTTGTTTGCAATCGAAAGGAATCATAATGGCCGATACCCCGCCGCAACTACCTCCGCCCAAAAAACAAATCGGCATCGGTGCCGTTTTATTGCTGCTGGCACTGATGTCTGCATGGTTGTTCGATATGTCCCGCTCCAATGTGGTTACCCAAGCGATGTGGTTACTGCTGGTGTTGGCCGGTTTGGGCATGATCGGGCAAGGTGTGTACCGTTTGTTGCGCAAGTCTTAAATAAAATCATTTTGGAGAGGCAGCCTGAAAACCAATAATCCCGTTTCAGGCAGCCTGAGACCTTTGCAAAACCTCATGTGTCGGCACAAATATAAAACAAACGTCACTCCTGCGTAGGCGGGAATCCATGGGAAAACTTAAGAAACTATTTTTAAACAATGTGTTCATAAACGGATAGATGGATTCCCGCGTTCGCGGGAATGACGGCAGTTAAGGTTTTAGGCTACCTGAAAGCAGTTTTGCAAAGGTCGCAGCCTGTATTGAACAGCATTTATCAAAGAGAAAAGAGGAGAAAACCATGAGTGCCAGTTTGATCGGTATTTTGGGTGCCATTGCCGGCGGTGTGACCGTAGTCCATATGATGGGCAGCAAGGCGGCCAGGCTGCACCCGGAGCTGTGGCTGGACGTGCCCGAAGGCGCGGAGCACAGCGAGGTGTTTCAAAGCTGGGCCAAGGAAAACGGCTATGTGCTGAAAAACGGCGCCTACACCAAGGGCAACGACCTGTTTAACAGCAGTACAGAAATCCGTTTTGAGGGCAGCCGCATGTCGCTGCTGGAATGCAGCAACAGCCTGATTGCCAAAAACCGCTTTGCCGTGAATGCGCCCGTGAATTTCGGCAAAGCATGGCGGCGCAAAAAATTGGCCAAAATTAACGAGCTGCTGGCGCAATGGCAGTTACCGCCGCTGGATTTGTAAATTAGATTGGGTATCCAAACAGCCCCGGTTTCAGGCAGCCGGGGAGTTTGATGTCGCTTGCCCGGCAAGTCTGTTCTCAGGCGTAAAAGGAAAAATGTATGAATATCTTTGACTTTCGTCTGTTGTGCCTGGCCGTATTCGCTGCTCCCGTTTGGGTGCAGGCGCAGGAAGCCGGGTCGGAGCCTGCCATAGAGCGTATGGATACACCGGCACCGTGGGTGCAAACCGTGTCGGCAGCGCGGATCCCGCCGCTGTATCAGCAGCAATGGCGTCGTGCCGAAAACCGGGCACATTGTGCCCTTGTGGCACTGCCCAATGACAGCAAGGCACAGCAGCGCGGCGCCAAGGCGCGGGCAGCGGTTTTTCACGGCGGTTGGGCGGTGGCTTATGATTTGCCGGGCAAACGCAGTGCTTACGGCGTGGCCGGTGCCGGGATTGAAGTGGATGATGCTTCCATTCAGCGCTGGATGGGACAGCGTTACTGGGCCGACGGCAGTGCTGTCGGTTACGGTCTGCACGGCAGCGGTTCCGGTTATCTGGCCTATGTGCGTGTGGCCGGGGAAGATTGCCTCTACAATGTATGGAGCAATATCAGTCTGGCGCATTTGCAACAAATATTGGCCGATTTGCGCCGCGTGCGCCGTTATAGTCATTTAAAATAAGAACGATACGGCGTTGCTGCGCCAAGCTCAAAGAGAACGATTTAGTAAGCCGCTAAAGCGGCAACAAAATCTGTTCCGTACTATTTGTACTGTCTTCGGCTTGCTGCCTTGTCTCGTTCTGTGTTATTCGACTATAACAAGCTTTTCAGGCAGCCCAAACCGCCAGGCTGCCTGAAAACCCTATCCGATAATGTTTTTAAGCGTTTAGTAATAAGGAAACAACATGAACCCGACTGCTTTAAACGGTATCAAAGTTTTGGATTTGTCCCGCGTTTTGGCCGGACCGTCCTGCACCCAGATTCTGGCCGATTTGGGGGCGGAAGTGATTAAAGTGGAGCGCCCCGGTGCCGGTGACGAAACCCGCCAATGGTCGCCGCCGGCCTTTGCCGACGGCACCGCCGCCTATTTCAGCACCGTCAACCGCAACAAGCAGTCGGTGACTTTGAATGTCGCCACCCCCGAAGGCCAGGCGATTGTGCGGCAAATGGCCGCTGAAGCCGATGTACTGGTGGAAAACTACAAAGTCGGCGGCCTGAAAAAATACGGCCTCGATTACGACAGCCTCAAACAAATCAACCCGCGCCTGATTTACGCCAGCCTCACCGGTTTCGGCCAAACCGGCCCTGATGCCGCCAAACCGGGCTACGACTATATTATCCAGGGCTTGAGCGGCCTGATGAGCATTACCGGCCCCACCGACGGCCTGCCGCACAAAGTGGGTGTGGCGGTGGTGGACCTGTTTGCCGGTTTGCAGCTCACCATCGGCATTCAGGCAGCCCTGCTGGCGCGCCAGCACACCGGCGTAGGCCAACATGTGGATGTGTCCCTGCTCGACAGCGCCATCACCATGCTCGCCAATGTCGGCATGAACCATCTGGCCTCCGGCGAAGTGCCGCCGCGCCTGGGCAATGCCCACCCCAATATCGTGCCTTACCAAGTGTTTGAAACCGCCGGTGAACAACACCTGATTCTCGCCTGCGGCAACGACAAACAGTTTGCCGCCGTATGCGATGTTTTGGGCGGAAGCTGGAATCAGGACGAGCGTTTCGCCACCAACCCGCAACGCGTGCGCAACCGCGATTTGCTGGTGCCGGAATTGGCGCAGGTCTTCCTGCAAAAAGGCCGCGACGAATGGCTGGAGGCACTGGAAGCCGCACAAGTGCCCTGCGGCGCGATTAACAATATCGCCGAAGCCCTGCAAATGCCGCAGGCACAACACCGCGAAATGGTGGTGGATTTTGCCGCACAAGGCAGCCCGATCCGCATGCTCGGCAATCCGGTGAAACTGTCGGCCACCCCCGTGCGTTACGACAGCCCGCCGCCGCAACTGGGCGAGCATACAGAAGCCGTCTTGCGCCGCCTGGGGCATGATGATGGCCAAATCGCCCAATGGCGCGAGCAGGGCGTGATTTGAAGTAGGCGGTTGCTACAGCCGTCTTCTATAGTCATTTAAAATAAGAACGATACGGCGTTGCTGCGCCAGGCTCGAAGAGAGCGATGTTTGTAAGCCGCTAAAGCGGCAACAAAATCAGCTCCGTACTATCTGTACTGTCTTCGGCTTGCTGCCTTGTCTCGTTCTTATTTTATTCGACTATAAAAAACATTGTTTAAAAACCCTTTCAGGCAGCCTGAAAGGGTTTTTGTTCAAACATTCGTTGCAATGCTTGCAGACGGAATCGGTTTGTCGCCTTCTTCCGGCGGCCGGTAGAGCTGGCCTATGGTGTCGTGGTGCAGCAAATCGGCCAGGGTGTAGCCGTCCAGGTGGTCCAAAAAAGCGTTGGCGGCGCCGGAGAGAATACCGGCCAGCTGGCAGTTGGGTGCAATACAGCAGCGGTTGTCCGGGCCCATGCATTCCACGATTTGCATGGGTTCCATATGGCGTACCACAGCGCCAATGGCAATGTCTCTGGGTTGGGCGGCCAGATAAAGGCCGCCGTTTTTGCCGCGCACACTGTGCAAAAAACCGCCGCGCACCAAGGCCGCCGCCACTTTCATCAGATGACTGTGCGAAATTTGGTAGGCTTGGGCGATTTCGGTAATGTTGATCAGGCGCTCTTTGTGTATGGAGGCAAAAATCAGTACGCGCAGCGAGTAGTCGGTATATTGGGTCAGATACATAATGTGTGTGGTCAGAAATAGGCTGCCTGAAACATTTTCAGGCAGCCTATTTTAACCGTGATTCATCACGCTGTTAACGCTGTCTGCCAAAGAGCAGCTTGACGACCTGCCAAGACACGCACAGCGCACCGGCAATAAACACCACATCGCCGAAGGTGCGGATCCAGCGCAGGGTTTGCAGGAAATCCTGCTGCATAAAGCCTTCGCTGCGGGCATACCACAGACCTTGCGACACGCTGGCATAAGCCTGATAAACACCGATGGGCAGCAGGCTGGTCACGATCATCAGCACCAAGCCCCAGTTCAGGCTCCAGAAACCGATTTTCATCAGCTTGTCGTTAAAGGCCACATCGGGGCGCAAGTAGCGGCCGATCAGCAGTACGAAACCCAGGGCCAGGAAGCCGTACACGCCGAAGAGAGCGGCATGGGCGTGCACCGCGGTGGTGTTGAGACCCTGGATATAGTAGAGCGAAATCGGCGGATTGATCATAAAGCCGAACACACCGGCGCCGAGCATATTCCAGAAGGCCACCGCCACGAAGCAGCGCACCGGCCAGGCGAGGCGTTGCATCCACGGGGTTTGGTGCTGCATGCGCCAGTGCTCCCAACCTTCGTAGCCGAGCACGATCAGCGGCACCACTTCCAGAGCGGAAAACGAAGCGCCGATGGCCATCACCGGGGTAGTGGTGCCGGAGAAATACAGATGGTGGAAGGTGCCGGGCACGCCGCCGACCAGAAACAGCGAGGCGGAAGCCAGCGCCGAAGCGGTGGCCAGGCGTTTGGATACCAGGCCGAGATTGACGAAAATAAAGGCCAGCGCCGCAGTGGCAAAGACTTCAAAAAAGCCTTCCACCCACAGATGCACCACCCACCAGCGCCAGTATTCCATAATGGAAAGATTGGTGCGCTCGCCGTAGAACAGGCCGGAACCGTAAAACAGACCCACGGCGACTACGGAGGCGAAAAACAGTGCCAGCAGGTTTTTGTCGCCCGGCTGTTTGAAGGCCGCCACGGTACCGCGCAGCATCAATACCAGCCAGAACAAAATGCCCACATATTTCAAAATCTGCCAGAAGCGGCCCAAGTCGATGAATTCATAGCCTTGGTGGCCGAACCAGAAATTCAGGTGCGCGGGCATTTTGTGCGCCAGGGCGAAGTAATTGCCGACAAACGAGCCGACGGCCACAATCACCAGCGCCCAAAACAGCAGGTCCACGCCGATTTTTTGGAATTTCGGGTCTTTGCCGCCGTTGATGATGGGCGCCAAAAACAGACCGGCAGCCAAGAAAGCGGTGGCAATCCAGAAGAGCGCGCTTTGGATATGCCAAGTACGCACCAAGGCATAGGGGAAGTATTGCGACACATCGATGCCGTAGAACTGCTGGCCTTCTACCGTGTAGTGCGCGGTAAAGCCGCCCAGAAACACCTGTACGGTAAACAAGGCCACCACCAAGAACAGGTATTTGCCCAGCGCTTTTTGCGACGGCGTGAGCGCCAGCTTGGTGAGCGGGTCTTCGGCGGGCAGCGGGCCGTCGGCTTCGTCATGCTTGCGCAGGAAGGCCCAGCCCCACACCAGAAAACCGATACCGGCAATCAGAAACACCACGCTGGCCACCGACCACACCAGGTTTTCCGCAGTGGGCACATTGTTGACCAAAGGCTCGTGCGGCCAGTTGTTGGTGTAGGTGGCTTCGCTGTCCGGGCGCTCGGTGGTGGCCGCCCAGGCAGTCCAGAAGAAGAAATTGCTCAGGCGTTCGCGCGCGGCGGCATCGGGCAGGGTGTTGTCCTTCATGGCAAAGCTCTCGCGCGATTTTTTCAGCGCCGGGTCGTTGCCGTAGAGGGCCTGATAATACAAACCGGTTTCGGCAATGGCTTGTGCACGGGTGGCCGAGAGCACCACGGTTTCCTGCTCATTCATCTGATTGCCGCGGTATTCCTTGGCCAACTGCGCCTTCAGGGCCGCCTGTTGGCCTTCGTCCAGCGCGTCAAACGGCTGGCCGTGGGCTTTTTCGGCACTGATATTGAGCCAGGCCACCGCCTCGCGGTGCAGCCAGTCGGCGGTCCAGTCCGGTGCCTGATAAGCGCCGTGACCCCAAACCGAACCCAGCTGCATGCCGCCGGTACTCTGCCAGGCCGACTGGCCCTGCAAAATGTCTTCGCGGCTGATCAGCACCTTGCCGTCTTCGCCGACGTATTGCTGCGGAATGGGCGGTGCCTGCTTATACACTTCCGTGCCGTAATAGCCGAGTATCGAAAACGTTACCAGCAACACGGCCATCAGTGTGAACCATAGTTTTTTGTACTGTCCCATGGTCTGCTCCTTGGATGGTTGTGATTATGGAGAATTACATTCATAAAAAATGAATGTTAAAAAATTCTAGCACCGTTACCACCACACACCAAGGGCAGGGCTGCCTGAAAACGTGAATTCTTGATTCTGCTCAAACTGCCTGAAATAATGTCTGCACAGGCTGTTGAAAAAACCTCCTTAATAGGTATTTTGTTCCGCATTGCAAATTTTAGTTTGACTTGGCGGAACAAAATGCTAAAATCTGCCTGTCTCAAAATTACAAACAATATAAAGGAAACCACCATGACCGAAACCATCGAACGCGACAGCATGCAATACGATGTGGTGATTGTCGGCGCCGGCCCGGCCGGTTTGTCGGCGGCCATCAAGCTCAAGCAACTGGCCGAAGCAGCCGGACGCGAAATCAGTGTGTGCGTGGTGGAAAAAGGCTCGGAAGTGGGCGCGCACATCTTGTCCGGCGCGGTCATCGACCCCAAAGCGTTGACTGAATTGATCTCCGATTGGCAGCAACAGGGCGCACCGCTGACCCGCAGTGTGACCGAAGACCGCTTTGTTTACCTCACCAAAGACAAGGCGGTGAAAATGCCCACCCCGCCCAATTTCGACAATCACGGCAATTACATCATCAGCTTAGGCTTGCTGTGTCGCTGGCTGGCGGAGCAGGCCGAGGCGCTGGGCGTGGAAATCTACCCCGGTTTTGCCGCCGCCGATGTGCTCTACCATGCCGACGGCAGTGTGAAAGGCATACTCACCGGCGATATGGGTGTGGGCAAAGACGGCGAGCCCACCGGCAATTTCCAGCCGGGCATGGAACTTTTGGCGCAGCAAACCCTGTTTGCCGAAGGCTGCCGCGGCTCTTTGAGCAAAAAAATCATCGCCGCGTTTGATCTGGACAAAAACAGCCAGCCGCAAACCTACGGCATCGGCATCAAGGAAATCTGGGAAGTGGACCCGGCCCAGGCGCAGCCCGGCTTGGTGATGCACACCATAGGCTGGCCCATCGACACGCAAACCTACGGCGGCACTTTTTTGTACCACTTGGACGACAACAAAGTGGCCGTGGGCATGGTGGTGGGTTTGGATTACCAAAACCCCTATCTGTCGCCGTTTGAAGAGTTCCAGCGTTTCAAAACCCATCCGGAAATCCGCAAAATTTTTGAAGGCGGCCGCCGCATTGCCTATGGCGCCCGCGCCCTCACCGAAGGCGGCCTGCAAAGCCTGCCCAAGCTGAGCTTTCCGGGCGGTGTATTGATTGGCGATGCCGCCGGTTTCCTCAATGTGCCGCGCATCAAAGGCACGCACACCGCCATGAAATCGGCCATGTTGGCGGCCGAAGCCGTGTTCGGCGCACTGGCGGCGGAATCGCAGGAAAGTTATCAAACTGCCACCGAAGCCCACCGCTACGGCGATTTGTTCCGTGCCAGCTGGCTGTACGACGAACTCTACACCGTGCGCAATGTGCGCCCGGCCTTTAAATGGGGTCTGTTCCCGGCCTTGGCTTATGGCGCCATCGACACCTATCTATTCAAGGGCAAAGCGCCGTGGACGATCAAACACCACGGCACCGACCACGGCAGCCTGAAAAAAGCGCGCGACTGCCAGCCCATCGCCTATCCGAAACCGGACGGCAAACTCACCTTCGACCGCCTCTCCAGCGTGTTTTTGTCCGGCACCAACCACGAAGAAGACCAGCCGGTGCATCTGCGCCTGAAAACACCCGGTGTCGCCATTGACATCAATTACAACGAATACGCCAGCCCGGAAACGCGCTACTGTCCGGCGGGGGTGTATGAGATTGTGGAAGAAGAGGGCAAGCCGCGTTTGCAAATCAATGCGCAAAACTGCGTGCATTGCAAAACCTGCGACATCAAAGACCCGACCCAAAACATCACCTGGACCTGCCCCGAGGGCAGCGGCGGACCGAATTACGCCGAGATGTAAGCGGTGCATGCAAAAAAGGCTGCCTGAAAGGTTTTCAGGCAGCCTTTTTGGTGTGTTTTGGCTATTAATGCCAATTCAAAAAAATAATCTATAGTCGAATAAAATAAAAACGAGACAAGGCAGCAAGCCGCAGGCAGTACAGATAGTACGACAAGGCGCAGCAACGCCGTATCGTTTTTATTTTAAATGACTATAAAAGGATGGGCTTGCTTTATAGCATGCATTATCTTGATCAAGATAATGCGACTGCGCGCAGGATGACTGTGTGTCGTCATTCTGCGCGTAGCTAAGCGTTGTCGCAGAATCTGTTTCAGGTAGCCTTCTTCTTTATAGTTAATTTTTAAATTGGTATAAGGTTTGCGATTCACCTATATCAAATGCACAAGAATCGGGTCGTGAGTACTATTCTTTTGCATTACTATGCGCCCATCCACAGCGAGGAGCGTGTGATGAAAACCGATTCCGTCCCCTTTACCCTTGTGGCCCGCGCCATCGAATATCTGTACGACCATTTCCAGGAACAGCCGGATTTGGACGCGGTGGCCGCCCAGGTGCATGTCAGCCCGCAGCATTTGCAACGCCAGTTTCAGGCGCTGGCCGGAGTGAGTCCGAAGAAAATGCTGCAATATTTGAGCATCGAGCACGCCAAAGCGGTATTGCAGGCGCAGGGCAGCGTGCAGGATGCCGCCTATGCCGCCGGTCTCTCCGGCAGCGGCCGTTTGCACGATTTGTTTGTGTCCATCGAAGGCATGACCCCGGGCGAATACAAAAACGGCGGCGCCGGGCTGAATATCGCCTATGCCTTTGCCGACAGTCCTTTCGGCGAAGTATTGGTGGCGGCCACCGACAAAGGCATCTGCCGGCTCGCCTTTGCCGATGAGCGCGATGCAGCGCTGGCCGCATTGCGGGCCGAATTTCCGCAGGCTGTTTGCCGCGAGCGGGCGCACCCTTTGCATCAACGCGCCTTGGCCGTATTTGGCGGCGGCAACCCGCAAACCGTGCCGCTGCACCTGAAAGGCACGCCGTTTCAGCTCAAAGTATGGCAGGCGCTGCTGCGCATACCCGCCGGCGCCCTGCAAAGCTACGGCGGCATTGCCGCCGGTTTGGGCCAGGCCAAGGCCGCGCGTGCGGTGGGTTCGGCCGTGGGCAGCAACCCGGTGGCGGTGCTGATACCCTGCCACCGCGTGATTCGCGAAAGCGGCGTGATCGGCCAATACCGCTGGCAGCGCGGCCGCAAGATGGCTTTGCTGGCGCGGGAATTGGGCGACGGTCACAGCCACCGGGAGCGATATAGTCATTTAAAATAAAAACGATACAGCGTTGCTGTCCCACAGGGACTTCCTATGGTCGCGCCAGGCTCAAAGAGAGCGATTTTTGTAAGCCGCTAAAGCGGCAACAAAATCAGCTCCGTACCAGCTGTACTGTCTGTCCCGGGACTTCGCTGCGCTCGCGGCTTTTTTGCTGCCTGGTCTTGTTTTAATTTTATTCGACTATAGATATCCGTTTGCGCTAAACAACCTGCCAGCGTATCGTCCACACATATTCGTGATGCGACTGCTGTTTTAACTTGGCGTCTATGCTGGCAATCAAGGCATCGCGCTGTGCTTCGATTGCTTCTTCCACATCAAAAATCTGCTGTCGTTGACGGCGGCGCTTCATTTCCAGCTGTTTGATTTTTTGTTCCCATTCGGCCTGCTCGGCCAAATGGGCGGCATGGCGTTTTTCGCGTTTGGCCTGATTCAATTGTGCGCCGGTTTCTTCAATGGCACGTTCGGCGGCCTGAATCTTGTCTTGTGCCCATTTGTCCAACCGCTCGCTTTCGGCGGCCAACAACTGGTGCTGCCGGTCGGCCTGTTTGGCGGTGGCGGCATTGACCGCCTGAGCGGCATTGTCGGCCAGCAAAGCCGGAATTTCACCGTTCAGGCTGCCTGAAACCGCGGCCAGGCCCAATAGTTTGCGGCAACAGTCTTCGTCCAGCCATTGTCCCTGATCGGTACAGGCGGTAAACAGCAGCTGTTCGTGTTCTTCGCTGGCAGAACGGAAGGCCAGTTTGTCCAGTCTGAGCCAGCCGCTGTGGCCGACCAAGCCGGCCAACACACTGATCTTAACGGCATGCCTGCTGTAATCGAAGGTGATGGTTTGCGGCGGCGTAGCCGCCTGTTGGCAGGTTTTCAAACACCATTGCCCCAAGGGATGGCCGATGCGGTATTCCTGGGCGGTTTCGGTCAAGGCGGATGCCGATTGCTGACGCACCAGCCGGTAATGTCCGGGGTGCAGTTCTGCCGCGGGTGCACGGTGCAGGTGAAAGCGCTTGTGTTCGTCGTCAAAATCGGCATGCGCCTGCAAGGCGTAGCGGGTGGCCTGCCAAAACCAGCGGCCGATGCTGTCCAAACGGGTTTCGCCCTGCTGCAATTGCAGCTTCAGGCGCTCGTGTACATCTTCATCAAAATGATCCAAGAGCTGATGGCCGGTTTTTTCCAAGGCTGCCTGAATTTCCTGCTCCAGCTCTTGCTGCAGGCGGTTAAAGGCCGCTTCGATATCGGCACTGTTGCGGCAGCCGTCGTAAATGGCGGCAATGCGTTTTTCAAAGTCCAATCCGCTTTCAATGCGCCCCAGAATCTCGTCCGAAGCGCCAAATACGCCGTCAAACAGCTTGAATTTGTCGCTTAACAGTTCCAAGACGCGGCGGTCGGCTTCATTGCGCTCGTTGAGAAAGTTGATTACCACCACATCAAATGCCTGACCGTAGCGGTGGCAGCGGCCGATGCGCTGTTCAATCCGCTGCGGATTCCACGGCAAATCGTAATTCACCATCAGCGCACAAAATTGCAGATTCACCCCTTCGGCAGCGGCTTCGGTGGCGAGCATGATTTGGCTGTGGTGGCGGAAGTGGTCAATCAGAGCCGTGCGTTTGTCCACCGCCGCCGAACCGGTTACCCGTTCGCTACCCTGATGTTCCTGCAGCCATTGCCGGTAAATTTCCTGGGCTTCGGGGCTGTTGTTGCTGCCTGAAAACAGGGTGATTTGGTTTTGGTAGCCATGACGGCTGAGAAATTCAAACAAAAACTGCTGGGTGCGCAAAGACTCGGTAAATACAATGCATTTTTGCGGTGCCCCCAAATCAGCCATTTTGGCAAAACCGGTTTCCAAGGCCTGCAACAGGGCTTGAGCCTTGCTGTCGGTTTGCAAAGCCTGTGCTTGGGCGATAAAGCGGCGGATATCGTCGATTTCCGCCTGCAAGGCAGCGGCATCGGCCTTGGGGGCCATGTCCGGCGCCGTTGCATCGTCGTCATGCGCTTCCCACTCGTCTTCGTCATCGGCGGCCAAATCCAAATCCTGTGCCCATGTATCCAGCCAGTCTGTCTGTAAGGGTGCGGGTGAGGGCTGTTGCTGCAAGGCTTCCAGGCGGCGCAGAATAATGGTCAGGGTATCGGTGAGGGCATAGGGGCTGGAGGCCAACAGTTTGCGCAACAGCAACCCGGTCAGATGACGTTGGCGGCGCGGCAGCGCAAACGATTCTTCCCGCTGCAAAAATGCCGAAACCGCTTCATAGAGCGCATGTTCGGCATCGGTCGGGCTAAAGCGCTGGGTCAGCGTATGCCGCCGGGTGTAGCGGATGTATTCCAGCACATCTTTGCGCAAAGTGCGTTTCACAAAACCCTGCAAACGGCTTTGCAATTCGGCAATATTGTTTTGGCCGACAAATTGTTTGCGGAATTCTTTTTCGTCGCCAAACAGATATTCGTCCATCAGTGTGGATAAGCCATAGAGCTCCATCAGCGAATTTTGCAGCGGTGTGGCCGAGAGCAGCAGTTTTTTGCGCCCGGCAAAAGCCTGGCGCAAAGCCTGGCCGATTTTATTACTGCTTTTGTGGGCATTTCTGAGCTTGTGCGCCTCGTCCAAGGTAATGCAATCCCACATTTCCGCCGCCAAGGCATCGGCCTGACGCGCGGCAAACGGATAAGACATCACCAGCACCTGCCTGCCGCTGTGCGCCTGCACATAAGCCGCCAACTGCCCGCCATAAGCCTTGAGCAGGCTTTTGTCCACCACCTGTGCGGGCAGGGCGAATTTGTCGCCCAATTCCTGCGCCCACTGTTTGCGCAAACTGGCCGGACACACCACCAGCAGGCGGCGTTTGCGCTCGGCCCACAGCTGGCACAGCACCAGGCCCGCTTCCACGGTCTTGCCCAAGCCCACTTCATCGGCCAGCAACACCCCTTCCTGCAGCGGGTTTTTCAGGGCAAACAGGGCGGCATCGATTTGGTGCGGATTCAAATCCACACGGGCATCAAACAAAGATTGCGACAGCCGTGCCACATCATCGCCGCTTTGGCGGCACAGCAGTTCCAAGGCGGCGTATTTGGCCTGATGCGGGGTGGTATTCATGCGGCACTTTCCGTCAGAATCAAATCAAACAATGCTTTCAGGTAGCCTTCCGGAGCATCCATAAACACAATATTTTTGGCACGCCAGTCATCGTCATGCACCAGATGGCTGTTGATCAGGTCTTCCTGGCGGCTGACCGACAAAATCACACTGTTGAGCACCAAATCCTGCAAGCCCATGTCCCTCCCCAGCTTTTTCACTTCTTCGGCCAGGCCGAATTTGGGATCGTCCACCCCCATATTGCGGATGCCTTTGGGATCGACAAAGGTGAGCCATTGTCTGCCGCCGGCCGTATCCACCAGCCACAACAGAAAGTCGGGATAGAAATTGCCTGCCAATGCAAAGCCCAAGCCTTTGGCCTTGTTGGCGGCATTTCTGAGCAGATACACGTCTTTGCCGCCGGTCATCTCGTGCAGGCTGCCTGCCAGATGGGCGGCCTGCAAATCGCGCACAAAGCGGATTTCGCTGCCCTCCTGCATGGCCAAAGGTTTCATGGTCAGCGGCAGCCGGTCGCGCTCATGCAGCACCATAATCGGGTAATACAGATGCGCATCAAAGCAGATGGCTTCGATATTCGGCGCTTCCCAGCCCAATAGCGCCTTGAGATTGCCGCTTTCCACCAGTGTTTTCAATTCCTGCAAACGCGCATGGTATGCCAAGCCGTCGCTGTTGCCGTCGATTTCAAAACGATAGCTGTCGAGCAGGGAAGCGTTGTGGCGGTCCACCGCCACCGTTTCGTAAAACTGCCCTTCATAAGCCGCTTTCAAACGTTGGTAAAACTGTTCGGTATAGTCTTGCAGCAATTCCGTCAGCCAGTTTTGCTGCCGCCGGATGTCGGCAAAACTGTCGGTTTGCAAAGCACTGGCCGGGGCATACAGCGTGTACCAGTCGTTTTGTTCCGCAAACGCCCGCAGGCGCGCTTTGTCCAGGCGCAAATTGTTCCAGCTGTGCTTGAGTTTGAAATCCAAAAGCTGCAGATAAACGGCGTCCCAGTCGAACCAGGCAAACACACGGCTGTCGAGCGTGTGTGTTTGGCGGGCATCGGCGGCACCGTCGTGCACGGTTTTTTGCGTACTCAGGGCTTCCACCCGCGGATAAGCATCCAATACCGCCCTAATCGGTTTGATTTTGCCCTGCCATTGCGGCGGCACTTCATACAGCCACACATTCTGTGTGCGCTTAAAGCCCAGTTTTTGATGGTCCTGATAGCCGTCTTTCAAGCGCAGGGTTTTCAGCGGCACTGCCGGCAGCTGCGGCTGTACCGGAAAATCCAGGGTCAGGATTTCATCCGACGGCGTAATGCCTTCTTCTTTCAGATATTCCTTAAATTGCGCCATATAACGGGCGCGCACCCCGAAAATATTCAGCGTTTCCAGTTTTTCCAAATGCAGACCCGGCGGCCGCTCGAGTGGCAGACTGCGCTTGAGCGAGAAATCCCGGCCTTTCAGGCGCACACCGCGGCCAAAGAGCTGGATAATCTGGCTGCCTTCGCTTTTGCCCATATTGAGCAGACCCATGGTCGACACCCGCCAGCTCGACCAGCCTTCGGTAAATTTCTTGGAACCGATTAACAGATTAATCGGGCTTTTGGCATGATTGATCATATGAAACAGGCTGCCTGAAAAGGCGTCGCTGTCCTGGTCGAAGGTGTGGTCATCCGCCGCCGCCTTGAGCAAGTCGGCCGGTTTGCCGATATTGATCACCGCAAACGCCTGGCCGTGGCTGCCCAGGCTCAGCGCCAATTCGCCGTCGGTTTTGCTCAGATGCGTCAGCCGCAAACGTGCCGGCGCCGGCGCATGAAACAGCTGCCGCAGCATATCGGCATAGAGCGCGTCGGCCCGGCCTGCAAAGGCCATCAGCGGCGTAAAGCGTCCGGCAAAAATCGAGCGCCCCTGCGCATCGACAATCTGCGCCTTGTCCTGCACCAAATCCGCCAGCCAGCGCTGCACCTGTTGCGGCTCATTGAGAAAAAACGCCAAATGGCGCACCACGGCCAAGACATCGCTGTTTTCGCCCGATACGGTATTGCCCACAAACACCATCAGGGGCTTTTCGATATGCCACGGCGCCAGCGCCTGTTCGTGCCGTTCAAACAAATACAGCTGCTGGTAAAACGCCAGCAGGCAGGCGGTGAAATACAGCTTGTCGTGTCCGGCATAGGCCGCGTCATCCATATTCAGAATCAGACTGTCTTTGCCGTAGCCGTCGGCATAGAAAAATTTATAGGAATAATCAAACAGCACCGCCTTGGCATAGGTTTCAAACACCGCCGTCTGCCGCGCCCGCTGTTGTTCCTGCGGCGTCAGCGGCAGCGCGGCAATTTGGCTTTTTTGCTCCTTGCTCAAATCCGCCTGCTTGGCCGCACCGAAATGCAAGAGCGCCTTTTTCTTGCGGATGTCGTCTTCCGCCCGTGCCACGGTTTTCTTGCTGTCTTTGCCTGCCGCCTGGCCCAAAGTGGCCGAATATTCAAAGGCAAAACCGCGGTCTATCAGCGCTTCCCGCCGGGCCAGCCATTCCGTGCCGCTGGCACCGCGGTGGCCTTCGTCCACCAGCACCAGATTGTTGCCGGCAAAAGCCGCCACCGCCACGGTTTTGTCGCCGTGTTTGTCGGCCAGTTTGTTGACATCAATCACTTCCACTTCATGGCCAAACAGGCCGCCGGACGTGTTTTTGTCAAACAAGGCTGCCTGAAAACCCGACAGGCGCAATTCGTCCACATGCTGGCGGCTCAAACCTTCATTGGGCGTGAGCACCAGCACCTTGTCCGGTGGCTGCGGCGCATAATGGCGGTATTGCAGCAGATTCACATGCATCAGCAGCGTTTTGCCCGAGCCGGTGGCATTCCAAAACGCCACCTTGTTCAAATCGGCGGCACAATAGTCCTGCAAGTCTTGCGCGTATTTTTGCCGCCGGTAGTGCGCCATGGCCTGATTCAGAGCCGCTATCAGCTCATCGCGGCGGTGGAAATACCAATCCAGATAAATCTCGCCGAACAACAGCGACAAATACTGGAAATACTTCATCTGCAATTCCTGCTCCGCCGCGGCATTGCGCCGCGCGGTAATTGCCTGCCAATGCGTGACCACATTCATATCGTAGCGGCGCAAACCGGCCAGGGTGAGCGGCGTGTTATCGTCGAAAAACAGCACCCCGGTTAAGGCATGGAAAAAGCGCGAATGTCCGTCCGGCGCCACGCCTTCGGCATCGTGCAAACGGCTTTTCAACCCCGCCAAATCGCTTTGGTGAAACAAGGACAACAGCCAGCGGTTCAACACCAGATGATCATGAAAACCGGCCATTATTGCACCCCTTCGTCAAACATCAGCCGCAGAAATTCCGGCTCGGTCGGCTTGAGTTTCAGGCTGCCTGAAAAGGCTTCCGCCCATACCGTGGCGATATTGTGGTCGCCGTTGATATACACCTGCGCATATTCCTGCGACGCCGGATTGACATCGCGCTTGGCCAACAGCTCCGGCAGGCGGTCGTAATCCCAGCGCGTACAATCGCGCCACACCACCAGCGTTTTTTCATCTGCCGACTGCCCCGGCATATGCCCTTCCACAAACACATAGCCGCGGTGGTGTCGTTGGTCGTCCACCGCGGTCACGCGCAGGCCCAATAGATAATTAAAGGTTTCCACCAAATCCATCACCATGGGCACGGCGGCACCGGCCGAATCGGCGGCAATATTCAGGCGGTAGCCGAAAGGCTGTCGGAAATCGTCGGTATTGAGCAGGGACGCACGACTCTCGCTGTCCAGCATATAGTGCAGGCGGTAGTCCTGCTGTACGCCGGGCGGCAGGGTGAGCAAATCGGCCGGCGGCTGCAAGGCCAGATTGTTGAGCGTGTCTTCATAGCTTTCCAGCTTTAATACCTTGACGATCTGCGCCACGCCGTTGCAGCCCTGTTCCCCGGCCACCGGTTTGCCGTCTTTCCAGTGTTCGCTGTAAATCACCTTTTGCACCCGCGGCTTTAATACCGTATCGAAATACTCGCCTTGCTCCACCAAGATATATTTGCGCTTGCCGCCGTCTTCGCGGTTTAGGTTGATGACCGCATGGGCAGTGGTGCCGGAACCGGCGAAGTAGTCAAGGATGATGCCTTTATCTTCATTGGAGATAGCAAGAATGGCGTCTGAAACAGTATGTGGCGATTTGGGATAAGAGAATAACTCTCTCATACCCAAAGTATTATCCAGAATTTTTGTACCATAATCGCTTGCAGAATACTTGGAATCTGACCAAATACTTTGCATTAATTTTCCATCTAATCCACCCCTAAATTTAAAATAAATTTGGTATCCGTTGCTGGTTTGATTTGCCCATAAATCTCCATTTTTAAACATATTTTCAATTGCATCTTTCCCACGTCTCCAAATGCGTTTTTGTCCAGAGCTATCAATTGGTAATATTTTTACCGGTAAATTATTTGACACTGATATTTCACTTGTTTCGGGATCAAAATAAATTGGGTAAAAGCGGTCTGCCAGCGTCCCGTCACCACGCTCGGCTTCACTATCAACACCTTGTTTTCTTAAATTAACAGGTAAATACCAAGAACCATCTGTATCTTTTTTATAATTATGAGTTTTATTTTCTGGATTTTCGGGTAGTTTTTTAATAACAGAAGCTTCTGTTTTTCCGTAAAAAATGGCGTATTCATGCACTAAGCTAAATTTTCTCTTAGTCATTCTACCTTTGGGATTAATTCGAACAGCCACAATACCTAATTGATTTTCTTCACCATAAATACTACTCAAGCATTCAATAATTTTACTAAGTTCGAAGTCATCAATTGCGACAGAAATAATTCCGTCTGGTGCTTGTAATGGATAACTGGCTTGCAATCTACTTTCCATTAAAGAAAGCCAAGAGCTTTGTTTGTAACCGTTTTTGTAGATAATTTGAGTTGCATTTGTGTTATACGGCGGATCAATATAAATACATTTCACCTGCTCGCGATAACGCGCTTGCAGCAAATTTAAGGCTTGGAAATTGTCGGCATGAATCAGTACGCCGTCGGTGGCGGCATCAAGGCCGTCGGGCAGGTTTAAGGAGAGGGAGGAGAGCAGGGCTGCCTGAAATTCAGGCGCAAACAGAGCGGTATCAACAACCAGATAAGGGTTTGATTCGGCAAAGGAAATTAAATCGCGGGGGGGGGGGTAAGTCTTTGACGGCAAACAGGTTTTGCCATTGCGCCTGCTGCGCCGGATTGGCAAACACTTCATCCAGCAGTGCGGCGGGGATATGGTTGAGGGTAACCAGATAATGCACCGCGGCCACAAATTTCTTTTTCAGCCACAGTTTTTTCTGGAAGTTTTCCAGTTGTGCCAGAAAATCAATCACATCATGGGCAATGCGGCGCAGGGTTTGGATCAGGCGCAAATCGCGTTCAATGCGGGCAAAGCTGTCGGCATGCTGGATATTGTCCAGCTGCATCACTTCGTTTTTGATATAGAAATCCAGCTCGCGCCGCAAAAAGCCGCCCAAATCTTTGTGGATAAAATAATCGGCGCTGTTTTTCTGGGTATAGGCCGACAGATGTTTTTGCAGCAGCGTGCGCTGCACATCGCTTTCGGTCGGGCGCAAGGCGCCTAAGGCTTCCACCCAGGCGGCGGCGCGGCTGTCTTGCAGTACTGCCGCCACCGTGTCGGCATTCAGGCTCTTCTGATCGCTGCCTTTGGGCAGGCTGCGGTATTCGAAGGCGATCTCCAGGGTTTGGCCGTGGTCGCTTTCCCGCACCGGCAGGATTTCCTGTACGGCGACACTGCCGTCTTCCTGTTCGGTTTCATATTGGCGGTATTCGGCCAGCACAAACAGGCGCTGGCCGTCGTTGTCTTTGCGGTTGTCTTTGGCGGTATCGGCCTGCACCAGTTTCAACAGCACGCTGCGGCCGTCTTCCAGCTTAAAGCGGTAATGGCTGAAGTTTTCGCCCGATTTGGTGTAATACTGGTCTTTATTGGCCCAGTGTAGCAGCACTTCTTCGCCGCTGTAGGGCACGGCATAGGTATCGCCCTTGTAGCGGCGCTGGCTGATAAAGTCGCCCGCTTCGTAATAGCGGCTGAAGAAGGTGAGCAGATGGTTATAGACCGCGGCTTCATCGGCCAGAGCGCCGCTGCGGGCGCTGTTGATTTTGGCGGTTAATTCCTGCCCCTTGGTGCTGCTGTCGGGGCTGATGCCCAAAGCGGCGGCCTGTTGGACGGCTTCGTTCAGCTCGTTTTGCCAGCCGTCGGTTTGCGCCTGCCGGCTGTCACCCAAGGCTTGGGCAACGGTTTCAGGCAGCCTGTGGTGCAGATAGTCGCGGATTTCACGGCTTTTGCTGTTTAAGATGCGGTAAATGCCGAAATCCAAATCGGGGCGGTTGATTTGGAAGATTTCTTCCAGTTTGTGGGTCAGTTCGCTTAAGGTGGACATCATCAATGCCTTTAAAACGCGCCCGTGCGGCGCAGATGGCGGCGATTGTAAGACGTATGCAAGATTTTGTTAAGCAGGGCGGTATGTGGTGTTGAACATATCGCCCCAACACAAAAGCCCCTGACGGGGCTTTTTTATTTACGGAATCAATGCCGTTCACGAAAAAAGGCATACGTCACATCGTGAAACAAATCCACATGCGGGCTGTCTTCGTATTCCAGCTGCGCCAGCTCGTCTTCAAAGGCTTGCTGGATGGATTCCACCACATCCTGCGCCATTTCGGCGGGCAGGGCGCGGATCAGGCCCTTGAGGGCGGTGGCCAGTACGCGGTTTTGCATGTGCAGCGCTTCGTGGCGCTCTTCCAGATAATCCAGTCTTTGTTCGTCGGTATGCTCGCTCATAATGCTTGGCCTTGGTCGGTAAAAACGGGCACCACTATAACGCCTCTGCGGTACGGGTTCAATGTTTCCGGTCTCAGCCTTTGGGAATGCCGAGTTTGTCCCAGCCTTCGTGTCCCATTTCTTCCAAGAGCGCGATATTACGCTCGAAAATGGCCGCAGCGTCGGGAAAACTTTCGGCAGCCTTGGCGATGCTGTCTTCGCGAATCAGGTGCAGCGTGGGATAGGGCGAGCGGTTGGTGTAGTTGCCGATGTCTTCCGGCGCGGTGTCGGCAAACTGAAAGTGCGGATGGAAGGGCGCAATCTGAATAATGCCTTCCAATCCGTTGTCGGCCACGGCTTGGTCGGCAAAATCGAGCATGTCGTTAAATTGCAGAAAATCGGCAAACAGGGCCGGATGCACCAGCAGCGAGGTTTCGATGTCTGCGGCGGGGGTGGCGGCCAAAAGCTGCAATTCGCGGTCGAGGTCTTCGAGAAAGCCGTCCGGATGCGGGGCACGGCTGACGGCAATGCGCACGCGGTTTTTGATATAGGGTGCTTTGGCAAAGGGGCACAGGTTCAGCCCGATAACGGCTTTTTCCAGCCACTGGCGGGTGTGGTCGATCACGGTATCGTCATTGGGGGTCATGGCGGTATGGTCCAAGGAAATCAGCCGTGATTTTAGCGCAAAGCCTGCCGTAATACACCGTGGCTGTTGCGGTGCAATGGCTGCCTGAAAACCGGGGTGCGGGCGGCAGCGGCGGTTTAAATTGCGCTATAATCCGCACTTTCCCGGATGGATGCGGCAGGGCCGAAGCAGGAGCGTGATGGTGGATTCGAAAAACTTTGTCAAACAACCTTTGGTGTTTACGCTGGGCGATGACGAACCGGCGGTGCAAACGCCGGCCAGTCCGCCGCCTGCGGCCGCTGTGCCGCCCGCTGCGGCGCAGGTGCGCGAGGAAACCGCTGCCATGCTGGCCGGATGGGAGCAAAAGCTGGAGCAGCTGCGCCAAAGCAAGGTGCGCCGCGACGAGCCGCCCTTGCAGGTGGAAGACGTGTTCAACAGCGCCGAAGTATGGGCGCCGGCGCCGAACAATCGCGATCGCAAGGTGGCCCCTGCGGTGGATTGGGACCAATGGGCGGCGGAAGTGGATGCGCGCGAGAGCCGCGAAAGCCGTGAGGTACGCGAGGCGCAGGTGCATTTGTCGCCGCTCAAACCGGTGTCTGCCGCGCCGGTGGAAGAAGCGGCGCTGCCCGACCCCATTCAGCGCGAGCGCGCCTACCGTGCCTATCTGCAACAATGGCAGCACCAGCATGCTTTGGAGCAGGCGCAGCAGCAGTCTTTGCTGGGCGACACCGCGGTGCTGATTCAGGAAGACTGGCTGGCGGCGCAGGAATGTCTGCAAGTGGCCGATGGTGACGAAGCCGCCGCCTGCGTGGTGCGCCTGGGCGCCGAACCGCAGGCCGATGCGGTATTGCCGCCTGAAGATGCAGACGCGGTGCCGGAGGCTGGCGACGAAGCCGCTGCCGATGACGAAACCGCTGCCGAAACCGCAGCGCCCGCCGAAGCCGTGACCCATGTGCACATGCATGTGGCGCCGCCGCAAGCGGGGCAGGGGCGCTTGGTGAGTTGCATTTCCGAGGCCGAATTATTGCAGCGCTTGCAGGAAAAACTGCGTCCGCACTTAACCGATGCCGTATCCGGCATGGTCAAAGTGGTGATCCAGAAACAGACCGCACAGCTGGTTACCCAATTGCAGCAGCAATTGCTGGCCGAGGTGCCGGATTTGGTGGACGAAGTATTGCAGCACAATCTGCACCAGGCCATGGAGCAGGTGAAAACGCAGCTGCGCAACCGCTGACGGGTTTTCAGGCAGCCTGTATGTGCTATTCAGGCTGCCTGAAATGCATTACCGCCGTAGGGTGGGCATGCCTGCCCGCCATCTCAAACTACTGAATGGTTTAAATAATTGGTGGGCAGGAATGCCCACCCTACAGATTTTTCAGGCAGCCTGAAACCGATAAATTCACGCCACACAAGGCCGAAGAAACGCCATGAAACCCTTATTGGGCTGGCTGGGTTTAACCGCCCTGCTGGCCGGATGCCAAAGTCTGCCCAGCCTGGAAGGGCGCAGCGACAGCGAGCGCCTGGCGGCGGATACGCCCTCGTCGCTGGCCGCTGCCATCCGGCCGCAAGTTGAAGCGCAGCAGCCTTTGTCCGGCCTCTACACGCTGGACGACGGCCTGAGTGCTTTTGCCGCACGGGTGGCCTTGGCGGATATGGCCGAGCACAGTCTCGACATCCAGTATTACATCTGGCGTAACGACACTTCCGGCCGCCTGATGATTCAGCATCTGTATCAGGCCGCCGAGCGCGGTGTGCGCGTGCGCGTGCTGTTGGACGACAACAACACCGCCGGTATGGACAAGCTGTGGGCGGCGCTGGACATGCATCCGCAAGTGGAAGTGCGCCTGTTCAACCCCTTTGCCAACCGCCGCTGGCGTGCGCTCGGTTATGTCACCGACTTCAAGCGCCTTAACCGGCGCATGCACAACAAGTCCTTCACCGCCGACAATCAGGCCACCATCATCGGCGGCCGCAATATCGGCGACGAATATTTCGATTTCGGCGACGACACCCTGTTTATCGATTTGGACGTGCTGGCGGTGGGGCCGGTGGTGGACGCCGTATCTGCCGATTTCGACCGCTATTGGAACAGCGCCTCCGCTTATCCGCTCGACACCCTGGTGCGCGAACCGGCGCACATCGCCCGCAAAACCCAGCGCCTGTTCAACGGCGCCGTGCCCGCCACCAAAAAAGCGCAGCGCTTTACCCGCGCCTGGCAGGATTCGCCGCTGGGTGCGGATTTGCAGGCCGGGCGTTTGCCGTTTGAATGGGCGCAAATCGAATTGGTCAGCGACGACCCGGCCAAGGTGCTGGACAAAGCCGCCGAGCAGGATTCGGTGCTGATGCGCTTGGATGAAAGCATGGGCACGCCGCAGCGTTCTTTGTGGCTGGTGTCGCCGTATTTCGTGCCCACCGACAACGGCGTGGCGGCGCTGACGCAGCTGGTGCAAGAGGGTGTGGACGTGCATGTGCTTACCAATTCGCTGGCGGCCACCGATGTCACCCTGGTGCATTCCGGTTACGCGCCGCACCGCGCCGCCTTGCTGCACGGCGGGGTGCAGCTGTACGAGCTCAAGCCCATACAGCACAGCCGCGGCCGCCGAGACCGCGGTTTGGTCGGCTCCTCGGCCAGCAGTCTGCACGCCAAAACCTTTGCCATCGATGGCGAACGCCTGTTTGTCGGCTCGTTTAATTTCGACCCGCGCTCGGCGCATCTGAATACCGAAATGGGCTTGGTCATCCATTCGCCCTCGTTGGCGCAAAACCTCAGCCAGAGTGTGAACGAACGCTTGGCGGAAACCGCCTACCGTTTGGAACGTACACCATCGGGCAAGGTGGTGTGGCAGGATACCGACGAACACGGCCACACCCGCACCCTGCGCAAAGAACCGGCACCGTGGTGGCGCCGCCTGCTCGCCCGCGTGGCTTCGTGGCTGCCCTTGGAGCAGTTGTTGTAAGACAGACAGTCCGCAGTCAGTAGGTCGGCTCTCCGAGCCGACAAAAATACTTATACCAATTTAAAAATTAAATCTAAAGAAAAGGCTACCTGCGTAGCGCAGCGAAGTTGCGAAGCTAAAATAGATTCTGCGACTTCGCTATCGCTACGCGCAGAATGACGGATTGCTGTCATCCTGCGCGTAGTCGCAGGATCTTGCTCAAGATGATGCGTGTTATAAAACAAGCCTATCCGTTTAGATTAATTTTTTGAATTGGTATTAATTCCCGGCTTGAAGAACCGGCCTATATCGCTTTTCAGGCAGCCTAGGCTGCCTGAAAAAAACAATACCCTTAAATATGACCCGCAAAACACCCAAAACCGACCCGCGCCATACTGCGGCGCTGGAGCGTATTCAAAACTGTCTGGAATACCGTTTCAGGCAGCCCGAACTGCTGCACCAAGCCTTGACCCACCGCAGTTATGCGGCCAAAAACAACGAGCGCTTTGAGTTCGTGGGCGATGCCATCCTCAATTACACCGTGGCGCGCATGTTGTTTGATGCCTTTCCCAAGCTCAGTGAGGGCGAGTTGTCGCGCCTGCGTGCCAATCTGGTCAATCAGGACGTGTTGGCCGATATTGCCCAGTCCATGCACTTGGGTGACGCCCTGTTTCTGGGGCAGGGCGAGCTGAAAAGCGGCGGTTTTAACCGCCCGTCCATTTTGGCCGATGCCGTGGAGGCGCTGTTTGCCGCCATCAGTTTCGATGCCGGTTTTGCCGCCGCCGAAAAAACCGTGCGCATGCTGTTTGCCGAACGCGTGCGCAGCGCCAGCTTGGACGGCGGCGGCAAAGACGCCAAAACCCGTTTGCAGGAAATGTTGCAGGCCGAACGCCTGCCGCTGCCCAAATACCGCATTGAAGCGCAATCCGGCCAGGCGCACGACATTCAGTTTACCGTGGCCTGCGATTTGGGCGAGCTGGGCTATATCGCCCGTGCCACCGCACCCAGCCGCAAGGCCGCCGAGCAGGAATGCGCCAAACAGGCGCTTGCCTGGTTGGAGGGCCAATTACAGGCACGCAAAAAACGCCGCCGCACTTCATGAGCATAGACCTATGGAAATGAATCTGACCCCGCCTCCCGGCCACGACTACCGCTGCGGTTTTGTCGCCATTGTCGGCCGCCCCAATGTGGGCAAATCCACGCTGATGAACCATTTGATCGGCCAGAAAATCAGCATCACCAGCAAAAAGGCGCAGACCACGCGCCACAAGGTTAACGGCATCTACACCGACGACACCGCCCAGCTGGTGTTTGTCGATACCCCCGGTTTCCAGACCGACCACCGCAACGCACTCAACGACCGCCTCAACCAAAACGTTACCGAAGCGCTTGGCGGGGTGGATGCGGTGGTGTTTGTGGTGGAGGCCATGCGTTTTACCGAGGCCGACCGCACGGTGATCAAACAGCTGCCGCGGCATATTCCGGTGTGGCTGGTGGTGAACAAAATCGACAAAGACAAGGCCAAAGACCGTTTGGCGCTGCAAGGCTTTATCGACGAAGTTCAGGCAGCCTTTGACTTTGCCGGAGTGGAAGTGGTCAGCGCCAAACACGGCCTGCGCATCGCCCATTTGCTCGCCGCGCTCAAACCGCTGCTGCCGGTGAGCGTGCCGCTGTATCCGTCGGACATGGTGACGGACAAATCCGCGCGCTTCCTCGCCATGGAGATCGTGCGCGAAAAGCTGTTCCGCTATCTGGGCGAAGAGCTGCCCTATGCCATGAATGTGGAAGTGGAGCAGTTTGAAGAGGCCGAAAACGGTCTGTACCGCATCTATATTGCTGTGCTGGTGGACAAAGACAGCCAGAAAGGTATTTTGATCGGCAAAGGCGGTGAAAAGCTGAAGAAAATCTCCACCGAAGCGCGGCTGGATATGGAAAAGCTGTTTGACACCAAGGTGTTTTTGAAAGTGTGGGTGAAGGTGAAATCCGGCTGGGCCGACGATATCCGCTTTTTGCGCGAGTTGGGGTTATAGGCCGTTTTTTGCATCGGTATCAAAGCAATTGTGAGTGTAATAACCGTAGCCGTAGGTTGGGTCGAAGACCCAACAAGTCCTGACCATTTCACAATATGTTGGGTTTTCAACCCAACCTACGGCTAAATTGAATTAAAACAAGATGAGTATCAAAACCGTAGAAAAAACCGTGTTGGTATTGCACAGCGCCGAACAGATGTTCGATCTCGTCGATACCGTGGAAGACTATCCGCAGTTTCTGCCCTGGTGCAGCCGCACCGAGGTGCTCAAACGCGAGGGCGACGAGTTGGAAGCCATGCTGTATATGGACTATATGAAAGTGCGCCAGTCTTTCGGCACCCGTAACCACAATACCCGTCCGCACCACATCCGCATGGATTTGCTCGACGGCCCGTTCAAGCGTTTGAGCGGCGAATGGCGTTTTAATCCGGTGGGCGATTTGGGCTGCCGCATCGAATTCAAGCTGGAATACGAATTTGCCGGCAGCGTACTCTCCGCCCTGATCGGCCCCGTCTTCAACCGCATCGCCGCCACCTTGGTGGATGCCTTTATCCAGGAAGCCGACCGCCGCTATGACGACGACTGACACCCTGCCCGTAGAAGTGGCCTACGCCAGCCCCGAACGCAGTCTGTTGCTGGCACTCGAGGTCCGCCCCGGCACCACCGCCCGCGAGGCGGTATTGCAATCGGCATTGGCGGCGCATTTTCCCGAGGCGGATTTTCAGGCAGCCCCCTTGGGCGTATTCGGCAAGGCGGTGGCCGACGATTATGTTTTACAGGCACACGAGCGCGTGGAAGTCTACCGCCCGCTCCTGATCGACCCGAAAGAAAACCGCCGCCGCAGAGCGGCAGGCGGCTAGAGTAACACCATGACACACATCAAACTCATTGTCGGCCTGGGCAATCCCGGCGCCGAATACGAAGACACCCGGCACAATGCCGGTTTCTGGCTGGTGGACGAGCTGGCCTGGCGTTGGAAAGCGCCTTTGAACGAAGAGAAAAAATTCTTCGGCCAGGTGGCGCGCGCGCGCGTGGCGGGCGGGGAAGTGTGGCTGCTCAAGCCGCAAACCTTTATGAACCGCTCCGGTCAGGCGGTGCAGGCCTTGGCGGCGTTTTACAAAATCGCGCCGCAAGAAATCTTGGTGGTGCACGACGAATTGGACATTGCCGTGGGGCGCATCAAGTTTAAACAAGGCGGCGGCAACGGCGGCCACAACGGTTTGAAAGACATCCAGGCGCGTTTGGGCAATGCCGATTTTTACCGTTTGCGCCTAGGAATCGGCCATCCGGGCGACCGCAGCGAAGTGGTGAACTATGTGCTCAAAAAACCGCGTGCGGAAGAGCGGGAACTGATTGACGCCGCCGTGCGCCGTTCGGTGGAGCATATGGAATTGATCTTGGCGGGTGATTTTGCCGCGGCGCAAAGGCAGCTGCACAGTGCGGTGTGAGCGCGCGCATCTTCATACAAACTTCATGACGGCTTCACACAGCGGTATTAATATGGACAACATCCACCCCACGGACAAGGAGCGCAAAGATGAAAACCGTATTGAAAACGCTGGGTTTGTTCACGGCCTGCTTGGCGGCAGCGCCGGTATGGGCGCAGGAATACCGTGTGCAAGAGCCTTTGGTGAGCCAGGTGCTGGAGGTGAGGCAGAACCGGTTTGAACTGCAAAGTGTTAATCCCAGAGGCAATCTGTGTCATCTGGACGGCCGTTTGCAAGGGCAGGGCAGCCGTCGGTTTTATCAAGACAATGAGGGCTGCAGCGTGGATTTTGTCTTTGGCGGCAAGGGTGTGCAGGTGAGTATTGACGATGCACATCGCCAAGCCTGCCAACAATATTGCGGCCACAATGCGTGGATGGACGGCGATTACCGCCGTTTGCCCGCTGCGTGCAGCCATCAGGCGGAACAGCGGATGGAAGCGCGTTTTCAGGCAGCCTATCGTGCCCGCCGTTTTAATGAAGCCGTAGCGATTAAAAACGGCTGGTTCAAACAGTGTGAGTCGTTTGCCTTTTTAACGACGCAGATGCGCGCCCGCAATGATTTGGCGGCGGCCTATAAAAACGCCGGCAACAAAACCGCCTGCCGCCAAGTGCTGGAACCGCTGCGTGCCGAGATGGAAGGCAGCGCCGATTTCGAACCGACGCCGCTGATGGCCGAAGACTACGCGCGCGAATTGAAAGCTGCCCGTTTCAACTGGCAGGCTTGTCATTAAATCATGCCCAAGACACAGCCGCCCGCGATGGGGCGGCTGTTTTGCGTTACAATTGCGCGCTTTGGAAAAGATCAACGTTTTTCAGGCAGCCTAAAAATTTAGCTGCCGTCATTCCCGCGTGCGCGGAAATGACGTCGGTTTTATGTTTGTGTGGGTACATCGGGTTTTGCAAAGGTCTTGACCTCTTGATTGCTTCAGGCTGCCTGAAAACCATTAATCGGATTAAAAACCATGAAATACCGCGATTTACGCGAATTTATCGACGGCTTGGAGGCCGCGGGCAAGCTCAAGCGCATTGCACATCCGGTGTCGCCGCATTTGCAGATGACCGAAATTGCCGACCGCGTGCTGCGCGCCGAAGGCCCGGCTTTGCTGTTTGAAAACGCGGTGCGGCAAGACGGCAGCCGCTATGCCTATCCGGTGCTGGCCAATTTGTTCGGCACGCCGGAGCGCGTGGCCTTGGGCATGGGTGCGGACAATGTTTCCGCCCTGCGCGAAATCGGTAAGACTTTGGCCTATCTGAAAGAGCCGGAGCCGCCCAAAGGCATTAAAGACGCTTTTTCCAAGCTGCCGCTGTTGAAAGACATTTGGAGCATGGCGCCCAATGTGGTGAAAAAAGCGCCGTGTCAGGAAATCGTGCTCGAAGGCGATGCGGTGGATTTGCACGCGCTGCCCATCCAGCATTGCTGGCCGGAAGACATTGCGCCCTTGGTGACTTGGGGTTTGACCGTGACCCGCGGGCCGCACAAAAAACGCCAGAACCTGGGCATTTACCGCCAGCAGGTGATAGCCAAAAACAAGCTGATTATGCGCTGGCTGGCGCACCGCGGTGGCGCCTTGGATTTTCAGGCGTTCAAAAAAGCGTATCCGGGGCAGCCTTATCCGGTGGCGGTGGTGTTGGGCTGTGATCCGGCCACCATTTTGGGCGCGGTCACGCCTGTGCCGGATACCTTGAGCGAATACCAGTTTGCCGGTTTGCTGCGCGGCTCGCGCACCGAGTTGGTGCAGTGCATCGGCAATGATTTGCAAGTGCCCGCGCGTGCGGAGATTGTGCTCGAAGGCGTGATCCATCCGGACGAAACCGCGTTGGAAGGCCCTTATGGGGATCACACCGGCTATTACAACGAGCAGGATTATTTCCCGGTGTTTACCGTCGAGCGCATCACCATGCGCGAAAACCCGATTTACCACAGCACTTACACCGGCAAACCGCCCGACGAACCGGCCGTACTCGGCGTGGCGCTGAACGAAGTGTTTGTGCCGCTGCTGCAAAAGCAGTTTCCCGAAATCGTCGATTTCTATCTGCCGCCCGAGGGCTGTTCCTACCGCATGGCGGTGGTGAGCATCAAGAAGCAGTATGCCGGGCACGCCAAGCGCGTGATGATGGGCTGTTGGAGCTTTTTGCGCCAGTTTATGTACACCAAATTCATTGTGGTGGTGGACGACGATGTCGATTGCCGCGACTGGAAAGAGGTAATTTGGGCGATTACCACACGCATGGATCCGGTGCGCGATGCCGTGCTGGTGGAAAACACGCCCATTGATTATCTGGATTTCGCCAGCCCCGTTTCCGGCCTCGGCGGCAAAATGGGCTTGGACGCCACCAATAAATGGCCGGGTGAAACCCGGCGCGAATGGGGCAGGGTGATCGAACGCGACCCGGCCACCGTGGCGCAGGTGGATGCCATGTGGCGCGATTTGGGGCTGTAGGCAGTTTTCAGGCAGCCTGAGCTTGTGCATATTTACAGTAGGCAGTGACAGGCGTATTGTTGCGCTTTTTGATCGGTTTTGAAGAAGAGGTAACGGATTATGGCAAGAGCGGTTCCCGCAGTTTTCGGTAGCGAATTTCACGCACAGATGCCGGTATTGGCTTATGAAAACAGTGCCTGGCAGCCGGTGCGCTGGCAGTCGGCCCATGATTTGGCTTTGGCGCCCGGCGCCCATGCCCTGCATTACGGCAGCGAGTGTTTTGAAGGCTTGAAGGCTTTCCGCCAGCAAAACGGCCGCATTGTGCTGTTCCGTCCGCAGGCCAATATCGCACGCATGCAGCAAAGCGCGCGCCTGCTCAATCTGCCGGTGCCGGAAGAGGGCGCTTTTCTGGAGGCTTTGGTGGAACTGGTGCGCCGCGCCGCCGCCGATGTGCCCGATGCCCCGGCGGCCCTGTATCTGCGCCCGACCCTCATCGGTACCGACCCGGTCATCGGCAAGGCCGGTGTGCCGTCCGACACCGCGCTGCTGTACATCCTCGCTTCTCCGGTGGGCGATTATTTCCAGGCCGGTGCGCCGATGAAGCTGCTGGTGGAAACCGAAAACATGCGCTGCGCCCCGCATATGGGGCGGGTGAAATGCGGCGGCAACTACGCCTCCGCCTTGCCGTGGGTATTGAAAGCCAAGGCCGAACACGGTGCCAACCAAGTGCTGTTCTGTCCCAATGGCGATGTACAGGAAACCGGCGCTTCCAACTTTATCCTGATTTGCGGTGACGAATTGGTGACCAAACCCCTGAGCGACGAATTCCTGCACGGTGTGACCCGCGATTCGGTGCTGCGGGTGGCGCGCGATATGGGCTATACCGTGAACGAGCGCAATTTCACCGTGGACGAATTGGCCGCCGCCGTGGCCGCAGGTGCCGAAGCCATCCTCACCGGCACGGCTGCGGTAATCTCACCGGTAACCTCGTTTGTGATTGGTGGCCAAGAAGTGGCCGTGGCCAGCCAAGAGCGCGGCAATGCCTTGCGCAAAGCCATTACCGATATTCAATACGGTGCCGCCGCCGACCGCTACGACTGGCTGGTTCAGGTCTGCTGAGCCAATAGCGCGGCTGAAAACCGCTGATAATAAAAAGCTGCTGAATCATGGTGATTCAGCAGCTTTTTTTATGAGGCAGTCGGGCAGAGGGCTGCGGCAATGCGTTCACTGTATTCGGTTGGCTGCCAGTCCGGCACGCTGCCGGGAGCAGGGATATTGGCCTGCTGACGGGTTTGGCAATTGACCAACACCGGCCAGGTATGCGCGCTCATGCGGCGTTCAAAGAAATAAAGCGTGGTTTGCAACTCGTGCGGTGCGTCCGGGTGCGCCTGGGTGGTGGCGCGGTCCACGGCCACAAATTTCAATACCTGCGGCTGGTAATAAGACCAGGGTTTGTAAAACACGGTTTGCGGAAATTCAGCCACCACCACCGCGCTTTCAGGCAGCCGTGCGCGGGTGTGTTCAAACCAGGTATATTCGCTGTGAATCTGAAACAGCAGCATGCCCAAGCCTGCGGTGGCCGGAATAAAACTTTTGGGAATACGCTTAAACAGGGTGCGCAGCATCATCATAATGCCGGCGGCACCCAAGCCTGCGGAAATGGTGGCGATAAACTCCCAAAGCATGAATCAAGATCCTTCTATATCAAATCAAGGCTGCCTGAAAGGCAGGGTATAGTCATTTAAAATAAAAACGATACGGCGTTGCTGCGCCTTGCCGTACTACTTGTACTGTCTGCGGCTTGCTGCCTTGTCTCGTTTTTATTTTATTCGACTATAGGTCAGCAATCTTTGCCAAACAGCCGCAGTGTACGCCAACGGATGCCGGGCAGCTGCTTGGCAAAGAGTGATGAAGATATTTTCAGGCAGCCTTGAGGCTGTTGCTGAAAACAGGGTTTGAAAAAGGGCTCCCCCTGAGGGCAGCCCTTTTGTGGGTACGGCTAAACTTAGTGGTCTACGGCTTGGCCGGCACCACGCGGGTAGCGTACGCTTTCTACCAGATCCTGTACTTCTTTGGGCGGAGGAGCACCCATGCTGGATACCACGAAGGCTACAGCGAAGTTGATCAGGGCACCGATGGCACCGAAGGACAGCGGAGAGATGCCGAACAGCCAGTTGGCAGGTACGTTCTCAAAGGTATTGGTGCCGGGGATAAAGAACCAGCCCAGATACATAAAGATGTACACGCAAGTGGATACCAGACCTGCCAGCATGCCGGCAGTGGCACCGGTACTGTTGATGCGCTTGGAGAAAATACCCATCATCAATACCGGGAAGATGGAAGCTGCGGCAATACCGAAGGCCAGCGCCACCACTTGGGCCGCAAAGCCGGGCGGGTTAATGCCCAGATAAGTGGCCACGATAATGGCAATGGTCATGGAAGCACGGGCGGCAAACAACTCGCCTTTTTCGCTGATGTCCGGTTTCAGGGTTTTCTTGATCAAGTCATGTGAAATAGCAGAGGAGATGGCCAGCAGCAGACCGGCAGCAGTGGAGAGGGCGGCAGCCAGACCACCGGCAGCGATCAAGCCTACAACCCAGCCCGGCAGATTGGCGATTTCAGGGTTGGCCAATACCAGGATGTCGTTGTTCACGGTCAGCTCGTTGCCTTCCCAGCCGCGCTCGGTGGCGGTAGCGGCAAAGCCTTCGGACTTGTCGTTGTAGTACTGGATTTTGCCGTCGTTGTTTTTGTCTTCAAACTTCAGCAAACCGGTGGTTTCCCAAGTTTTCATCCATTCCGGACGGTTTTCGTAAGCCAGAGGCTCGGCTTGGGTACCTTGCGGATACACGGTGTCCACCAAGTTGATGCGGGCCATGGAGCCTACCGCCGGAGCGGTGGTGTACAGCAGGGCAATGAAAACCAGCGCCCAACCGGCAGAAGAACGGGCATCCGATACTTTCGGCACGGTGAAGAAGCGGATGATCACGTGTGGCAGACCGGCGGTACCGATCATCAGCGACAGGGTGAACAGGAACATGTTCAACTTGTTGGGCACGTCGGCGGTGTAAGCCGCAAAGCCCAAGTCGGTAACGATGGTATCCAGTTTTTGCAGCAGGGGCATGCCGGACTCAGTGTGGGTGCTGAACAGGCCCAAAGGCGGCAGCGGATTGCCGGTCAGGTTCAGGGAGATGAATACGGCGGGGATCGTGTAGGCAATGATCAATACGATGTATTGTGCTACCTGGGTGTAGGTAATGCCTTTCATGCCGCCCAATACCGCGTAGAACAATACCACCACGGCAGCGATGATCAGGCCGGTGGTGCTGCTCACTTCCAGGAAGCGGGAGAAGGCCACGCCGGCACCGGTCATCTGGCCGATCACATAAGTGGTGGAGGCGATGATCAGACACATTACCGCCACCAGACGGGCGGTGCGGCTGTAGAAGCGGTCACCGATAAAGTCCGGTACGGTAAATTTGCCGAATTTACGCAGGTAGGGGGCCAAGAGCAGGGCCAGCAGTACATAACCGCCGGTCCAGCCCATCAGGTAGGCGGAAGCGCCATAACCGCCCATGGCCAGCAAACCGGCCATGGAGATGAAGGAAGCGGCACTCATCCAGTCTGCGGCAGTGGCCATACCGTTCATCACCGGGTGTACACCGCCACCGGCCACGTAGAATTCTTTGGTCGATCCGGCACGGGCCCAAATCGCAATGCCAAAGTAAAGGGCGAACGAGGCGCCCACAAAAATCAGGTTAATCCAAAACTGGCTCATGCTTTACTCCTCGTGAACACCGAATTCTTCATCCAGCTTATTCATTCTCCAAGAATAGAAGAAGATGATGGCGATAAAGGTGAGAATAGAACCCTGTTGTGCAAACCAGAATCCCAAGTCGGTGCCACCCAATTGGATACTGGACAACATCGGACGCAGGATAATGCCGAAGCCGTAAGAGCACAGGGCCCAGATGACGAGGCAGGTCAAGATGATCCGAACGTTGGCACGCCAATAACCTTGGGCATCGTGCTGATGATCGCTCATGTGAGGTCTCCTTGTAATGTAGATACGCTTGCTGGTCCGGTACGTACTGCTTGTGTACCGGGGGTAACCCGGGCAGCTTTCTCGAGGGGCTGCCCTTGTGTCGCCGTGCGGAAGAATAGCATAAACTTTAACCGTTGCAAGAAACTTATTTACACAAAGATACAAAGTTATTGGTGTAAAAATTCTATTTAATTAGAAATAAGTTTGGAATGTATGTCTGGCTTTCAGGCAGCCTGAAAACACGTGCCAGGCAGGCAAATCAGGCATGGCGTCATGGTCTTGTTATACTCTTACTGATAATATCTTGACAGATATTTGATCCGCATGTTGCTAAATAACGGATTTTATATACAAGACCCCGGCACGGTTGCTGTGTCGGGGTCTTGGTGTATGCGCGGTTTATTTGCGGGCTTTAATGGCCAGATACATCATGGCGGCGTTGATGGCGTCGTTAAGCGCATCGTGGCGCGGCAGGTCGGGAATCTTTAACTTATTAATCATGCTGGCCATGCGCAGGTCGACATAATCGTTGTAAAAATTTTTCTTCACTTCCTGTTTGAAGTACAAAGACGAGACCTCAATCTGGCGGTTGGGCAGGTTGATGCCGATCATGGGCTTGAGAAATTTGTTTACCATGGCCACATCGTATTCCAGATAATAGCCCAACAGCGGCCGTCCGCCGATAAAGTGCAGCAGCTGGCGGATGGCCTCTTGTACCGGGATGCCGTCGCTCAGGTCTTTGGGGCGCAGGCCGTGTACTTTGACATTGGCTGCCTGCATCATGCCTTCGGGTTTGACCACCACATAAAAAGCCTCGCTGTTCAAAATGGTATTGCCGCGCACCTTGACCGCACCGATGGAAATAATCTCGGCTTCCGGCACTTCCAGGCTGGTGGTTTCGCAATCCAGGCTCACCATTTCGGTGGGGTGTTCGTCGTAAAGAAATTCGAATTCCGGCTCGCGCAGGTTTTTGCGGGCCAGTTTGTGGCGCAGTCGTTCGAACATCATGCACCTCCCAAGTGAAAATGGCCGTGTATCATGTGTTTAAAGCGTTTGACCACTTGCAGCGCGTCTTTGAGCAAATCGCGCTCCAGGGTGGAGAGATTGGCGGTGTCCAATTGGTTGGGCACTTGGCTGTCAAGGTTGAGGGCCTGCAAATTGGCTTTGAGGCGCAAATCCATCAGATAGCTGAGGGCTTCGGCGGTATCTTTGCCGAGTTTGGCATCGATGATGTGCAGCTGCACCAGTTTTTGCAGGCGCTCGAAGGTATTGGTTTCGTCGATACGCGCTTCCAGCGCCAAGGAGCGCACACCGTGCACCACCGGGAAAATGCCCATTTTTTTGATGTCCATTTTCTCGCTCTCGTCGCGGCTGAGCAGGCGCGAGAAAAAACCGCGGTTGTGGTTGTCGAACATTTCCACCGCGCGGGCAAAGGTCATCAGCATGCCCACATCGTTGATCATGATTTTTTGCAGGTGTTCTTTCACTTCATCCAGCATGGAAGCATCGCCGGCCACCACTTTGGCATCCACAAAAATCGCCAGCTTCATCATGGATTCCGGGCTGGGGGCGCGGCACCATTGCGCCACCATGCGCTTGTATTCGTCCAGGCTTTTGCGCCATTCGATATTGCTGACCATGATGTTGCCGGGACAGGGCGGATAGCCCAGACGGGTGAGGGTGGCGGAGAATTGTTCGGCCACGGTGCGTGCCAGTTCCGGGTCTACCGTGTCGCGGATGATCAGGCCGTTGTCCTGATCGGTTTTCAGAATCTGCTCACCGCGCCCTTCCGAGCCCATCACAATCAGGCAGGAGTTATCGTAAAGTTCTTGCGGCGCGAGGATGCGCCAGGCTTTTTCAAACAGGCTGGTATTGAGCACCTGCATCAGCTGCGCCAGTTGCGGCGCACCCACGCCGTTGTTGCGCAAGAGCTGGATGGAGTGGGTCATCTGCTCGGCAATCTCAATCAACTCATCAATGCTGTTGGCGCGGTCGAGGCGCTGGGCTACCAAATGGGAGTGGTTGGAGAAATAGGCCAGTACGTCGATTTGTTCCAGCGCACCGACAATTTCGCCTTCTTCGGTGACCACCAGGCGCTGGATATTGTGCTGGGTCATGCGCAGCAAGGCGTTGAACACATAGTCGTCCATGTCGATGCTGATCAGATCAAAACGGCTCCATTGGTGCAAGGGGTCGCTGCCCGACGCACCGGCAATGGTGATGTCGCGAAAGGCCGATTCGGTAAACAGGCCCACCTGGTCTTGGTGGTGTACCAAAATGGTTTTGGTTTTGTGTTCCTTCATGGCCAAGGCGGCATCCAAAACCGTGGCCTGGCCGGTGAGCCACATGGTGTTTTGACGGTAGGCATCGCGTACGGTGGCGGTAAACAGGCTTTCCAGCTCCTGTTCTTCCTGATTGCCGGAAAGGGCGGCCATTTTCTCGGCCACGCTGGCGTAGAAATAAGTACCGAAACGCGGATTGGAAGCCATGATGTCCAGCACGGTGTCGCGGGGGATGGTGTAGACCAGTGCTTCTTCGGCCACCACAAAGCGGTGCAGGCTGTAGCCTTCCATCATGGCGCGGGCTTCAAAGGTGTCGCGGGCATCGTAGACCGCAATCACTTCACCGTCGGGGCCGACTTCTTTGATCAAACCCTTGATAACCACATAAAGATGGCCGATGTCCTGCTCGGCCTCGATGATCACTTCGCCGTCGCTAAAAAAGGCAATGTCGACGGACTTTTGCAGTTGCGACTGCTCGGACGCAGTCAGTTGGTTGAACGGAGGGAAATTGAAATCAAATCGTTCCATTAAAGTAGATCCTTTGTAGTAGTAGTTAAATTGTGATAACTGCGCTATTTTGCCTGTTTTGGATAGCATGAAGCAATCACTCAGATTAATTCGGAAAGGTCACTTGTTTTCAGACGAACAGCACTGAGTGAGATAAGACTGCACAATACAGACCGGGCGTGGTAAGAAAAATATCAAACAAAAGCCGCCATATGGAGATGGCGGCTTGAGAGACGGGCTGCCTGAAAGGCAGATATACGGCATGCAAAAACTTATTGTGCAGCACCCAAAGGCGGCAGGCCGCTTTCTTCCAGGAGTTTGTTGATAGCTTCCTGTACTTTTTCCTGCTTGGCCTGGTCGCGCAACTGTTCCTTCACTTGGTCAAACGGCGGGGCATTGCTGCTGTTGCGGGCACCGGCAAGTTTGAGCAGGAAGTACTGGCCTTCCAGTTCCACCACATCGCCGGTAATCTGGCCGGGCTGCATGATGGCGGCAATATGGGCGATTTGCGGCGGCAGCTGTTGCGGGCTGAACCAAGTGTCGGTGGACGACTCCGGATTTACTTCCTTCATCAGCGCTTCAAACGCCAAGCCTTTTTTCAAACGGGCCAAACCGGCTTCGGCCGCGGCTTTGTCTGCAAACTGAATGGGCAGTAACTTGATTTCGCGGGTGAGGGCGGCGTAGCTCTGGCGCAGTTCGGTATCGCTGACTTCGGTCTGATTGCGCAGGTATTCGACATAGGCACCGGCATAAAATTGCGCTTGGGCATTCAAAAGACCGGCTTTGACTTCCGGCTGCTGGTCCAAACCGGCTTTGAGGGCGGCAGCCTGCAAAATGTCGATGGTTTGCAGTTCGCGGGTAATGTCGGCAGTCAGCTGGGCAGTATCGGGTGCTTCCACGCCGGGCTGTTGCGGAATATTGCCTTGGACTTGTTTGAGCATCGCGTCGATGCGGGCCTGATCGATTTTTGGAGCCTCGGTGGCGAGGGCAAAACCGGCGGCAATGGCGCTCAAGCCGGCAATCCAGGGGGTGATGCGTTTGGTCATGGCGGTTCTCGTTATTAGGACGCAGAGTCAAGTGAAAAACAGTTTTTCAGGCAGCCTGTGCTGTGGGGCAGGCTGCCTGAAACATCAAAAAGCGGATTTTATTTGATGGTGGCCTTTTGGTACAACTCCGAAATGGCGGCTTCCACGCGTGCTTCTTGCAGATTTTGTACCAATTCTGCTTCCAAGTCTTTAAAAGCCGGTATTTTCACCGCGCGTTTGTCATTGATGTAGAACACGGCGTAAATACCGTCGCCTTGCAGCGGGGTCTGGGTGTACTGGCCTTTTTTCAAATCCTTGACGGCGGCATAGAGCGGCGGCGCGCTTTGTTCCAAATCTTTCAGCGCCACATAGTTGGGGGCGATGCCGCCGGCGTTTTTGCCGCGCGGGTCTATGGTGTATTTGGTGGCCACAGAGCGGAAGCTCTTGCGCGCTTTCAGTTCGGCAATGGCTTGATTGGCGTCTTCCGCCTTCTGGGTAATGATCTCGCCCAGCTGTACTTCATCGCTGCCTTTGTAGAATTGGCTCACCTCTTTGTAGGTGGCCTCCACTTCTTCTTTGGTTATCGGTTGGCTGTTAACCACGGCAGACAAAAAGGCGTGGGTGAGCAGATTGTCTTGGAATGTCGCCCAGTCTTCCTTGAAGCCGGGCTTTTTGTCGTCACCGGCTTTTTTGGCTTCGGCCAAGGCTTCGCTGACAGCGGCTTTAAATTGCGGGTCTTGGTCGATTTTCAAACGCTTGGCTTCCTGAATCATCAGCGTGCGGGTGATCAGGCGCTTGGTGATGTTTTGACGCAATTCCGGCGTATCCTGCAACTGGCCCTGGCTTTCGCGCACAATCAGCTGCACTTGGGTGTCGATGTCTTTGCGGTCGATTTTGGTGCCGTTAACCGTGGCAACGGTTTGCGCCCACGCGGCAGGGCTGAGGGTGACGGCAATCAGAGTGGCGGCAAGCAGTTTTTTCATAGGGGTCATCACTTTCACAAACAAGGTTACAGTAAAATCAGGATTGCAGATGTTCGCGGGGCGTCAATGCCTTGATGCTCAAGGCATGGATGCGTGTCGGGAACAGATCGGCGAGGGCGTTTTTGACCAAGCGCTGGCGGTTGATGCGGCTTTGGCCTTCAAAAGTGGCACTGACAATTACCAGACTGAAATGGCCGCCGCCGGTATTGCCGGCATGGCCGATGTGCAGATGACTGTCGTTTTGCAAATGCAGATGCAGTGGTGAGAGCACCGCCAGACGGCTGCGGATTTCGGCTTCGGTGTTGCTCATGCGGGCAGTACTTTTTTAAACGGGCGGATCAGAATTTCGGCATACACCCCGGCTTCTACATAGGGATCTTCCTGCGCCCAGGCTTCCGCTTCGTCCAAAGAGGGAAAATCAGCCACGATCAGGCTGCCTGAAAAAGCCGCATCGTTATCGGGCAGAGGGTTGGGGCCGGCCAACACCAAGCGGTTTTCGGCTTGCAGGGCCTCCAGGCGGGCCACATGGCGCGGGCGCGCTTCCAGGCGGGCTTCGAGGGTATCGTCAGCATCGGTGGCCAGAAACATAAACAGCATCAGTTTTCTTCTTTCGGTAAATAACGGCTTAAAAACAGCATTTGCACAATCACAAAGGCCAAGAGCAGACCGGTACTGCCGAAGAGCTTGTAATTAACCCATTGCGCCTCGGTAAAACGGTAGGCCACCCACAGATTGATCAGGCCCATGAAAATTAAAAAGCCGACCCAGGCGTAAGCGAGCTTGGGCCAGATGTGTTCCGGCAGCTTTATTTCTTTGCCCATGGCGGCTTTGAGCGGATTTTTGCCCAAAAGCTGCGCCAAGAGCAGGGCCGCAGACATGGCCCAAAACAGAATGGTGGGCTTCCACATAATAAAATGGGCGTCTTTAAAGGCAATGGTGGCACCGCCGAAGACCACGATCAGCACCAGACTCAGCCATTGCATGGTTTGCAGTTTGCGGTGTTTCAGCCACAAAAAAGCGGCTTGAATCACGCCGCCTGCTACGGCCACGGCGGTGGCCCAGACTATATTCTTGGTGGCAACATAGGTGGCGAAAAACAGAATAACCACCAAAAATTCAAACAAGGCTTTCATGGTTCAGTGCGTGACAAATTCGGGCAAATGTGAACGAAATTAAGGTGCGCATCATAACAGCAGATAAGGTGTTCTGGCTATACGGCAGTGCGGGCTGTTGTGGGGCGGGCGGTTTGTCATATCCCTGTATTTGCAGGCTTGGGCGGCGAATATGTATGCAAAATGTTACGTTTTGCAAGTGAAGTGCTGGAAAATTGGCACAAAAACGGCATAAATTTACCCGTAAAGTGGCAACGGTGCTCAGAAAACGTTATGATGACACCGTTAAAACCTTTAAGGGGCGCGCTTTTGCCATCGTGCGGATGATTCCGCCACGGCATGTGTCCGGCAGGTTATTCCCGTTTTTAAGTTTATTTTCAGGCAGGCTGTCTGTGTACAGGCCTGCCGTCACAGTATTTCGGACTACCCCGTGCACGGGGTTGGGAGACACAGTTGAAACAGCATCATTCGATTAAAGTCATTGCGGCATCTTTGCTGACCGCTGCATCTTTGCAGGCCTTTGCCGGTTTGGGCAGCCTGAGCGTGCATTCTGCCTTGGGCGAGCCTTTTTCCGGCAGCATCGTGGTGACCGGTGAGGAAGCCAAAGTGCTGCTGAACCAGAAAGGTTCCGCACGCGTAGGCGGCGCGCCTTTGAACGTGAGTGTGCGCAAACAGGGCAATAATGCCGTGGTATATCTGCGTTCCAGCCAGAAAATCAATGATCCGCTGTTGAGTTTCAGTCTGACTGTCGGCCAGCAGGGCCGTCAATACACCGCCTTGCTGGATCCGGCCGAATACCGCCGTGCAGCACCGGCACCCCGCGGCGGCAGCGCTGTGGAAAAACGTGCCGCACCGGAACGTGACCGCAAAGCACAAAGCCGCACCGAACAGCGCAACAAAAAAGCCGCCGCACCCGCCAAGAGCAGCGGCAGCAATGCTTCCGTGGTATTTACCGGCGAACAATACACCCCGCAAAGCGGCGAGCACCTCATCGACATCGCCCAAAAATTCCAGCCCGAAGGCCTGAGCCTGCGCCAAACCGTGAATGCACTGGTCAAAGCCAATCCGCGCGCCTTCCGTAACGGTAATCCCGATTTTATGTACCGCGACGTACCGCTGGTGATTCCGACTGCCGAGCAACTGCGCCAACTGGCCCAGCCCAATGCCGATGTACGCCGTATTGCCCAGCAGTCTGCCGGACAACAGCCCGCGGCTGAAAGCAAACCGCCGGTAGCGCCGCCTGCCGAAACACCGCCGGCACCGCAAACACCCGCTGAAACCGCGCCCGCTCCGGAAGCACCGCCGGTAGCTGTGCCTTCCGCACCCGAAGAGAGCGTGCCGCCGGCCGCATCCGTACCGGAAATGCAGGCATCTGCCGAAGCACCGGTAGTGGCTTCCGAGCCTGAAACTGTACCGGTTGCCCCGCCGCAAACCGCGCCAGACACTCCCGTACAGCCGCAGGTTCAAGCAGAGGAAGGCAATTTCTTCTCCGAACTTCTGGGCGACAACTGGTATCTGTACTTGGGCGGTGCTGCCGCCTTGCTGCTGCTGTTGGCCGGTCTGGCGCTGAAACGCCGTCAGGGCGGTGGCGGCGAAGAGGCTGCTGCTGCGGCTCCGGTCTTACCTGCCGGTGGTGCGGATGAGGCAGATGAAGACGATATCGTCTTTGAATCCGATGTGGCCGCGCCCGCAACCACAGCGGCACCGGCAGTCCAAGCAGCTCCGGCTGCTGCAACGGCTCCGGCGGCATCGCAAGCCGAACAGGACGGTGACGAGTGGGATTGGCTCGCCGATGCGGCCCAACAAAGCCAAGACAAACTGGGTGACACCAAGTTGTCTGCAAGTCCTTCTACTGCTGCTGTGACAACTGCCGGTGCGGCTGCTTTGGGTGCCGGTGCTGTTCATGCTGCAAGCGCTGCCTCTTCCGACGAAGACTGGATGTCTTTTGCCAAAGAAATCGACTCCCCTGCAGCAGCGACGGTACAGGTGACAGGTGCTGAGGTAGCGTCGGAAGCAGTGGAAGAAGAATGGGTATGGGTTGAAGAGGAAGATCCCGCTATTGCTGCGATGGCCGAAGAAGCGGTTCCGTCGGCTAATTTTGCTGCAGAGCCTGATCTGGCAAACACCCTTCCCGCTGGTGATACGGCACAGTTTGACTGGCCGGAATCGACGGATGTGGTTGCAGACACTGTTCCTGCAGATGATGCCGCTTGGTTGGATGGTGAGGAAAAGGTTACACAAGCTGATTTGACTGCCGAAGCAGACGAAGCGTTGGATTGGTCCGTTGATTCGTTGGATAGCGGCGTATCTTTTGAGACCAAGGCTACCGAGCCGGCAGCTGATGCGCTACAGCGCCAAGCCTTTGCGGCCAGTGGTGAAGATTTGGCTGTTGTTGATCTGGATTGGGATGCCTTGGAAGAAGCCGACAGTGTCGACACTACTGTGTCCGTTCCCGAAGTGCAGGCTTCTGAAGACGTATTTGCGGCAGCTGACTTTGATTTTGAAGCACCGGCTGTAACTGAGGTGCCTGATTTTGAGCAGAGTCAACAGGCTGCTGCTGATATTCCAGCATTTGCCGATACTGCTGCTGCCCCGGTTGCACCGACTGCTGCAGAAACTGTTCAGTTGACGGTACCGATGGAAGCCAAGCTGGAACTGGCGCAGATGTATCTGGAAATCGACGACGCGCAAACCGCCCGCAAAACCTTGCAGGAGCTGGTACAGGAAGCCGATGGCGAAGTTTTGGCCAAAGCACGTTCCCTGCTGCAACAGCTGGGCGAATAAGCCGCCACAGCCGTGCCCGACAAACGCCCGCCTTGTGCGGGCGTTTTTGGTTACAGCAAGGCGGTTTTATTTTTCGGCAGATACGGCGGCATACGCTGCAAGGCCGTATAGTTTGCTAGAATACGGGCTGCCTGAAAGCATTTAAATTTTTCAGGCAGCCTGTCGAATATCTGTTGATTTTGTTCATGAATGCCACCGCCGATACCGCACCTTCCACCCAACGCTGGGCGCTGACCGTAGCTTACGACGGCGCCCATTTTCACGGCTGGCAAAAACAGCCGGACGATTTGTACACCATCCAGCAGGTGCTGGAAGCGGCCATTTCCACGGTGGCGGCGGAAAAAATCCATATCGTGGTGGCCGGGCGCACCGATGCCGGGGTGCATGCCACCGCGCAAATCATCCATTTCGACACCACGGCCATACGGCCGGTAGAGGCGTGGATACGCGGTGTTAACAGTGCGGTGGACAAGCATGTGCGCGTGCTGGCCGCGCAAACGGTGGCGCCGCATTTTCATGCCCGTTTCGATGCCTTCGGCCGCCGTTACCGCTATCTGCTGGAATCGTCGCGCGTACGCGCGCCGGTGCTGCGCGGACGGGTGGGGTGGACGCATCTGCCTTTGGATATGGACAGCATGCGCGCAGCCGCCGCCATGCTGGTGGGCGAGCATGATTTTTCCAGCTTCCGCTCTTCCGACTGCCAGGCCAAATCGCCGGTAAAGACTTTGTATGCAGTGCGGCTTTCAGGCAGCCCTGAGCTGATGGCGCTGGATTTGCACGGCAATGCCTTTGTGCACAATATGGTGCGCAATATCGTCGGTGCCTTGGTGTATGTGGGTTGCGGCAAATTGAGTGTGACCGGATTTGCCGATTTGCTGGCGGAAAAAAGCCGCCGTCGGGCGCCGCCCACTTTTATGCCCGACGGCCTGTATCTGACCGGGGTCGATTACCCGCCCGAATTCGGTTTGCCTACGCCGTCGCTACCCGCCTGGCTGTGGCCGGATTTATAAAGGAGTTGAGCTATGCGCCGCAGCGCACCCGTCATTATTATTATTGTCTTTGTTTTGGCCTTGGTATTGGCACTCTGGGTTTTGCCGCGCACATTCAAACAGGCGGATATTCGTGCCGCCGCAGAAGACATTGCCTTGCTGGAGGCGGAAGACCCGGCACCACCGCCGGGTGCGCGCAATCTGTTTAATGCTTTGTGGCTGCTGCCCTACAATATTGCGGCTGGGGAAGAAGAGGCACTCATGCGCGAGTACGGTGAGGCGCTGATGTACAGCCATGATGTGCCGCAGGCTTTGGCATCACGGCGTTGGAATGAAGAAGATTTGCGCCAACTGGCTTGCACCGACAATGAGCAGCAAAGCTGTCTGGAGCATATCCGCCAGCGGCTGCCTGAATATCAGACCTTATTGCAGCAATACCGGCCTTTGATTGAGCACATCGATACCTTGGCCGACTATGAGGTCTTGCACAGCGGTGATTGGCTCAAACGCTCCGATGCAGCCCAAGACCCCGTGCCGTCCTACCAATACCTGTTTCTCGGCCGCAATGCCGCCATGGCCGAATATCTGGGCGGCGATACCGCCGCCGCCGTGCAGCGCAGCTGCCGTCAAATCAAGCTGGGGCATACTTTGGCGGCGCAAGGCGATAATCTGATTACCGCCATGATCGGCAATGCACTGATGGACCGTAATCTGTCCTGGCTGGCGCAGATGCTGGCCGAACAGCCGCAATGGGCACACAAGCTGCCGCAAAGCTGCGGGGCGGTATTGGATACATCCATGGCGGCAGAGTCCCTCACCCTGTGTCGTGCCATGAAAGGCGAATACCGTCTGATGAGCAACCTGCTGGCCCGTATGGCCAATTCTGATGATGAGGCGGAAGTACAAGGCGCGAAACAGGCGGGCAAGCTGGCGCGCTGGTTGAAGATGGATTGGGATGCCGAACATAGCCAAGTATTGGCTGCGCGCCGAGTGGCTCCTTATTGCGGGGCGCAAGTGCAGGCTTGGGCCGAGCAGGATGCTGCCGAGCGGGTGGTATTGCCGCTGTCGGATAAGCGCACCCGCTGGGCCTGCCTGCACAATATTGTCGGTTGCAGTGCGTATTTAATCGGTGATTCCGACTACGATCAATACCGCCTGCGTTTGGCCGATACCGAAATGCGCCGTCGTGCCGTACAGGCCGCCGTGGCGGTACACAGGCTGCCTGAAAATGCCGATGCTGCCGCCATTGATGCCGCTTTGGCGCCCTATCACAGCCCGTCACGCCGCCTGCAATGGGATGAGCAGACGGCCAGTATCCGCTATCCGGTGTACAGCGAAGCGCAGCAAGGCAAAAACAGCATACCGCTACAACCTTAAAGAGATATATATGTCTGTCCGTAGCAAAATCTGCGGCATTACCCGCCCGGAAGACGCCGTGGCCGCCGCCCGTTTGGGCGCTGACGCCATCGGTCTGGTGTTTTACGCAGGCAGCAAACGCCATGTCGATATCCCAACCGCCCAAATCATCGTGGCCGCTTTGCCGCCCTTGGTGAGTGTGGTGGGGCTGTTTGTTAATGCCACAGCCGCCGAAGTGCAAACCGTATTGACCCAGGTGCCGCTGGATGTGCTGCAATTTCACGGCGATGAAGACGATGACTTTTGCCGCCAATTTGCACGGCCCTATCTGAAAGCGGTGCGGGTGCAGAGTGCCGACGATATTCAGGCAGCCTGCACGCGTTTTCCCGGTGCGCGTGCCTTATTGTTTGATGCCTACCACCCGCAGGCTTATGGCGGTACCGGCCACAGCTTTGACTGGACATTATTGCCGTCCGCATTACCCAAGCCTTGGGTATTGGCCGGCGGTCTCACACCCGACAATGTGGCGCAAGCCATTGCCGTCAGCGGTGCGGCGGCAGTGGATGTGTCCGGCGGTGTAGAAAGTGCGCCGGGCATCAAAGATGCGGGTAAAATGGCGGCCTTTCTGCAGGCCGTGCGTTTGGCTGCCTGAACCCTTGGTTTAAGGCTGCCTGAAAATACAAGCTGATGCTGCTTTGTTGTATACATTTCTCCACGTTGCACTTTGCGCTTCATGGCCGCGCAGCCACCTTCTTTTCTTTGCGCCGCCAAAGAAAAGAAGGCAAAAGAAAGGCGGCCGCGGTTGCAGGTTTGCTGCGCAAACTTCCCTCACTGCGCACGGTTTTTCGGGCGGGCAACAACTCGCAGCTGCGCTGCTCAAACAGATTTGCCCTTGTTCCCCGAAAAACCGCGCTCCGTTCGGCTGCGCCAGCGGGAATGGCTGTAGCCGTAAACGTGCTTGAATTAAAATACCAGCATCTAAACCGAATACAAATCCAAACGTTTCAGGTAGCCTAATAGTTGGGTAGATACCTATATAATCTGTGGATTCCGATTAAGACAATTAAATAGAAAACAAATTATGCAAACATACCAAGCACCCGATGCGCGCGGCTTTTTCGGCCGGCATGGCGGCACCTATGTCTCAGAAACCCTGATTCCCGCCTTGCAGGAATTGGCGCAAGCTTATGCCGAAGCCAAGCAGGACCCGGCTTTTTGGGCGGCTTTCCGCCATGATTTGGCCCATTATGTCGGCCGACCCAGCCCGGTGTATCACGCCGAACATTTGAGCCGCAAACTCGGCGGCGCACAAATCTGGCTCAAGCGCGAAGACCTCAACCACACCGGCGCACACAAGGTCAACAATACCATCGGCCAGGCCTTATTGGCACAGCGCATGGGCAAAAAACGGGTGATTGCCGAAACCGGCGCCGGACAGCACGGTGTGGCCTCGGCCACCGTGGCGGCGCGTTTCGGCATGGCGTGCCATGTGTATATGGGCGCCGACGACATCCGGCGCCAGGCACCGAATGTGTTCCGCATGAAGCTCTTGGGCGCGCAGGTGGTGAGTGTGGACAGCGGCAGCCGCACCCTTAAAGACGCCATGAACGAAGCCATGCGCGAATGGGTGGCACGGGTGGACGATACTTTTTACATCATCGGCACCGCCGCGGGCCCTGCGCCGTATCCGGAAATGGTGCGCGATTTTCAGTGTGTGATCGGTCAGGAAGCCAAAGAACAGATGCTGGCCGCCATCGGCCGCCAGCCGGATGTGGCGGTGGCCTGTGTCGGCGGCGGTTCCAACGCCATCGGCCTGTTTTATCCCTATATCGAAGAAAGCGGTGTGCGCTTGGTGGGGGTGGAAGCGGGCGGTCGCGGCGTGGAAACGCCTGATCATGCCGCGCCCATCAGCAGCGGCGCACCATTGGGTGTGCTGCACGGTTTCCGCAGTTATCTGATGCAGGACGCACACGGTCAGGTTTTGGGTACGCATTCGGTGTCCGCCGGCCTCGATTATCCCGGCATCGGCCCCGAACACAGCCATCTGGCCGACATTGGCCGTGTGGAATATCAGGCCGCCAATGACGATGCTGCACTGGAAGCCTTTGATTTGCTCTGTCGTTACGAAGGTATTATCCCAGCTTTGGAATCCAGCCATGCTTTGGCGTGGGCGGTGGCCGAGGCACCGAAAATGGATAAAGAGCAGGTGATTTTGGTGAATCTGTCCGGCCGTGGTGATAAGGACATCAATACTGTGGCCAAGCTTAAAGGCATTGAATTATAAGTATTCCGTTGCAAAAACGGCCGCTTCAAGCGGTCGTTTTGTTTTTCAGGCAGCCCAGACGGCGTCGAGGCTGTTTTTGAGTGCCTCCACCATCGGGTCTTGCTCAAATTCATCGGCATATACAAAGCTCAAGGGCATGGCTTGGGTATAGGCGGGCAGGGTGGTGATGGCCATGCCGCGGGCGCGGGCGTGGTTGACGTCTTGGCGCGGCACCAAGGCCAAGCCCACACCGGCGGCCACCATGTCCAGCAACAGATTGGGATGGTCGCACAAAACCGGGGTCGGCGGGGTGATGCGCAGTTCGCGCCACAGTTTCTGCATCTGTTTGTGGCTGCCTGAAAAACCGGACATGTCCAGCCACGGCGTTTGTCCCAGTGATTTGGGCAGATGGGCGGCCAGTTCCGGCAGGCGGCTTTCGGCCACGGCCACCACATATTCCACGGTTTCCAGCGGGCGCTCGCGCACGTTGCGGTAAGGGTTGCTGCCGATAAAGAAACCGGCATGCAGCTCTTTTTTGCGCACGGCATTGATGATGTCGCCGCTTAAGCCGTAATGGCAGTTAATCTGAATATGGGGCAGATTGTGTTGCAGATGGCGGATAAGGGCGGCGGTTTTGCGTCCGGGCAGGGGGTGAATCAGGCCCAAATCCAGTTGTCCGGCGTAGTCGTCGGCCAGGCTCAAGGCAAATTGGTCGAGCTGGTGCATTTGTTGCAGCATCATTTCCGCGCGCGGCAGCAGGGCGGTGCCGCTGGGGGTGAGGCTCATGCCTTGGGCATTGCGTTCGAACAGGGTGACATTGAGGTGTTTTTCGATGGCTTTGATTTGTGCGGAGACGGCCGGTTGCGAGAGGTGCAGCGTTTCGGCGGCCTGGGTGAGGTTGCCTTGGTGGGCAACGGCCACAAAACTTTTGAGCTGGTTCAAATCCATCGGGGTTCCTTGGGGCTGAATATTGTTCTTATTAAGGCGGTCGGATATACGCTTATCCCGCTGTGCGAATCATTGTAAGCCAAAGTGGGGCAGCAGTCATGCCTATAGGCTGCCTGAAAGCGGCTACGACCGGGTTTATTTTAACAAACAGCGCTTATTTTTTGACGGCGGCTTAAAGCATTTTCACATATTAGATTTATTTATCTAATTGATTTTATGAATTTGTTGCATCGCATCATTCGTGAGGCAAATGCAGAACATCAGAAAAAAAAATTAGCCTTCAGCCGCAGTCTGTTTTTTAATCCGTCCCGTTACAGCCGAACGGGTCTGTGTGTCGGGCGGCGCAACTGCGTTGACGCCAAGACTACAACAGGAGAACAATGGGGAACCCAAGCCGGTAGGATTATCGGCACGCATGCAAACGCGGCCCTGCCGCCGACATGACAACACCCCGGCCGTATCATGCTGCGGAGACAGGCTGCCTGAAAGTTGCTTTTCAGGCAGCCTCCTCAGATTGCCAAGAAACAGCACCATCCCCTGTGGCCTGCCTTAAAGCCGGCACCACATCCACCTTTTTTCAGGAGAAGCTTATGTCTGCAATTGAATCCGTATTGAAAGAAAACCGTGTTTTTGAGCCGAGCGACGATTTCAAATCCCACGCCAATGTAAGCGGCATGGAAGGCTATAACGCCTTGTGCGAAAAAGCCAACAACGATTACGAAGGCTTTTGGGGCGAATTGGCACGCGAGCACATCACTTGGAAAAAACCGTTTACCCAAGTGCTGGACGAGAGCAATGCACCGTTTTTCAAATGGTTTGCAGACGGCGAACTGAACGTATCCTACAACTGTCTGGACCGCCATTTGGCGGATAAAGCCGACAAAACCGCCATTATTTACGAAAAAGACGACGGCAGCAGCGAGCACATCAGCTATCGCGAACTGTATGAGCGCGTGTGCCGGTTTGCCAACGGTCTGAAATCCCTGGGCGTGCAAAAAGGCGACCGCGTGGTGGTGTATATGCCCATGGTGGCCGACGCCGTGGTGGCCATGCAGGCGTGTGCCCGCATCGGTGCCATCCACTCCGTGGTGTTCGGCGGCTTCTCTTCCGGCGCGGTGAAAGACCGTGTGCAAGATGCCGCAGCCAAAGTGATTGTGACCGCCAATGAAAGCGTGCGCGGCGGCAAACATGTACCGCTGAAAGCCACTGTAGATGAGGCCTTGGCCGATGGCGGCTGTCCCAGCGTGGAAAAAGTGGTGGTGCTGGCGCGTACCGATGCCCAAGTGCCGATGCAGGAAGGCCGCGACATCTGGTGGCAAGACCTGGTGGCCGACCAAGCCACAGACTGCGAACCGGAATGGGTGGATGCCGAACATCCGCTGTTCGTACTCTATACCTCCGGCTCCACCGGCAAACCCAAAGGCGTGCAGCACAGCACCGGCGGTTATCTCTTGGGTTCCATGACCACCCTCAAATGGGTGTTTGACTACAAGCCGAACGATGTATTCTGGTGTACTGCCGATGTGGGTTGGATTACCGGCCACACCTATATCGCCTACGGCCCCCTGGCCATCGGCGCCACCCAAATCGTGTTTGAAGGTGTGCCCACTTATCCGGATGCCTCACGCTTCTGGAGTACCATCGAGAAACACAAAGTCTCCATTTTCTACACCGCGCCGACCGCCATCCGCTCGTTGATCAAGCTGGGTGCCGACTTGCCGACCAAATACGACTTGTCCACCCTGCGTCTGCTGGGCACCGTGGGCGAGCCCATCAATCCCGAAGCGTGGATGTGGTATTACCAAGTGGTGGGCGGCGGCCGTTGTCCGATTGTGGACACCTGGTGGCAAACCGAAACCGGCTCCAATACCATTGCGCCCCTGCCCGGTGCCGTGGCCATCAAGCCCGGTTCCTGCACCCTGCCGCTGCCCGGCATCATGGCCGACATCGTCGACGAGTCCGGCGCCCCGGTGGAAAAAGGCAATGGCGGCTTCCTGGTGATCAAGCGTCCCTTCCCGTCGCTGTTGCGTACCGTATGGGGTGACAACGAGCGCTTCAAATCCACCTACTTCCCCGAAGATTTCGGCGGCAAATACTATGTGGCCGGCGACTCCGCCCACCGCGACGAAAACGGCTATATCTGGATTATGGGCCGCGTGGACGACGTGTTGAACGTATCCGGCCACCGCTTGGGCACCATGGAAATCGAATCGGCACTGGTGGCCAACCCGCTGGTGGCCGAAGCTGCCGTAGTGGGCAAACCGCACGAAGTGAAGGGCGAAGCCGTGGTGGCCTTTGTGGTGCTGAAAAACGAGCGCCCGGAAGGCGAAGAAGCCAAGCGCATTGCCACCGAACTGAAAAACTGGGTGGCCCACGAAATCGGCAAGATTGCCCAACCGGACGACATCCGCTTCGGCGACAACCTGCCCAAAACCCGTTCCGGCAAAATCATGCGCCGCCTGCTGCGCTCCCTGGCCAAAGGCGAGGAAATCACTTCCGACACCTCCACCTTGGAAAACCCGCAGGTTCTGGATCAGCTGAAACAGGGTTTGTAAGGTTTTAAAACGCTAAATTAAGGCTGCCTGAAAAAAGTTTTCAGGCAGCCTTTTGTATATGCGGCAATATTAAAGCGGCTGATATTTTTCGGCATCAGCCGCTTGTTTTCAGGCAGCCTGGTTACACGATTTCCGCCTTATTGATCACCACCGGATCCACCGGTACGTCTTGGTGTCCGGCACGGTTGCCGGTTTTCACGCCTTTGATTTCATCCACGACTTCGGTGCCTTCCACCACTTTGCCGAATACGGCATAGCCCCAGCCGTGCAGGTCGGGCTTGGTGTGGTTGAGGAAGTCGTTGTCTTTCACATTGATGAAAAACTGGGCGCTGGCCGAATGCGGCTGCATGGTGCGTGCCATGGCGATGGTGTATTTGTCGTTTTTCAGGCCGTTGGCGGCTTCGTTTTCAATCGGCTCGCGGGTGGCTTTTTGCTGCATATCGGTATCGAAACCGCCGCCCTGAATCATAAAGTTGTCAATCACGCGGTGGAAGATGGTGCCGTCGTAAAAACCGTCGCGCACATATTGTTCGAAATTGGCGGCGGTTTTGGGGGCTTTTTCGTGGTCCAGCTCGATGCCGATAACGCCGAAATTGGTGTGCAGTTTGATCATGTTTTAATCCTTTAAAGGTTGGTGTTGGGGTTTATACCAATTTAAAAATTAAATCTAAAAACAAAGGCTGCCTGCGTAGCGCAGCGGAGTTGCGAAGCTAAAACAGATTCTGCGACTTCGCTGTCGCTACGCGCAGAATGACGGATTGCTGTCATCCTGCGCGCAGTCGCAGGATCTTGTTCAATATAAGACATGTTAAAACAAGCCCATCTGTTTAGATTAATTTTTTGAATTGGTATTATTTAAGAATACGTACGCTGCGGATAATCACCGGCTGCTGCGGCACATTCTGGTGCATGCCACGGTGGGCGGTGGGCACTTTGGCGATTTTGTCCACCACGGCCTGGCCGTCGGTCACTTTGCCGAACACGGCATAGCCCCAGCCTTGGGCGCTTTTGTCTTTATGGTCGAGAAAACTGTTGTCGGCCACATTGATAAAAAACTGGCTGCTGGCCGAATGCGGCGCGGCGGTGCGGGCCATGGCAATGGTGTATTTGCGGTTTTTCAGGCCGTTGTCCGCTTCGTTGGCAATCGGCGCTTCGGTGGCTTTTTGCGCCATATCGGCGGTAAAGCCGCCGCCTTGAATCATAAAGCCGTCGATCACACGGTGAAACACCGTGCCGTTGTAAAAGCCTTTGCGTGCATATTGGCTGAAATTGGCCACGGTTTGCGGCGCTTTTTTCTCGTCCAGAGACACGGTGATGGCGCCCAGATTGGTGTCGATGACGGCGCGGGTTTCGGCGAGGGCAGGAGTAGTGCCGAGTGCGGCCAGGGTGAGGAGTAACAGCGGGGTTTTGCTCATGGAATGCCTTTTTATCGGGATTGCAGGGGCTGCCTGAACGGTTTCAGGCAGCCTGTGAATTATGTTTGGTGCAAACGGTGGACATAATCCACTTCGTTGCGGCTGCCCAGCACCACGGCCACGCGCTGGTGCAGGCCGATGGGGCGGATGTCGAGCATGCGCGTGTGCGCGTCACAGGCGGCACCGCCGGCCTGCTCGACAATCAGGCTTAAGGGATTGGCTTCGTACATCAGCCGCAGTTTGCCCGGTTTGTTCGGGTCGCGCGCGTCTTTGGGGTAGAGGAATACGCCGCCGCGCATGAGGATGCGGTGCACTTCCGCCACCATGCTCGCCACCCAGCGCATATTGTAGTCTTTGCCCCGGCTGCCGGTGCTGCCGGCCAAGAGTTCGACAATGTATTGCTGCACCGGTGCTTCCCAATGGCGCTGGTTGGACATATTGATGGCAAATTCGGCGCTATCGGCGGCAATCTGCGGCAGTGCCTGGGTGAGGACGAATTCCTGCGCGGCATCGAGGGTGAACACATACACGCCATGGCCCAAGGTGAACACCAGCAGGGTTTGCGGGCCGTAGAGCACATAGCCGGAAGCGGCCTGGGCGCGGCCGGGCTGCAAAAAGCTCTCGGTATTCAGGGCGCCGGCCGGTTTTTCCAGCACCGAGAAAATGGTGCCGATGGAAATATTGACATCGATATTGGAAGAGCCGTCCAAAGGGTCGAACAGCACCAGATAGCGGCCTTGTTCATTGGTGGCGACAAAGCTGTCTTCTTCCTCGCTGGCCAAGCCCGCCACGGCGGTGTTTTGCGCCAGTGCATTGATGAGCAGACGGTTGGCGAGCACGTCCAGCTTTTTCTGCTCCTCGCCCTGCACATTGCCGCTGCCGGCACTGCCGAGCACCCCGCCCAGCGCCCCGGCGCGTACCTGACGGCTGATGTCGGTACAGGCGCGTGCCAGCGTGTGAATCACGCTGCCCAATTCGGCGGGCAGGCCGTTTTGCGACAGGTGTTGGGCGATAAAGTCGGGCAGGGTGGCGGACATGGCAGACTCCGGACAAAAACAGGGGCGGATTATAGCGTAAATCACCTGTTTCAGCCGTGATTATTGTAGCTATGCTTTGATTTTTATACTTTTTTAGAGCTGCTGCTTGGATTTTGTCATTTGTTTTTTAAATGACTTTGGCTGTTATTGGTGGGTTTTAAACCTTTGTCATGCTGCGCTGCGGATGGCACAGCCCTCATAATTCCGACATAATCGCAGCGCACCATATCGCAGGGCGAAACCAAATCCGCCCGTACCGCTTGTTTTGGGGAGGAAAAATTGTGGACAAAATCTGGTTGGGCAGTTATGAGAACGGCGTGCGCGCCGAAGTGGATGTGCGTGCCTATCCGTCGATAGTGGCGGTGTTTGACGAAGCGGTGCAGCGCTTCGGCAGCCAAGTCGGCTTTACCAATCTGGGTGTCGGCCAGACTTATGCGCAAACCGATGCCCTGGTGACCCAATTTGCCTCGTATCTGCAAAACATGCTCAAACTGGAAAAAGGCGAGCGCGTGGCGGTGATGATGCCCAATGTGCTGCAATACCCCATCGCTGTGTTCGGCATTTTGCGCGCCGGCGGCGTGGTGGTGAATGTCAACCCGCTCTACACCCCGCGCGAGCTGGAACACCAACTCAAAGACAGCGGTGCCACCACCATCGTGGTGCTGGAAAACTTTGCCAATACGCTGGAGCAGGTGTTGCCGCGCACCCCGGTGAAAAACGTGGTGGTGGCGAGCGTGGGCGATATGTTGGGCACGCTCAAGGGTATGCTGGTGAATTTCGTGCTGCGCAAAGTGAAAAAAATGGTGCCCGAATACCGCATTGCCCACGCCGTACCCTTCAAGCAGGCATTGGCACAAGGGCAGGTGCAGACTTTCCGCCCGGTACCGCTGGTACTGGAAGACCTGGCTTTTCTGCAATACACTGGCGGCACCACCGGTGTGGCCAAAGGCGCGGAACTCACCCACGGCAATATCGTCGCCAATATGCAGCAGGCGCACGAATGGATTAAATCCAAGCTGGCGGACGGCCAGGAAGTGGTTGTTACCGCCCTGCCGCTCTACCACATCTTCTCGCTCACGGTGAATCTGATGATTTTCACCCGCTTGGGCGCGCGCAATATCCTCATCACCAATCCGCGCGACATCCCCGCCTTTATCAAGGAAATGAAAAAAGAGCGCGTGACCGTGCTCACCGGGGTCAATACCCTGTTTAACGCCCTGCTCAACAATCCCGAATTTGCCAACATCGATTTTTCCAGCTGGAAGCTGGCCTTGGGCGGCGGCATGGCGGTACAGAAAGCCGTGGCCGACGAATGGAAACAGAAAACCGGCCTGCCGATTATCGAAGCCTACGGCCTCACCGAAACCAGCCCCGGCGTGTGTGTCAACCCCATGACCACCGAGTCCTTCAGCGGCAATATCGGCCTGCCGATTTCCAATACCGATGTGGAAATCCGCGATGACGCGGGCAATGTGCTGCCGGTGGGCGAAGTGGGCGAATTGTGGGTGCAGGGGCCGCAGGTGATGCGCGGCTACTGGCAGCGCCCGGATGAAACCGCCAAAGTATTGGATGAGCGCGGTTTCCTCGCCACCGGCGATTTGGCGGTCATGGATGCCTGCGGCTTTATCAAACTGGTGGACCGCAAAAAAGACATGATTGTGGTTTCCGGCTTCAATGTCTATCCCAACGAAGTGGAAGACGTGGTAGCGCAAATGCCGCAGGTGCTGGAAGTGGCCTGTATCGGCGTGAACAGCGACAAAACCGGCGAAGCCATCAAGCTCTTCGTGGTCAAGAAAGACCCGGCGCTCACCGCCGAAGACGTGATTGCCTACTGCCGCCAAAACCTCACGGCCTACAAAGTGCCCAAAGAGGTGGAGTTCCGCGCGGAGCTGCCCAAGTCCAATGTGGGCAAGATTTTGCGCAAGGAATTGCGGCAATAAACATCTGCATTTGTTCAAAAGGCTGCCTGAAACGGTTTCAGACAGCCTTTTTTGATGTGTAGGACTGTATTGGTTTGAAGGGGGTGGGCAGGCCGACTCGGTGGTGTGGGTCAGGTACCGCTCTTCTCATCCTCCCGCCATGCCTGCTCCAGTGCGCGGCGGACGGTATCGCTGTCGAAGCCGCGATAGGCGAGAAAGCGCATGTGTTTGTAACGCTCGGCGCTGTCGGCAGGCGGCTGTTTGAATTTTTTGCGCAGCACGGCCACGGCATGGGCGGTTTCGCTGTCGCTATCGGGCAGCACGTCGCGGATCAAATCTTCATCCACCCCCTGGCTGCTCAAGGCTTGGCGCAGGCGCAGATGACCGTGGCGCGGGGCTTTGCTGTGCACATAGGCTTCGGCATAGCGGGCGTCCGACTGCCAGTGGCGTGCGGCCAAATCGTCGAGCAGGGCCTGCAATTCGTCTGCGTCTTCGCAATACGCTTGTAGTTTTTTCGCCAGCTCGGCGCGGCTGATTTCGCGCCGGGCCAGGATATTGAGTGCGCGCTGGCGCAGACTGGGCGGGTTTTTCATGCAGCAGCCCTTATCCGGCAGCAGGGGCAGATTGCAGGCGGTCGTAAAGTTCGCCCAAATCGTCCACCACCACATCGGCGCGGGTGGCTTCGTCGGTCTGCAAGGCATCCATATCGGCATAGCCCCAACGCACACCGGCACTGGGACAGCCGGCGGCGCGGGCGGCGAGGATGTCGTTGGCGGAATCGCCCACCATCAGCAAATGCGCCGGTGCTACGCCCAAGACTTCGGCACAATGCAGCAAGGGCAGGGCGGCGGGTTTTTTTTCAGGCAGGGTGTCGCCACCGAGAATCAGGCTGAAATAGCCGTCCAAACCCAGTTGCTGCAACAGTTCGGCGGCGAGGATTTCGTTTTTGTTGGTCACCACCGCCAGCGGTTTTTGTTGGGCGCGGAACAGTTTCAGCGCACCTTCCACGCCGGAATAGGTGCGGGTGTGTACGCTCAGATGGGCGCGGTAATACTGCATAAAGGCCATAAAACCTTGCTGCCACAGAGCCTCATCGGCGCGACCGTCGCGCGCATTGCACAGGCTGCGGTGCACCAGGGTGGCAACACCGTCGCCGACATAAGAGGCCACCACCGCGTCGGGCAGCGGCGGCAGATTAAGTTGCTGGCGCATGGCATTGGCGGCGGCGGCCAGGTCGGCGAGGGAATCGACCAAGGTGCCGTCCAGATCAAAGGCAATGGCGTGGATATCGTCCCAGTTAAGTGTGGTGTTCATGGGTTTCCTGTTGAATGATGTGCCTTAAAAAAGGCTGCCTGAAAGCGTTTCAGGCAGCCTTGGTGAGACGTATAGCCGAACCACACGGTAATGAGACAAGGCAGCAAGCCGCAGACAGTACAGGTAGTACGGCAAGGCGCAGCAACGCCGTATCATTACCGTGTGGAATGGCTATAAATTAACGCACGTGGTAGTTCGGTGCTTCTTTGGTAATCTGCACATCGTGCACATGCGATTCGCTCATACCGGCGGCGGTGATTTCCACAAATTCGGCCTGTTGGTGCATGGTGGCAATGTCGGGACAGCCCAGATAGCCCATGCTGGAGCGCAGGCCGCCCACCAGTTGGTGGATGATTTGCACAATCGGGCCTTTGTAGGGCACGCGGCCTTCGATGCCTTCGGGCACGAATTTGTCGGCATTGGCTTCGTTGTCCTGGAAATAGCGGTCGGACGAGCCTTGGCTCATGGCACCGAGCGAACCCATACCGCGGTAAGACTTGTAGGAGCGGCCTTGGTAGAGCTCGATTTCACCGGGAGCTTCGTCGGTACCGGCAAACATGCCGCCCAACATCACCGCGGAAGCGCCGGCCGCCAAGGCTTTGGCCAAATCGCCGGAGAAGCGGATGCCGCCGTCGGCAATCAGCGGCACGCCGGTGCCTTCCAGTGCGGCGGCGACATTGTGGATGGCGGTCAGCTGCGGCACGCCCACACCGGCGACAATGCGGGTGGTGCAGATGGAGCCGGGGCCGATGCCCACTTTTACACCGTCGGCACCGGCGGCGACCAAATCGCGCGCGGCTTGGGCGGTGGCGATATTGCCGCCGATGACATCCACTTGCGGATAGTTCTGTTTCACCCAGCGCACGCGGTCGAGCACGCCCTGGCTGTGGCCGTGGGCGGTATCGACCACAATCACGTCCACACCGGCGGCCACCAGCGCGGCCACGCGCTCGTCGGTGTCTTTGCCCACGCCCACGGCGGCGCCGACGCGCAAACGGCCGTCGGCATCTTTATTGGCATTGGGGAAGGCGGTGGTTTTGAGGATGTCTTTGACAGTGATCAGGCCCTTGAGTTCCCAAGCTTCGTTGACCACCAGCACGCGTTCGATTTTGTGGGCATGCATCAGTTCGCGCGCCTCATCGATGCCGGTGCTTTCGGACACGGTTACCAGGCGCTCGCGCGGGGTCATGATGTCGGCAATCGGCTGGTCGAGGCGGCGCTCGAAACGCAGGTCGCGGTTGGTCACCAAACCCACCACTTTGCCGTTTTCCACCACCGGCAGGCCGGAGACTTTGTATTTTTTCTTGGTGTCGATGAGATCGCGCACCAGCATATTGGGGGCGATGGTCACCGGGTCTTTGACCACGCCGCTTTCGTGGCGCTTTACCTTGGACACCGCGCGTGCCTGGCGCTCGATGCTCATGTTTTTGTGGATGATGCCGATGCCGCCTTCCTGGGCCATGGAAATCGCCAGACGGGCTTCGGTTACCGTATCCATGGCGGCGGAAACCAGCGGCAGGTTGATGGTGATGTTGCGGGTGAGCGGGGTTTTGAGACTAACGTCGCGCGGCAGTACTTGGGAATGGGCGGGTACAAGCAGCACGTCGTCAAAAGTGTAGGCTTTTTCGACTATACGCATGAGGAGACTCTTTGCAGGAGGGGGAAATGTGGCGCGGCATTATAGCAAATTGCCGCTTTCCCGGCAAAAGCGGCTACGGCGAAAAAACTGTTGCACTTTGGCATATTTTTGTCCTTGCAGAGATGGGCAGGCTGTTTTTGCCCAAACGAATGCCGTACAATAAACACCAGTTTTGTTGGAAACATTAAGGGAAACCATGATGAATATGAAAAAAATGATTTTTTTGGCAGTACTGGCACTGGGTATTTCCGGTACCGTAGCTGCGCAAGACGTATTTAACTGGCGCGACAGCCGCGGTGTCAGCACTTATTCGGATGTGCCGCGCAACATGACACCGGCCGGTACCAATATCGTCAATGTCCGTACCCAGACTTCCGCACCGGCTATTAAACCGGAAGCTGTGCCGAATGATGTAGGTACTGCGCAACAGCAAGGTTCGCTGGCAGATCAGCAGGCGGCACTGAGCCAAAAACTGGCAGAACAAAATAAAGCTGTTGAAGAAGAGAACAAAAAAATTGCCGAGCAAAACCGCCTCAATGCCGAAACCACCAAACAAGAAAACTGTAAACGCGCCCGTCTGAACCGTGCTGCAGCCGACAGCGCCCGCAGTAATCAGGCTGAGTTGATCCAGCGTTACGATGCGGACATCCGTCAATACTGCAATTAAACATCTGGATTGATATCTTTTCAGGCAGCCTTTCCAAGGCTGCCTGAACTTTTTTGCCTGTTCAAATCCGCCACCATTTGCTTTATCCTGCCACACCATGAAACCCGCTGACGACACCCCGTTTGATCTCGACACCTTTTTAAAGAACCTGCCCAATCTGCCGGGGGTGTACCGCATGCTCGATGCCCAGGGCAAGGTGCTCTATGTCGGTAAGGCGGTCAATCTCAAGCGCCGTGTCACCAGCTATTTCCAGAAAAGTGGCTTGTCGCCGCGCATCATGCTGATGGTCAGGCAGGTGGCCAAAATTGAAATCACCGTCACCCGCTCCGAAGCCGAAGCGCTGATTCTGGAAAACAATTTCATCAAGGCGCTGGCGCCCAAATACAATATTCTCTTCCGCGACGACAAAAGCTATCCTTATTTGATGCTCACCGGCCACACCTTCCCGCAAATGGCCTATTACCGCGGCAGTCTCGACAAACGCAACCGCTATTTCGGCCCTTATCCCAACGGCTATGCGGTGCGCGACAGCATGGAAGTGCTGCAAAAAGTATTCCGCCTGCGCACCTGCGAGGACAGCGTGTTCGCCCACCGCACCCGCGCCTGCCTGCTGCACCAGATCAAACGCTGCTCCGGCCCCTGCGTCGGCCACATCGATGAAGCGGCCTATGCCGACAGCGTGCAGCAGGCGGTCACCTTTCTCAACGGCAAAACCGACGAACTCACCGCCACCCTGCACCACAAAATGCAGCAGGCGGCCGAAGCCCTGCGTTTTGAAGAGGCCGCCCGTCTGCGCGACCAGATTCAGGCCCTGGGCTTGGTGCAGTCGCGCCAATTTATCGACAGCAAACAGGCGCAGGCACGTGACATCGACATCCTCGCTTTGGCCGAAGCCGGGGATATCGTGTGCATCCACTGGGTCAGCATCCGCGGCGGCCGCCATGTCGGCGACAAAAGTTTTTTCCCCGATACCCGCTACCGCTTGGACGAAGGCTTGGACGATTACGGACTGGCTTTTGTGGCACAGCATTATCTCGGCCGTGCCAAGCCGGATGTGCTGATCAGCAATTTCAGGCTGCCTGAAAGCCTGCAAAACGCCTTAAACGAAGAGCACGGCCGCGCCTTGCAATATGTGGCCGACCCGCACAGCGGCGAGCGCAAAGTATGGCTGAAAATGGCGGTGCAAAATGCCCAACTGGCTTTGGCGCAACGGGCGCAGCAGCAAGGCAGCCAGCAGCAGCGTGTGCAGGCTCTGGCCGGGCTATTGCAATGCAATACCGAAGACATCGGCCGCATCGAATGCTTCGACATCAGCCACACCCAGGGCGAAGCCACCGTGGCTTCCTGCGTGGTGTACGAGCAGCAGGCCATGCAGCCGGGGCAATACCGCCGCTACAACATCACCCGCGCCAAGGCCGGTGACGATTACGCCGCCATGCGCGAAGTGCTGATCCGCCGCTACGGCAAGCTGGCCGAAGGCGACGACAGCGACGGCAAATGGCCGGATGTGGTGCTCATCGACGGCGGCAAAGGCCAGGTAGGCATGGCACTGGAAGTATGGCAGGAGCTGGGCCTGCACATCCCCATTGTCGGTATTGCCAAAGGTCCGGAGCGCAAGGCCGGACTGGAAGAGCTGATTATTCCGCATCTGAATGTGGTCACCCAGCTGCCGCCGCATCATCCGGCGCTGCATCTCTTGCAAACCGTGCGTGATGAATCGCACCGTTTCGCCATCAGCGGCCACCGCCACAAACGCGCCAAGGCACGGGTGACTTCTTCGCTCAACGACATTCCCGGCGTCGGCACCAAACGCCGCCAGGCCCTGCTCACCCGTTTCGGCGGTTTGCGCGGTGTCAGTGCCGCCAGTGTCGATGATTTGGCGCAGGTAGAGGGCATCAGCCGCACCCTGGCCGAAAAAATCTATGCGGTATTACATGAGTAATACCCATTCAGAAACACAGCTAACAAGGCGGCGAGCCGAAGACAGTACAGGTAGTACGGCGAGGCGAGACAACGCGGTTAGATGTGTTTATGGATGGGTATAAGGGTAGATTGTCGCAAATTGGAAGCACAATACCGCGCCAACACCGTTTCAGACAGCCCGAAAGCTGCCTGAAAACACAGAAACGCGTATGATGGCGCCTGTTTTGACGTGATGTCCGCAATCCCCTAACCATGCCCTGGAATATCCCCATCCTGCTCACCTGGCTGCGCATCCTGATGATACCCGTGTTTACGGTGTTGTTTTACCTGCCCGCCGGCTGGATAGAGCCTTACCACATCATCAACTGGACCGCCGCCGCCATTTTTGCCGCCGCCGCCGTGACCGACTGGTTCGACGGCTTTTTGGCGCGCCGCTGGGGACAGACTTCCGATTTCGGTGCCTTTCTCGACCCCGTGGCCGACAAACTGATGGTGGCGGTAGCACTGATTTTGTTGGTATCCATGGGCCGCACTTGGGCGATTTACGCCATCATTATTATCGGCCGCGAAATCACCATTTCCGCCCTGCGCGAATGGATGGCGCAATCGGGTAAACGCGGCAGCGTGGCCGTGGCCACCATAGGCAAACTCAAAACCACCGCGCAAATGATCGCCATCTTTTTGCTCCTGGTGTATGAAATACCGCAATACGGCCTCAATTTCCTGTGGCTGGGCAATGCCTTGATGCTGGTGGCCGCCGTACTCACCCTGTGGTCCATGTTCTACTATCTCAAACTGGCGGCGCAGGAATTCAAAAATAAGGCGTAAAGCCCCTTGACAGAAATTTTGCCGCCACTATAATGGCGGTCTTTCGTTGCCCCAGGCAGCACACGCGGGAATAGCTCAGTTGGTAGAGCGCAACCTTGCCAAGGTTGAGGTCGCGAGTTCGAGACTCGTTTCCCGCTCCACAATTTACTGTTAAATGCAAAACCAATGCGGGAATAGCTCAGTTGGTAGAGCGCAACCTTGCCAAGGTTGAGGTCGCGAGTTCGAGACTCGTTTCCCGCTCCATCCCTTTGCATTTGATTTGCGGGAATAGCTCAGTTGGTAGAGCGCAACCTTGCCAAGGTTGAGGTCGCGAGTTCGAGACTCGTTTCCCGCTCCAGACAAAAGGCCGTTCTGACCACAAACGGCTTTCATTTTTTCAGGCGGAATGGCAGAGTGGTTATGCAGCGGCCTGCAAAGCCGTGTACGCCGGTTCGATTCCGACTTCCGCCTCCACTTAACGGCACACCGGTTTCATCATGGCGGGGTGGCAGAGTGTTGATGCGACGGGGTGTGCAAACCCCGTACAGGCCGGTTAAAATCCGCGCCCCCGCCTCCAAATTACCAATCTACCCGAGAGCCCGGATGGTGAAATAGGTAGACACAACGGACTTAAAATCCGTCGGGGCTAAACACCCCGTGCCGGTTCGATTCCGGCTCCGGGCACCACGAACCGCTTTTTAGCGGTTATTTTTTTGTTTACCCGTGTTCATTGCCGTTCACAAACTCTTTATTTTTCAATCTGGTGCAATAGTTATTCAGCATTTTCGTGTTCGCGCGCGTTTTGTGGCGTTCCGTGAAATCCATATCAATTTGTTGGTACTTTTGTTGGTATCCTTGATATAGGTGTGGGTACCGGCTGATGCGGTCTGAAAAGAGGTGGTGAAAATTTCAGGCAGCCTGACGTCTTGCTGCCATCACCCGGCCTATGGCCTGCAATTCGGTAGCAGGAATATCGTATGTGCGACCGAACCACGGCTCTTCCACGGCGATATGGCGGGCATAGAGGGCGGTAAAACGGGCAATCAGCGCGGCATCTGCGGCCTGGCCGGCTTGTGACAATAAATCCGCCAAATGGCCATCGAGTGCGGCCCAAGTCGCGTGCAGGGTTTCGTGTTCGGCGGTGAGTGCGGCCACATCGGCGGCGGCTTCGGGGTGGTAGCGCAAAAGCAGAGGAAAGAAATCGCATTCCTCGTCGGCATGGTGCAGGGGTGCGGCCTGATTGAAATAGCGGCGGATTTGTGCGACCGCCTGACAGGCGCCCTCATCCATGCCGTGGGCGGCAATATGGGCGGGCAGGGCATCGAGCTGGGCGCAGAAACGCTGCACTTTGCCGTGGCAGGCCAGAAGCATGCTCACGGGTTCGTCGAAAGAGGCGCTGGGGTTTTGGAACAGATTCATGGTGATGTGGCCAAAAGATGAAGAAAGACAAAATCAGGTTGCGGTTTGCACACTGCTTCCTTAATATAGCCCGATTTTGTAGATTTGTCTTGGCAAGTCTGCACCCCATTATTGAGAGGAAAACCCGATGAGTGATATTGCCGCTTATATCCGCCAGGCCGCCGAAAACGCCAAGGCGGCTTTTTACGAACTGGCCGCGGCCGACACGCGCAGCAAAAATGCGGCGCTCTTGCATATGGCCGAGGGCCTGTTGCAGCAGCAGGACGCCATTTTGGCCGCCAATGCCGAAGATATGGCGGCGGCGCGGGAGAAAAATCTGGATGCACCCATGCTCGACCGCCTGCTGCTGACCGAAAAAACTGTGCAGGGCATGGCCGAGGGTCTGCGCCAGATTGCCGCCCTGCCGGATCCGGTGGGCGAGATGGACGAATTCCGCACCCAGCCTTCCGGCATCCAGCTGGGCAAAATGCGCATGCCCTTAGGCGTGATCGGCATTATTTACGAATCGCGCCCTAATGTAACGATTGATGCGGCGGCTTTGTGTCTGAAGTCGGGCAATGCCTGTCTGTTGCGCGGCGGCAGCGAAGCCATCCGCAGCAATAAAGCCATAGCCGCAGTGATTTATGCCGGTCTGCGCGCCGCCGGTCTGCCCGAACATGCGGTGCATCTGATTACCGAAACCGACCGCGCCGGTGTCGGCGCCATGTTGCAGCTGCCGGAACTGATCGATGTGATTATTCCGCGCGGCGGCAAAGGCTTGGTGGCGCGCATCAGCGCCGAGGCACGCGTGCCGGTGATCAAGCATTTGGACGGCGTGTGCCATGTGTATGTGGACAGCGATGCCGATGCCGATATGGCGCTCAAGATTGCCTTCAATGCCAAAACCGGGCGCTACGGTGCCTGCAACAGCATGGAAACCCTGCTGGTGCATCAAGACCGTGCCGCCGAGCTGTTGCCGCGTTTTCAGGCAGCCTATGCCGAAAAAGAAGTCGAATTGCGCGGCTGTGCGCGAACGCAAGCGCTGCTGGGTGAGGCCGTGGTGCCTGCCACCGAAGAAGACTGGTCGGCCGAATACCTGGGCCCGGTTTTGGCGGTGAAAGTGGTGGCGGATATGGATGAGGCGATTGCCCACATCAACCATTACGGCAGCCACCACACCGACAGCATCGTCACCGCCGATTACGCCCGTGCGCAGCAGTTTTTGCGCCGCGTGGATTCGGCCAGCGTGATGGTCAATGCCTCCACCCGCTTTGCCGACGGCTTTGAATACGGCCTCGGTGCGGAAATCGGCATTTCCACCGACAAAATCCATGTGCGCGGCCCGGTGGGTTTGCAGGGCCTGACCAGCCAGAAATGGGTGGTCTTCGGCCATGGTGAAGTGCGGGTTTGACGGCATAGGCGGGGCTGCCTGAAAACATTTTCGTCAGCCGTAGGTCGGCTCTCCGAGCCGACTTTAAATCTGAATGGGTCGGCTCGGAGAGCCGACCTACCGTATGCAACGTTTTTTCAGGCAGCCTTTAATTTGCACATCTTTGCACCGGCCCACTGTGCGGGACGGCTTGAATTTGCGACAATACGCCGCATTTTTGAGCGGCTGCCGCGGGCAGACAACAATAAAAAACAACATTGATTTCAAAGAGGACACGACATGAAGCGTATTTTCCTGTTTTTGCTGACCAATATTGCCGTATTGGTGGTGATCAGCATCATTCTGAGCGTGCTGGGTATCAGCGGCAATCCCAACGATATGGTCGGCCTGCTGGCCTTCTCCGCCGTGGTCGGTTTTACCGGCTCCATTATTTCGCTGATGATGTCCAAATGGACGGCCAAGCGTTCCGTGGGTGCGTATGTGATCGAGCAGCCGCGCAATGAAACGGAAGCCTGGCTGTTGAATACCGTGCAAAACCAGGCGCGGCAGTGGAATCTGAAAACCCCGGAAGTGGCGATTTACGATTCGCCCGAACCCAATGCCTTTGCCACCGGCCCCAGTCGCAACAATTCCCTGGTGGCGGTGAGCACCGGCCTGATGAACCACATGACCCGCGACGAAGTGGAAGCCGTGCTGGCGCACGAAATGGCGCACGTGGGCAACGGCGATATGGTGACCCTGACGCTGATCCAAGGTGTGGTCAATACCTTTGTGGTGTTCCTGTCGCGTCTGATTTCCGGCATGGTGGCACGCAACGACGACGGCGAAATCGCCAGCGGCACTTATTTTATGGTGAGCATGGTTTTGCAGGTCTTGTTCGGTTTCCTCGCCAGCTTTGTGGTGATGTGGTTCAGCCGCCAGCGCGAATACCGTGCCGATGCCGGTGCCGCCAAATTGGTGGGCGCGCCCAAGATGATTGCCGCGCTGCAACGCCTTAAAGGCGGTGAAAGCCAGCTGCCGCGCGAAATGACCGCACTGGGCATTGCCAGCGAAGGCAAAGACTCCCTGCTGAGCACCCACCCGACTTTGGATAACCGCATCGCCCGTTTGCAGCAAATGCGCTAAACGAAGGGATGAGCAGTAAAACACAGGCTGCCTGAAAAGTTTTCAGGCAGCCTTTTTTTCAATGTATGGCACACGAGGAGTGGATATGTCTGCCTGTTTACCCAGTGTTTATCCGTTGATTCAGGCTCCCATGGCCGGTGCGCAAGACCACCGTATGGCTGCGGCCGTATGTCGTGCCGGCGGCTTGGGTTCGCTGCCCGCTGCAATGTGGACGGCAACGCAGTTGGCCGGTGAAATCGAGGCGCTGCGGGCGCTGACCGATGCGCCGTTTAATGTCAATTTCTTTACTCATGAAATGCCGCCTCCGGATGAAGCCGTGAAGGCGCGTTGGCAGCACCGACTGCAGGATTATTACCGGCACTGGGGTGTGACGGCAGACAGTGCACCCGTACCGCTGCGGCGGCCTTTCGCGGCCGAACAGTTGGAGGTGTTACAGCAATACCGACCGGCAGTGGTGAGTTTTCATTTCGGACTGCCGCAAGCCGGGCTGATGCGTGCGGTGAAAGATACCGGGGCGCAGGTATTGGCCAGTGCCACCACGGTGGCCGAAGCACAATGGTTGGCCGATCACGGGGCCGATGTGGTGATTGCGCAGGGCAGTGAGGCCGGCGGCCACCGTGCCACGTTTTTGGGCAGTGATATGGCGACGCAAACAGGCCTGTTTGCGTTGTTGCCGCAAGTGGCGGATGCCGTGCCGGTACCGGTTGTGGCTACAGGTGGTATTGCCGATGAGCGCGGCATCCGTGCTGCTTTGGCATTGGGTGCTTCGGCAGTGCAGCTGGGAACGGCTTATTTGCTGTGTCACGAAAGCCTGATCGGCGGGGTACACCGTACCGCCTTAAGTGCCGCTGCCGGTGCGGTGGCTGCAGAAACCGCCATAAGCAATGTTTTCAGCGGCAAGCCTGCACGCGGGCTGGTCAATACCCTGATGCGCGATTTGGGCTGCCTGAATGAAGATGTGGCGCCGTTTCCTTATGCTGCTGCGGCTACGGCTGCTTTACGCAGTGCGGCAGAAGCGCAGGGAGACAGTAGTTTTACACCTTTGTGGAGCGGCCAGAATCCCCACGGCTGCCGCGCGATATCGGCCTATGATCTGACCCGGGATTTGTGCGGCTGTTTTGAAGGATAATACCGGCCACAAAAAAGCCCGAACACAGGTTCGGGCTTTTTTGTGGCCTGCTTTTAGCCTTTGGCGGCTTCGCGCAGGGCTTTTTCCAGAATGTCCATGGCTTCGTCGAAGATATTGTCTTCGATGGTCAGCGGGAACAGGAAGCGGATCACGTTGTAGTACATGCCGGTGGTGAGCACGATGAGGCCGTTTTGCAGGGCGATGGTTTGTGCTTTTTTCGGCAGGTCGGCATCGGGCTGGCCGTTGTTCATAAACTCAACCGCCACCATGCCGCCCAAGCCGCGGATGTCGGCGATTTGCGGGATGTCGGCTTTCAAGGCTTCGAAGCGGGCTTTGACTTTGTCGCCCAACACGGTGGCGCGCTCGTTGAGTTTTTCTTCCTCAATCACGTCCATTACCGCATTGGCCGCGGCCAGGGCCAGGGGGTTACCGGCATAGGTGCCGCCCAGGCCGCCAGGCAGGGGGGCGTCCATAAATTCGGCTTTGCCGACCACGGCGGAGAGCGGGAAACCGCCGGCCAGGGATTTGGCCAGGGTAATCAGATCCGGAGCCACGCCGGTGTGCTCGGTGGCAAACAGCTTGCCGGTACGGGCAAAACCGGATTGCACTTCGTCAAAAATCAGGGTAATGCCGTGCTCGTCACACAGGGCGCGCAGTTGTTTCAAAAAGCCGAAGGGGGCGACATTGAAACCGCCTTCGCCTTGTACCGGCTCGATGATGATGGCGGCCACGTCGGTGGGGGCTACGTCCACTTTGAGCAGCTTGTTCAGTGCTTCCAGAGACTCTTCTTCGCTGATGTCATGCAGGGCGTTGGGGAAGGGTACGTGGTAGATGTCGCCGGGGAAGGGGCCGAAGTTCAGTTTGTAGGGGGCCACTTTGCCGGTGAGGCCGAGGGTGAAGTTGGTGCGGCCGTGGAAGGCGCCTTGGAAGGCGATCACGGCGCGGCGGCCGGTTTTGGCGCGGGCGATTTTGATGGCGTTTTCAACCGCTTCGGCACCGGTGGTCACGAAGAAGGTTTTGGCAGCGCCGCCCACGGGTGCGGCTTTGGCAATGCGCTCGGCCACGGTGACATACAGTTCGTAAGGCACGACTTGGAAGCAGGTGTGGCTGAATTTGTCCAGCTGCGCGGCCACGGCGGCGTGTACTTTGGGATGCAGGTGGCCGGTGTTCAAGACGCCGATACCGCCGGCAAAATCGATATAGCGTTTGCCGTCGGTGGTCCACAATTCGGCGTTTTTGGCTTTATCGATGAAAAAATCGCACATCACGCCCACGCCTTTGGGGGTGACGGCCTGGCGTTTTTGGTTCAGTTCAGCAGCAGAACTCATGAAAGACTCCTTGAAGATGGAATGTAATTAACGGTGGGTCCGACAAGACAGCCGCGTGCTACGGCTGCCAAAGGTGGCTGACATTACGCCACTGCCGCATGGCTGTCAACTTGAGAACCGTAGCGCGGAACTGGTGGCGAGGCGCTGTTTCACAGTAATTGCCAATGGCGTAAACGTGCCTGAATTTCGGTGCTGTCCCAGCCGTTGGCCGCGGCGAGGGTGAGCAGGGCCACGGCGGTTTCGCGGTTGGCCTTGCCGCCGCTGATGGCGCCGCTTTGGCGCAGGGCATCGCCTTGGGCATAGACCGCGGCGGCACAGCCTTGGGCTACCTGGCTGATATTGAGCACCGGCACGCCGCGCGCGCTGAGTGCGCCTATGGCCTGCAACAGCGCCGGGTCGGCCGGGGCATTGCCGTGGCCGTAGCTCTCCAGCACCACGCCGTCGGCGGGAAAGTGTTGCAGGCTGTGGGCGATCATGGCGCAGTTGGCGCCGGGGGTGAGGGTGTGGCAGACAATGCGCACGGCGGTGTCGAGCTGCGGTTCGGCAGCCGTGAGTGCGGCGGGCAGGGTGTTTAATTGCACATCCTGCCAGCCGTTTTCAGGCAGCCGGCGGCCCAGCGGCGGAAAATGCGGGGTGTCGAAACCGGCAGCGGTCTCGGTGCTGACCTTGCTGCTGCCGACGGCACGGTAGAGGGCGCCGTTAAAGGCCACTACCACATGGCGCAAACCGGGCAGTGCAAAGGTGGCCAGCGCGGTGTGCAGATTGGGCTCGGCATCGCCGTCGGGCGTACCGAAAGGCCATTGTGCGCCGGTGATGACCAGCGGTTTGTCCAAGGCAGGGAGAGCAAAAGCGAGCAGATTGGCGCTGTAGGCGAGGGTGTCGGTGCCGTGCAGGAGCAACAGGCCGTCGTAACGCGGCAGCAGTGTGCGGATTTCAGCCAGCCAGCGCTGCCAGTCGGCCAGGGTAAGGGCGGAGGAGTCGATCAGCGGTTCGGCGCTGTACCAGTCGGCGCTCAGGCCCTCGGGCAGCAAGGGCTGCAAATGCTGTTCGAGCCCGGCGGACGGCTCGAGGCCGTGCGCGCCCTGCACCATGCCGATGGTGCCGCCGGTGTAGAGAATGGCGATGCGGGTCATGTGTCGGTGGTATCCATAATAAAAGGCTGCCTGAAACGGATATAGCCCATATATTCCCTCTCCCGTGGGAGAGGGTTAGGGAGAGGGCTGTGAACAGTTGCTGAAGCCTTACTTTTGCTAAGTCCACAGGCTTTGCCCTCTCCCCAACCCCTCTCCCACAGGGCGAGGGGCTTAGGGTGCTTGCACCTGATACTGTGCAGCCGCATGAAAATAAGGGCAATCCGGTTTGTGGCTGCCTGAAAGCGGTTGTGCCAAAACAAAAAGGCTGCCTGAAAAATATTTTCAGGCAGCCTGTATTGTACTGCTTAGCTGCCGTAGCTTGGGCTGTCAGACCCAATATTTTCCATCATCTGCGAAGGTGTTGGGTCTGACGACCCAACCTACGCCATTTCAGGCAGCCTGTATTGTAGCGCTTTAGATGGTCAGCAACACGTATTTGATTTCCACATAGTCGTCGATGCCGTATTTGGAACCTTCGCGGCCGAGGCCGGATTGTTTGACACCGCCGAAAGGCGCGGCTTCATTGGAGAGGATGCCGGTATTCACCGCCACCATGCCGTATTCCAAGCCTTCGGAGACACGCACCACGCGGCCGAGGTCGCGGCTGTAGAAATAGGCGGCCAGGCCGAATTCGGTGTCGTTGGCATAGCGCAGCACTTCTTCTTCGGTGTCGAATTTGAACACCGGCGCCAAGGGGCCGAAGGTCTCTTCTTTGGACACTTTCATGTCTTGGGTGACATTGCGCACCAGGGTGGGCTGGAAGAACAGGCCGCCCAGGCTGTGCGGTGCGCCGCCGGCCACCACTTCGCCGCCTTTGGCTACGGCGTCATCGATGTGCTCCTGCACTTTGGCCAAGGCGTTTTTGTCGATCAGCGGGCCGAAATTGACACCGGCATCCAGGCCGTTGCCAATATTCAGCTTGGCCACGGCGGCGGCCATTTTTTCCACAAACTGCTCGTACACGCCGCTTTGCACATACAGGCGGTTGGCGCAGACGCAGGTTTGTCCGGCATTGCGGTATTTGGAAATCATGGCGCCTTCCACGGCGGCATCGATGTCGGCATCGTCAAACACGATAAAGGGCGCGTTGCCGCCCAATTCCATAGAGGTCTTTTTGATGGTGCCGGCGCATTGGGCCTGCAACAGGCGGCCGACTTCGGTGGAACCGGTAAAGCTGAATTTCTGCACGCGCGGATCTTCGGTCAGCACTTTGCCGATGTCGGTAGAGCCGCCGGTGAGCACGTTAAACACGCCGGCGGGGATACCGGCGCGCTCGGCCAAAACGGCAATCGCCAGTGCGGAATACGGGGTTTGCGAAGCGGGGCGCACCACAAAGGTACAACCGGCGGCCAAGGCCGGTGCGGCTTTGCGGGTAATCATGGCATTGGGGAAGTTCCACGGGGTGATGGCCGCGCACACGCCGATGGGCTGTTTGAGTACCAGCACGCGTTTGTCGGCAGAGGGACCGGGGATGGTGTCGCCGTAAATGCGTTTGCCTTCTTCGGCATACCATTCGATATAGGAGGCGCCGTAGGCAATCTCGCCCTTGGCTTCGGCCAGCGGCTTGCCTTGTTCCAGCGTCAGCAGAATGCCCAAGTCTTCCTGGGCCTCCATCATCAGGTTGAACCATTTGCGCAGAATCACGCTGCGTTCTTTGGCCGACTTCGCCTGCCAGGCCTTGAGGGCTTTTTCGGCGGCGGCCACGGCACGCTCGGCTTCGGCGGTGCTCATCTTCGGCACGGTGCCCAGCACCTCGCCGGTGGCGGGATTGGTGACTTCGATGGTGGCACCGCTGTCGGCATCACACCATTGGCCGTCGATATAGCATTGGGTGCGGAACAGGGAAGCGTCTTTCAGTTGCGTTAACATGCGCAGATTCTCCTAAAAAAGAAGGCGGCCACAGGCTGCCTGAAGGGTTTGGTTTTGTGCGCCAGTATAACCAAATACTGTGGCTGCGGTAAATCGGGGTTTTGCTGTGCGAAAGGGTCAATATTATGCCGGGTGTGCGTTATCGTGATTTAAAACAGTGCTTCTGTTTAGGGTGAGTTGATGTTTTGGGTGCTCGGCTGATTTTTTGGGGACAAGGCAGGGTGCGCCAACATTTTTCCCGCCTGTATGGCCAACCACAGCACTGTTACGTCGGCGGTATTGTCACAAGATCGCTTGCTTAAGGCTTCGATACGGCCGATGCGGTAGGTGAGCGTGCTTTTGTGAATGTGTAGGGCTCTGGCTGCTTTTTGCCATGAGCGGTTCGATTCCAGAAAAATTTTCAGGGTATGCAAGAGCCGCGTACCGTTACGGGCATCATGATCGGCGATTGCGCCCAAAACGGAATGAAAGGTGTGGGCGGCCTCGTCCAGCGTTTGCGGCAGCCAAGGTTCGCTTCTGCCTATCTCGTCATAGCGTACCAAGACGCTTTGGGCACCGGCATGCGCCAATGCCAGACGTGCTTCCTGACAGGCTTCGCCGAAGCGCTCGCAATGGCCGACGGCCTTACTGCATCCCATGGTCGAATTCAGGCGGTGCTGGACTGTGTGCAAGTGTTCCTCGGGCAATAACAGCAGCGTCTCTTTACCTTGGCTGCGGGACAGAACCGGAATATTGCTGTTGTCCAAGAAGGGATTGCCGCTTTCCGATATTTTTCCCGCATTGGGCACAAGGCACAGACAGGCGTTTGCGAGATCCAGGTCGAAAGCTTGCAGGCGTGCGTGTGCCTGTACGGCTGTCAGCCGGTAATTGAGCAAATCGTCCAGCAACTCCGAACCGACCCTCAGACGGCGTTCGTTATCCACATGCAGCCGTTCCAAGCTAATGGCAATGACCGCACATAAATAATGCAGCAGGCTGTAGTCGATGACATGGCAGTTGTCTTGGTGCGCAAGGAGTACACAGTCTGTGCGGCTGGGGATGGCGATGGCAAAGATTTCGCCGTCCGGCAGGGCATAACGGCTCATCAACGGGTTTTTCTCGGTAAAACGCAGCGGGCGCTCGGTCAGTACCCGTGCAATCTCCGGCGGCAGCGGTGAGTATCCGCCCGACTGTGTGGTGAGGGTTTTGGCGTCAATCAGATAAAGCGGTGCGGCAATATCGTCTTGCAAACGCTGCAATAAGGCTTCAAGCGGGAGACCTTCAATGGCCAGGCGGGCACTGGTGCAAATCCGTGCAACCGCCTGATGGCGCTCGAAAGCCTCCTGATGCCCGGCGCTGACCAAGGTTTTGGCCACACTGGCAAAGGGAACGCCGTAGTGGGTCATCAATACGGGGAAATCCAGATCGTTTGCGGTTTCCAGCAGGGCATCCAAACCGGTAGGAGCCTGCATGTTCTCGCCGATCATCAGGCCGGCCAGCTTGCTTTGATGGAGGCTTTGCAAATAATGACGTTGCGCTTGCGGTGCGGTCGGTATGCCGATGCCGCTGGTCATCAGCAAATCGCCTTCACCCAGCCAGCGGGTCGGGTTTTCCTGCTCGCAGACATGTGCCCACAAAACCTCGCGTCCGCCACCGTTTTCACCGGCCAAAAAACGGGTGTGCAATTCGGGAATATGAACAATGTCAATAATGCGCAACGCCATGATGACCTCCTCAAAGGCGGTTTACCAACCGCTCGGCAGCAAATCGAATACCGAGGCCAAGGCATAGACCGCACTGGCTGCAAAAATGGTCACGATGATACATTGCATCACCGGGTGGGCATACCAGCCGCAGACAAATTCAGGTTCGCGGTCGCCGTGACGGCGGGCGGCGTTGAGCAGGAGTATGGGTACGATGCCCATCATTACGCCGCCTACCGTACCGGCGAAATACAAAGCATTTACAAAGCCGTCAAATCCGCTGTACAGCAAAACCAAGGGCGGTATGCCGACAATGGCCAGTACCAGCAGCCGTTTGCCTTTATGACTTTCATCACCCAAGCGGAAGAAGTCGAAAATATTGGTAAACAGGCTGCCGCCAAGCCCCCAGTAGGAGGTCAGCATGGCCAGCAGGGCAAAAGTATTGGCGGTGTAATAGGCCCAATTGCCTAAGGATTTTCCCCAAGTGAGGGTGGCCACTTCACCGACATGCTCCGTACCTACCAGCATAATGACCGAGGCGGGAATAATCATGATCAGCAACAGGGTGGCGGTCATACCGCCAATAATCAGACGGGGAATGCGCTTTGGTGTCGTCATATTGCCACGTACCAGCTCGGGGACGATAAACTGGGCACCGAATACGAATACGGCCAGGTTAAAAATCGGCACCATATATTGCCAGTTGCTTTCCCACAGATAATTTACCGAGGCATGTTCGTTCATCAGCGTGGCTGCAACCAGCACCATTAAAATCAATATCATGGAGCTACTGATGATTTTTTCACCCACACCAAGTGCTTTCAGTCCCAGAAACAGAACCAAAGCCGAAGGAATGAAGAAGATCAGGTGTGCCCACTCGCGCCGCATACCGTAGTCGGCAAAAAAATCCATCAAAATGCGCCCGCTGCCCGACATATAAGCGAACAGCGCGCCGTAGCTGTTGGCGGCAACGGCAAAAAAGATCAGGGCACCGCCCAAACCGCCCAAATAATGACGGCTCAAACCGCTCAATTGGTTATTGCCTTTGGTACGCAGGCAGACTTCGGCCACATAGAGCATGGCCATCACACAGATGATGCAGGTAAAGACCAAACAGACAGCAAGCGGCAAATAGCCGGTTTTGCGTGCGGCATAAGCCATGCCCAAAACACCCGCACCGATATTGGTGCCGATAATGACGGCAATGGTTTCCGTGCGGCTCAGCGGCGTGCTGTGCAAACCGGAGTGCTCTTCCGTATAAGTTTTGTGATTCATGGATTTATGTCCTATTCTCTTCAGATGCGGGTGAAAAAATCAGTCGATAATCAAATAGGCTTTGCGTACGGTTTCCTCAATTTCCCATTCGCCTTGGCAATGGGCCGGAAAAAATATGGCATCGCCTGCTTTGAAACGGATGGTTTCGCCGTTGTCGGTGGTAAACCGTCCGCAACCGCTGATGAAATAACTGTATTCGGCTTGCTGGACACCACGGCGGAAACGCCCCGGCGTACATTCCCAAAAGCCTGCTTTGCCAAGGGTTAAGGGCAGCTCGCCGGATGTTCCGGCCTGTGCTTCGGAATGGGGCAGATGGGCTTTACGGGTCAGATCAACGTTGTCATAAGGCAGTAAAACGGGTGCTGACATATTTTTCTCCAAGTTTAAGATTTGTCTTCCAGGCCGGACGGCGCCAGGCGGGAGAGCCAGCGGTCACGCAGACTGGGGGGGTGCCCGAGCAATTCCGCTTTTTCCTTGCGGATAACGGCGTTGCGCACCCAATTGCCGCCAATGTGGCGCAAGGGTTCGGGCGGAAAGGTTTTGACCGGACGGCCGACAAGTTTGCAACGGCTCCATTCATCATCCCGGCCCAAGGCCAGACTGGCGAGGATGCGTCCGCCCAATTGACTGGGGCTGACGCCGTTGCCGCTCCAGCCGATACCGAAAAACAGATTCTCCTGACCGTCTACGTGCCCGAAAACCGGCAGGCTGTCGTAAGTACGGTCTATCGGCCCGGACCAGGCATGGCTGATGCAATCGGGGGAGAGCATCGGATAGGTGTGCAGCAAATCTTCTTTGGCCAAGGCAATACCGGCAGGGTCTGCACTGAAGACTTCGTTGATGACGGAATTTTTACTGATGGCCGCCGTACCTTTGCCAAACACTATTCGTCCATCACGGGTGGTGCGGTAGTAGTCGACAAATAATTGCGAATCGGTTACGGATTCGCCTCCGTTCCAGCCGATTTCTTCCAACTGAGCACCCAAAGGACGGGTGGCCACAATCGAGCTGTTAACAGCCGCAACCAGCCGGGTCAGACTTTTGTGCGCAGCAGCCCAGGCGTTGTGCGCGAAGACCACTTTGGCGGCGCGCAGTGTTCCCTGCGGGCAATACAGCATTACGGGTGCACCATAATCGATGCGGCTGACGCCACTGTTTTCATAAATTTCAATCCCTTGTGCCAATGCCACTTGGCGGATACCGTAGGCCAAAGCTGCGGGCTGTACGGTGGCATTGCTTTTTTCAAACACACCGCCCAAGGTAATCGGCGAGCCGGTGCGCCGCCGTACTTCTGCGGCACTCAAGCGCTGGAACGGAGACGCACCCAGTGCCTCGCAAGCACATACGGTGTGCTCCCAACTGTCCATATGTGCAGGAGTGGTTGCCGTCCACAACCAGCCTTTTTGGGCGAAATGCGCATTGATGCCGTGACGGGCGCAAAATTCGCCCAAGGCGGTGATGGCCGCTTCTGATTGTTGCGCGAGAAACAAAGCCTCTTCGTTACCGCAAATCTGTTGCAGGCTGGTGATTTTGGGCCACCAAGACATGGCAAAGCCGCCATTGCGTCCTGAGGCACCGCTGCCGCATCCGTGCTGTTCCAGTAAGGCTACCCGGCAATCCGGCTCCAAGGCTTTAATCCGCAGTGCCGTCCACAGACCGACAAAGCCGCCGCCGATAATGGCGATGTCGGTATCTTGCGTACCCTGGAGGGCAGGACAAGGAGGCGGGGGTGACAAGGATTCTTGCCAGAAGCTGGGTTTGAGTTGTTGGGAAAGTTTCAATGTTGGCATCCTGTTTCTTTCCTACTTTTGATTAAGTCCGGCTTATTTTCAATGAGGGCGGGAACAAGGGTCAATGCAACGAAAATAGGAAATAAAGGATGCCTTTCAGCCGTTCGTAGCAAAAACAGGCCGTGGGGCGGGGGATTTTTGAAAGTTTTATGGGATAAGACGGAAATGGCACTGCTGTTGCCTTTTCCATGAGTGGCGTTGCTGCACGATATGGCGCAGCGGATGATCCATTTTCAGGCAGCCTGAGATTCAGGGACGAACTGATAATTCATGCTGAGACCAGAGCATCCAGATGTGGATGCAGTTCAGGGTGTAGCAGCACAGTGAGTACAGACATATCAAGTACAAAGCCGAGTGGGCGGGCAGTACCCCATGGTTATAACAACCAACGCTTCAAATACGCCGCAGATGGGGGTAAAGGACTCAAGCTATTAAAAAACGTTGCAGGCGCCCTACACCGTCCAGCAGTTTGGCGTCGTCGCTGACGGCATGGCACCAGCGCAGCCAGCCCTGGCCTTCCGCACCGAAAGCCGAGCCGGGGGCCAGCCCCAGGCCGACTGCCTGCACCAATGCTTTGGCCAGCGCCATGGAGTCCTCATGGCCGTGGATGCGGAAAAACACATACATGGCGCCGCCGCTGTCGGGCACTTCCACGCCCGGCAGGGTCGTCAGTGCACCAGTCAGGGTTTGGCGGCTGTGGCCCAACATCGCCCGTAGTCGCGCCACTTCGGCTTCACCCCGGCTCAGTGCCGCGGCCATGGCGCGCTGTACCGGGTCGAACAGACAGGAAAAATTGTATTCGATGATTTTGCCCGCATCGGCGGCCAATTCCGGCGGCAGCACCATCCAGCCGGCACGCCAGCCGGTCATGGACCAGGCTTTGGAGCAGCTGTTGACGGAAATAATGCGGTCACCGGGCTGGTAATGGCGCAAAAACGAGGGGGCCGATTTCAGCGCCGGGTTGTAGACCAGCCGCTCGTACACATCGTCGCTGATAATCCAGATGCCGTGGCGGCGGCAATGCTGCACGATGGCCGTCATTTCGTCTTCGCTGAGCATCCAGCCGGTGGGATTGTTGGGCGAGTTGACGATTAGGGCGCGGGTGTCGGGCGTCAGTGCCGCCAGCAGGCGGTCCAAATCCAAAGACCAGCGGCCCTCGTGCACACCCAGCGGCACGCGCACCACTTCGGCGCCAAGTATTTTGGGGATTTCGCACACATTCGGCCACAGCGGTGTAATGGCGACCACGCGGTCTTGTGCCGACAACAGCAGTTCGGCGGCAATCAGCAAGGCGCTGACACCGGAATTGACCACGGCTAGGCGTTCCACATCCATGGTCTGGCCGTGCAGGGCGGAGAGGTAATCGGCCAGCGCCTGACGCAGCCACGGGCGGCCGAGGTTTTGCGCGTAAAAGGTCTCGCCTTCCTGCAGTGACTGTATGGCCGCCTCGCGGATAAAAGGGGCGGTGGTCTGGTCGGATTCTCCAAACCAAAAGGGCACAATATCGCTGCGGCCCATGCCGCTGTTGGCCACTTCGCGGATCAGCGAGTTGGCCAGCGCCTGCACGGCGGGCCGGGCGTGGACGGGGTGGAGGGAATGCATGGTTTTTCCTCGTGCAACAGTGTCGGAATGGCCGTTATTATGTACCCGAATTGTCAGTTTGCCCTAGTCCTGCGGGCGGCGGATACAGTTGTTGGAACAGGCTGCCTGAAACCGTATGTTCTGAAGTATGGTTTAAAACTTATAAATAACTTATAATAAACTTATGAACGAGATTATTTACCAGCCACGTGCATTGAAACAGTTGCGCAAGATTCCTGCGCACAGGCAGATACGCGAAAAAATCGCCCTGCTCAAAAACATGCCCGACTGTGTGAATGTGAAAGCCCTGCAAAACCATATATATATATAGTCGAATAAAATAAGAACGAGACAAGGCAGCAAGCCGCAGGCAGTACAGATAGTACGGCAAGGCGCAGCAACGCCGTATCGTTCTTATTTTAAATGACTATACCAATACCGCCTGCGCGTGGGCAGTTACCGCGTATTTTTCAATTTTGACGGTGTAATCAGCATTGTCAGTATCGAAGAGGTTAAAAAACGAGATGAACGTACCTACTGATTATCAAATCATCAAAGACAAACAAGGTAAACCCGCTTTTGTGGTGCTGCCTTATGCCGATTTCCAACGTATTATGCACCCCATCGATACCCACAGCGGTGTGCCTGCCGCCGTGGCGGATTTGGCTTTTGACAACGACTGGCCCGCCCTGCGTGCCTGGCGCGAACACTTGGGCCTGACCCAAGCGGAAGTGGCGGCACGCATGGGCATCAGTCAAGCGGCCTATTCCCAGCATGAAAACAGCCAAAAGCTGCGTGCGTCCACCCGTGCCAAAATGGCGGCTGCCTTAGGTATCCATACCGAGCAGTTGGATTTTTAATTGGCGTTAATTCAAACGTTTTCAGGCAGCCTTTAAGGCTGCCTGAAAACGTTTTAACACGCTTACGATGCCGTCTGATCCGGCTGGTTGGCCTGGCGGTAGGCTTCGGCCATTTCGCGTTCACGCTTGGTGGCGCTGCGCATAATAAAGTAGTTCAGCGTAATCACCAGGGCGCCGATGATGCCGATAAACAGCGTGGCGAGCACGTTCATCTTCGGATCCAGACCCAGTTTGATTTTGGAGAAAATCACAATCGGCAGGGTGGAGGAGCCGGGGCCGGAGAGGAAGGAAGTGATCACCAGGTCGTCCAGCGACAGGGTCACCGCCAGCAGGAAGCCGGAGGCGATGGCCGGGGCCACCAGGGGCAGGGTGATGAGCATAAAGATTTTCAAGGGCCGTGCGCCCAGATCTTTGGCGGCTTCTTCCAGCGACTGGTCCAATTCGGTCAGGCGCGAGCGGATAACCACGGTGACATAGGCCATGCACAGGGTGGTGTGGCCGAGCCAAATGGTAAACAGGCCGCGCTCCAGCGTGATGACGCCGCCCAAGAAGGAGCCGCTGATGAACAGTTGCAGCTGCATGATCATCAGTACGATGGACAGGCCGGTAATCACGTCCGGCATCACCATGGGTGCGGACACCATGCCCGCAAACAGGGTGCTGCCTTTGAAGCGGCGGATGCGCGCCAAGGCGTAACCGGCCAGGGTGCCGAGCACCACGGCGGCGGTGGCGGAGAAGAGGGCGATTTTCAGCGACAGCCATGCCGCTTCCAGAATCACACGGTCTTTGAGCAGCTCGCCGTACCATTTGGTGGAGAGGCCGCCCCACACGGTCACCAGGCGCGATTCGTTGAAGGAATAAATCACCAGAATCAGGAGCGGCAGGTAGAGGAAGGCCAGGCCGCCGATGAGCATCAGCTTCAAAAACCAGGACATTTTCTTGTTATGCATGGCCGGCACCTCCTTCTAACTGGCGCGATTCGTAGCGGTGGAACAGGGCAATCGGCACCACCAGGAGCAAGACCATGGTCACGGCGATGGCCGAGGCTTTGGGCCAGTTGTTTTCGTCGAAGAAGGCCATCCACAGCATTTTACCGATCATCAGGTTTTCCGAGCCGCCAACGAGTTCGGGGATCACATACTCACCCACCGAGGGGATGAATACCAGCATGGAACCGGCGATGATGCCCGCTTTGGAGAGCGGCAGGGTAATGGTGAGGAAGGACTTGATGGGGCCCGCGCCCAAGTCGGCGGAGGCTTCCAGCAGGCGGCCGTCCTGTTTGACCAGATGGGTGTACAGCGGCAGCACCATAAAGGGCAGGTAGGCGTAAACCATCACCAGAATCAGCGAGAAATTGTTGTAAAACATGTCCAAAGGCTCTTGGATGATGCCCCAACGCAGCAGATAGGTGTTGATGAGGCCGTTATTGCCCAAGAGACTGATCCAAGCATAGACGCGCAGCAGGAAGGAAGTCCAGAAGGGCAGCATCACCGCCAGCAGCAGGCCGTTACGCATGTTTTCCGGCGCACGCGCAATGGCATAGGCCATGGGATAGCCGACCAGCAGGCAGATGAGGGTGGTGGCCAGGGCGGTGCGCAGCGACAGCCAGTAGGTGAGCACATACAGATTGCTGCCTTTGCTGTCGCCCAAGCCAAACTGCCATTTGAACACATCGGCCACCGAGCTGAAGAAATTGCTGAAAATATCGCTGTAATTCAGATAATTGAGGGCGATATTCACGCGGCCGAAATCGGGGTCTATGGTGTAGAGCGGCGAATAGGGCGGGATGGCCAGTTCCTGCTCGGCCACGCTGATTTTGAGCACGATAAGGAAGGGCACCAAAAACATCATCAGCAGCCACACATAGGGCACGCCGACCACCAACCCCTGTCCGGGGCGGATTTTTTGCAGGCGTTGCAGCCAGTTTAACCAGTTCATGGGTACATCCTCGCAATCAACGGTGTAAGGCGGCCGGCTGGTTTTCCTGCCAGCTGATGTACACGGTTTCGTCCCAGGTGGGCGGGGGAATGTCGTTCAGTTCCCAGTGTGAGGAGAGCACCTGGCTTTTGACGATTTTGCCGGTGGGCAGCGCCACGTGGAAGATGGCGAAGCTGCCCAGATAGGCGATTTCCTTGACCACACCCTCGGCCCAGTTGACATTGCCCAGGTGGGCGGGTTTTTGTTTGTGCAGATTAACGTCTTCCGGGCGGATGGAAATCCACATATTCTGATCGCCGGGCCCGGTAATGCCGTGGCCCAGGCGCACCGGATTTTGCAAATCGGGGCATTCGATAACCACATGGTCGGGTGCTTCTTCAATCACCTTGCCGTTGAAGATATTGGTCTCGCCGATGAATTCGGCGGTAAAGCGGCTGTTGGGGTAGTCGTAGATTTCACTGGGCGAGCCGACCTGTTGCAACTGGCCTTCGGACATAATGGCAATGCGGGTGGCCATGGTCATGGCTTCTTCCTGGTCGTGGGTCACCATAATACAGGTGGCGCCCACTTGCTCAAGGGTGTTGACCAGTTCCAGCTGGGTTTGCTGGCGCAGTTTTTTATCCAAGGCGCCCAAGGGTTCGTCCAAAAGCAGGAGCTTGGGGCGTTTGGCCAGGCTGCGCGCCAAGGCTACGCGTTGCTGCTGACCGCCGGAGAGTTGGTGCGGTTTGCGTTTGGCGTATTTCACCATTTGCACCAGGCGCAGCATTTCTTCCACGCGGGCGGCGATTTCGTCTTTGGGCAGCTTGTCCTGTTTGAGGCCGAAAGCGATGTTCTGCTCCACCGTCATGTGCGGGAACAGGGCATAGCTTTGGAACATCATATTGATGGGACGGTCGTAGGGCTGGAGTTTGGTGATGTCCTGGCCGTCGAGGATGATTTGGCCTTGGGTGGGCGCTTCCATACCGGCGAGCATGCGCAGCAAGGTGGATTTGCCGCTGCCGGAGCTGCCCAAAAGAGCGAAGATTTCGTGTTTGTGTATGTCCAGATTGACATGGTCTACGGCGTAGTTGTCGCCATAGGTTTTGACGATGTCTTTGATTTGCAAATACGGGGTGGCGTGATCTGCCTTCACTTTGCTCATAAATACTCCATGCGCCCATGCTGGATGCGCCCGGTTAATACGACAGGCAGTGTGCTGCTTCTTAAGACCTTGTGCATAAAAACTGCTTTACAAATCTTAATAAGGGCACTGCCTCAACCCAAACAGCGCCCACAAGCCAAGCAGGCGCTGTATGTCCGCGGATATTAGACCACAGGCGCCCAAGCAGGGCAAATAATTTTCACAACATCTCTTAACAATAGCCATGCTATCGCCGCGCCGCCATCATGACGCTGGTGCCGCCTTTGGTGTACCATGCGCACGAACATTTTTTCAGGCAGCCTGCACACCATGTCCAAACACATCTTGTTAGCCGTTACCGGCGGCATTGCCGCCTACAAATCCTGCGAACTCGTACGCCTTCTCAAAAAACAGGGGCACCGCGTGACCGTGGCCATGAGCGCCGCTGCCGCCGAATTTGTATCGCCCTTGACCTTCCAAGCCCTAAGTGGCGAGCCGGTGCTGAGCGAAACCCATGAGGGCGGCGGCGGCAACGGCATGGCGCACATCAATCTCACCCGTGCCGCCGATGTGATGCTGATTGCGCCCGCTTCGGCCAATACCCTAGCCAAAATCGCCCACGGCATTGCCGACAATCTGATTACCAATCTGGCTGCCGCGCGCGCCTGCCCCTTGGCGGTGGCCCCGGCCATGAATGTGGAGATGTGGCTGAATCCGGCCAACCAGCGCAATATCGCCCGCCTGGAAGCGGACGGGGTGGTGGTGTTTACCCCGGACGAGGGCGAGCAGGCTTGCGGCGAAGTGGGGGTGGGGCGTATGCAGGAAGCGGCAGCGCTGGCCGATGTGCTGCCCGATGTGTGGACGCCCAAGGTGCTGGCCGGGCGGCGGGTGCTGCTGACCGCCGGGGCGACATTCGAGGCCATAGACCCGGTGCGCGGCATCACCAATATTTCCAGCGGCCGCATGGGTGTGGCGCTGGCGCGCGCCTGCCGCGCCGCCGGTGCCACGGTAACGCTGGTGCACGGCCAGTTGCAGGTGCCGCTGCCGCCGGGCTTGGCGGCCACCATCCGCGCCGACAGCGCCGAGGCGATGATGGCGGCGGTGGAAGGCTGTTTGCATGCCTGTGACGTATTTGTTGCCGTGGCGGCGGTGGCCGATTACAAGGTGCAAAACCGCAGCGGCGAAAAACTGAAAAAAGACGCTTCCGGCAGCCCGCCGGTGATTGAGCTGGCGGAAAATCCGGATATTCTCGCCACCGTGGCGGCGCGGGCGGATGCACCCTTCTGCGTCGGTTTTGCCGCCGAGAGCCATCAGGTGCTGGAGCACGCCCGCGCCAAACGCATTAAAAAAGGCATTCCGCTGATTGTCGCCAACCAAGTGGCTCAGGCCATGGGCACGGCGGTCAATCAGGTCACGCTTATCAGCGAACACGGCGAAACCGCTTTGCCGGAAATGGATAAAGACGCAACTGCCGCTGCCATTGTCACCGAACTGGCCGCCCTGCTGCCGCCGCAGCACCATCAGGACGGCGGGGTGGTGTTGTGAGTGCCGCCGTATCCGTGCCCGCAGACGCGCAGGCTTTTGCCGCACCGGCCAAGCTGAATCTGGATTTGCGCATCGTCGGCCGCCGTGCCGACGGTTATCACTTATTGGAAAGCATTTTCGTACTCACCGCCTTGCAGGATACGGTATGGCTGCGCCGCCGCGATGACGGCGCAATTCTGCTGCACACGCCCGCGCCCGGTGTGGCGGCGGAACAGGATTTGGCCTACCGCGCCGCTGCCTTGCTGAAACAGCTTTCAGGCAGCCTCTACGGTGCCGATATCTGGTTGGAAAAGCGCATTCCCATGGGCGGCGGTTTGGGCGGCGGCAGTTCCGATGCCGCCACCGTGCTGATGGCGCTCAACCGCCTGTGGCAATGCGGCCTCACGCAGGAAGCCTTGATGCAGGCCGGGGTGGGTTTGGGTGCGGATGTGCCGTTTTTTATTTTCGGCCGCAACGCCTTTGTGCGCGGCATCGGCGAACAATTACAGGCACTTGAGGTACCGCGTGAATGGTATGTGATTGTGAAACCGCCGGTGGACGTGAGCACGGCGGTGGTTTTTGCGCACAAAGACTTGACACGCAATTCCGAACCCCGCATAATGCCGGACTTTCAAGCGCAACACTGCCGCAACGATATGCAGGCCGTGGTCTTGCGCGAATATCCCGAAGTTGAAGCGGCGTATGCGGCTTTGGCGCATCATGGCAAGCCCATGATGACCGGTTCGGGCGCTTGTGTGTTTTTGCGTTTTGACAGCGAAACAGAAGCGCAGGCAGTATACCGGCAGATTTCATCTGCGCATCAGGCGTATTGCACTCATACCTTATCAGTGCATCCGTTTTACGGCTGAAGCGTATTGGGGAGTCGTCAAGTGGTTAAGACACTGGGTTTTGATCCCAGCATGCGTAGGTTCGAATCCTACCTCCCCAGCCACCTTGCAGCGTGTTGCCGGTTTCGGCGGCACGGCAAAGTTGGGGAGTCGTCAAGTGGTTAAGACACTGGGTTTTGATCCCAGCATGCGTAGGTTCGAATCCTACCTCCCCAGCCAAAGACTGACAGCAAAAGCGTGTACACCGTTGCACGCTTTTCTTGTGTTTGATGCACGGCAAACGGCGCTTGGACGGCGGTGATTTGAAGTGGTGGGCGGCGGGCAAAACGGCGTATAATGCAAAATCACGCAAACCCGCGCACTGCACGAAGGGAAGCAGCATGTTTCCGCATGACCACAGTGAATCCGATTCCACGCACAACTTGGGCAATGAAGACATGGCAGCATACGATAGCTTGATGGTGTTCACCGGCAACGCCAACCCCGAACTGGCCGAAAAAATGGTCAAGCATCTGGATATTTCCATGGGGCGCGCCACCGTGGGCAAATTCTCCGACGGCGAAATCACCGTGGAGCTGCTGGAAAACGTGCGCGGTCGTGACGTATTTATCGTCCAACCCACCTGCGCCCCCACCAACGACAACCTGATGGAAGTGCTGACCATGGCCGATGCGCTCAAGCGCGCTTCCGCAGGCCGCATTACCGCCGCCATCCCGTATTTCGGTTATGCCCGCCAAGACCGCCGCCCGCGTTCCGCGCGCGTGCCGATTTCCGCCAAACTGGTGGCCAATATGCTGCATTCGGCCGGCATAGACCGCATCCTCACCGTGGATTTGCATGCCGACCAGATTCAGGGCTTTTTCGATATTCCGGTGGACAATATCTACGCCACGCCGATTTTGCTGCACGATATTGAAAAACAGCGCATCGACAACTTAACCGTGGTCAGCCCCGACATCGGCGGCGTGGTGCGCGCCCGTGCCACCGCCAAGGCGCTGCAAACCGATTTGGCCATCATCGACAAACGCCGTCCCAAAGCCAATGTGGCCGAGGTGATGAACCTCATCGGCGATGTACAGGGCCGCACCTGTGTGCTGGTGGACGACATGATCGATACCGCCAACACCCTGTGCAAAGCCGCTTCAGCCCTGAAAGAGCGCGGTGCCGAGCGCGTGCTGGCCTATGCCACCCACCCGGTGTTCTCTGGCGAAGCCGTGAGTCGCATTGCCGCCTCCGACATCGACCAAGTGGTGGTGACCGACACCATTCCCCTGAGCGATGCCGCCAAAGAATGCGGCCGCATCCGCCAGGTAACCATAGCCGGCCTCTTGGCCGAAACCGTACGCCGCATCAGCAACGAAGAGTCGGTGTCTTATTTGTTTAACGAAGATTTGGTTGCGCCGGGCGCTTTGTTCCTGCCGTAACCACAGTGGCTGCCTGAAAACCTTTTCAGGCAGCATTTTAGTCAGTCGTCTTAAGCTGGTCGCGGCCGATGACGACACAAACCAACCTTTTGGAGTAAACCCCCATGACTTATGAAATCAATGCCGTAAACCGCGAAGATCAGGGTTCGGGTGCGAGCCGCCGCCTGCGTCGCGAAGGCCAGGTACCTGCCGTTCTGTACGGCGAAGGCACCGAGCCTGTTGCCATCGCCGTAGAACACAAAGCCATGTTCTACGCACTGGAAAAAGAAAACTTCCACACTGCGGTGATCAAACTGAACCTGGACGGCAAAAGCCACAACGTGATTGTGCGCGACTTCCAGATGCACCCCTTCAAACCGCAAGTGCAGCACATCGACTTCCAAGCCGTTGACGCCAACAAAGAAGTGAAAATCCGCGTGCCGGTACACCTGTTGAACGCCGAAGTTTCTCCGGCCGTGAAACTGCAAGGCGGCCGCGTGTCCCTGCTGAACACCACCGTAGAAGTGCTGACCCTGCCGGGCAACATCCCCGCCGCCCTGGACTTGGACGTGTCTGCCGTGACTGCCGGCCAAATCCTGCACCTCTCCGACATTAAATTCCCGGAAGGCGTAACCTGCGTGGCCCTGAAACGCAACGAAAACCTGCCCGTAGCCGCCGTAACCGGCAAAAAACGCTGATCCGTGCATGGTGCAAAAAACCGCCCCGTTTTGGGGCGGTTTTTTTGTGGTTTAGGACAGACTGACCTTTCGGACGCGGGGCTGATTTTTTAGGCAAAAACGTCTGATTCAAGGCGGAAAGCACAGCAAGGTTGCACACCTTGCGGGCATTTCCAACGCAGAAGCGGGCGCTTTTGGCAAAAAAGCAGCCGTGAACGAAGGGTCAGTTTGCCCCTAGCTGGCACGCAGATAGCGGCGCAGATGGAAAACATTGTCCGGAGTAATCCGTGCTTGCAGCGGGGCGGCGTAGATGCACCAGTCGCTGGCTTCGTCCAAGGGCAGGGTGTAGGTTTGGCCGCATTGCATTTCCGGGATATGGAAAGGCTCGTTGATCAATTCCGCCGTCACCTCGGTGTCGCTGAGCGACTGCACCGCAAACCACATATGCTCGGCCGCTTCGGTGCTGGGCGATTCGCAGCGGATTTTCATCAGATAAGTCCACACCTCCTCTTGCGGCGGGTGGCGTTGCAGACAGGCGGCAAACAGTGGCAGTTTTTCCTTGGCCAGATAATACATGCGCGCGGTTTCGGAATTGGGCAGCATCAGCATCACATGGGTGTCTTCGGCCACGGCGGCGCCCAAATCGGCCAAGTGGGCGGGGCGGCCGTTGATGTCGGCAAACATCACCAGCGCCGGTTCGGTGTGGATGTCGTCGGCCTCGCGCTCGCCCAAGTCGCCGTTGAAACGCTGGATTTTCTGGCGGAAAAAGCCTTTTTTCACCGGCGCGAGCAGGTCGGAACGCAGCGCCGTCTGCCACGGCATCAGGCGTACGGCGATATTGCCGTGTTGGGTTTGCGCGCACATCAGCGGCGCGTCTTCGTGCCACAGGGTAGGGTCATCCAGCAGGATTTGCGACACGCTGTTAAACAAGCCTTGGTATTGCTCCAGTTGCGCCCGTCGGGCGCGCAAAACTTCCAATTCCGGCAGGCCGAATTTGAGCAGGCCGTGGGTGTGCATCCAGTAGTCGTCGCTGTGCGCGTCTTCCGGCGTGACCACATGAATCACATAGCCCATCTCCAAACTCGGTGGGGTATAGGTTTCGGCCAGATCCGCCAGCCAGCTGCCGCTGAAAAACTGACCGGAAACCATGTCCTGCATGGCATAGCAGTCGCCTGCCACCGCGTCCATCACCGCAAATTGCAACATCCAATGCGCCTGCGGCCAATCGGGATCCAGATAGGTGATGCATTCCAACAGCTGCGGCGTCTGCTGCATTTCCATGCGCTCGTCTTCAAGCAGATTGCGGTTGCGGTACTCCGCCGTCTCGTAAGACCAGTCTGCGGGATCCACTTCGTCGTGCACGCGCAGGCGGAAGACAAAAAAGGCATTATGCTCTTCGTCTTCCTCATCGTCGCTGCCGAGCACGACTTGGATATAGCCGTCTTCCACCGATTCCACCGCCACGATGTCGCTGACATCTTCGCGCTGCAACACCTTTTCCAAGCGTTCGCGCACGGCGGCGGCATCGAGATGGCTAAGGCGGTTTTTCATCGCCGCCACATAAACGCTGGGCGCTTGGTACTCGCCTTGTTTGAGTTGTTCGTAGGTATCGGGGTTGAGGTCCATGATGGTTCCTTTGCGGTAAGAGGGTTGTGTTTCAGGCTGCCTGAAAAGCCGTAGCTTGGGTCTGGCAACCCAAGCATATGCACTATGCAAGTTCCAATGCATTGGCGGGTTAATCGGCAGCAGCCGTAGGTTGGGTCGTTAGACCCAACACATGACACGGTTTCTAGCAATGTTGGGTCTAGCGACCCAACCTACGGATTAAACGGCTAAAATTGCACGCCCAGCTGTGCCAACCAGGCATCGATATCGGCGGCAAGCGCCTGCATGGGTGCAGTGCCGAGCGCACCGAGATCCAAGGCGTAAACCGTGTCATCGCTGCCTGGAAGAATAAACAGACCCAGGTCGCCGTCTTGGCCGATAAGCAAACAGCCCGGAGCATCTTCCGCTATGGCGTAAGTTTCATTGCGTTCCGGCAGCAGATTTTTGCCGTAAAAATAAGCGCCTGCACCTTCCGAATTGCGGATATCCGCACAGTCGTCATCATCCAAGCGCGACAGAAAGGCTTGATAGCGGGGTGGTAGGGTAAACACTTCCATATTCAATGTGCCTCTTCCCAGTTTGCCCCCGCACCCACTTCCGCCACCAGCGGCACATGCAGCGCATTCCCGGCCACCGCAGCCATAATTTCAGGCAGCCGGGTTTTCACGGTTTCCAATTCATTTTCCGGCACTTCCAGCACCAATTCGTCATGCACCTGCATGATCAGACGGCTGACCAAGTTTTCGGCCAAGAGCCAGTTTTGCACATCCACCATCGCCCGTTTGATCAGGTCTGAAGCCGTGCCCTGCATGGGGGCGTTGATGGCGGCGCGTTCGGCACCGGCGCGCTGGTTGGCGTTTTGGGCGTGGATGTCGGGCAGATACAGGCGGCGGCCGAACAGGGTTTCCACATAGCCCTGTTGCGCGGCCTGTTCTTTGGTGCGCTGCATATAGTCGGCCACGCCGGGGTAGCGGGCGAAATAGCGGTCGATAAAGTTTTTGGCGGAGAGATTGTCTATGCCCAGCGATTTGGCCAGACCATATTGGCCCATGCCGTAAATCAGGCCGAAGTTGATGGTTTTGGCGTAGCGGCGCTGCTCGCTGCTCACATGTTCCGGGGCGATGCCGAACACTTCGGCGGCGGTGCGGCGGTGGATGTCTTCGCCGTTTTTAAACGCTTCGAGTAGGGTTTTGTCACCGCTCAAATGCGCCATGATGCGCAATTCGATTTGCGAATAGTCGGCAGACACAATCAGCGCGCCCGCGGGTGCGGCAAAGGCGCGGCGCACGCGGCGGCCTTCTTCGGTGCGGATGGGGATGTTTTGCAGATTGGGGTTGTTGCTGGCCAGCCGTCCGGTAATCGCCACCGCCTGGGCATAGGTGGTGTGCACGCGGCCGGTGGCGGAGTTGATCATCTCCGGCAGTTTGTCGGTATAGGTGGATTTGAGTTTGGCCAGGCCGCGGTTTTCCAAAATGATTTTCGGCAACGGGAAATCCGGTGCCAGCTGCTCCAGTACCGCTTCGTTGGTGGAAACGCCGCCGGAAGCGGTTTTTTTCAAACCCTTGGTGGGGATGCCCATTTTGTCAAACAGGATTTCCTGCAACTGCTTGGGCGAATTGAGATTGAAGGGCTGTCCGGCGGTTTCATAAGCCTGTTTTTCCAGCTCCAGCAGGCGCTGGCCCAGTTCGTGGCTTTGGCGGGCGAGTTCGTGTTTGTCGATGAGCACGCCGGTGCGCTCCATGGCAAACAGCACCTGCGCCACCGGCAATTCCATGTTTTGGTACATCTCTAACTGCTTGGCATCCATCTGTGCGCGCAGGTGTTGTTCGATGCGCAGGGCGAAATCGGCGTCCTGGCAGGCGTATTCGCCCGCCTGTGCCAGCGCCACATCGGCAAAGGAAATCTGCTTGGCGCCTTTGCCGCACAGCGATTCGTAGGTGACGGTGTCCAAGCCCAGCCAGCGTTGCGCCAATTCGTCGAGGCCGTGGCCGAGGTGGCTTTCGACAATATAGGAAGCCAGCATGGCATCACCGGCGATGCCTTGGAGTTCAATGCCGTAATTGGCAAACACATGTTGGTCGTATTTGAGGTTTTGGCCGATTTTTTTCAGCGCCGCATTGTGCAGATGCGCTTTCAGGCAGCCCAAAACCTGTGGCAAATCCAACTGTTCCGGCGCGGCGGTAAGGCTGTGGCCGACGGGAATATACACCGCATCGCCGGGCGCAAAGGCGATGCTGATGCCCACCAGCTGCGCCGCCATGGGGTTGAGGCTGGTGGTTTCGGTGTCGATGCCGATGCTGTCGGCTTGAGCCAAACGCGCCAGCACTTGCTCCAACTGCTCCTGCGTGGTCACGGTTTGGTAGTGCAGGGCGGCAGGGGCGGGGGCGGTCGGGGTTTCGGGCAGGGTGTTGTCCAAAGCCGCCTGTTCGCCGATATGGTCGCTGCCGAATAAATCGCCGTTGCCTTCATGCAGGCGCTCTTCGGCTTCTTTGAGCCAGGTGCGGAAATTGAGGCGTTTGAACTCCACCGCCAGTTGCGACCATTTGGGGCTGTGGCGGCGCAGGCTCTCCAAACCGTCGGCCAGTTCGCCGTGCAAATCCACATCGGTTTTGATGGTGACGAGCTGATAAGAGAGCGGCAGTTGCGGCAGCGCCGCTTGCAGGTGTTCGCCCACCTTGCCCTTGATTTCGGCGGCGTGCTCCATCACGCCTTGCAGCGAGCCGTATTGCGCCAGCCATTTGACCGCGGTTTTGGGGCCGCATTTGTCCACGCCGGGCACATTGTCCACCTTGTCGCCCATCAGCGTGAGGTAGTCGATGATTTGCTGCGGCCACACGCCGAATTTGTTTTTGACGCCTTCGGTGTCCAAGGTTTCGTTGCTCATGGTGTTGACCAGAGTGACCTGCGGCGACACCAGTTGCGCCATGTCTTTGTCGCCGGTGGAAATCACCACCTGCCAGCCCGCGGCTTCGCCCTGTTTGGCCAGCGTGCCGATCACGTCGTCGGCTTCCACACCCGGCACCACCAGCACCGGCCAGCCCATCAGGCGCACCAGTTCCGGCAGCATTTCCGCCTGCGGGCGCAAATCGTCGGGCATGGGCGGGCGCGTGGCCTTGTATTCGGGATACATCTGATGGCGGAAATTGTCGCCCTTGGCATCGAACACCACCGCGCAATAATCGTGCACATAATCGGCGCGCAGGCGGCGCAACATATTGAGTACGCCGTAAAGCGCGCCGGTGGGCGTGCCGTCCGGCGCGGTCAGCGGCGCCATGGCGTGGTAGGCGCGGTAGAGATAGGATGAGCCGTCAACAAGGAGCAGGGTTTGGGGCATGGCAGGCTGCCTGAAAAAAGATAAACAAGGGCGGATTATAAAGGAAAGGCTGCCTGAAACCGTAAACCGTTTTTCAGGCAGCCTTTTTATACACGGGCAAATTTATTTGCCGCGCATCAAATCGAAAAAGTCGGCATTGTTTTTGGAGGCTTTGAGTTTTTCCGCCAAAAATTCCATGGCTTCCAAATCGTCCATGGGATGCAGGAATTTGCGCAGCAGCCACATTTTCTGCAATTGGTCGGGGGAAACCAGGAGCTCTTCGCGGCGGGTGCCGGAGCGGTTGATGTTGATGGCGGGGAACAGGCGTTTTTCCGCCATGCGGCGGTCCAGATGCAGTTCCATATTGCCCGTGCCTTTGAATTCCTCGTAAATCACATCGTCCATGCGGCTGCCGGTGTCCACCAGCGCGGTGGCGATGATGGTGAGCGAGCCGCCTTCTTCCACATTGCGTGCGGCGCCGAAGAAGCGTTTGGGACGGTGCAGGGCATTGGCATCGACGCCGCCGGTGAGGATTTTGCCGGAGGCGGGCACCACGGTATTGTAGGCACGGGCCAGGCGGGTGATGGAATCGAGCAGAATCACCACGTCTTTTTTGTGCTCCACCAGACGCTTGGCTTTTTCAATGACCATTTCGGCTACCTGAACATGGCGCGCCGCCGGTTCGTCGAAGGTGGAAGACACCACTTCACCGCGCACCGAGCGCGTCATTTCGGTCACTTCTTCCGGGCGCTCGTCGATGAGCAGCACAATCAGTTCCGCTTCCGGGTAATTGCTGGTGATGGCGTGGGCGATGTTTTGCAGCATCACGGTTTTGCCCGATTTGGGCGGCGCCACCAACAGCGCGCGCTGGCCTTTGCCGATGGGGGCAATCAGGTCGATGGCGCGGCTGGTGTAGTTCTCTTCGGCGCGGATGTCGCGCTCCAGCACAAACTGGCGCGTGGGGAAGAGCGGGGTGAGGTTTTCAAACAGAATCTTGTGTTTGCACACTTCCGGGTCGTCGCCGTTGATTTTGTCCAAGCGCACCAGCGCAAAATAGCGCTCGTTGTCCTTGGGCACGCGCACGCTGCCTTCAATGGTGTCGCCGGTGTGCAGATTGAAACGGCGGATTTGGCTGGGGGAAACGTAAATATCGTCGGGGCCTGCCAGATAGGAAGTGTCGATGCTGCGCAAAAAGCCGAAGCCGTCGGGCAGGATTTCCAGCGTGCCGGAACAGGTAAAGCTTTCGCCCTGTTTCATCAGCAGGCGCACAATGGCGAAAACCAGGTCTTGTTTGCGCAGGCGGTTGGCGTTTTCAATGCCGAGCTGTTCGGCTTGTTCGAGCAATTGGGAGACGTGTTGGGTTTGGAGTTCGGAAACGTGCATATAGATGGGATTGAATCAAATCAAATAGAAAAACACGGCGGCAGGCTGCCTGAACCGAAATCAACAGGGCAGGCGCGGTGCAAAGTTGTGCGGGAAGGTATGGGAGGTGGAAACGGTGGCGAATCGGGCAGAATGCCGCGGCACCGCAAAAGGTTGGGGGGGGATGAGCTTGGGTTGAAGCCGCAGCAATCTGCTGCGGCTTCGGCGCGATTACTTGCGCAGACCCAGGCGGCCGATCAGCTCGCGGTAGGTATCCGGGCGGGTACGGCGCAGGTAAGCCAGCAAACGGCGGCGTTGGCTCACCATTTTCAACAGACCGCGACGACTGTGGTGGTCTTTGGCGTTGGCTTTGAAGTGCGGGGTCAGATCATTGATGCGGAAAGTCAGCAAAGCGACTTGGACTTCGGAAGAACCGGTGTCGCCTTCGCGACGTTGGAAGTCTTTAACGATTTGCGCTTTTTGTTCTACGGATAATGCCATGATAAAAATCTCTATAAAATAAATGCCTTGCGGCGACAAGTGGGCGGAGCCGAAACCCCTGCCAACTCCCTGGTTTCCCCGCGGTTTGCGCAGGAAAGGCGCGGATTATGGCATAACAGGCTTGTTATTGCAAGGTTTGGGGCTGCCTGAAAAGGAGTAGTGTGGTTTTCAGGCAGCCTGTTTTTTGCATCAGGCGGCTCAATCGGCCAATTTCGTCAGCTGTGCCTGCACCTTGGCCATTTTTTCCTGCAACTCGGCCAAATCGGCGCGGTCTTTGGCCACCAGATGCGCGGGCGCTTTGTCGGTGTAGCCGGGTTTGTCCAGCTTGGCGGTGAGCTTGTCCACAGCCTTTTGCAGCTTTTCCGCTTCTTTGTTCAGGCGGGCGCTTTCGGCGGCTTTGTCGATTTCCACCTTCAGCATCAGCCGCGCACCGGCGGCCACGGCCACCGGGGCGTCATCGCTTTCCGGCAGTTGCGCCACTTGCGTCGCTTCGCTCAGGCGCGCCATGGCGGGCAGATAGGGCAGGAAGGCGGACAAATCCTGGCTGCTTTCCGCAAACAGCGGTGCTTTCACACCCGGGCCCAAGCCCATTTCGCCGCGCAGATTGCGCACCGCGCCGATGAGCTCTTGCAGACGCGCCATTTGTTCCAGCGCGGCGGGGTTGATTTTGTCGGCATCGGCCTGCGGCCAGGCGGCGAGCATGATGCTGTCGCTGTGCTTGGCATTGGCCAGTGGTGCCACGGTTTGCCACAGCTCTTCGGTGATAAACGGCATGATCGGATGCAGGAGGCGCAAAATCACTTCCAACACGCGTACCAAGGTGCGGCGGGTGGCGCGTTGGCGGCTTTCGCAGCCGGTTTGCAGCTGCACCTTGGCCAGTTCCAGATACCAGTCGCAATAGTCGTTCCACACAAATTCATACAGGGTTTGCGCCGCGAGATCAAAACGGTAGGTATCGAAGGCGTCGCTCACGGCGGCTTCCACCTGTTGCAGGCGGCCGATGAGCCATTGGTCGACAAAGCTGTAGGCCAGGGGCTGGGTTTCGTCCCGGCCGCAGTCTTGGCCTTCGGTATTCATCAGCACAAAGCGGGTGGCGTTCCACAGCTTGTTGCAGAAATTGCGGTAGCCTTCGGCGCGTTTGAAATCGAAATTGATGCTGCGGCCGAGACTGGCGTAGCTCGCCATGGTAAAGCGCAGCGCATCGGCACCGAAAACGGGAATGCCTTCGGGGAAGAGTTTTTCGGTGGCTTTTTTCACCTGCGGTGCGGTTTCGGGGCGGCGCAGGCCGGTGGTGCGTTTGGTGAGCAGGCTGTCCAAATCGATGCCGTCGATCAAATCCACCGGGTCGATGACATTGCCTTCGGACTTGGACATTTTTTTACCTTCGTGGTCGCGCACCATGCCGTGGATATAGACGTCGCGGAAAGGCACTTGGCCGGTGAAATGGGTGGTCATCATAATCATGCGCGCCACCCAGAAGAAAATGATTTCATAGCCGGTGACCAGCACGGAAGAGGGCACAAAGGCTTTCAGTTCGGCGGTTTCTTCAGGCCAGCCCAAGGTGGAGAAGGGCACCAGCGCGGAGGAAAACCAGGTGTCGAGCACGTCTTCGTCGCGGGTGAGTGCATCGGTACCGGCCTGCGCGGCGGCTTCTTCGAAGGTGCGCGCCACATAGCATGTGCCTTTGTCGTCATACCAGGCGGGAATCTGATGACCCCACCACAGTTGGCGCGAAATACACCAGTCCTGGATATTGTTCATCCATTGGTTATAGGTATTGACCCAGTTTTCGGGGATAAAGCGCACCTGGCCGCTGTCTACCGCGTGTTTGGCTTTTTGCGCCAGGCTCATGCCGGCAAATTCGCTTTCCGGCTCGCCGCCTTGCGGGGTGGCGCTCATGGCGATAAACCATTGGTCGGTGAGCATGGGCTCGATGACCGAGCCGGTGCGGTCGCCTTTCGGGGTCATCAGTTTGTGCGGCTTGGTTTCCACCAACAGGCCCTGGTCTTCCAAATCGGCGAGCATGGCTTTGCGCGCGGCAAAGCGGTCTTGTCCGGCATAGGCTTCAGGCAGCCCGATGGGCGCCAGGGTTTGGCTGCGGTAATCAAATACCTGCGCTTCTGGCAGGATTTTGGCATCCAAGCCCAAGACATTAATCAGCGCGGTGTCGTGGCGTTTGCCCACTTCGTAGTCGTTAAAGTCGTGCGCCGGGGTGATTTTCACGCAGCCGGTGCCGAAGTCTTTTTCCACATATTCGTCGGCAATCACCGGAATGCGGCGGCCGGTAAGCGGCAGCAGCACTTCTTTGCCAATCAGCGCCTGATAGCGTTCGTCTTCCGGGTGAACGGCCACCGCCACATCGCCCAACAGCGTCTCCGGACGGGTAGTGGCCACCACTACACCCTGGCTCTCGTCTTCGGCCAAGGGATAGCGGATATGCCACAGCTGGCCGTCGGTTTCCACGTTTTCCACTTCCAAATCCGACACCGCCGTGCCCAGTATCGGGTCCCAGTTCACCAGGCGTTTGCCGCGGTAAATCAGGCCCTGCTCAAACAGGCGCACAAACACTTCGGTCACGATGGCGGCACGCGGCGCGTCCATGGTGAAGTATTCGCGGCTCCAGTCGGCGGAGCAGCCGACACGGCGCATTTGTTCGGTAATGGTGCCGCCGGACTGCTCTTTCCATTCCCACACCTTGGCCAAAAAGGCATCGCGGCCCAAATCGTGGCGGGAGACGCCCTGTTCGGCCAGCTGGCGTTCTACCACAATCTGCGTGGCAATACCGGCGTGGTCGGTGCCGGGCACCCAGCAGGTATTGCGCCCCTGCATGCGGTAATAGCGGGTCAGCCCGTCCATAATGGTTTGGTTGAAGGCGTGACCCATGTGCAGGGTGCCGGTGACATTGGGCGGCGGCAGCTGGATGGAGAATGCGGGACGGCTGCTGTCCATATGCGGCTGGAAATAGCCTTGCGCTTCCCAGTTTTGATAATGTTTGGCTTCGATTTCGGCGGGATTGTATTGGCTGTTGAGCATGATGATCGTGCGTCTGAAGATTTTGAAAAATGTGTGATTATAGCGAAAAACAGGGGTTTCAGGCTGCCTGAAAACACATCGCATATAGAGATTCTGCGACTGCGCGCAGAATGACGGCTTACGGTCATCCTGCGCGCAGCGGGTAGGTCGGCTCTCCGAGCCGACGTTTGCCTGTTTGCGCGTCGGCTCGGAGAGCCGACCTACTGAAAACACAATGGGGATTCTGCGCTGCCAATCCGTGCCCGCCCCGCTGCCGCAAATGGTAACACTGTGCCGCTATTGTGTTTTTTTGCGGCATCCGTACCACACAATACAAGTCCGGGGCGGGGCGGGCTTGCGCAGAATTGCGGGGGGGGGGGGATACTGCCCGCTGCTGCGGCTGCACAGCAGTCGTTAATGATTAATGTATCAGGAGATTTGAATATGAATAAAAACGCACTGCCTGTCCTGAAGCCCCGCGCCTTGGTATTGGCGCTGCTGCCGTTTTTCGCCCACGGTCTGGCTACAGCCGCCACCATGGAAGGCGAACCGGTTAATATGCTGAAAGCCCGAAACTTGGAATTAGGTACATATTATAACAGCGAAATCAACGCGCTTAGCAGTAATGGAAAAATTGCCGCCGGACAAGCCATAGGCAAACCCGCCGACCCGAATGATCCGCCCATCATCAGCGCTGCCGTCTGGACGGACAATGCAGATGATTGGCACAGTGTTACTTATTTGCAGGGAGACCAACACTCTGTATATGCCCTAAGCCATGACGGTACGATTGCTGCAGGACAGAATACCGGCGCGGTTATCTGGCAGGGTGACAACTGGCAAGAAATGGTGAGGTTGCAGAGCTTCCAGAGCTCCCAGTACTCAAATTTACTGCCTGGCGAAGTACTCGGTCTGAGTCATGACGGCAAAACAGCCGTAGGCAATGCCGATAACATTGTTATAAACAGTAATAATGACAATGTCGGTCGTCAGAGAGCCGTGGTTTGGCATGCCGACAGCGACGATTGGCACAACCACAGTGCAGTCGATTTGGGTTCCATGGTTGCCGGAGACGGTGCATATAAAATTGAAGGCAGCGGAGAGCAGAGGCTCAGCCGCTCCTTCGCCCGCGCCGTCAGTGCAGACGGTCGCGTAATCGGTGGTAACGCCGCCTTTACACAAGGTACTGTAGATTTCAATGCCGAAGGCCACGGCATCAAAACCAAAGCCGCCATTTGGGAACGGGGTTCGGGCGGTATTGACGACTGGAAGATCACTAACCTTGGCACTTCAAATAGCGATACCGGTGCTGCCGATTATGATTGGCAGTCCCAAGTAAGGGCGCTGAGCAGTGCGGGCACCGTGGCTGGCGGTTGGATGCAGGTGGGTTCGGGGGATTATAATCCGAATAGTCATGAAGTTAAGGCAGAAGGCCGGGCTGTGATTTGGAAAAAAGAGGGTGACAGCTGGACGGCGGTTGCCCTGCCCGGAGAGCATCAGGAAAGCTATCCCGGCAGCGGATTAACGTTATTAGAAACACCGTCGGTAAATGCACTCAGCGCTGACGGTAAAATTGCCGGCGGCACCTTCGGCAGCGGCTACAGCCCGGCAGCCCGCCCGATTATCTGGCACGGTGACAACTGGCAGGAAGTCTTGGAGTTGAAAACTTTGGGTGGAGAAGAGGGAGCGGTAAATGCCCTCAGTGACGACGGCAAAATTGCCGCAGGCTGGTCAACTTATGAGAATGATTACACAAAGCGTGCTACCCTCTGGCGTATTGACCGCGGTGCTGCCGTAGACACCGAAAACAGCCGCAAAAGCCTGGCCTTGGCGGGCAAAGACAGCGCCGCCCTTTTGGCCGCGCAAAGCAGCGCCCTGCTGCGCACCATCGAAGGCTGCCGCACTGTGGAAGGCAAATTCTGCTACGCCGTGTATGACGACTACACCCATGCGGGCGGCGTGCGCGAAAACGCCGTCGGCCTCACCCTGGCCTACGGCTTCACCCCGCGCATTTCCGCCGGTGTGAGTGCCGACTACACCACCGCCCGCCGCCTGCCGCAGGGCTACCGCAGCCGCAGCCACAACCCCTCTTTAGGCGTGTATGGCCGCTGGCAGCATGAAAACGGCTGGTTTGCCACCGGCGGTGCCGCCTTTGGCCGCTACACCGCAGACATTACCCGTCCGCAACTGTCCGGTACCGAAGCGGGCAGCGGCAGTGCCCCGATTAAAGGCGCGGTATACCAAGTGGCCGCAGGCCGCGAATTCGGCAATGAAGAAGGCACCCGCATCGAGCCCTATGTGGCACTGCGCCACCGCGACATCAGCCGCGGCGCCTACAGCGAAAGCAACGGTATTGCCTTCCCCGCCAATTACGGCGAACTGAAGCTGAAAGAAACCGCAGCGGCAGCAGGTGTCAACGCCGCACTGCCCTTGGGCGGCAACTGGTCGCTGCACGGCGGTGCCGAAGTGGAACAGCGCCTGGGCGGCAACACCCCGCGTTATACCGCCGAAGCGGACTACATCGGCAGCGTGGCCTACAATGCGGACATCAACCGCACCCGCGCCCGCCTGCGTGCCGGCGTGCAATATGCCTTCAACCCGGAGATGAAACTCTCCCTCACCCCGCATGTGGCCCGCAACCTGGCAGGCAGCACCCAAAAAGGCGCCACCCTGCGTTTGGAAGGCCGCTTCTAAAAGCGTTAAGCGTTTGTCTGCAAGCAAAAGGCTGCCTGAAAGGTTTCAGGCAGCCTTTTTTGCGTGGCCGGTTTGATATGGTCGCATAACACAGAGCGAGACAAAACAGTAACCGTAGGTCGGCTCTCCGAGCCGACACACAAGCCGATAAACGTCGGCTCGGAGAGCCGACCTACCCGCTAAAAGCGTTTGCCTGCAAGTAAAAGGCTGCCTGAAAAGTTTCAGGCAGCCTGTTTGCGTGGCCGGTTTGATATGGCCGCATAACACAGAACGAGACAAGACAGTAGCCGTATGCCGGCTCTCCGAGCCGACACACAAACCGATAAACGTCGGCTCGGAGAGCCGACCTACCTGCTATAGTCATTTAAAATAAGAATGATACGGCGTTGCTGCGCCTTGCCGTACTATTTGTACTGTCTGCGGCTTGCTGCCTTGTCTCATTCTTATTTTATTCGACTATAAAAGCGTTTGTCTGCAAGCAAAAGGCTGCCTGAAAGGTTTCAGGCAGCCTTTTTTGCGTAGTCGGTTTGAGCGCTTTGCAAAACCGTTAATGACAACAGTCAAGCGGAGTGCCGGTAGGGCGGGTGGCGTGCAGATTTTGCCGGGTCTTAAAACTCGCAGTGGCGGGGCACGGCAACACCGGCTTGTTGGCGTTGCTGTTTGCGCAGCGCTTCGGCAGCGAGGTCCATTTCGTAGGGTGTGGGATTACCCTGCAATTGTTTCTGTAACAGCGCGCTCACCGGGCTGTCGGGCGCACGTTGCATCAGGTCACGCCAGGCCGCGGCCACTTGCGGCACCGGTTTGTTGTCCTCGTAATCGAAAGCAGGGGTGTTGTCCACACCCTGCAACAACAGGGACTGATGGAGGTGATAGCTGCATAGAGCCTCCGCCAGCCACGGGCTTTGCGGGTGTTTGGCCAGATATTGCTCCCAATCAATGAGCCTTTGTACCAGGGCCGGGTAGGGAATGGCTATGGCGGCATCGTTGGTGAGCATGGTTTTGTCGTGCTCGGCCACAATGGCTGCATAGTCACGGCTGGCGGTACTGCCATGGCTGCCGGTGAGCGCTTGGAAATAATCGGCACGGGGTGCAATCTCGCCCATGGCTTCGCCCGCATAGCGGTATACCAGCCAGGCCGGTGCCACCGCTTCCTGCCGCTGCTGCAAGGTCGGGCTGAAGGGGCCGTTGTCGGGGTCGATGATTTCGGTGCCGTCGGCATCGGTACCGGCGGATTCCAGATGTTCGAAATAATTGTCCAAGAGCTCGCCGTCCAGCTCATTGAGTTTTTCGACAATCTGATCCAGCAGTTTTTTGTGTTGCACTAACAAGGCATCGGCCTCGGCTTCGCTCAAGCCCGGCAGTGTTGCCCGGCTGTGCTCTTTCAGGCGTACGGCCAGTTGAATCAGGCCGTCCAAGGAGCGTTCCGCGGCGATTTCTTCGGCGGTGGGCAGGGGCGGGGCGGCTTGGGCTGCTGCTGCCACGGCTTCACTGGCAGAAGCGGTGGCAGAGGCGGCGGTGACTTGGGTAGCTTCTTCGGTGCCGCAGGCAGCCAGCAGGCAGCCGGCAATCAGCAGGGGGGCGAGGCGCATGGGTATCTCCTTAAGCAGTGTTTGGAGCCGTTATCATAAACGAATTGTGCGCTGCTTGTTGTGATTCGGATGAAATATTTGCAGGCGGGAAATACTGTTGCAATATCCGATAAGGCCGCAGCTTAAAGCAGACGGTACATAATTAAAGGGCTGGACTAGCCGCCCTTTTCGGTGTGGGGCGCCACCACTTGGCGTATAAAATTTTCCGCCGCCTCTTTAAGGGCGAAGCGGTCGCCGTGTCCGGCAGGGTGGAGCAAAGGTGAGAAATCGACATGGGTATCGATATGGCGCTGGCGCAGCACCCGCCATATCGAAGTGCGCAGCAGGGTGGAGCCGACCCAGGCGGCTTCCGGGCAGCGGCGGCCGTCGGCGCCGTGGTAACGCAGGGCAATGGCCTGCACCGGTGTGCCGCTGTCTACGGCTGCCTGAAACAGCGCGGCTTTAAACGGCAGGACATCCAGGCCGTCGGAAGTGCGCGCCTCGGGGAAAAACACCACGCTGTGACCTTGGTTCAAGGCGTGGGCAATGGCCTGGTTGACGGGGGTAATGTCGCTGCGGGCATCGCGGTTGATAAACACCGTGCCCGCGCGCACGGCCATTTTGCCGATCACCGGCCAGTGGCGGATGGACTGCTTGGCAATAAAACCGCCGGGTGCCGTGCCCAGCAGCACGGGAATGTCCAGCCAGGAAACATGGTTGGCCACAATCAGCAGCGGGGTCTGCCGGATGCAGTTTGGCGGGCGCTGTACGCGGATACGCACATTGAGTATGCCGAGCATGCGGCAGGATATGTCGGTCAGCTCGGCGGCGCGGCGCTCTTCAGGCAGCCTGTCCAGCCGCATCACGCGCCACCAGCTGTGCAGCAGCCAGCCTGCCAGACGGATCAGGCGCAGCAGGCAGAGGGGCAGGGGTGTCGGTGTCGGTGTCGGTGTGCTCATGGGTAGGCTCAATGCTGGCAGCCGGGGCAGTAAAAGCTGCTGCGCTGGCCTTGGGTGATTTTGACAATGCCGCCGCCGCAGCGGGGGCACATTTCGCCATCGCGGCCGTAGACGGCGTATTGCTGTTGGAAATAGCCGCTGCGCCCGTCGCTGTTGACGAAATCGCGCAAGGTGCTGCCGCCTGCGGCAATGGCACGCTGCAATACATCCCGCACCGCCTGAACGAGTGCCGCGTATTCGGCGGCATTGAGGCTGTTGGCGGCGCGTGTGGGCGCCAAGGCTGCCTGAAACAGCGCTTCGTTGGCGTAGATATTGCCCACACCGACCACCACGCGGTTATCCGTCAGCGCCAGTTTGAGGGCGCGTTTTTGTTTGGCCAGCGTTAGTCGCAGATAAGCGGGATTAAAGTCATCAGACAAAGGCTCCGGCCCCAAGTGTTGCAGCAGCGGATGGTGTTCCGGCGCACCGGCAAACCACAAGAGTGCACCGAAGCGGCGCGGGTCGTGAAAACGCAGCAGCGCGCCGTTGTCCAAGGCAATGTCGATGTGGTCGTGTTTGAGCGGCGGCGGGATGTCGCCGCTAAACACGCGCAGGCTGCCGGACATGCCCAAATGAATCAGCACGCAGCCCGCATCGGTGGCCAAGAGCAGGTATTTGGCTCTGCGGCTGACGCTGCGGATGGTCTGGCCGTGCAGTATTTCCGCCAAATCCGGCGCCACCGGCCAGCGCAAACGGCCTTCGCGCACGGTCACGGCGGCGATGCGGCGGCCGGTCATATGGGGCGCGATACCGGCGCGGGTGGTTTCAACCTCGGGTAATTCGGGCATGGCGGGGCAGGATGCAAAAGGCGGCAACATACCACAGGCGGGTAGGGCTCACAAGCGGCTGCTGTTGCGTTTTGCCACCGCCGCTTGCATCAGGCTCACATTTCTTAAAACAGTCTTATGTTAAAGTAGCGCCTTTGCCGGATACCGCCCATATACGAGGAAACCCAGAAATGCTGCGTCCGTTGAGTCGTTTTTTGCCTTTGGTTCTGGTGCTGGCCACGTTGCCTGCCGCCGCCAACGAAGCTGCCAAACCTGTTGCCCAACCGTTAAAAATCCAACTAACACCGGCCAAGAGCCGCGTGCTGGTGCAGGATGAAACCGCCCGCAGTGTCCGTTTGGCGGCGGCGCAGCGTGCCGACAATATCGCCGCACTTTTGGCCAATGAAATGGTGTTGGGGCAGGGGCAGAGTGCGGCGGCCTTGGCGGGCTATATGCTGCTGCTGGAGCGCACGCGCGATGTGGAAGTGGCCGAACGCGGTGTGGAAGTGGCGCTGGCGCTCAATGCCATAGGCCAGGCCGAAGCCCTGCTGGCGCGCTGGCAGGAATTGCAACCGGCACCGTCTGCGGCGCAAAAACGCATGCAGTGGGAGCTGGCTTTGGCACGCGGTGAAACCGCCACCGTGGTGGCGGGCATGGACGAGGTTTTGGCCGCTGCCGACGATCTCAAAATCCGCCGCCTGTTTCTGCGCCTGGCGCATCAGGCGATGACGCGGCCGGAAATCGTTACCGAAGGCGCGCCCAAGGTGATGCAGGCGGCGCGCAAACATCCGGACATGCCGGAAGCCATGATTGCCCACGCGATTTTTGCCGCCTCGGCCGGACAGCGCCAGGATGCGGTGGAAGCGCTCAACCGTCTGGCGCGGCTGGACACACAGATGCGCCCGCAGACACGGCTGACTTTAAGCCTCATCAGCCAGCGCCAGCCGCAGGTGTTGAGCTCGTTTTTCAAACAGAACGACATCGCCTCGCTCTCGCCCATGTGGCAGAGCCTGTATCTGGATACCTTAATCCATAATGGTGAAATCCCACAGGCTTACGCACAATTGCAGCGCATGCTGGCGCAAAATCCGGACGCGGGTCTGTATCTTCAGGCAGCCTTTTTGTCGGTGAATCAAAAAGCACCGCAGGCCGAAACTTTGGGCTATCTGGAAAAAGCCTACGGCATCGGCACGCAGGAACAGAAAAGCCGTGCCGCCTTTCTGGCCGCTACCCGGCTGATGGAAGACAAGCAAGACCGGAATCTGGTGCAGGCGCGCATGTGGGCGGCGCGGGTTACGGCCAAGGAAATGGCCTTTGACCGCGAACTTTTGCTGGCGGCCATCGAAGCGGACGAGCAGCGCGGTGAAGCCGCCATGCGCCATTTGGCCGCAGCCCAGGCCATGCTGCCCAAAAAAGGCGTGTTTTACGATGCCGCTGATTTGGAGCGCCTGCGCGCCTTTGTGATTCAGAAATACCTGACCCCGGCTCAGGCCGAGGCCGCCTATACCCGCCAGATTCAGGCCGCCGAAAAAATGGCCGCCGGTGCGGAGCGCACGCAGCAGCTCTCTGCCGCCCTCTACCAGCGCGGCCTGTTTTATGCCGATACCGCGCAACAGCCGCAGCGCGCGGTGGCGGATTTCCGCCGCTATCTGCGCCTCAATCCGCAAGACCCGGCGGGCATGAATGCTTTGGGCTATACCCTGTTGTCACTGCCCGCCCAGCACCGTGCCGAGGCGCAGCGCCTGATTGAAGCCGCCCACCGCCTCAACAGTGATTCGCCGGCCATCAAGGACAGCCTGGGTTGGGTGTATTTCCTCAACGGCGATGCCGAAAAAGCCCTGTCTTATATACAACAGTCTTTTGCCGCCGACCCCAACGCAGAAGTGGCCGCCCATTTGGGCGAAGTGCTGTGGACACTGGGCCGTCAGGCCGAGGCCCGCGCGGCGTGGACGCTGGGCTGGCAGCTGAACGCGCAGCATCCGGTTTTGCAGCGCACCCTCAAGCGTTTGGGTGTGACTTTGGAGATTCCGCCGGAAACCGCCGGACAATAAACAAATACACTGCAAAAAGGCTGCCTGAAGGTTTTTCAGGCAGCCTTTAATATTGTGTTTCCGCACTGCACAAATGATTTTGCTACAATAGCGCCCCCACACAACCCACGGAGTGCCGATGATTAAGACTCTGAACGCGCGCCAGCGCCGCCGCATTACCCGCATGGATGCCGATACCCTGGTTACCGCCCTGACCCAGGAATACCCGGCCTTTGCCGAAATGCTGGCCGCGGTGGCGCACTGGCTGCGTTGTGCCGGTGCCGACAGCGCCGCCTTGCGGCTGGATTTGCTGTTGCAGGCCTTGGAAAAGCAGCCGCAGGCAGCCGCCTTTGTCGGCGGCGTGTTTCACGACTGGCTGCAACAGCTCAGGCTCTATCCGGCGCTGGTGAGCATCGGCCTGTTTTCGCGCCACGGTCTGGTGCGCGAAATCCGCACCCGCGTTTACGACCGCTTCAACCCGCCGCCGCAGTCGGCACAACATCTGCAAGACGTGCTCGCGGCGGCTTTTGACGACGAGCACGACGGCGAATGGCTGGCGCAAACCGATGCCGCGCAATGGGCGGCGCTCTACAATCTGCTCAGCCGCGCCGCCGGCGAAGAGCAGCTGCGCCTGAGTCACCAGCATTTGCAGGCCGATGTACGCTATGCCTTAGAAATGTTGTCGGTGTGGGTGGCGGCGGAGGAGCTGGACCCGGATTTGGTGCGTCTGGATACGCGTCTTTTGGATGTGGATTCGCCTTTTGTGGCCTTGAAGCGGGAGATCTCGCGCTTGCTGCGTGAAGAGCATGAAGAAGGGGCGGAGGACGACGCCCATGCGCGGGTGATGATAGACCAGTGTTATCAGCATATTGCCCATTTGCGCCGCCGCGGTATCGGCGTGGGCAGCGGCTCGTCCGTGGCGGTGGCGCATCTGCTGCAACGCCTGGAACAAACTCTGCAACGCCTGGAAGCCCTGCTCGATGTCTATACCGCCGATAGCGCCGCGCAAAAACAACTGCGTGCCATCGGTCTGTGCGGCCAGCTGGCGCGTGCCTGCGCGGGCAGTGACCGCATCGCCCCCCTGTGGCGCGACAGTGTGAAAATGATGTCGCAAAGCATCACCCAAAATACCAGCCGTCACGGCGAGCACTATATTACCCGCGACCGCCGCGCCTTTTGGCGCATGTTTGCTTCCGCCAGCGGCGCCGGGGTGGTGGTGGCGCTGATGGCGCTCAACAAAATCTACATCGGCACCCTCGGTCTGGGCATGGGTCTGACCACGCTGCTGTCCAGCCTCAATTACGGTCTGGGCTTTGTGCTGGTGCACATGCTGCATTTCACCATTGCCAGCAAACAGCCCGCCATGACCGCCGCCAGCTTTGCCGCCGAGGTCCGGCGCAACGAAAAAGGGCGGGCGCAGTCTTCCAAACTGGCCTCGCTGCTTTTGGACGTGCACCGCACCCAAAGCATTGCCGTGGCGGGTAATGTGCTGTGGGCGATTGTGGTGGCGGTGCTGCTGAGCGTGCTGGCGGCGCAGGTGTGGGGTGTGGCGCTGGTGGATCAGGGCACGGCCGATTATCTCGTCAAGGCCAACAGCCCCATAGCGGGTTTGTCGCTGTATTACGCCGCCATTGCCGCCGTATGGCTGTTTTGTTCGGGCATTATTGCCGGCTTTTTCGACAATCGCGCCGACTATCTGCAACTGGATTTGCGCATCCAAAGCCACCCCGTACTGGCACGCCTGCTGCGTCCGGCCACGCGCAAACGGCTGGGGCAGTATCTGCACGCCAATTACGGCTCTTTGGCGAGCAATTTTATTTTCGGCGTGCTCTTGGGCGTGACCGGCTATATCGGCTACCTGACCGGCCTGCCGTTGGACATCCGACATGTGGCGTTTTCTGCCGCCAATCTGGGCTATGCCTCGGTGCTGGGCATGGGCGTGTTTGAATTTGTGCTGAATTTGCTGTTTGTGCTGATGATAGGCTTGGTGAATCTGTGGGTCAGCTTTGCCCTGGCACTCACCGTGGCCCTGCGCGCACGCGACACCCGCCTGAGCAGCCTGTCTTCGCTCTATGACAGCCTCAAGGCACAAATCAAAGAGCGGCCGTGGGGGCTGGTGTATCCGCCCAAGGAGGAAGCGGAGGAAGGCGGTAAATCTTCTTCCGGTTAAGCGTGTATTCAGGCAGCCTGTTTTGTGTATGAATAATGTTAAACCATCGTCTGCATACGCTCAGCCAGCGGCCAGCGCGGTTTGACATCAAAGGCCCCGGCTTGCTGCGCTTGGGCCAGATGCATGGCACCGGCAAAGGCTATCATGGCACCGTTGTCGGTGCACAAGGACAGCGGCGGGAAATAAGTGTCCACGCCTTTGAGTGCGCCCAAGCGCGCGCGCAGTTTGCGGTTGGCACCGACACCGCCGGCCACCACCAGGCGTTGAAAACCGGTTTGGTGCAAGGCCAGCTCTGCTTTGGCGGCAAGCACATCCACCACCGCATCTTCAAACGCGCGGCAGATGTCGCAGCGGGTAGCTTCGTCAATATCGGCGCCGTCGTTCTCGACCTTGACCTTGTTGACTGCCGTGAGCACAGCAGTTTTGAGGCCGGAAAAACTCATATTCAAATCGCCCGAATGCAGCATGGGGCGGGGGAAGGCAAAGGCATCGGCGCGGCCGTGTCCGGCCAGTTCGGCCAGCTTGGCACCGCCGGGATAGGGCAGGCCCAAGAGTTTGGCGGTTTTGTCAAACGCTTCCCCGGCGGCGTCGTCCACACTCTCGCCCAAGAGGGTGTAATCGCCGATGCCGCGTACGGCCATAAACTGGCTGTGGCCGCCGGACACCAGCAGGGCCACAAACGGAAATTCGGGGCGGCTGTCGCCCAGCAGGGGCGAGAGCAGATGGCCTTCCAAATGGTGTACCGGAATCACCGGTTTGTTGAGGGCAAAGCCCAGCGCATTGGCGTAGGCGGCACCGGCCAAAAGCGCGCCGCCCAAACCGGGGCCTTGGGTAAAGGCAATGGCGTCGATGTCGGCATAGTCTTTGTCCGCTTCCTGCAAACAGGCGCGGGTGAGCGGCACCAGGCGGCGGATATGGTCGCGGCTGGCGAGCTCCGGCACCACGCCGCCGTATTCGGCGTGCATGGCCATTTGCGTGTGCAATTGATGGGCGAGCAAACCGTGTTCGCTGTCATAAAGCGCCACACCGGTTTCGTCGCAAGAGGATTCAATACCGAGAACCAACATAACAGGCTGCCTGAAAAAAGAGCGGGCCATCATAGCCTGAGCGAGGGCATTTTGCAACGCAGCAAAGCGCCGCAATCGGGTACAATGGCGGCCTTGTACTATATATAAGTAATCATCATGGCTTTACACGATTTGATTTTGGTTTTGAACTGCGGCAGCTCCTCGCTCAAGGGCGCGGTGCTGGACGCCCACGGCGACACGCTGTTGCTCGGCTGCTTGGCGGAAAAGCTGGGCACGGCAGAAGCGCTGATGACGTTTAAAGATGAAAACGGCAAACGCAGCGTTGCTCTGGCCGCGCCGGGCGACCACCATACGGCGGTGGCGGCTTTGCTGGCCGAATTGCAGCGCCTGGATTTGCAGGCGCGCATTGCCGCCGTCGGTCACCGCGTGGTACACGGCGGCGAACGCTTTAGCGCATCCACCCTGATCGACGATGCGGTGCTGGCCGACATCGAAGCCTGCATTCCTTTGGCGCCCTTGCACAATCCGGCTCATGTGGCCGGTATCCGCGCCGCGCGCGACGCCTTCCCGCAACTGCCGCAGGTGGCGGTATTCGACACCGCCTTCCACCAAACCCTGCCCGAACACGCCTACCGCTATGCGGTGCCCGATGCGCTCTATTGCCAGCACGGCGTGCGCCGCTACGGCTTCCACGGCACCAGCTACCGCTATGTGGCCGCGGAAAGCGCGCGCCTGCTCGGCCGCGATATGGCCGGTTTGGGCTTGGTGATTGCCCATTTGGGCAACGGCGCGTCGGTGTGCGCGGTGCGTAACGGCCAATCACAAGACACCAGCATGGGCTTGACCCCGCTGGAAGGTTTGGTGATGGGCACGCGCAGCGGCGACATCGACCCGGCCATCTACCCGTTTTTGCAGGCCAATACCGGCATGGACTTGGCCGCCATTAACCGCATGCTCAACCACGAAAGCGGCCTCTTGGGCCTCTCCGGCCTGTCCAACGACTGCCGCACTTTGGAAGCGGCGGCGGCCGAAGGCCATGCGGGCGCGCAACTGGCGCTGGCGGTGTTTGCCTACCGTTTGGCGAAATATATCGCTGCCATGGCGGTGGCCGCAGGACGCCTGGATGCGCTGGTGTTTACCGGCGGCATCGGTGAGAATTCGGAATTGATCCGCGCCCAGGCATTGCAACACTTGCAGGTGCTGGGCTTTGTCTTGGACGAAGCCGCCAACAGCGCCGCCCGTTTCGGTGCCGCAGGCATTATTACCGCTGAGGGCAGCACGCCGCTGGCACTGGTGGTGCCCACCAATGAAGAAGCCATGATTGCCCGCGATACCGCGCGTTTAAGCCAAATTCAGGCTGCCTGAAAATTATTTTGTGAAGGAAAAAACATGAGTAGCGAAAAAACCTGGTCCGGCCGTTTTAACGAGCCGGTGGCCGAGCTGGTAAAGCAATACACCGGCTCCATCGATTTCGACCAACGCCTGGCCCGCTGGGACATCCAAGGCTCTTTGGCGCATGCGCAAATGCTGTGTGAAGCGGGGGTGTTGTCCGCCGAAGATTTGCAGGCCATTCAAGAGGGCATGGCCGCCATTCAGGCCGAGATTGAAGCGGGCAAGCTGGCTTGGTCTTTGGATTTGGAAGACGTGCACATGAATATCGAGCGCCGTCTCACCGATAAAATCGGCGATGCCGGCAAACGTTTGCACACCGGCCGCAGCCGCAACGACCAGGTGGCCACCGACATCCGTTTGTGGCTGCGCGATGAAATCAGCCTGATTCGCGGCCTGATTCGTGATTTGCAGGCGGCGCTGGTGGATTTGGCCGAGGCGCACGCCGAGGTGGTGATGCCGGGCTTTACCCATCTTCAGGTAGCCCAGCCGGTGAGCTTCGGCCACCATATGCTCGCCTATGTGGAAATGCTCGGCCGCGACGACGAGCGCATGGCCGACTGCCGCAAACGCGTCAACCGCATGCCCTTGGGCGCGGCGGCGCTGGCGGGCACCACCTATCCGATACAGCGCGAAACCACCGCACGCCTGCTGGGTTTCGAGCAAATCTGCCAAAACTCGCTCGATGCCGTTTCCGACCGCGATTTCGCCATCGAATTCACCGCCGCCGCCTCTTTGCTGATGATACACCTGAGCCGCCTGAGCGAAGAGCTGATTGTGTGGATGAGCCCGCGTTTCGGCTTTATCGACATTGCCGACCGCTTCTGCACCGGCTCGTCCATCATGCCGCAGAAGAAAAACCCCGACGTGCCCGAACTCGTGCGCGGCAAATCCGGCCGCGTCATCGGCCATCTGATGGGCCTCTTGATGCTGATGAAATCGCAGCCCCTGGCCTATAACAAAGACAATCAGGAAGACAAAGAGCCGCTGTTTGACACCGTGGACACGCTGGTGGACACCCTGCGCATTTACGCCGACATGATGCGCGGCATGACCGTGAAGCCGCAGAATATGCGCGCGGCGGTGATGCAGGGTTTTGCCACCGCGACAGACTTGGCCGATTATCTGGTGAAGAAGGGTCTGCCTTTCCGCGACAGCCACGAAGTGGTGGCCCTGGCCGTGCGTCACGCCGACGGTATGGGTGTGGACCTGGGCGATTTGCCGCTGGTGGCCCTGCAAGGCTTCAGCAGCCTGATTGAAGAGGATGTGTACGCCGTGCTCACCCCCGAAGGCAGCCTCGCCGCCCGCGACCATATCGGCGGCACCGCCCCGGCCCAGGTGCGCGCGCAAGTGGCGCGCTGGCGCAGCTTGTTGCAGCAGCCGTTGTAAGGTTCGAGGGCGCGTAGGGTGGGTGCTTGCACCCACGCGTCCATTTTTCAATTTATGTGCTTATGTTCAAATGAGCCGTAGGTCGGATACTTGTATCCGACAAATGAACCATTTGCAGAAACCTTAGCCAATGTCGGATTCAAGAATCCGACCTACGATTGCTGCCTTGTTTCAGGCAGCCTTAATCTATACAAGGAATACGATATGAAAAAACGGTTGATCACCATCACCGCTACCGCCGTTTTGCTGGCGGGCTGTAGTGCCAACGGCGGTTTGGATTTGAACAGCGGCATGAATATGGGTCATTCGCTGGTGAAAACCGCGGTGGACAACCAATGCCGCAGCGAACTGAACAACCGCAACGAATGGCGCTTGATTGCCCTGGCAATGACGGCGGAAAAACAGCGCGAGTGGGAAGATAAAATCTGCGGCTGTGCCAGCGAAGAAGCGCTGAACCAGATGAGTGCCGCCGATATGGTGGCAGTGGCCAATCCGAATACGCGCACGCAAACCGTGGCCAATGTCACCGCTAAAACCGTGACCGCCTGTTTCCAAAGGCTGTACCGATAAGGCTGCGGAAATCGGCATCCCTTTATTTTTCAGGCAGCCTTTCTCGGGATGGCAACAGCATTTGGGTCAATTTTCGTTTTGCCTGTGTAGGGGCGGGTTTTACACCCGCCCGCAGCAGATGGGACATTAAGATGAGATATACCAAAACCGATTGGAAACATGATTTGGATGATGCGCCGGTTTTATATATTTCGGCGTTTGACGATACAGGTTATGAAGCCATGCGTGTGGAAGTATTCCGCAACGGCGAAAGACGCTATGCCGACCGCACCACCGCGCCCGAAGAAGGGATTTGGCTTGCCAATACCACGCTTGCAGAAGTACTGGCCCTCACCGACCCGGATGATGAAATGTTTACCGTAGAAATTGACCAAGAAACGTTTGCGTCTTATTGGAATGTCGCGGTAAACAAATATTTTGACAAAGGGCGGGTGTAAAACCCGCCCCTACATACCGCAACACACTCAAGAAAGGAATCCCCATGTCCATGCTGTTCACGCTGCCCGACCACGAAGGCAATACCTTTAACGCCGCCGAGCATCTGCCGCTGGTGGTGTATTTCTATCCCAAAGACAGCACCCCCGGCTGCACTACCGAGGCGCAGGAATTTAGTGCGCTGTTGGCGGATTTTCAGGCAGCCGGTTATACCGTGGTCGGCATTTCCCGCGACAGCGTTAAAAGCCACCACAATTTCGTGTGCAAATACGAACTCAATGTCACCTTGCTCTCCGATGCGGACGAAACCGTGTGCCGCCAGTTTGATGTAATTAAAGAGAAAAACATGTACGGCAAAAAGGTGATGGGCATCGAGCGCAGCACTTTTGTGTTGGACACGGCTGGCGAAGTGGTGCACAGCTGGCGCAAGGTCAAAGCCGCAGGTCACGCACAAGCGGTGCTGGACACCCTGCGCGGCTGAATACCATGCTGCATCGCTGCCATTACCGCGCGCCCTGCACCTGGCTGATGCTGGATTTTGACACCGGTGGCGCCTTGCAGGCCGTGCATTGGGCCGGTGAAGAAGCCGCCGCCTTGCCGCCGCTCACCGGCGTGTGGGCGGATAAGCTGGATGCTTATTTTTCAGGCAGCCTTAAAGATTTTGCCTATCCGCCCTCAAGCCGGGGCACCGTATTTCAACAAAAAGTATGGCAGGCGATTGCCGTCATTCCTTACGGCCAAGTGGCCAGCTATGGCGACCTCGCCCGCCTCATCGGCAGCGCCCCGCGTGCGGTGGGACAGGCGTGCGGGCGCAATCCGCTGCCCATCATCATTCCCTGTCACCGCGTAGTGGCCAGCCAAGGCTTGGGCGGTTTCAGCCTTGGCCGTCAAAGCGATACTCTGGCCATCAAACGCTGGCTGTTGCAGCACGAAGGGGTAGAACTGTGAACACAGGGCTGCCTGAAACCCTGCAACAGCCCATAGACGGCCTGCTGGAACATCTGTGGCTGTCGGAGCAGTTGGCGCACAACACGCTGGAAGGCTACCGCCGCGATTTGCATAAAGTCGGCCTGCGCCTGCACAGTGCCGGGCACGATTGGTTGAGTGCCGATGCCACCGCCTTGGCGGCGGCGGTGTTTGTGGCCGACGAGCGCCCCGGTTCGCAGGCACGCGCCTTGTCGGCGTGCAAACGCCTCTACGGCTGGTTGCAGGAATACGGCCGCCGCAGCGACCTGCCCACCGAGCACCTGCGCGCGCCCAAACGCGGCCGCCACCTGCCCGACATCATCAGCGAAGCCCAAATCGACGCACTCCTGGCCGCGCCCGACACCGACCAGCGCCACGGCCTGCGCGACAAGGCTTTGCTGGAAACCCTGTACGCCACCGGTTTGCGCGTCAGCGAGGCGGCGCAATTGCAATTGGGCGAACTGGATTTGCAACGCGGCCTGATCAGCACCATAGGCAAAGGCAACAAGCAGCGGCTGGTACCTTTGGGCGAAGAGGCGGCGCACTGGTTGCAGCGCTATCTGGCCGAATCGCGGCCTTTGCTGCTGCAAGGCCGTGCCTGTGATGCGGTGTTTGTGAGCCAGAAAAAAACCGGCATCACCCGCCAGCTGGCGTGGCAGCTGGTGAGCCGCTATGCCGCAGAGGCCGGTATTCGCCACCTCAGCCCCCACAGCCTGCGCCACGCCTTTGCCACCCATCTGGTCAACCACGGCGCCGATTTGCGCGTGGTGCAGCTCTTGCTCGGCCACGCCGACATCGGCACCACGCAGATTTACACCCATGTGGCCAACGAGCGGTTGAAACAATTGGTGCAGGAACATCATCCGCGCGGTTAAACACATCTTGCCAAAAGCGCTTTCAGGCTGCCTGAAAATCCCGTATCCCGTTTCATTTGAAATTAAATATTATTCACCCTCATTTAAATTCTTTCACATAAAACTATGACACAATCCGCCCGCTTTTTTAAAGACGGGTGTATCTATTTCAAACACCTGAAAATTAACAAAAATAAAAATAAGCAGGTTTTTTGATGAACAACACATCTCCCCACAGTAGTGCTACTGTGCCCAAAGCGGCTCCAGCCGATCTATCGTCTGCCGACGAATACGCCGCCCAAGCCGAACCCATACCCGAACCGGCACCCGCGCCCGCCGAGTCGCTGGCCGATGATCTGACCGCTGCCGAAAGTGTTGCCGCAGACAGCGTGCCGCCCTCCGATACCCCGCCGTCTGCGGCTGCGGCGGAGGGCGAAAACGCGCCGAAAAAGAAAAAAAAGAAGAAGAAAAAGGCCGATAAAGCGCCCAAGCCGCCCAAACTGCCCGAGCCTTTGGAATTGGGTACGGCCAAGGGGGTGGAAACCATGTTCCGCAATGCCTTCCGCACCGAGATGGAATTGCTGGCACTGGCGGCCACCAAGGCCAATATCATGATTTCGCTCAACGGTTTTATCGTCTCCGCGCTGATGATTTCCGGGGCGTTTATCTTTTCCTCATCGCCCGAATTTCTGGTACCGGCGGGCATCTTCATGTTTACCGCCGCCACTTCCATCATTTTTGCCCTGCTGTCGGCCTCGCCGGAGCGCATGGGCAAGATTCAGGCAGCCTGGCAGTGGTTGAAAGACCTGTGCCGCCGCCGCGCTTCGTTCAGCGATTTCAAAGAGCGGGTGGTGCATCCCAAAGTGCATTTCTTCGACAAAACCCCCAACATCCTCATTTACGAAGACCGCGTCAAAATCGCCAAAGAGCGCTATTGGGAAATGATGCAGGACATCATGGCCGACCGCAAACAGGTCTACCACAAAATGAGTGACGAATTGTATTGGCTCGGCCTTTTGGCCAACAAGCAGTTCAAATACCTCAATATGTCCTACGCCGCTTTCCGCTGGGGTCTGCTCGCCTCGGTGCTGGCCTTTGTGCTGGTGAAAACCCTGCCCGAAGTGGTGCCGTCCATGCAGGCCAGCCGCGAAGCCGGCCAGCTCAAGAGCGTGGGCATCCACACCTTCAAAGGCGTGTACGAGCCTTCCGCCGTGCAGCAGCTGCCCGACGGCCGCCTGCTGGTGATGGAAGACGAAGCCTCGCGTGCCGCCAGCCTGTTGTCGTTTGACGCCAACGGCCTTCTGATTGAAGACGATGCCGCCGCCACCCGCATTGTGCGCGGCCTCAAGCGCAAGCTCAGCGACCTCGAAGGGCTGACCATGGACACCGACGGCTATGTCTATGCCATCACCTCGCATTCGCCCAACCGCGAGGGCCTGCGCCGCCCGGACCGCGAGCATTTCCTGCGTTTTAAAATCCAGGGCAACGATGTGCGCGAACTGAGCGCGGTGGACAATCTGGTCGACCAGCTGCAAAACTCGCCGCAACTGTCCGAGCTGATCAAGGCCAAAACCGGCGGCGCGCAATTGGATTTCAAAAAAACCAATATCGAAGGCTTGGCCTTTGACCCGGTGAAGCAACGGCTGATGCTGGGCTTCCGCGACCCGGAATTCAACGAGCTGGCCATGGTGGTGTACATCGACAACCCCAAAGCCATGTTTACCCAAAAAGCGCCGGCCAATTTCAGCGATGTGGCCTTTATCGACATCCGCGGCGGCGGCATCCGCTCGCTCAATTACGACCCGGTGCTCAAATCCTTTATCCTCACCAACGAGGTTAAAGACGAAGACGGCAGCAAATATTCGCAATTCTGGGTATGGAACGGCGAGCCGGGCACCGACCCGCGCCCGGTGGAACTGCCCAATCTGCGCCATATGCAGAATGTGGAGGCCATAGACTCCGTTGTGGTCAACGGCCAGCCGCGGCTGGTGCTGATGAGCGACGAGGGCGATGCCAAGAAGAATTTGAGCGCCAAATACATGTTGGTGGATTACAACGATTTTTAAGGAAGTATTGATGAACTGGAAAACCGTTTTGTGCGGTGCGGCCTGCGCCGCCGCACTCACCGCACCGGCACAGGCCGAAACCGTGTTGCGCCTGCAAACCATTTACGAACCTTCTGCCGCGCAACAATTGGCCGACGGCCGCATACTGGTGGCCGAAGACGAAGCCAAAACCGTGTTCAGCCTGCTCACCGTGAATGCCGACGGCAGCTGGCAGGAAGATGCCGCCGCGGCACACAGCCTGCGCGCCAGCCTGCCGCAGAAGCTCGACGACGTCGAAGCCCTGGCCATCGATGCGCGCGGACGTCTGTACGCCGCCACTTCGCACAGCACCGACAAACAGGGCCGCCGTCAGGCCGACCGCGAACGCTTGGTACGCTTCAGCATCCACAACAACCGCGCCACAGACTGGCAGCAGGCCGTCAACATCAAAGACGCGCTGATGGCGGACAAGACCTTGCAGGCCGCTTTGCGGCAGCAGGGCGCGGCGGTGGATTTTGCCGCCATCAATCTCGAAGCCATGGCCTACGACCCGAATACGCAGCGCCTCTTGCTCGGCCTGCGCGAGCCCTTGGCACAAGGGCGCACACTGTTGCTGGCCATCACCAACCCCGACGCAATGTTTGAACGCCGCGCCGCACCGCAGTTTGCGCTGGTCGCCTTGTGGGATTTGCAAAAAGGCGGTCTGCGCAGCCTGGAATACCATCCGCCCAGCGGCACGTTTTATGCCAGCAACGAAGTGCTCAGCGCCAGCACCGGCCGGCCGGTATCGCAGCTGTGGCACTGGTCGGGCAAGGCCGGCGAAGCCCCGCAAGCGCTCGACGGTCTGGCCGGTTTGAAAAACGCCGAGGCGCTGGCCTGGCTGCACCGCGACGGCCGCTGGACCCTGCTGGCCTTGGGCGATGAAGGCAGCCGCAAAAAACAACGCCCCGCGCGTTATGTGGTGGTGGAGCCGTAAACGGGCATTGTGTGTAGAAAAAGCGCTTTCAGGCAGCCTGGAAGCGCTTTGTATATGCAGCCGTAGGGCATGCTTGCCCACCCTACCTGCGGCCTGTTTTATAGTCATTTAAAATAAGAATGATACGGCGTTGCTGCGCCAGGCTCGAAGAGAACGATTTAGTAAGCCGCTAAAGCGGCAACAAAATCAGCTCCGTACTATTTGTACTGTCTGCCCCACGGGACTTCGCTGCGCTCGCGGCTTTTTTGCTGCCTTGTCTCATTCTTATTTTATTAGACTATATCGTTGTCATGACGTGCCCTGTCTTGGCAGTCTTCCGCGCCTTCAAAATCCTGCGGCTGGCGCAGAGGATAGCGGCAGTCCCTTATTCTGAGCGCAGCCAAGCGTAAGCGCAGAATCTGTTGTCTGTTTTCAGGCAGCCTTTCCATGCAAAATTAAAGCGGCAATAGCAGTGTTCTAACGCTAAAGTATGAGTATAACTACTTCCAAGGAAGTAGTTGTGCTATGCCTTTGCGGCCTTTGGCCATGCTTTCGGGGCATTTTTCAGCCCGCCCTGCGCCCTTATGATGTAAACCGATTTATAAACCGCAGCCGTTTAAGTTAAATGGCTGTTTTAAAAGGACACATCATCATGGCACTCACCCCGGTTGCAGAATTGCAGGCTTTAATTGACGCCCATATCGGACGGCGCAAGCGTGTGCCGCCGGTGGAAACCGTGCCGGTGGCCGAGGCGGCGGGGCGGGTGTTGGCCGAAGACATGATGTCGGCGCTCAATATTCCCAGCGCCGATATTGCCGCCATGGACGGCTATGCCTTACCCGCTGCCGCCGCCGCAGGCAGCCGCTGGCGCATCGTCGGCGAATCCGCCGCCGGACATCCGTTTGCGGGTGCGATTCCGGAAGGCGGCTGTGTGCGCATCATGACCGGGGCGGTGGTGCCGCCGGGTTGCGGCGGGGTGGTATTGCAGGAAAACACCCGCGTAGAAGGCGAGGAAGTGGTGCTGCTGCAAGACATGGCCGAGGGCAGCAATATCCGCCGTTGCGGCGAGGAAGTGGCGGTGGGTGCCACAGTATTGTCGGTGGGCCGCATTCTGCGCACCGCCGATGTTATGCTCTTGGCCACGCTGGGCATAGGCGAAGTGCCGGTACATGCCAAAATCAAGGTGGCGGTGCTGTCCACCGGCGACGAATTGCACGAACCGGGCACGCCGGTGGAGGGTGTGGACCAGATTTACGACAGCAACCGCCACACGCTGATGGCACGCCTGCGCACCCTGCCGGTGGAAGTGGTGGATTTGGGCCAGGCGGCCGATGATTTGGAAGGGGTGATGCACACCTTGGACGAAGCGGCGCGCATGGTGGATGTGGTGATTACTTCCGGCGGCGTGTCGGTGGGCGATTACGACTATATGCGCGAAGCGGTGCTGCGTCTGGGCGCCATCCATCATTACAAAGTGGCGGTGAAACCGGGCAAGCCTTTTGTGTTCGGGCAGATGCTGCAAACCTGGTATTTCGGCCTGCCGGGCAATCCGGTCTCCGGTTTTGTCGGCTTTGATTTGTTTTTGAAAGCGCCGCTGTGGGCTTTGTGCGGTGCCACCGAAGTGCCGCAGCCCCTGCGTTTCCAAGCCACCTTGGCCACGGCGGTGAAAAAATCGCCCGGACGCATGGATTTCCAACGCGCACTCATCACGCAGCAAGACGACGGCAGCTGGCTGGCCGAGCCCTGCGGTCTGCAAGACTCGCACCGCGTTTGGGGTGTGAGCCGTGCCAATGCCTATTTGGTGCTGGGCGAAGACTGCGGCGATTTGCCCGCAGGCAGCGCGGTAACCGTACAACCGTTTGGCGAGGCTTTCCTATGAATGCGCTGACCGACCCCTTCCACCGGCGGCTGACCTATTTGCGCCTGTCGGTCACCGATTTGTGCAATTACCGCTGTGTTTACTGTCTGCCCGACGGTTATCAGGGTAAGTCCAAACCGGACGAGCTGACGCTGCCTGAAATCGAAACCCTGGTGCACACCTTCGGTGCCCACGGCACGCGCAAAATCCGTCTGACCGGCGGCGAGCCGACCCTGCGCCGCGACCTGGCCGAGATTATTGCCATTTGCAAAAACGCACCGGGTATAGAGCAGGTGGCGCTGACCACCAATGCCTTCAAACTGGCGCAGCTGGCGCCGTCCTACCGCGCCGCCGGGCTGGACAAGCTCAATATCAGCATAGACAGCTTCGACCCGGAGGTGTTTTACCAAATTACCGGCAAGCGCGAATGTCAGCGCATTGTCGCCGCGCTGGACGGTTTGCTGGCAGACGGTTTTTACAATATCAAAATCAACACCCTGCTGCTCAAGCGCTATATCGAGCGCACCCTGGCCGATGCCTTGGACTTTGTGCGCCAACGTCCGGTGACGCTGCGTTTTATCGAGTTGATGCAGACCCGCGACAATTTCACCCTGTTTAGCGAGCAGCATTTGTCTGCCGCCAAGTTGGAAGCCGATTTGCAGGCCCAAGGCTGGCAGCTGCTGCCGCGTCAGGCCCATGCCGGACCGGCACGCGAATACCGCCACCGCGATTTTGCCGGCGGCATCGGTTTTATCGCCCCTTACAGCCAAGACTTCTGCAAAAGCTGCAACCGCCTGCGTGTCAGCGCCCAAGGCAAAATGCATTTGTGCCTGTTCGGCGGCATAGCCTACGATTTGCGCCCGTGGCTGCAACGGGGCGACGGCGAGGGCTTGGCGCAACACCTGTACGAACTGATGGCCGACAAGCCGGAACACCATTTCCTGCACGACAAAAAAGTCGGCCTGATCCGCGATTTATCCATGATAGGAGGCTGATATGGCCAAAGCCGTGCCGGATTTCCGGCCGCTCAACATCCACGTGCTCACCGTGACCGACACCCGCAGTTATAAAGAAGACGGCAGCGGCGACTATTTGTGCCAGGCCGCCGAAGCGGGTGGGCATAAGTTGGTGTCGCGCGATTTGTGCCGCGACGATTTGTACGACATCCGCGCGCGCGTGGCCACTGCCATTGCCGATGCCGCCATAGACGTAGTGCTGGTGACCGGCGGCACCGGCATGTTTCCGCGCGATGTCACCCCGGATGCGGTGAGCGTGCTTTTGGACAAAGACATTCCCGGTTTTGGCGAGTTGTTCCGCGCGGTTTCTTATGAAGAAATCGGCATGTCCACTATTCAGTCCCGCGCGCTGGCGGGCATTGCCAACCAGACGCTGGTGTTCTGCCTGCCCGGCTCCACCGGTGCCTGCCGCACCGCCTGGGAAAAAGTGATTGCGCCGCAACTCGACCCGCGCATCAACGCCTGCGGTTTTACGCGGGTGTTTAATACCTGGTCGGCTGCACAAGGTTAAGAGGCTGCCTGAAAGCTGAAGTAAGCCGTAGGTTGGGTCGCCAGACCCAACACGTTCCGGCCATTGTGCAGATGTTGGGTTTGCAACCCAAGCTACGGCTGAAACATTGACGTTTTGTCGGATACAAGTATCCGACCTACGGCTGCTCTGGCTATTGTGCAGGTGTTGGGTCTGACGATCCAACCTACGGCTGTTAGTGAAAATCTGCCTGTACGCACCGGAAAACAGATGCCCCCACCCGCCCATTCCCGCCCCGAGCCGCTGCTGATTTTATGCGGCGGTCACAGCCGCCGTATGGGCAGCCCCAAGCCACTGTTGCGTTATGGCGGGCAAACCCTGCTGGCGCGGCTGATGACGCATACCGACCCGGCACGGCCCGTATGGTTGGCGGCGGCGGACAAGCGTTATGCCGACAGCGGCCGCGCCGAATATCTGCCCGATGCCCAGGCAGGGCAGGCCGGGCCTTTGTCGGCAATTTTGCCGGCCTTGCAGCAGGCCAAGCGGCAAGGCTGGGGCGGCTTGTATGTGATGGCTTGCGACAGCCTGCTGCTGCCGGAACAGCTCACGGCTTTATTGGCACAACAGCAACACAGCGCCGAGTGGGCCGCGGGCATCACCGCCTTGGCCGACGATGAAGAGCAGGGACAAATCCATCCGCTGCTGGCGCATTGGTCCTGCCGCCTGGCCGGGCCTTTGGCCGCTGCGGTGGCACGCGACGAGCGCAAGGTGATGGCCTGGTTGGCGGCGCAGGCGCACCGGCGCGTGGCCATGCCGCCGCACTGGCAGGCTTTGTCCAATTTCAATACCGGCGCCGATTTTGAACGGGCCTGCGCTATGGCGGACGGTTTGACATTAATTTGAAGATTTTTAGGCTGCCTGGAAGCAGTAAACAGATTCTGCGGCTGCGCTACGCTGCGCGCAGAATGACGGAATAGGGTCATCCTGCGCGCAGTCGCAGGATCTTGATTGAAGATAAGCCTTATATGCCCGGATTATTTTGCATCGGCATAAAGCACACCGAATAGGAAAGCTCCATGTCTCTCACCCACTTGGACGAACACAGCCACAGCCGCATGGTCGATGTCGGCGACAAACAGCCCAGCCGCCGCGTGGCCGTGGCGCAAGGGCGGGTGTGTTTTCCCGCCGAAGTGTATGCACAGATACAGAGCGCCAACGGCCAAACCGCCAAAGGCGCAATTACCGAAGTGGCGCGCCTGGCGGGCATTATGGCCGCCAAAAACACCGCCCAGCTGATTCCGCTGTGCCATCCGATGATGCTGGAGCGCTGCCGTGTCGAGCTGGATTATTGTGATGCCGAACACAGCCTGCACATCCGCGCCGAAGTGGCGGTTACCCACAAAACCGGTGTGGAAATGGAGGCGCTGACTGCCGTTTCCGTGGCCGCGTTAACCGTGTACGACATGACCAAGGCACTCAGCCACGACATCCGCATCGAAGGCATCGAACTTGTTCACAAATCCGGAGGCAAACATGACTTCCAACGCTAAAGACAAAGCCGTCACCATTTTGTATTTCGCCGCCTTGCGCGAACAGCGCGGTCGCGATCAGGAAAACTACCGCACCCGTGCGGCCGATGCGGCGGAACTGTATGCCGAACTGGCCGCCACCCACGGTTTCGACCTGCCGCAAAACCGTTTGCGCGCGGCCATCAACCATGTGTTCTGCCCGTGGAATCAGCCCCTGCGCGAGGGCGATACCGTGGCCTTTATTCCCCCCATTGCCGGAGGCTGATATGTTTAACCTGACCGAAGAAGCCATCAACGCCGCTTTGTTGCGCCAAAGCCTGCTGGATAACGAACACTGCGGTGCCTTTACCTGTTTTGAAGGCTGGGTGCGCCGCCACAACGAGGGCAACAGCGTCGATTATCTGGTGTACAGCAGCTATCCCGAGCTGGCCAAAACCCAGGGCGAGGCGGTGATAGCCGCCGCCAAAAAACTGTTTGCCATTGAAGACGCCGTATGCGTGCACCGCACCGGCCGTTTGGAAGTGGGCGATATGGCGGTGTGGGTGGGCGTGACCGCCGGACACCGCGATGCCGCCTTTGCCGCCTGCCGTTTTATTATCGACACGGTCAAAGCCGAAGTGCCGATTTGGAAGCAGGAGTTTTACCGCGACGGCCGACAGTCTGCCTGGCTCGCCAATCCGGAAGGTTTGCCGAAGTAGGGCGGTGATTTTAATTTTGAATAAAGAAACAGGCTGCCTGAAACCTTTCAGGCAGCCTGTTTCACATCAAGCCTCTTTACTTTCCGCCGCCTTCTGGCGCAGGCGCAGGCTCAGTTCGCGCAGTTGTTTGTCGTCCACCGCATTGGGGGCGTTGGTGAGCAGACACTGGGCGCGCTGGGTTTTGGGGAAGGCAATCACGTCGCGGATGGATTCGGCACCGGTCATCAGCGTTACCAAACGGTCGAGGCCGAAGGCCAGGCCGCCGTGGGGCGGGGCGCCGTATTTGAGGTTGTCCAAGAGGAAGCCGAATTTTTCCTGTTGTTCTTCGGGCGTGATTTTCAGCGCCGCAAACACTTTTTCCTGAATGTCGGCGCGGTGGATACGGATGGAGCCGCCGCCGATTTCCCAGCCGTTGAGCACCATATCATAGGCGCGGGCGAGGCAGTTTTCGGGGTCGGATTCCATCAGGTCTTCATGGCCGGGTTTGGGCGAAGTGAAGGGGTGGTGCATGGCGGCGTAGCGGTCGTTGTCTTCGTCGTATTCGAACATGGGGAAATCCACCACCCACAGCGGACGCCATTCATCGACAAAATAGCCGTCTTCGGCACCGTGCTCGTGGCCGATTTTCACGCGCAGGGCGCCCATGGCTTCGTTCACCACCTTGGCCTTGTCGGCGCCGAAGAAGATGATGTCGCCGTTTTCGGCACCGGTTTCGGCCACGATTTTCGCCAGCGCGGGCTCGGACAGGTTTTTCACAATCGGGCTTTGCAGGCCGCTGTTCTCACCGTTGGACAGATTGCTCACGTCGTTGACCTTGATATAGGCCAAGCCCTTGGCGCCGTAAATGCCGACAAATTGGGTGTAGTTGTCGATTTCCTTGCGGCTGAATTTGGCGCCGCCGGGCACGCGCAGGGCCACCACGCGGCCGCCTTTCATATCGGCAGCGGCGCGGAATACCTTCAGCTCTTCGGTTTTCATCAGCTCGGTCAGCTCGGTGAATCGGAGCGACACGCGCATATCGGGCTTGTCGGAGCCGTAATAGAACATGGCTTCGCTAAAGGGCATGCGCGGGAAATCGCCCAATTCCACACCGAGCGCGTCTTTGAATACCTGTTTGGCCATGCCTTCGGTGATGTCCATGATTTCGTCTTCGTTCAAAAACGAAGTTTCCAAGTCGATCTGGGTGAATTCGGGCTGGCGGTCGGCACGCAAATCTTCGTCGCGGAAGCATTTGGTGATTTGGTAATAGCGGTCGAAACCGGCCACCATCAGCAATTGCTTAAACAGCTGCGGCGATTGCGGCAGGGCGAAAAACTCACCCGGATGCACACGGCTGGGCACCAGATAATCGCGCGCGCCTTCGGGGGTGGAGCGGGTGAGCATGGGGGTTTCGATGTCGATAAAGCCCTGCTGGTCCAAATAGCGGCGCACGCCCATGGCCACTTGGTAGCGCAGGCGCAGATTGCGCTGCATGGCCGGACGGCGCAGGTCGATGACGCGGTTGGTCAGGCGCACGTTTTCGCTCAGATTGTCGTCGTCAATCTGGAAGGGCGGCGTGGCGGCGGCGTTGAGGATTTCGATTTCCTTGGCCAGAATTTCGATTTTGCCGGACACCATTTTGTCGTTGCTGGTGCCTTCGGGGCGGTTGCGCACGCGGCCGGTGATGCCCAAAACATATTCGTTGCGGGCGGAATCGGCCAGGGCAAAGGCTTCGGGGGTGTCCGGATCAATCACCACCTGCACAATGCCTTCGCGGTCGCGCAGGTCGATAAAAATCACCCCGCCGTGGTCGCGGCGGCGGTGCACCCAGCCTTTGACGGTCACGGTTTGGTCGAGATACTGTTCGCTGATTAAGCCGCAGTAGTTGGTACGCATGGTTTTACTTTCTCTTTATTGAAGTTGGTGAGTTTGGGTTTAATCAATGGTTTTTCAGGCAGCCTGCTGTTTATTTCATCAAAAAAGTTTCCACTTGCGGCGCATGATTGCCCCAGCCGGTCCAATACTCTTTGAGGGTGACTGTCTTGCCTTTGATGTTCATCACTTGGTAGACAAAATTGCGCGGCGGTAAATCGTCGCGGCTGCGTTCGGTTTCGGTGAGCAGCAGATGGTCTTCATCCAGCCACTGCACGCGCCAACGGGTTTTAATGCTGTTATCGACGCTGCATTCCATTTCATTGCGCCAATCGGCAAATTTGCCCGAGGCATGAAAAGTCCAGCCGGCACATTGGGCGTCTTTCAGTACCAAACGTTTGCCTTGCAGTTGTTTGGGAAAACCATTGGCCATGGCCAGGCCGGCGGGCAGGGCGGCGGACAGCAAGATCAACCATAACAATTGTTTACGCATCCTATCGGTCTCCGTTTGTTTAATTTGGGCGATATTTTCAGGCAGCCTGTTACGGTTTAAACCGCAACAACAGCGCGGCAAACCCAATAAAAATCACCCCGGTCATGCGGTCGAACCACAGGTTCACGCGCGGGATTTGCAGCCAGCGGCGCAGGCTGTGGCCGCCAACAGCATAGGCGGCATACCAAAACACTTCGCAGAAAGCCAAGGTGGCAATCAGAATCAGCCATTGCGGCGCCTGCGCTGCGGCGGGGTTGATAAATTGCGGCAAAAAGGCGGCCACAAACAGCAGGAATTTGGGATTGCTCAAGCCTATCCACAAACCGCCGCGAAACAGCTGGCGGGTGGACACCGTGTTGAGCGCAGGGCCGTCGGCGTTTTGGCTTTGCCCGGCCTGACGCCAGCACTGGATGCCCAGCCACACCAGATAGGCGACACCGGCAAAACGCAGCACTTCAAAAAAAGCGGGTGCGGCCAAAACCAGCGCAGCCAAACCGGCCGCCGCCGCCAAGAGCACCAGCAATACCGCACACAAACAGCCCAGCATCACCGGCCAGGTGCGCTTAATGCCCAAGTTCACGCTGCGCGACATCACATGCAGCATATTCGGGCCGGGGGTGGAAGAGAGCAGGAAGGCGGCCACAAAAAACAGCCACCAGGTTTGCAGGCTCATGAGGTTTCTTTCTCAGACTCAGTTTGAGGAGTGTCGTCAAGGGCTTGTGGGTTCGGGCCGGCTGCCGGCGGCAAGGCAGCGGGTGATGTGCCCGGCAGCGGGTCGGGCAACACCATGCCCAGCGAAATCACATATTTCAGCGCCTCGTCCACGCTCATATCCAAGGGGCGGATGTCGCTCTGGCGCACCATAATATAGTAGCCGCCGGTGGGGTTGGGGGTAGTGGGCACATATACCGCCACATAGTCGCCGCCTTCAGGCAGCGCCCCGTCCATGCCCGCCGGAATGCTGCCGGAGACAAAGGCCACCGTCCAGATATGCGGCTGTGGAAACGGCACCAGCACCGGCGTTTTGAAAGACTGGCGCGAATCGGACAGCAAAGACTCGGAGACTTTTTTCACGCTGGAATAAATCGATTTCACCACCGGAATGCGGCCGAGCAGGCGGTCCCAGCCTTCGATGATTTTGCGCCCCAACACATTGGCAGCAAATACGCCGGTGAAAAACAGAATCAGCACCGCAGCAATCACGCCCAAACCGGGAATTTGGAAGCCTATCCATTGCTGCGGCTGCCATTGCTGCGGCAAAAAATGCACCAGCTGGTCGGCCGCAGTAACGATATAGCTGATCACCCATACGGTCACGATGAGCGGCAGCCACACCAGAATGCCGGTGAGCATGTATTTTTTCAAAGCTTTGCCGATGCGGCTGCCTTCGGCTTGGGGGGCTGCCATGGGTTGGAATTCCTTTGGGGTTTGAACGGCCGGAAAAATGCAGGCGGAAACTGGCGGATTATACGCATTTGCACGATTTTCTTCTATAGTCAGGCAGTGCCTAATCTTTCACAAATACATTGAGATAAAAAACACGATTGCGCTTTCAGGCAGCCTGAAAGACAATCGCGCTTTTGTTCGCCGCTAAGGGTGTTGCATGAAAGTAAAACCGTTTTTAAAACTCGCCGCCTCGGTGTTGCGGCGTCTGGATGCCTGGTTGCCGCCGGAGCAAACCGAACCGGACTGGTCGGCCGTAGCCTACCGCTGGCAGCGCATCGGCAATGCCGGTGTGTTGCACAGCCTGCCCGCACCGCACACCTTTCCTTTAAGCCGCCTGGCCGGGGTGGACAAGCAGATGCGCCAGCTGGTGCGCAATACCGAGCAGTTTGTACACGGCCGCCATGCCAATAATGTACTCTTGAGCGGTTCGCGCGGCACCGGCAAATCGTCTTTAGTGAAGGCCTTGCTGCATGAATATGCCGATAAAGGCCTGCGCCTGATTGAGGTGGACAAAACCGATTTGCTCGGCCTGCCGCATCTGCTTGGCCTGTTGGCGCAGCGGCCGGAGAAATTCATCGTCTTTTGCGATGATTTGTCGTTTGAGGAAGGGGATGATGCCTATAAGGCTTTAAAAACCGCGCTCGACGGCGGTCTGTCGCAACGGGCAGCCAATGTATTGGTGTATGCCACTTCTAACCGACGCCACCTGATGCCCGAATATATGGCCGACAATCTGGGCACCACCGGCATACGCGGTGAAGTGCATGTGAAAGAGGCGGTGGAAGAAAAAGTGTCGCTCTCCGACCGCTTCGGCCTGTGGCTGAGTTTTTATCCCTTTGACCAGCAGGATTATCTGGCGGCGGTGGCCAATTGGTTGGGGGCCGAAGGTTTGGAGATGGACGACACCGCCCGCAAAGCGGCTTTGGCGTGGTCGCTGGCCCGTGGCGGCCGCTCCGGCCGCGTGGCCTGGCAGTTTGTGTGCGACTGGGCCGGACGCCTGCCGCATGAGCGGGTGGTGGATTGAGTGTTGATCAATATAGTCAAATAAAATAAGAACGAGACAAGGCGGCAAGCCGCAGACAGTACAAGTAGTACGGCAAGGCGCAGCCAACGCTGTATCGTTCTTATTTTAAATGACTATAACAAAGCTGCCTGAAAAGTTTTTTTCAGGCAGCTTTTTTTGTACATCAGATCGGGTCGGCCTTTTATTTCGGACGGCGGTAGGTGTCGTGGCAGGCTTTGCAGCTGGCGCCCACTTCGCCGTAGGCTACTTTGATTTCTTCCAGATTGCCGCCTTGGGCTTTGTCGGTCAGATTGGCCACGGCAGCGTGGAAGCCGTCTTCCACGGCTTTATAACCGGTGGGGTCGCTCCAGATATTGGGCAGGGCGTCGCCGTCACGGCCTTCGCCGTCGGAGGTGAAGTGTTTGAAGGGCTCTTTGCTCATTTCGTCAAAAGAAGCGGCCAGGCTTTTGAATTTTTCCGCATCGTATTCGGTTTCGCCTTTGACCATTTTGCCCATGGCGGAGAAGTCCGGCATCATGCTTTTAAAGGCGGTGGTGCGGTTTTCGGAGTTGGGGCCTTTGCCGCCGGAGGCCGTGCCGCCACTGCCGCCGCCACAGGCAGACAACAAAAAGAGGGCGGCCATACCGCTGAGCAGGGTTTGAGTGGTTTTGTTCATAGTGTGTTCCTATAGGTGTTTGTTGTGGGGATTAATCTTTAAACTGCTTATGGCAGGCTTTGCAGCTCTGGCTCATTTTTTCATACGGCACTTTGACCGCATTCAAACCGCCGCCGCTGCGGGCAGCCGCATCCAAAGCATTCACCGCAGAAGTAAAGTCTTTCACGGCTGCCTGAAATGCCGCAGGTTGGGTCCATACGGTTTCCAGTGCGTCTGAGCGGCGCTGGGTGCCGGCGGTGAAATGTTTCCACGGCTCGTCGGCCGTTTGTTTCAGTTCTGCCGCCAGACGGGCGAAATCGGTTTGGGGGAATTTGTCGGCTTGGGCGGATTTGATCATGCGGCCCATTTGTTTGTTGATGCCCGCCCATTCTTTCATGATTTGCTGGCGGGCCTTGATGTCGGCACGGTCGGCATGGGCCAAAGGTGCGGCGGCCAGCAGCAGACAGGCTGCGGCGGGAAACGTGCGTTTCATGGTCGTGTTCCTTGGGGCTGTTTGGGGTGGCTGCCTGCGCTTCGGGCTCTTGAACGGCCGGATAGGAAAACAGGCTGTGTATAGTCGCACAAAATGAGAATGAGACAAGGCAGCAAGCCGCAGGCAATACAAGTAGTACGGAACTGATTTTTGTTGCCGCTTTGGCGGCTTACAAAATCGTTCTCTTCGAGCTTGGCGCAGCAACGCCGTATCATTCTCATTTTGAATGACTATAACCATACCGCAAAGCGCTTGCAGCGTCCAGTGTACAAGGCAGAAGCCGCCGTCAATCCGTGTTAAGATGCGCGCTTATTCGATTCAGGCTGCCTGAAAGAGCCTCCTATGGAAATGGAACCCGATTTAAACACCGCCAAAGCGCGCATACTCGAACAATGCCGCCGTAACGGCGCCGCCGTGACCGCCCTGCGCGAGCAGGTGCTGGACATCGTGCTGCACATGAGCGGCGTCATCAAAGCCTATCATGTGCTGGCGCAAATGCAGCGCAACAGCCGCACACCGGTGGCACCGCCCACCGCCTACCGCGCCCTCGATTTCTGGGCCGATAACGGCGTGCTGCACAAAATCGGCGCCGTCAACGGCTATATTCTGTGCAGCCACATCCAGCACGACTGCAACGGCCATTGCCATGTGGAAGACGGCCACAGCAATGCCTTTGTGCTGGTTTGCACCGAATGCGGCGCCGTGGACGAGCAGAGCATGAGCCGCGAATGGGCCGCCCTGCGCCAGCGCCTGGCCGAAACCGGTTTCGCACTGAATGAAGAACACATTGTTTTAACAGGAATATGCACCGCATGTCAGCAACAGCAACAACAGCAGTAAACAAAACCAAAGTCCATCTGTTTTCCGGTTTTTTGGGTGTGGGCAAAACCACGGCCCTGAAAAGCCTGATTGCGCAAAAAGACCCGGCCGAGCAATGGGTCATCATTGTCAACGAATTCGGTGAAATCGGCATCGACGGCGCGGTGCTGGCGGATAACGGTATTCCGGTGGCGGAAATCGCCGGGGGCTGCCTGTGCTGCGTGGCCGGGCCGCAAATGGCCGCCACCGTGGCCAAAATCCTCAGCCAACAGCGTCCGCACCGCCTGCTGATCGAGGCCAGCGGCCTGGCCCATGCCGCCGGGGTGATTGATGAATTGAGCAGCAAGCCTTTGAACGAAGATTTGGAAATCGCCGCCGTGTTCACCGTGGTGGATCCGCGCCAGTTTGTCAACGACGACTATGCCGCCCAACTGCTGTATAAAGACCAAATCGGCGTGGCCGATGTGCTGGTGGCGAGCAAAACCGATTTGTGCGATGCGGCCACGCTGGCGGCCTTCCGCGAACGCGCCGCTAAGCTGTTTCCGCCCAAGGCCAAGGTGGTGGAAGTAAACCATGCACAGCTGGACATTGCCTGGCTGGACATTCCCGTCACCGCCAAAAGCCGCTACCGCATAGCCGTGCCCGCCGATTTGGCCGAAGGCTATCAGTCGCAAGGCTTCACCTTTGACCCGGAACGCAATTTCGACGGCGAGCGTTTGACGCAGTTTTTCAACGATTTGCCCGCCTTGTGCGAGGGCTTGGTACGCGCCAAAGGCGTTTTCCGCGTGCTCGATACTTGGGTATGGCTCAATTGGGTGGACGGACAGTGGGGCGCCAACCAAGTGGCGTGGCGGCGCGACAGCCGTTTCGAGCTGATTGCACGCAGATTTGATGCGGATGCCATTGCCGCGCGTTTGCAGGCGGCTTTGGAATAAGAATGTGTTGAATAAAAAACGCCCCAGACGGGCGTTTTTTATTTTCAGGCAGCCTCAGAGAATTTGAGGCATAAAAACGGCGGTATGGACATCCATACCGCCGTTGTGTTTACAGCTAGGTCTTACTCTTTGGGCAGACGCAGAATGGAGAGGATAAAGCCACCCCAAATCACCACCAGGGCGATCAGCATCATTACAATGGCAGTAGTGCTCATATCAGTCTTCCTTTTGGTTAGGGTCGAACTTGTCTTCGTTTTTCCACGGCAGCAGGCTCAAGATAATGGAAACCACCACCAGACCCACGGACATGCCCCAACCGAAGATGTTGAGGAACCAGTCCGGATAGTCTTCGTAGTTTTTGGCCAACAGGTTACGGGTGTCTTGGAACAGCATAAAGGCCAGTACGGCTACGGTCAGTACCACGCAGGCGGTCCAGATGGGGCCGACTTTGAAGGAAGACACGCTGTTCAAGTGGTCGCGCAGTACGGGCAGCTTTTTGCTCACCACCAGGGCGAATACATACAGCATACCGGCGGCGACAATACCGTAGGTGTTGACGAATTTGTCCATGGCGTCCAGTACCGGCAGGCCGGTGGTGGTGCCGAACAGCAGGATGGAGATCACCATCAGCGGCAGGCCCACGAGGAAGGTGGCCGGTACGCGGGCGATTTTCCATTTGTCCTGCACGGCGGCAATAATCACTTCCAGAATGGAAATCAGCGAAGTCAGGCCGGCAAACACCAGCGAGCCGAAGAACAGCACGCCGATGAAGGAGCCCATAGGCGCTTGGTTGATGATGGTCGGGAAGGCGATAAAGGCCAGGCCGACACCGCTCTTGGCCACTTCGTTTACTTCTTGTCCGGCAGCCACGGCCATAAAGCCCAAGGCGGCAAATACACCGATACCGGCCAGGATTTCAAAGCTGCTGTTGGCAAAACCCACCACCATGCCGGTACCGGTGAGGTCGGTTTTGGTTTTCAGGTAAGAAGAGTAGGTGATCATAATGCCGAAGCAGATGGACAGGGAGAAGAAAATCTGACCATAAGCGGCCACCCACACGCCCGGCTCGGCCAGTTTGGACCAATTGGGGGTGAACAGGGCATCCAAGCCTTTGGCGGCACCCGGCAGGGTCAGGGAAATACCCACCAAGAGTACGAACATGATGACCAGCAGGGGCATAAAGATGGTGGAAGCGCGGGCCACGCCTTTTTGTACGCCCATGGCCATAATCGCCAGGGTAAACAGCCATACGCCCACCAAGGGGCCGAGTACGGAGCCGACAAAGTTCAGACCCAAGTCGTCGGGACCGGCCGCTTGCAGGTATTGGTTGATGAGGAAGTCGGCCGGATCGTTGCCCCATGCACCGACCATGGCGAAATAGGTGTAGCTGGCAGCCCAGCCCAGAATCACGGCGTAATAAATACAGATGATGACGTTGGTCATCACGTTCCACCAGCCGAAGGGCTCGAATTTTTTGCAAATGCGGCGGAAAGCCAAGGGGGCGGAGCCGCGGCTGCGGTGACCCAGGGCGTAATCCAGGAACAAAAGCGGAATGCCGGCGGTTAACAGCGCCACCAGGTAGGGCACGATAAAGGCGCCGCCGCCGTTATCGTAAGTCACATAGGGAAAGCGCCAGATATTGCCCAAGCCCACAGCCGAACCGATGGCGGCGAACATAAACGCCCGGCGGCTGGAGAAGGTCTCGCGTTGTGTGGTGTTATTAGACACGGTATACCTCTGCGGGATATGTTGAACGGACACGCAGGCTTTGCATGGGGCAGCAGATTATGCGGCCAAATGTAAAGTTATGCGATTATTAAGCCGTGAATTGTGAAGGAAATGCCCGATAATGGCAAGCGCAAGCATGTAAATTTACAGGAAATGGCGCTGAAACGAGGCTGCCTGAAAGAAATCCCGATGAGCTGATTATTCTTTATTAAGAATTAATTTTAGATATATATTTTAGATATTATAATTTTTATGGTTTTTCATGCTTGATTATTGCCTTACTTGGCAATAATTTAAATATTGAACTCAGAGGCGTGTGCAGAGAAAACCGCCGACAAAAAAGGCTGCCTGAAAACGAACGCAGTGAGTTTCTGCGTAGCAAAATCTTTCAGGCAACCTTTAAACGAGCTTGGCGGTATTTATTTGTTCTGAATCACATCCTGAATACCGGCCAGGGCGTTCGGATCGTCCAAGGTGGAGAGATCGCCGGGGTCACGGCCTTCGGCCACGGCCTGGATGGAGCGGCGCAAGAGCTTGCCGGAACGGGTTTTCGGCAGGGTGAGGGTGAAATACACCTCGGCCGGGCGCGCCACCGCACCCAGTTGTTTCACCACTTCGGCAAACACTTCTTTTTCCAGCGCGGCGCGTTTTTCGGCGGTGTCCATGGCGCTGTTGTCTTTGAGCGTACAGAAGGCAATCGGTACTTGGCCTTTGAGCTCGTCGGCCTTGCCCACCACCGCCACTTCCGCCACCAGCGGATGGCCGCAGATGGCCTCTTCGATTTCGCGCGTGCCCAAGCGGTGTCCGGCCACATTGATGACATCATCGGTGCGGCCGAGGATGAAGTAATAGCCGTCATCATCCATAACCGCCCAGTCGGACGTGGAGTAATAGCTGCCGTCAAACTCGGAGAAATAGCTGCTGATAAAGCGTTTGTCGTCGCCCCAAACCGTCATCAGACAGCCCGGCGGCAGCGGCGGCTGTACGGTGAGCAGCCCTTTTTCATTCGGCGCGCAGGGCTCGCCGGTGGATTCGTTGCGGATGGTGACATCGTAACCATAGACCGGCATGCCGGGCGAGCCGTAGCGCAGCGGTTTCAAATCCACGCCCGGCAGATAGGAGAGCAGCGGCCAGCCGGTTTCGGTCTGCCAGTAGTTATCCACAATGGCGGCATCGAGGTTGTCGGCCAGCCAGGAGGCGGTGGGCTCGTCCAGCGGTTCGCCGGCGAGGAAGAAATATTGCAGGCTGGTCAAATCGTATTTGTCCATCCATGCCGGGTCTTGTTTTTTGAGAATGCGCGCGCCGGTGGGGGATGAGAACAGCGCGGTCACACGGTATTCGGCAATGGTGCGCCACCAGATGCCGGGGTCGGGCTGGGTGGGCAGACCCTCATACACAATGGTGGTCATGCCGTGCAGAAGCGGCGCATAGACGATATAGGAGTGGCCGACCACCCAACCGATGTCGGAGGTGGACCAAAACACCTCGCCGGGGCGGCAGTCGTAAATATGGTGCATGGAAGCGGCCAGAGCCACGGCATAGCCGCCGATGTCGCGCTGCACGCCCTTGGGTTTGCCGGTGGTGCCGGAAGTGTAGAGGATGTAGGAAGGGTCTGTGGCCTTCATCCACGCGCAGGGCACGCTGGCATTGCGCTCGGCGCTGCTTTGGCGCAATTCGGCATAGTCTTTGTCCCACGGCTGGCTGGGCATATCGGCATCGAGGCCGCGGTTGATGACCAGCACATGGCCGGGCTTGGCCTGAGCCTGTTCGATGGCGCTGTCCACCAAGTGTTTGTAAGGTACGACCTTGCCGCCGCGCATACCGGCATCGCTGGTAACCAATACCTTGGGTTCGGCGTCGTCAATGCGCATGGCCAGGTTGTGGGCGGCAAAACCGCCGAATACCACCGAATGGATGGCGCCGATGCGCGCGCAGGCGAGCATGGCAAACAGCGCCTCAGCAATCATGGGCATGTAAATCACCACACGGTCGCCGCGACCCACGCCCAGTCCTTGCAGCACATCGGCAAAATAATTCACTTCGCGGTGGAATTCGGCATAGCTGATATGGCGTTTGACACAGCCGTCTTCAACGATGATGTTGGCGCCCAGGCGCTCAAAGGCTGCCTGAACAGAGGGCTGTTGTTCCAGCAGGGCCTGGTTGATTTCGGTGGAGAGCCAGACGATGGCGTTTTGATCGGCACGTTCGGCCAGGTGGCGGTCTATGCAGTTGTGGGCCAGATTCAGTTCACCGTCGGGAAACCAGCGTGCAAAAGGCGGATTGCTGAAATCCAGAATTTGCTGCGGTGCCTGATGCCAGTCAATCAGCTTGGCCTGTTCGGCCCAGAAAGCCTCTTTGTCCTTGATCGAGCGCTGGTGGAATTCGGCATACTGCATAAACGTGCTCCTTTGTGAAGATGGTTATGGGACACCGGCCGGGCAAAAGAAAAGGGCACCGGCAACTGTGTGCGGTGTCCGTTTTAAGCGCGGACTGATGCGCAGCCGCAGATGCAGCCGCAGTTTCTACTCTAATTATTATGTATGGGCTGCAATGTAGCGGATTTTGTAAACGAGTGCAATGCAAAAATAGGTATTTGAAAAGCCGGGTTTGCGTTTAGTCAAACAGTCCCGGCTCAAACAGGGCCTGGTTGGGTTGCAGGGTGTCGGCGCGCAAGTCGCAGTCGATGCGCACATCGCCGGACACGCGGCAGCAGCAGGGCAGGATTTCGCCGGGGGCGAGAAAGGCCAGCGGCAGTTCGGCATAATCCACCCGGCCTTCCAGCAGACGCAGACGACAGGCACCGCAATAGCCGCTGCGGCACTGGTATTCGACTTCGTGACCGGTGCGCTCCAGCGCTTCCAGCAGGGTTTCGTCCGGTTGGAGTTCGAAGCTTCGGTCGTTGGTGGTGATGAGACTCATGGAAATCAGTTAAAAGGCTGCCTGAAAATAATACGGTAACGGGCGGGTGTAAAACCCGCCCCTACGTTGGGGTGCTTAAACGGTTTTCAGGCAGCCTGTGGTGTAGGGGCGGATTTTATATCCGCCCGAAATGATGCTTGCACGGTAGGGTGGGCATGCTTGCCCACCGTTTTTTAAGTTGGCGGTGATTAACATAATTGGTGGGCATGAATGCCCACCCTACGGTATTTTCAGGCAGCCCGAAGCATCAGGCAATTCAAACCCCTTGCGCCCGCAGCAGTCGTGCGGCATCGAGGGCGTAATAGGTGAGTATGCCGTCGGCACCGGCGCGTTTGAAGGCCATGAGCGCTTCCAGTATCACCTTGTCGCCGTCCAGCCAGCCGTTTTGAACCGCCGCCTGCAACATGGCGTATTCGCCGGATACCTGGTAGGCAAACGTAGGCACGCCGAAAGTGTCTTTTACGCGGCGAATCACATCCAGATAGGGCAGGCCGGGCTTGACCATCACCATATCGGCGCCTTCCTGCAAATCCAGCGCGATTTCGTGCAAGGCTTCGTCGCTGTTGGCCGGGTCCATCTGGTAGTTGTATTTGTTGCCCTTGCCCAAATTGCCGGCACTGCCGACGGCATTGCGGAAGGGGCCGTAAAACGAGGAGGCGTATTTGGCCGCATAAGACATGATGCGGGTGTGGATAAAACCGTGGGCTTCCAGTGCCTCGCGGATGGCGCCGATGCGACCGTCCATCATATCGCTGGGGGAAAGAATGTCCGCACCCGCTTCGGCATGGGAGAGCGACTGGCGGATCAGCGCTTCTATGGTTTCGTCGTTGAGAATATAGCCGCTGCTGTCGGGTATGCCGTCTTGGCCGTGGGTGGTGTAAGGGTCCAGCGCCTGGTCGGTCATCACGCCCAGTTCGGGGAAACGCTGTTTCAGGGCGCGGATGGCGCACTGGATAATGCCGTTTTCATCCCAAGCGGCGCAGCCGTCGGCGGTTTTGCGTTCGCTGTCGGGCACACCGAACAAATCCAATACCGGTACGCCCAGTTCCAAGGCCGCTTCGGCGGTGCGCAGCAATTCGTCTACGGACAAGCGCTCCACCCCCGGCATGGACGGCACGGGAATACGGCCGCTGCCTTCGTGGACAAATACCGGCAGAATCAAATCATCGCTGCTCAAACGGGTTTCGCGCATCAGGCGGCGGGAGAATTCGTCGTGGCGCATGCGGCGCATGCGGGTGGCGGGAAAACGGCGGGGCGGAAAATTCATGCGGACAACTCGGTCAAACGGGGAGGGCGGATTATAGCAAAGAAGGCGGCGGGAAACGGCGGGGCAGGCGGGCTGTATCGGCAATACATTGAAAAGGCTGCCTGAATTTTCAGGCAGCCTCGGAGGGATTAATGTTTATTCGCGGGAGACAATTTTATGGCTCAGCAGCGTCAGGATTTGTTCTGCCTGCTGTTTGCCGGCACGGCGCTGCTCTTCGGTGGGGGCGCTGCCGGTTTGCAGACGGTGGCGGGCATCTTCGGCATCGGCCGGCAGGTATTTGAGCGCGGCTTCGGCAGAAAGCCGGCCGTCTTCCACCGCGGCCATCACGGTTTGGGTGCAGTGGCTGCGGTCGTTGCCGACACTGGCCACCCATGTTTTGTCGCTTTGCGGCAGCAGCCGCTCATAAGCACTGCCGAAGGCTTGGCGGGCGCCGGCGGTGTCCCCGGCCAGATAGAGCTCCCATGCACCCATGCCGGCTGCGCTGAGGGCGGCTTGGGGGACAACCACGGTCAGGTTTTCATTACGCCAGGCTTCCAGCAACAGGCCGAAAACCTCATCCGCACCGGGCATGCCGGTATCGATGCGGCCGATAACGGCGGCCAGTGTCAGTTGGCCGGAGAGTTCGCGGCGGCAGCGTTGCAGGGCAGCCAACACGGCTTCTGTGTCGTAGGCACACAATTCGTCCAACATAAGGGCCTGGGCGGCGGCAGAAAGCGGCGAGGCGGTCAGCTCGGCCGTCAGCTGTAAAGCCTGTGCCAGTATTCTCCTGTTGTCGGCGGTTGCCATGACATGTATGCCTTGCCGGTCAATATTCAGCTGCCGAAGGTGTGTTCGGCGGCCGGAAAGCTTTTGTCTTTCACCGCAGCCACATAGGCGGCTACGGCTGCCTGAATGCTGGTCTGCCCCTGCATAAAGTTTTTCACGAATTTGGCGGTTTTGCCGGGGAAAACACCGAGCATGTCGTGCATCACCAATACTTGGCCGTCGCAATCTACACCGGCACCGATGCCGATGGTGGGGCAGACAATGCTGTCGGTCACTTCTTTACCCAATTCGGCGGGCACGCACTCCATCAGCACCAAATCGGCACCGGCTTCGGCATGGGCGCGGGCATCGGCCAAGAGGGCTTGTGCGGCCGTATCGCCGCGGCCCTGCACTTTATAACCGCCGAAGGCATTGACCGACTGCGGGGTCAGGCCGATGTGGGCGCACACGGGTATGCCGCGCTGTTGCAGGAAGTGTGTGGTTTCCGCCATCCACACGCCGCCTTCAAGTTTGACCATATGCGCACCGGCGGCCATCAGCTCCGCCGAGGCAGCAAACGCCTGCTCCTTGCTTTGCTGGTAGGCACCGAAGGGCAGGTCGGTGACGATCATGGCGCGGCTGTTGCCGCGGGCCACGGCGCGGGTGTGGTACACCATGTCGGCCAGGGTGACGGGCAGGGTGGAGCTTTGACCTTGCACGGCCATGCCGAGAGAGTCGCCCACCAAGAGGACATCGACGCCTGCTTCATTCATCAGCGCGGCAAAGCTGGCCTCATAGCAGGTGAGCATGGCGATTTTTTCGCCTTCGGACTTCATTTTGCGCAAGGTATTGACGGTAATCATGTGTGTTCCTACAAAGAATCGTTTTCAGGCAGCCTGAAACTTTTGCTGCACCGCAACCCTATATGGGGTTGGTACGGGTTTTGCCAAGGGGCGCTTTATAGCGGATTCGGCCGGCGGGGGCAAGAACCAACGGTTTTATTGTGTGTCGGTGCCTGTAGTCATGGGCTGCACCAGTACCCAAGGCGCAATCACCACCGCCCACAAGCGCTGCTCCTGCGCCCAAAACTGCTGCGCCATCCCGGCACTGACCGGCCCTACTTTACCCTCGCGCATCAGCAAGGCGATGGCAGCAGTATTGTCATCGGCCATCAGCTGGGCAATATTGACCAAATCCAATTCCGGCGACACATATACGGTAAGGCCGCGGGCAAAATGCAGTTGCAGGTCGCGCCAGTCTATGGGCGCGGTTTCCAAATTGAGTTTTTCGTTGAGCAGGTGCTTGTCTGTTTCGGCAGCCATTGAATTCTCTCTTAGGGCGAACTGACCATTCGGGCGCGTAGCTGATTTTTGACAAAAAAACAGCCGTGAACGAATGGTCAGTTTGCACTGGCATTAAAAACGGCTTTCAGGCAGCCTGAAAGCCGTTTGTTTCAAAAATACGCCTTATTCGGAAGCGGCAGAAGCGGCGGCTACGGCACCGGCCTGCTCACCCCAGGCGGCCGGGTATTTGTAACCGGCAAAACGCTCTTTGGCATAAGCTTTGAATTCGTCGGAATTATAGGCTTCGGTGATGTCCTGTACCCATTGGCTGTCTTTGTCGGCGGTGCGCACGGCAGACCAGTTCACATAGGCAAAGCTCGGCTCTTGGAACAGGGTTTCGGTCAGTTTCATGCCGGAAGACATGGCGTAGTTACCGTTGACCACGGCAAAGTCCACATCGGCGCGCGAACGCGGCAGCTGGGCGGCTTCCAACTCAACAATCTTGATGTTTTTCAGGTTTTCGGCGATGTCGGCTTTGGAAGCGGTCAGGGGGTTGATGCCATCTTTCAGTTTCAGCCAGCCCAATTCGTTCATCATCACCAGCGCGCGGGCGAAGTTGGAGGGATCGTTCGGAGCGGAAACGCTGCTGCCGTCTTTTACGTCATCCAAAGAAGACAGTTTGCCCGGGTACAGGCCCAAAGGAGCGGTCGGCACTTGGAATACTTCGGTGATGTCCAAGTTGTGCTCGGCCTTGAAGTTGTCCAGATAGGGTTTGTGCTGGAAGATGTTGATGTCGATTTCGCCTTCGGCCAGCGCCAGGTTGGGGCGCACGTAGTCGGTGAATTCGATCAGCTTGACGGTATAGCCTTTTTTCTCCAAAGCGGGTTTGATCTGGTCTTTGACCATATCGCCGAAATCGCCCACGGTGGTGCCGAAAACGATTTCGGTTTTGGCCGGAGCGGCGGCTTCGGAAGCGCCGGAAGCGTCAGCCGGAGCGGCCGGGGCAGCGGCTTGCTGTTGGCCGCCGCAGGCAGCCAGAGTCATGGCCAGCAGGCCGGCAGAGAAGGTTTTAAACCAAGTTGCTTGTTGCATGTTCAATCTCCAAATCAAGAGGGTTGTTAACGTTTATCTAATTTTCGGGCAAGGAAATTGCCCAAACCTTGGATGAGGATCACCATCAGCACCAAAATCGCCACGATAAACACGATGACTTCGGTCTGATAGCGGTAATAACCGTAGCGGATGGCCAAATCGCCGAGGCCGCCGCCGCCGATCATGCCCGCCGCGGCACTGTAAGAGAGCAGGCCGATGGTGAGTACGGTAATGCTGGACACCATGCCCGCGCGCGCCTCGTTGAGCAGCACTTTCACAATAATGGTCAGCGGGTTGGCGCCCATGGCAGTGGCCGCTTCAATAATGCCGCGCGGCACTTCGCGCAGGTTTTGCTCCACCAGGCGGGCAAAATAAAACGTGCCCGATACGGTGAGAATGAGCGAAGCCGCCACCGGGCCGATGGTGGTGCCGACAATAAAACGCGTGACCGGAATCAGCGCAATCATCAGAATCACAAACGGAAACGCGCGCATGAGGTTGACGGTTTGGTCGGCGGCGGTATTGAGCATGCGGTTGGGGAAGAGCTGCGGATTGGCGGTGCAATACAGCATCACCCCCAGCAAGGTGCCGAACACGGTGGCCAGGGTGGTGGACAGACCCACCATAATGCAGGTTTCCCACAGCGCTTGCAGGATTTCGCTTTTCATGGCCGCGATATTGGTCACGGCCTGGCCGAAAGTCAGTTGTGCCATGCTCAATCCTCCTGTACCAGCTCTTGGCCGATGGCCGATTGGGCGTGAATCTGATTGTCTTTCACATCAATCACTTCCAAGAGCTCGCCACGGTGCAAGAGGGCGGCGCGGTCGCACAGGCGGCGGATCACGCTCATTTCGTGGGTCACGATGACGATGGTCACGCCAAAGCGCTGGTTGATGTCGAGCAGGCATTCGAGCACGCTGCGGGTGGTGGCCGGATCAAGCGCACTGGTAGGCTCGTCGGCCAAAATCACCTTGGGACTGGGCGCCAGCGCGCGGGCGATGCCGACACGCTGCTTCTGGCCGCCGGACAATTGCGCCGGATAATGCTGCGCACGGTCGGCCAAGCCGACAATGTTCAGACATTCCGCCACCCGCGCTTCGATGTCGTGGTGTGTCCAGCCGGCGACCTGCAAAGGAAAAGCAACATTGTCGGCCACAGTGCGGTTGGCCAGAAGATTGAACTGCTGGAATACCATGCCGATATGCTGGCGCGCACGGCGCAGACCGGCGGCATTGAGCGCAGTCAACTCCTCACCGGCCACTTTAACCGTGCCGGTATCAGGGCGCTCCAACAGATTAATCAGACGCAGCAGCGTGGATTTGCCCGCGCCGGAATAGCCCATTAAGCCGAAAATTTCCCCGGCGCGGATGTGCAGGCTCAAAGGCGCGACGGCGGTAAACCAGTCAGTGTCGGCGCCGCGGTGGCGGTAGCGTTTGGACACCTGTTCCAAAACGATCATTATAAAACCCAATCAATTACAAAAAGCCCATTGTGCGACACAATGGGCTGGGAACAACATTGCTGGCAGGCGGCTGCCTGATACGCTTTAGCTGTTTAACGCCCGCAAGCTGTGTCAAATCGGCGTGTTCAAAAAATGTATAGTCATTCAAAATAAGCATGATACGGCGTTGCTGCGCCTTGCCGTACCATCTGTACTGTCTGCGGCTTGCTGCCTTGTCTCATACTTATTTTGTTCGACTACAGCGCGATTAAATCAGATAAAGCCTTTTTAAGTCAAGCAGAAAGCTGGTTTTTTGATGGAAGTTGTTGCAGTGCAATACAATTTTTTCAGGCAGCCTGAAAGAAAGCAACAACTTCAGCGCACATAAAAATACACACATACAAACTGCAAGGCGCTGCCTGCCAGCACAAACACATGCCAGATGCCGTGGCCGTGGCGGATTTTTTCATCGTTGACAAACCAATAGACGCCGATGCTGTAGGCCAGACCGCCTGCCAGCAGCCACCAGAAACCGGCCAGTGGCAGGGCTTGCAGCAAAGGGTGGAGGGCGACGACGATTAACCAGCCCATCAGCAGATACAGCACCATGGAGAGCACACGGGTTTTGCGCCCTAAGGTGAGCTCCTGCACGATGCCGAACAGCGCCAGCCCCCATGATACGCCGAACAGACTCCAGCCCCAGGCACCGCGCAGGGTATTGAGGGCAAACGGAGTGTAGGTACCGGCAATCAGCACATAAATGGCGCAATGGTCGAATTTTTGCAGCCACGCCTTGGCGCGCGGTGCGCGTATGCTGTGGTAGAGGGCGGAACCGCCGTAGAGCAGTATCAGGCTGGCACCATACACCGCCAGCGCTGTGGTGAGATAGGCGCTGCCGAGGGGCACGGCCTGTAGCAGCAATAAAACCGTGCCGGTCACCGCCAAGGCGGTACCGGCCAGATGGGAGAGGGCGTTAAAACGTTCGCCGTAATACATGGCAGAAAACATCCTGCTGAAAATCAGGCGGCTATGGTGACACGGATGAAGGCGGCGGGCAAAAGGTTTTATGCGATTTAACTTTGTTAATGAGTATTGCTTTCAGGCAGCCTTATGCCAATTCAAAAACACAGATAACAAGGCGGCGAAAAAGCCGCGAGCGCAGCGAAGTCCCGCGGGAAAGACAGTACAAGTAGTACGGAACAGATTTTGTTGCCACTTTAGTGGCGTACAAAATCGTTCTCTTTGAGCCTGGCGAGACAACGAAGTTAGATTATTTTTTGGATTGGTATTATGCCTCCGGTTTGGGGCGGAACAGCACCAGCTGCTTGCCGATATGCTGCACCAGCGTGGCGCCGGTGGCGTCACACAGGGCTTCGGCAATGGCGATACGCTCGGCGCGGTCGTCACCGGCTACCTGAACCTTAATCAGTTCGTGGGCGGTGAGATTGCGCTCGGTTTCGGCAATCACCGCCTCGGTGAGGCCGTGCTGGCCGACCATAACCACGGCGTGCAAATGATGGGCGCGGGCCTTAAGGGCGGTGATATCTTTAACGGAAAGGGTGGGTGCGGGTTTCATAACGGGGCAGGCAAACAAAAAAAGCGCCATTGTACCCGAATGTGTCGGACAAAAGGGCCGTGCCTTGCGCGGGATGTCAAATTAAAGGTGTATTAAACAGTCGGCAGGTTCAGGCTGCCTGAAAAGCGGGGTGCAAATAGTTAAAGGGTGCTGTTTTCGGGCGCGGTTTCCGTTACAATGCGCACTTTTGCGCGGGGTGCGCCCGCGGTATATTTATGGCTGTCCGTTCCAAATCCTCCGCCGCCTGGTTGAACGAGCATGTGCACGACCCTTATGTGCAAATGGCGCAAAAAGACGGCTATCGCGCCCGTGCGGCGTACAAATTATTGGAAATCAACGATAAAGACCGCCTGCTCAAACCCGGTACCGTGGTGGCGGACTTGGGCAGTGCCCCGGGCAGCTGGTCGCAAATTGCCGCGCAGCTGGTGGGCGCACAAGGGCGGGTCTTTGCGTTGGATATTCTGCCGATGGCGCCTTTGGCCGGGGTGGACTTTATCCGGGGCGATTTTCGCGAGGATGCGGTGCTGGCCGAATTTGAAAATCTGCTCGGCGGCCGCAGCCTGGATCTTGTAATTTGCGATATGGCACCCAATATGAGCGGCAATGCGGTGACCGACCAGGCGCGCAGTTTTTATTTGGCCGAGCTGGCGCTGGATTTCGCCGCCCAACATCTGAAAACGGGTGGCGATTTTCTGGTCAAAGTGTTTCAGGGCGCGGGCTATCAGGAATACACCGCCGCCATGAAAACCGTTTTTGCCCAAGTGCAGGTGCGCAAGCCCAAGGCTTCGCGCAACCGTTCCAGCGAAGTGTATCTGCTGGGCCGCAACAAACGCTAAGTATATTCGCTAAGTATATTATCTAATCTGTCTGTTTAAACCTAAATCACACCCGGGGAGCACATCACTGTGGGGAACACCGTTAAGAATCTTTTGGTCTGGCTGGCGATTGCCGTGGCCTTGATGGCCGCGTTCAATCTGGTGAGCGAGAAAAAAGAAGACAAACAACAAATCGAATATTCGCAGTTCATCCAGCAGGTGAAAAACGGCGAGATCAGCCATGTCAATTTTGAAGGCTCGGTGGTCAGCGGCTATGTCATCAAAGGCGTACGCAACGACGAGAGCAGCTTCCACACTCAGGCACCGATGGACGACAAGCTGGTGGAAACCCTGCTGGCCAATAATGTCCGCATCAATGTGATTCCGGAAGACAAGCCCAGCATTCTGACCAGCATTCTGATCAGCCTGTTGCCGGTGCTGCTTCTGATTGGTGTGTGGCTGTATTTTATGCGCTCCATGCAGGGCGGTGGCGGCAAGGGCGGCGCTTTCTCTTTCGGCAAGAGCCGCGCCAAGCTCTTGGACAAAGACACCAATAAAGTCACTTTTGCCGATGTGGCCGGTTGCGACGAAGCCAAAGAAGAAGTGCAGGAAATCGTCGATTATCTCAAAGCACCCAACCGCTATCAAAGCCTGGGCGGTCGTGTGCCGCGCGGTATTCTGCTGGCCGGCAGTCCCGGTACCGGTAAAACCCTGCTGGCCAAAGCGATTGCCGGTGAGGCCGGTGTGCCGTTTTTCAGCATTTCCGGTTCCGATTTTGTGGAAATGTTTGTCGGCGTGGGTGCCAGCCGCGTGCGCGATATGTTCGAGCAGGCCAAGAAAAATGCGCCTTGCATTATCTTTATCGATGAAATCGACGCCGTCGGCCGCCAGCGCGGTGCCGGTTTGGGCGGCGGTAACGACGAGCGCGAACAAACCCTGAACCAATTGCTGGTGGAGATGGACGGTTTTGAAAGCAATCAGACCGTGATTGTGATTGCCGCCACCAACCGCCCCGACGTACTTGACCCGGCCCTGCAACGCCCCGGCCGTTTCGACCGCCAAGTGGTGGTGCCGCTGCCGGACATCCGCGGCCGCGAGCAGATTTTGAAAGTGCACGCGCAAAAAGTGCCGCTGGATGCATCGGTGGACTTGGTGACCCTGGCACGCGGCACACCCGGTTTTTCCGGTGCCGATTTGGCCAATTTGGTGAATGAAGCGGCGCTGTTTGCCGGACGCCGCAACAAAACCAAGGTGGACCAAAGCGATTTTGAAGACGCCAAAGACAAAATCTATATGGGCCCCGAGCGCCGCAGCATGGTGATGCACGAAGACGAAAAACGCGCCACTGCCTACCACGAGGCCGGGCACGCCATCGTGGCCGAGAGTCTGCCCTTTACCGACCCGGTGCACAAAGTGACCATTATGCCGCGCGGCCGTGCCTTGGGTCTGACCTGGCAGCTGCCGGAACGCGACCGCATTTCCATGTATAAAGACCAGATGCTGAGCCAAATCAGCATCCTGTACGGCGGTCGCATTGCCGAAGACATTTTTGTCGGCCGCATTTCCACCGGCGCCTCCAACGACTTCGAGCGCGCTACCCAGATTGCCCGCGAAATGGTGACCCGTTTCGGCATGAGCGACAAAATGGGCCAGATGGTGTATGCGGAAAACGAGGGCGAGGTGTTCTTGGGCCGCAGCGTGACCCGTTCGCAGCATATTTCCGAAAAAACCCAGCAAGACGTGGATGCGGAAATCCGCCGCATTCTGGACGAGCAATATGCCGTGGCCTATAAAATCTTGGACGAAAACCGCGACAAGATGGAAACCATGTGCAAGGCGCTGATGGAATGGGAAACCATAGACCGCGACCAAGTGCTGGAAATCATGGAGGGCAAACAGCCCAGCCCGCCCAAGGATTACAGCCACAATCTGCGCAGCGATACCGATGAAGCAGAGGCTGCTGCGGCAGCGCCTCTGGCTGATGCGGTGACAGACGGCGTGGCGGAACAGACCGCCAACACGGTATCGCCCCAGGCAGAAGCAGATGCTCCGCGTGCCGACAGCCCAAACCATGACGGTGATGATACGGTATGGGAAGTAGCCCAAGGCGAATCTAAGCCGCAAGACGAGGCTTCAGCCGAGGACGAGCGCACACCCAAGCCGCCGCAAGCCTGAACATGAATGGTTTACGCCCCGAGCTCCGCCCTAATCTGATTAGGGCGGAGCAATTGTATCCGCAGGTCTTAAAGCGCTTGCAGGATTACGAAATCTTTTACGACAGCCTGCCCGAGCATGCACCGGCAACCGTAATTGAACATGAATACCGGGCCATGGAGCATGAACTGAGCCGTTTGACCGGAAAGGATTTGTCGCAAGTCTGGTTATGGGAGTGGTGGGAGCAGGATGGCATTGAGGTGTTTGCCTTTCACTTGGCTTTGCCTGAGCCGGTTAGGGTAGGGGAAATCGCCAAAGACGAACTTGAGGAGATTGTGCACAGGGTGCAAAGCATTGATTATCCCAAGACCGGCGAATTTGAAAAGATTTTCGCCCATCATTTGCAGTCGTGGTACGCACAACTTCTGAAAATTCATTTTCCCCATTACCGGCCCGATATTTTCCTCAGGCAGCAAGATGCAACAGGTCGTTATTTTGAATATTCGACCGCCGAAATTACGGAAATTTTGTGGGGTGAATAAAGAAAAGCGCTTTCAGGCTGTCTGAAAGCGCTTTTTGTATATAGGGTGTCGAAACAGGCGCCCACGGGTGCCTGTTTATTTCATCTGCCGCCGCTCATACACTGCCTGGGCGAGGGTGCCGGCATCGACATACTCCAACTCGCCCCCTAAAGGCATGCCGCGGGCGAGGCGGGTCACGCGGTAGGGCAGGTCTTTAAAGAGTTCCGAGAGCACGTAGGCGGTGGCGTCGCCCTCGGCGGTGAAATTGGTGGCGATGATGATTTCCGTCACCGCGCTCTCCTGCAAACGTGCCACCAGCTTGTCCACGGCAATATGGCTCAAGTCCATGCCCTGTGCCGGGCTGATCTGGCCCATGAGCACAAAATACAGACCGTCGTGGCAATGGGCAGCTTCCATGCTGGCCACGTCCACCGGCATATGCACTATCATCAGCCGCGCCGGATCACGTTCGGGATCGGCGCACACGCTGCATACTTCGTCTTCGCACAGAGTATTGCACAGGCGGCAGTGGCGCACCGTCTGCAAAGCCTGTTGCAAGGCATTCAGCAGCTCTTCGGCGCCGTCGCGTTTGTTTTGCAGCAGCTGGTAGGCCATGCGCTGCGCCGACTTGGGGCCGACATTGGGCAACACGGTCAGCGCCTTGATCAGGCGGTTGAGGGCATTGGTGGGTTTCATCATCGTGGTTTGGGTTGGAAACCGAAAGGGAGTTTAAATATATGATATTAGTGAGCTTGTAGGTGTGTATGCCGATTCGTTTTCAGGCAGCCTGAAGGCATAAGCAAGGGTCATTTTGTAGTATACCTAACACAACGTTGCACTTTGCGCTTCGTGGCCGCGCGGCCACCTTCTTTTCTTTGCGCCGCCAAAGAAAAGAAGGCAAAAGAAAGGCGGCCGCGGTTGCAGGTTTGCTGCGCAAACTTCCCTCTCTCCGCACGGTTTTTCGGGCGGGCAAAAAACTCGCAGCTGCGCTGCTCAAACAGCTTTGCCCTTTTTCCCCGAAAAACCGCGCTCCGTTCGGCTGCGCCAGCGGGTATGGCTGTAGCCGTAAACATACTGGGTGTAAGGTATGGATGCTTGTTCCGAAAACAGACTCTAATCTTTAGGTAGTTCTGGCATTATCTAAGGCTGCCTGGATTGTTAATCCGTTCCCCGGGTGCGGTGCTCGTGGAATTGCGCCTGCCAGTCGGCAAAGCGGCCTTCTTCGATGGCGGTGCGCATTTCCGCCATCATGGTTTGGTAAAAATGCAGATTGTGGATGGTATTGAGCTGGGCGCCGAGGATTTCGCCGGCCTTGTGCAGGTGGTAGAGATAGGCGCGGCTGAAGTTCTGGCAGGTGTAGCAATCGCAGCTTTCATCCAGCGGCCGGGTATCGTGGCGGTGTTTGGCGTTTTTGATTTTGATGTCGCCGAAACGGGTAAACAGCCAGCCGTTGCGGGCGTTGCGGGTGGGCATCACGCAGTCGAACATATCCACGCCGTGGGCCACGCCGTATACCAGATCTTCGGGGGTGCCGACGCCCATGAGGTAATGCGGTTTGTGCGCGGGCAGCATGGGGCCGACGGCGCGCAGCATGCGGTACATCTCCGGTTTGGGCTCGCCCACGGACAGGCCGCCGATGGCGAGACCCGGAAAATCAAATTCTTCCAGTCCGCGCAGCGATTCTTCGCGCAGGTCTTCATACATGGCGCCCTGCACAATACCAAACAGGGCATTGGGATTGCGCAAATCTTCAAATGCTTTTTTGCTCCGTTCGGCCCAGCGCAAGCTCATTTGCAGCGAGGCGCGCGCCTGGCTGTGGCTGGCTTCGCCAGGGGTACATTCGTCCAGCTGCATGGCAATATCGGAATTGAGCACAGTCTGGATTTTCATGGAGATTTCCGGCGACAAAAACAGCTTGTCGCCGTTGATCGGGCTTTTGAAGGTGCAGCCTTCTTCGGTGAGCTGGCGCATGTCGGCGAGCGAAAACACCTGAAAACCGCCGGAATCGGTGAGTATGGGCTTGTCCCAGCCGATAAAGCGGTGCAGGCCGCCGAATTGTTCGATCACTTCCAAGCCGGGGCGCAGCCACAAATGATAGGTATTGCCGAGAATAATCTGCGCTTTGATGTCGTAGAGATTCTGCGGTGTCATGGCCTTGACCGAGCCGTAGGTGCCCACGGGCATAAACACCGGGGTTTCGATGCTGCCGTGGTTGAGTTCGAGGGTGCCGCGGCGGGCATGGCCGTCGGTTTTGTGCAGGGTAAAACGCAACATAATGGGTCTTTAAAATGGTTTTCAGGAAGCCTGAACAGTGTTGTTTTGCGGCAGACTGCTGCCCAACAAAGTGAGCAAAATCTGCCAGCATTCGCCCACGCTGTCGATATGGACGCATTCTTTGGGCGAGTGGGCGGCACGGATGTCGGGGCCGAAGGAAATCATGTCGGTGTGCGGCGCCTTGCTTTTGAGGATGCCGCATTCCAAGCCGGCATGCATGATTTCGATGCGCGCCGGACGACCGTAAAACCGGTGCAGCACTTCTTGAGCGCGCGCCAACAGGGCGGATGCGGGGTCGGGCTGCCAGCCGGGGTAGTCGTTATCCAAGGTCAGTTGGCCGCCGCTTAAGCGTGCCAGTGCGGCCAGACGTTCGCCTACGGCGTCTTTGGGGCTTTCCGCCAGCGAACGCATCAGCGAGAGCAGATGCAGGCCGTCGACCTTGAGTTCGGCATGGCCGAGGCTGATGGAGGTTTCCACCACACCGGGAAAATGGTCGCTCATGCGCAAGACGCCGTTGGGCAGGTTGATGCAGGTGTCGATCACGCGGCGGCTGTCGGCGGGATTTAAAGCCAGTGCCGGTGTGGCAGCAGGTAAAAGCTCAATTTCAAGGCCGGTTTCGGCAGCGGCCATTTCTTCCTCCATGCGTTGGGCGGCGGCCAGCAATTGCAGCGCCAAGGCAGAGCCGTTGGCGTATACCACGACCGCTTCGGCGCTGCGCGGCAGCACATTGCGCAAAGAGCCGCCTTGCAATGAGGCCAGGGAGAACGGCAGTTCGGTGGCGGCCAGCAGTTGCGCCAGCATCAGAATGGCATTGCCGCGGCCTTTGTTGATGTCGATGCCGGAATGGCCGCCTTTAAGGCCGGATACGCGCACCGATACAGCCTGGCCTTGGGCTGCCTGAAAAGCGGCGGGTACATGCAGGTGTACGTCGCGACCGCCGGCACAGCCGATAAACAGGCTGCCGGCGTCTTCGCTGTCCAGATTGATAAGATAAGGCACATCCAGCCAGTCAGGGTCCAGGGCCAAGGCGCCGCCCATGCCGGTTTCTTCTTCCACGGTGAGGATGATGTTCAAGGGCGGATGGGGGATGTCATCGGCAAAGGCCACCGCCAGCGCCATGGCGGCGCCGATGCCGTTGTCGGCACCGAGGGTGGTGTTGTCGGCATAGAGCCAGCCCTCTTCGATATGGGTGCGGATGGGGTCGGTTTCAAAGCAATGGCTGCTGCCTTCGCCTTTTTGCGGCACCATGTCGATGTGCGCCTGCAAGGCCACGGCGGGGGCGTGTTCCAGACCGGGGCTGGCGGGTTTGCACAGACGGATATTGCCGACGGTATCCCGTTCGGCAGTCAAACCCTTTTCGGTGGCACGTTGCAGGATAAAGTCGCGCAATGCCTGTTCGTGGTGGCTGGGATGGGGAATGGCGCAGATGTCGGCAAACCATTGCCATACGGCGGCGGGTTGGAGGGTGCGGATGTCGGACATCATGGATGGAACTTTCGTCTATATTAATATTGTGTATGTGTTTTGTTGCAGGCTGCCTGAAAACAGGCGCGTAGGGTGGGTGCTTGCACCCACGCGTTGTAGTGTTTTAATAAATTTCTTTTATTTTAAAAGCTTAAAATAAGTTTTGCGCGTGGGTGCAAGCACCATAGGTATCTACACAAATATTGGCTGCCTGAACGTACAAATTTATGCAGTCTTGTCGTACACATTGCTGAATGTTGCACTTTGCGCTTCATGGCCGCGCGGCCACCTTCTTTTCTTTGCGCCGCCAAAGAAAAGAAGGCAAAAGAAAGGCGGCCGCGGTTGCAGGTTTGCTGCGCAAACTTCCCTCACTACACACGGTTTTTCGGGCGGGCAACAACTCGCAGCTGCGCTGCTCAAACAGATTTGCCCTTGTTCCCCGAAAAACCGTGCTCCGTTCGGCTGCGCCAGCGGATAGGGCTGTAGCCGTAAACGTGCTTGGATTAAAATTTCAGTGCTTAAACCGAATGCAAATCCAAAAATTTCAGCTAGCCTAAAAATGTGTAGATACCTATGGTGCAAGCACCCACCCTGCGTCTTATCAGAAACGGCCGCACCCAAACGGATGCGGCCGCCGTTCTGTATCGGGAACGGTATTTAAAACTTCACCCCTTTGTGCAGGGCCACCACGCCGGCGCTCATATTGTGGTAATCCACCTGGTCGAAACCCACTTCCTCCATCATGTGCTTGAGGGTTTCCTGGTCGGGGTGCATGCGGATGGATTCGGCCAGATATTGGTAGCTGTCGGCATCTTTGGCAATCAGCTTGCCCATCAGCGGCAAGAGCTTGAAGGAATACAGGTCGTACACCGGTTCCAGCGGCTTGAATACTTTGGAAAACTCCAGCACCAGCAAAGTGCCGCCGGGTTTGAGCACGCGGTACATTTCCGTCAGCGCCGCTTCTTTGTGGGTCATATTGCGCAGGCCGAAGGCCACCGACACCAGATTGAAATAATTGTCCGGGAAGGGCAGTTTTTCGGCATCGCATTGCGCCACCGGCAGAATCAGACCTTCGTTGAGCAGGCGGTCGCGGCCGACGGTGAGCATGGAGGAATTGATGTCGGTGAGCCAGACTTCGCCCTCTTTGCCGACCCGTTTGGCCCAGCCGCGCGACAAATCGCCGGTGCCGCCGGCAATGTCCAGCACTTTGTCGCCTTTTTTCAGGCGCGCGGTATTGATGGTGAAATGCTTCCACACACGGTGCAGACCGGCGGACATCACATCGTTCATGATGTCGTATTTCTGCGCCACGGAGTGGAAGACTTCTGCCACTTTGTCGGCTTTTTCGTCTTCGTTGACGGTTTGGTAGCCGAAATGGGTTTGCTTGTCGCTCATAGTGCTGTCTTTGTGTCAGGAAATTTTAAAATTATGCAAAGATAATGAAAAATATTTGCATTGCATGGCGGAACTCAGTCGCGGCTGCCGCCTGCTGCCGCCAGTTGCGCCAGATAGTCTTGCCACAGCGCATCGTGTTCCGTGGCCAGGCGGTAGAGATAATCCCAGTCGTACAAACCGCTGTCGTGGCCGTCGTCAAACACAATCTTCAGGGCGTAATTGCCGGCGGGTAATAAATCCTTAATCAAGACCTTACGTTTGCCGGTCTGCAAAACCGGCTTGCCATGGCCGCGCACTTCGGCGCTGGGCGAGTGTACGCGCAAGAATTCGGCCGAGAGGGTGTAATGCTGTGTGCCGTAGGCCAGGGTGAGCGCATTGCGTTCGGGATGCAGGCGGATTTCTTCGGGCGGCGGGGTGCGCATAAGGCGGGCAGGGGTGTCTTGTCAAACGGTGCGTATTTTAGCGTATAATCTGCCGCAATGACAGGCACGGCCTGTCTTGCTTTATATTTACAAGAACAACAGACCCGGCAGCATCCCATCCGGCGGGCTCTCAATGTTGCGTTATCGGCAGCAGCAAACATAACGATAAACCACAACCAGACACCGGCTTTGCGGTGGGCGCATAAGTGCCCGCCGTTTCGGTTTGGGTGCAGGGCTTTTAACACATCTCCTTTATTTCGTGAGGAAATTATGCAAACACAGGCAGTCATCGACCATATCGTCCAATGGCTCAAAAATTATGCCGAACAAAGCGGTATGCAGGGCTTTGCCATCGGTATTTCCGGCGGCGTAGACTCCGCCGTGGTGTCCGCCCTGGCGGCACGCACCGGCTTGAAAACCCTGCTGTTGGACATGCCCATCCGCCAAAAAGCCGACCAGGTGGCGCGTGCCAAAGAGCATATCAGTGCATTGAAAAGCCAGTTTGACAATGTGGTCAGCCAACGCATCGACCTGACCCAGGTGTTCAACACCTTCCAGATGGAACTGGATATGGACGACCGCAACCTGCCCAATGAAAAACTGGCGCTGGCCAATACCCGCAGCCGTTTCCGCATGCTTACCCTTTACTACCATGCCCAGCTGCACAATTTGTTGGTCACCGGCACCGGCAACAAGATAGAAGATTTCGGCGTGGGCTTTTTCACCAAATATGGTGACGGCGGCGTGGACATCAGCCCGATTGCCGACTTGCTCAAAAGCCAGGTCTACCAATTGGCCGAAGCCTTGGATGTGGCCGCGAGCATCCGCGAAGCCGCGCCCACCGACGGTTTGTGGGATACCGACCGCACCGACGAAGAACAAATGGGCGCCAGCTATGCCGAGCTGGAATGGGCCATGAGCGTACACGGCAGCAAAACCGCCGACGACTTCAGCGGCCGCGAGCGCGAGGTATTTGAAATCTACGACCACCTTAACCGCCAGATGCAGCACAAAATCCAGCCGATTCCGGTGTGTGCCGTACCGGCGGAACTGCTGCAATAAATATTTGAATATTCATGATTTGAGGCTGCCTGAAAGCACTTTTGTTTTCAGGCAGCTTTTAATTATATACAGCCGCTTGCACAGATGGGCGCAGCCGCCTAAAATTCGGATTTTGCGGTGCAAAAGAGCGCACTGTTTTTATGTTAATCAACCTCAAGGGATGAGTACTCATGACCAAAGCCCAGCTTCTGATGTCCGCCTGCCTCGGCCTGGCCTTAACCGCCTGCGGCGGCAGCAATAATGCCGCCGCGCCGGCCGCTTCGCAAACCCCGGCCGCTTCTGCCGAAGGTGCCAGCGACACCGCCGCCGTGAGCCTGCCGGAAACCGACAGCCTCAATATCTATAACTGGTCCAACTATGTGGACGAGAGCACGGTGACCGATTTTGCCGACGCCCACAACATCAAGCTCAACTACGATGTGTACGAAAACAACGAAACCCTGGAAGCCAAGGTGCTGACCGGCAATTCCGGTTACGACCTGGTGGTGCCGGGCATCGCCTTTTTGCCGCGCCAAATCAATGCCGGCGCCTACCAAAAAGTACACAAAGACCTCATCCCCAACTACAAAAACATCGACCCGGAACTCTTGAAAATGCTGGAAGAGGCCGACCCGGGCAACCAATACGCCGTGCCGTATTTCTCTGGTGTGAATACCCTGGCCATCACCGCCAAGGGCAAAGAATTGTTGGGCGGCTCGCTGCCTGAAAACGAATGGGATTTGCTGTTCAAACCCGAATACACCAACAAGCTGAAATCCTGCGGCATTGCCCTGTGGGACACCCCCAGCGAAATGTTCCCCATTGTGCTCAACTACTTGGGTAAAGACCCCAAAGGCAGCAATCTGGACGACATCAAAGAAGCCGCCCAGGTATTGGAAGCCATCCGTCCGGATGTGAAGCGTTTCAGCCCCTCCATCATCGATGAGCTGGCGCGCGGTGATGTGTGTCTGGCAGCCGGTAACGGCGGTGATTTGAACATGGCCAAAGCCCGCTCCGAAGAAGTGAAGAGCAATGTCGGCATCGACGTGCTCACACCCAAAGGCATGGGTTTCTGGATTGAAGCCTGGCTGATTCCGGCGGACGCCAAAAACGTGGCCAATGCCCACAAATACATCAACAACACCCTGGATGCCGATGTGGCGGCCAAAAACGGCAATGCCGTAACCTTTGCGCCTGCCAGCATGCCGGCACGCGAAAAAATGGACCAGCAGCTGGTGACCGTGCGCTCCATCTTCCCCAATGCGGAAGACATGCAGGCCGGTTTTGTGATGCCGCAAATGGGTGACGACGCCAAGAAACTGAGCGTGAACCTGTGGCAGAAACTGAAAGTGGGTTCCAACTAAGTTTCAGGCAGCCTGAATGCCTGAAGAACAACGCCGCCCTCGGGGCGGCGTTTTTTATACGGTTTGCGAATACGAAACGCTGCTTTGGCGGTGGCGCAAATGGGCGTCAAACACCATGGCGATATTGCGGATAAGGAACCGGCCTTTGGGGGTGACGGTGAGGCCGTGCTCATCGAGTTCCAGCAAACCCAGTTGGGCCAAGGGCTGCAAATCCGCCCATTCGGCGGCAAACGCTTCTTGGAAAGACGCGCTGCCGTCTGCGGGCAGATAGTCGGCAAAATCAAGGGCGAAGCGGCACATCAGGTCTTGAATCAGGCCGCGGCGCAGCACATCGTCGTCGTTTAACACATAGCCGCGCATCACCGGCAGGCGGCCGGCATCCAGCGCTGCATAATAGGCATCGATGTCTTTTTCGTTCTGGCTGTACACACGGTCGATTTTGCCGATGGAAGACACGCCCACGGCCACCAAATCGCAATCGGCATGGGTGGAATAGCCTTGGAAATTACGCTGCAAGCGGCCGTTTTCCAAGGCGCGCGCCAATTCGTCATCGGGTTTGGCAAAGTGGTCCATGCCGATAAACACATAGCCGCGTTCATCCAGCATATGCACGGTGTTTTGCAGAATATCCAGCTTGAGGCTGCTGTCGGGCACGGCGGCGGTGTCGATGCGCCGTTGCGGTTTGAACAAATGGGGCAGGTGGGCGTAGTGATACACCGCCAGGCGGTCCGGGTCCAGGCTCAGCACTTGTTCCAGCGTGCGCCGCATGGTGGCGGTGTCCTGGTGCGGTAGGCCGTAAATCAAATCCACGCTCACCGAGCGGAAACCGGCTTCGCGTGCGGCTTCGATGACGGTGCGGGTTTCGGCCTCGCTCTGGATGCGGTTGACCGCCGCCTGCACGCGCGGGTCGAAGTCCTGTATGCCCACGCTCATGCGGTTAAAGCCCAGGCGCCCCAAAAACAGCACCGTGTCACGGCTGACCTTGCGCGGGTCGATTTCGATGGAATATTCGCCGTGCGGCACCAAGGTGAAATGGCGGCGGATGCTGTCGAATACGGAGGCCAGTTGCGCTTCGTCCAAAAAGGTCGGCGTGCCGCCGCCGAAATGCAGCTGCGCCAGTTCCGGTTTGCCCTGCCAATGCGCTGCCTGCAAAGCCAGTTCGCGGTCGAGATAGCGCAGATAGGTGTCGGCGCGGCTCTGGTCTTTGGTGATGATTTTATTGCAGCCGCAGTAATAGCAAATGGTGTTGCAAAAGGGGATGTGAATATAGAGCGACAAAGGCGCGTCTGCCGGGCGGGCACGCAGCGCGGCGCTGTAATCAGCTGCCTGAAAGCCGCTGTAAAAGCGGTCGGCGGTAGGATAAGAGGTGTAGCGCGGCCCGGAAGCGGGCAGGGCGGCGATGAGGTCGCGGTCGAATTCGATGCGTACGGCGGTGTCGGCGGTGAGATTCATTTTAAAAAGACGATTTTTTTCAACGGGATGTCGAACGGATAACGGTTTTGTGAACAATGCTTAATTAAAAGCGGCAAACATGATACACTGCCGAGGTCTTGCAGCCTTTGCGCTGGCGCAAACATTGCAGGATTCACACACTCAGGCACACACATGACCAACATCATCCATCAGCATACCGAGTGCACGGTACCGCGCATGTGCGGCAACTGCGTGCTGCAACTTCTGTGTCACCCGCAACCGGGCTTGGACGCAGAGCAGCTGGCCGACCTGGACAAAGTCATCCAGGAAACCCGTCCGGTGAAAAAAGGCCAGTCGCTGTTTCGCACCGGCGAGCGTTTTCAGTCGCTGTTTGCCGTGCGCACCGGCTTTTTCAAAACCACGCTCGCCAATTCCGACGGCCGCGACCAGGTAACCGGCTTTTTTATGTCCGGCGAACTTTTGGGGCTGGAAGGCATAGACGCCGGGCAGTACCGCTCGGACGCGGTGGCGCTGGAAGACAGCGAGGTGTGCGAGCTGCCGTTTGCCAATCTGGAAGGCATCGTGGCCGAAGTCCCCTCTATGGCCACCTATTTCTACAAACTCATGAGCCGCGAAATCGTGCGCGACCAAAACCTGATGATGATGCTCGGCAATATGCGCGCAGAGGAGCGCTTGGCGGTGTTTTTGCTCAATTTGTCGCAACGTCTGCAATTGCGCGGTTTTTCCGCCAACGACTTTATCCTGCGCATGTCGCGCGAAGAGCTGGGCAGTTATCTGGGTTTGAAACTGGAAACCGTGAGCCGCACGCTGTCGCGCTTCCAGCAGGAAGGCTGGCTTAAAGTGGAACACAAACACATCCGCCTGTTGCAGCCGGAATCGCTACAGGCTTTGGTGAGCCAACCTGCGGCCTGAATACCGCCTATTTTTCATTCAAACAGGCTGCCTGAAACGTTTTCAGGCAGCCTGTTTGCCATAAAACAACTGATTTATCCGGCCAAATCCGCCAAACGCTCTTCAGACGGCACAAAATAATAGCTGCCGCTCACGGCGGTGCTGAGGTGTTCCAGCAGCAAGTCGGTGTGGCCGTCGGTTTCGCCGAACATGCTCAGCAGTTGCTGTTCGATATTGTGCAGGCGCGCGCAATAGGCGATAAACAGCAGGCCGTGCTCGCCGGAGGCGGTGCCGTAGGGCAGGCTTTGGCGGATGATTTTCAGGCCCTCGCCGTTTTCTTTCAAATCCACCCGCGCCAGATGGGTGCCGGGCAGACGCGCTTCGCCGGGCAGTTCTTCGTCGTCGGCCTTGTTGCGGCCGATGATGTGCGATTGCGCCGCATCATCCAGCTTGGCCCAGCGCTTGAGGTCGTGACGGTATTTTTGCAGCATCAGATAGCTGCCGCCGGCATCGGCGGCGGGCGCGGCAATCACGCCGTAACGGGGGCGCTGTTCATCGGTCGGGTTTTCGGTACCGTCCACAAAACCGTCGTAGCCGCGGTCTTCAAACAGGCGGCAGCCGTGGGTTTCGTCGGCCACTTGCAGGGCATCGCCGAAAGCGGCCAATACGTCCAGCGCCAGCAGCATATTGGCGCCGTGGCTCTGCGATTGGATGTGGATGGCAATATCGTGCTGGGTGGCCGGGGCCAAACCGTTGCCTAGGGGTCGGAAGGGTTTGATTTCCGCGCCTTCGGCATCGTTGCGGCGCAATTGCGGCCAGATACCGGCGGCAAAACCCACAGCCAAGCCCAAGTGTGCCTGCGGCTGGCGGCTGCGGTGGCGTTCCAAGAGGGCAGCCAATTGGCGGCAGGTTTGGGCTACATCGGCCAGGCGGCCTGCGGTCACATCGGCTTCAATCACGATGCAGGCGCTCATATTTTCGGGTAAGACGGTGCTTTGCGGAGTGCTCATGGTGTTCCTTTTGGACATTGTTAATTGGATATGTTAAATATGGCCCAGCCGCGCCATAGCAGCCAAGCGTAAAGTATCGTTGCCCCAGAAACCGGCTTGCAAATGGCGCAGCGGACGCAAACGGCGCAGGGCCTGCGCTACCGGTGCGCGCACGGCAGGGTCTTCTTGGGCTAAGGTGTGTTGCCAGGCTTGGGCGGCTTGTTGTGCAATATGGCCGTTTTCCATAAAGCGTGCACCCGACTGCAGATAGCACAACCAGTCGCGCGCCTGACACAGAGCGAGCGGCATCACTTGGCCGGGGTCGTCTTCAAAATCGATAAATACGATGTGCGGTTCGATTGTGTTATACATCATATTGCGCGCAAAACACTGGCTTAAATATTGACCGCGGGTATGCACGGCGGCAATGGCATCCAGCCCCAGCTGCCATAGTTGCAGCAAGCGTTCTGCCGGACCTTCGGTCTGAACGAGATGCCACTCGTGTTGCAGATTGTGTACGCCGACATCACCCTGCATCAGTGCCGTTTCGTTGCAGGCGAGCAAGGGCGGTACGGCAACGCCGGCGGCGGCCAGAGATGTCAGCCGCGCAGCCTCTGTGCGGATACCCGCTTCACCGCCCAAGTTCGGCACCGGAGTGAGCACACCGAGATTGAGCAGCTTGGCCACACTGCCGAGCACGCGGTAACGCCAGGCCGGATTGCGCGCTCCGGCACGGCGCACCCACACTTTTTCGCCGTTGGCGAGCAGATGCCGGGCTATGGTGCCTTTTTGCGCCGCCAAACAGGCTTGCAGGGCGGCATCGTAATCAAAGGGTGGCGCATCGTCGGCCATGGTTCTCTCTTTAATGCTGGTGGTCGCAATCAGGCTGCCTGAAAGCGGGTATTTTTTGTGTGTCGGCTCGGAGAGCCCACCTACGGTAGTAGAAAGCACTTAAAGGCTGCCTGAAAAAGTTTCAGGCAGCCTTTCATACAGCCATATCAGCGCGGCGGGTTGCTCTGCCCTTTGGCAATCTGCAAACCGGCACTGATGAGACCACCCAAGTCGGCCACATTGGCGGGCATAATCAGGGTATTGCCTTCCTTGGCCAATTTGGCAAAGGCTTCCACATACTGCTCGGCCACTTTCAGATTCACCGCTTCCTGGCCGCCGGGTGTGCGGATGGCATCGGCCACGATGCGGATGGCGTCGGCGCTGGCTTCGGCCACCAGGCGCAGGGCTTGCGCCTCGCCTTCGGCACGGTTGATTTGCGCCACTTTGTCGCCTTGCGACTGGTTCATTACCGCCTGCGCCTCACCTTCGGACTTTTTGATGTCCGCTTCGCGCTGGCCGCTGGCGAGGTTGATTTGTTCCTGTTTCACACCTTCGGATTGGGCAATGCGCGCGCGTTTTTCGCGTTCGGCGGTGATTTGCGCCTGCATGGCACGCAGAATTTCTTGCGGCGGCACCAGGTCTTTAATTTCGTAGCGCAAGACTTTTACGCCCCAAGACACCGCCGCCTCGTCGAGGGCGGAAACCACGGTGCGGTTGATGTCGTCGCGCTCTTCAAAGGTTTTGTCCAGTTCCATGCGGCCGATGACCGAACGCAGGGTGGTTTGCGCCAGCTGGGTGATGGCCAGCACATAATTGCTGGAGCCGTAAGAAGCCAGCTGCGGGTCGGTGACTTGGAAATAAATAATGCCGTCCACGGTGAGCTGGGTGTTGTCGCGGGTAATACACACCTGGCTCGGTACATCCAGCGGGATTTCTTTGAGGGTGTGCTTGTAGGCGATGCGGTCCATAAACGGCACCAGCCAGCGCAGGCCGGGGGTGAGGGTTTTGTGGTAACGGCCCCAGCGCTCAACGATAAACGCTTCCTGTTGCGGCACCACGGCAAAAGCCTTGAAGCCGAAAACGGCAATGGCGAGGAAAATCAGGATGGGGGCGCTGATAAAGAAGTCGATGCCCATAGGGTGTCCTTGCTTGGCGGTGTGGATGAAAGAGCGCACATTTTACCCGTTTTTGGCGCGCTTTGGGGCGGCGGGGCGGGGTAACGAAAAGCAGTTTTTACTTCCTGAGCGGCAGTGGCAGCGTTAAAATAGCGCCTTTCCCACCCAGTCTGCCATGATAATGAGCGAAAACCCCGTTTGGCACACCATTTTGCCCGCCGAGCTGAGCGCAACCCGGCCTGAGCTGGCCGCGCTGATGACGGCCAACTCGCTGACCGCGGCGCTGAGCCGTTTGCAGGCGGTGTTTTCGGTGCGCCTGTTGGGCTTGGGCGATATGCCGTGGCGGACGCACGAGGCCGGAGCCTTGGGCTTGGCTGCCGGTGCGGTGTACGGGCGCGAAGTTTTGCTGTGCCTGGACAATACGCCGGTGGTGTGGGCGCGCAGCGTGTGTGCGCCGGAAGCGGCCGAGTGGCGCGAAGTGCTGGACTGCGGCACCCAATCGCTGGGCGCACGCCTGTTCGACGGCAGCCTGCCGCTGCAACGCACCCCCTTCGATTACACCTGTGCCGTATGGCCGGACAGCGGTGAAGCCCAAGCCGTATGGCTGCGCCGTTCGCGTTTCGACTGGCACGGCGCGCCCTTGCTGCTGAGCGAGGCGTTTCTGCCCGCGCTGGACGATTTTCTGCTAAGCACCCCATGATACTCACCACCCCCGCCCAATTCGCCCGCGAGCGACTGTCGGTTTATCTGCGCCTGATGCGTGCCGACAAACCCATCGGCACCTTGCTGTTGCTGTGGCCCACTTTGTGGGCGCTGTGGCTGGCCGCCGAGGGCACGCCGCTGTGGCCGATACTGGCCGCTTTTGTCATCGGCACTTTTTTGATGCGCAGCGCCGGTTGCGTGGTCAACGATTATGCCGACCGCCATTTCGACGGCGCGGTGGAGCGCACCAAAAACCGCCCCTTTGCCGCCGGTGAGGTGAGCGAAGCCGAGGCCAAGATATTGACCGCCGTGCTGTGCCTGCTGGCGGCCTTGTGTCTGCTGCCGCTCAACCGCCTTACCTGGCTGATGAGTTTGCCGGCGCTGTTTCTGGCGGTGACTTATCCCTTTACCAAACGCTTTTTTCCGGTGCCGCAGTTTTATCTGGGACTGGCGTTCTCCTTCGGCATTCCCATGGCTTTTGCGGCGGTGCAAGACGAAGTGCCGCCCTTGGCATGGCTGGTGTTTGCCGCCAATGTATTGTGGACGCTGGCCTACGACACCATTTATGCACTCGCAGATGCTGAAGACGATGTCAAAATCGGCATCCGCACTTCCGCGCTCACCTTCGGTCGTCACGCAGTGACTTTGGTGATGGTGTGCCATGCCGGTTTTACCCTGCTGATGGCCTGGCTGGGCTGCCTGATTGATGCGGGCTGGCCGTATTGGCTGGCGCTATTCTGTGTGGCCTATTGGCAGTACAAGCAGTATGCAGCCATTCAGGGGCGCGACCGGCAGCAGTGTTTCGCCACCTTTTTGCGCAACAACCGCATCGGCTGTGCGCTGTTTGTCGGCCTGTGGCTGCATTTTTTATGGCTGTGAAAACAAATGTTTTCAGGCAGCCTGAAAGCGTGCAGGCATACTTGTACAGACAGGCGGCTGTGTTAAAGTGTTTGTTATTCCGTAGTGCCGGGTTTACAATTTGCCCCGTTTTGCGCCCTTGGTTGATGCCGGGCGCACCCCGACAACGAGACCTTAAGTTATGAGTCTGATTGCTGATATTCTGCCCTTACAGCACATTGTGCTGGATTTGGATGTGGGCAGCAAAAAACGCATTTTCGAGCAGGCCGGCCTGTTGCTGGAAAACGAGGCCGGTCTGGGCCGTGCCGATGTGTTCGAGTGCCTGTTTGCCCGTGAAAAACTGGGTACCACCGGCTTGGGCCAGGGCGTGGCCATTCCCCACGGCCGCCATGCCGCAGTCAAGCAAACCATTGCCGCCTTTATCCGAGTGAAAGAGCCGGTGTCGTTTGACGCGCCGGACGGCAAGCCGGTATCGCTGGTGTTTGTGCTGCTGGTGCCGGAAAACGCGCCCGGCGGCCATTTGGAGATCCTCTCCGAACTGGCGGGCAAATTTTCGGTGAAAAGCGTACGCGAAGCCCTGCTGGCGGCGCAAACCCCGGCCGAGGCGCACGCCATCCTCACCGCAAGTTAAGGCTGTCTTATGCCCAGCATCTCGGTCCGCCGCCTCTACCAAGACAATCAGACCAAGCTGCAACTGGCCTGGTCTGCCGGTACCGCCGGTGCCGACAACCGCATCAGCGTGGATGCCGACAAACCGGTGCTGGCGCTGGTGGGGCATCTGAATTTCATCCACCCCAACCAGGTTCAGGTGTTGGGGGTCTCCGAAGTGGCCTACCTCAACCGCATGGAGTCGGGCGAGGTCAAAGCCAGTTTCGACGAATTGTTCGAGCTCACCATGGCGGTGGTCATCGTCGCCAACGACCTGCCTGTGCCCTATATGCTCAGGGACTACTGCCACACCCACAACGTGCCGTTGCTCACCTCCAAAACCGAAAGCCCGTTTTTGATGGACGTGCTGCGCATTTATTTGCAGCGCGTGCTGGCTTCGTCCACGGTGAAACACGGCGTGTTTCTGGATGTGTTTGAAGTGGGCGTGCTGATTACCGGTCAGTCCGGCTTGGGCAAAAGCGAATTGGCGCTGGAACTGATTTCGCGCGGCCACGGCCTGGTGGCGGACGATGCGGTGGAGCTGTACCGCACCGGCCCGGAAACCCTGGAAGGGCGCTGCCCGCCGCTGTTGCGCGATTTTCTCGAAGTGCGCGGCCTCGGCGTGCTCAATATCCGCGCCATCTTCGGCGAAACCGCGGTGCGGCCGAAAAAGCCGCTCAAACTCATCATCAATCTGGTCACCGCCGACGACGAATACATGCAGAAGCTCGACCGCCTGAGCATACAGAGCGAAACCGAAGGCATTCTCAATGTGGCCATCCGCTCCGTCACCCTGCCGGTGGCGGTGGGCCGCAACCTGGCGGTGTTGGTGGAAGCGGCGGTGCGCAACTATATTTTGCAAATGCGCGGCAAAGACAGCACCAAGGAATTTTTGGAGCGCCATCAGGCGGTATTGAAACAGGAAGCGGGCAATCATGAAGATAGTCTTGATTAGCGGTCTTTCCGGCTCGGGCAAATCCATCGCCCTGCGGCTGTTGGAAGACGTGGGCTTTGTCTGCGTGGACAATCTGCCGGTGGAGATGCTGCCCGATTTGGTGGCGCATTACCGGCAGGGCGGCAAGACCGACCGTTTGGGCGTGAGCGTGGACATCCGCTCACGTTTTCGTTTGCAGGATTTGCAGCGTTTTGTCGCCGATTTGCGCGCCGAAGGGCACGAATTGGACATCTTGTTCCTCACTGCTGAAGACAGTGTGTTGTTGCGCCGCTTTTCCGAAACCCGCCGCTCCCACCCCTTGGCGCACGAACACAAAACCCTGTTGGAGAGCCTGACGCACGAGCGCCGCTATCTGCAACCGGTGCAGGAAGCGGCCTATGTGCTCGACACCTCGCTCTTGAGCGCCCAACAGCTGCGCCAGCGCGTGCAGCAATGGCTGGGCCTGCCGCGCGTGGCTTTGCAAATCGTACTGGAGTCTTTCGGCTTCAAATACGGCGCACCGGTGAATATGGATTTTGTTTTCGACGTGCGTTTCCTGCCCAATCCCTTCTACGACCCGGCGCTGCGGCCGTTTACCGGTTTGGACGAGCCGATTAAGGACTTCTTCGCCGCCCAGCCGCGCATGGGGCAGATGGTGGACGACATCGACGGCTTTTTGCAGCGCTGGCTGCCGCAGATGCACGAAGAGAGCCGCAGCTATGTCAATATCGGCATCGGCTGCACCGGCGGCCAGCACCGCTCGGTATATATTGTGGAAGCACTGGCACAGCGGCTGTCTGCCTATTCGGTGCTGGTGCGGCACCGGCAGCTGCATCAGGCTGCCTGAAGTGCGTTGTCATCCTGCGCTTAAGTCGCAGGATCTGTCACCGCCGTAGGTCGGCTCTCCGAGCCGACTTTGGCGTTCGGGCGTGTCGGCTCGGAGAGCCGACCTACTAACTTTTAGCTGTAGCTTGGGTCGCAGACCCAACAGTCTTCACTTTATAATCCTGTGTTGGGTTTTCAACCCAACCTACGCAACTGCACATCACATCATTAACAACACCGGAAATGTCGGGCATCAATGCCCGACCTACAACTGCTTTTCAGGCAGCCTGCAACACACGATATAAAGGATTTTCATGGCCATCCAATGGTTTCCCGGACACATGAACAAGGCCAAAAAGGCCATTGCCGAACGGCTCAAAAGTGTGGACATGGTCATCGAAATGCTGGACGCCCGTCTGCCTGCGTCCAGCGAAAACCCCTTGCTGGCGCAATTGGCCAAGGGCAAGCCCAAGCTGAAAATTCTCAACAAACAAGATTTGGCCGACCCCGAACGTACCACCGTATGGCTGGCACATTACAATGCCCTCAGCGACACCCGCGCGCTGGCGCTGGATGCTTCCGATAATGCCGCCACCGCCAAAATCACCCGCGCCTGCCGCGAACTCGTGCCGCAGCGCAGCGGCATCGACAAACCCCTGCGCGTGCTGATTTGCGGCATTCCCAATGTGGGCAAATCCACGCTGATTAACGGCATGATCGGCAAAAAATCCGCCAAAACCGGCAACGAGCCCGGCATCACCAAGGCCGAGCAGCGCCTGTTTCTGGCCGACGATTTCTGGCTTTACGACACCCCCGGCATGCTGTGGCCGAAAATCATCGTCGAAGAGAGCGGCTACAATCTGGCCGCCAGCGGCGCCGTCGGCCGCAATGCCTTGGACGAAGAAGAAGTGGCGCTGGAACTCTTGGACTATCTGCGCCGCCATTACCTGCCGCTGTTGCAGGCCCGTTATCAGGCCGACAAAGACCCTTCCAGCCACTGGCTGGACAACGACTGGCTGGAATGGGTGGCCAAACGGCGCGGCGCAGTCTTGTCCGGCGGGCGCATCAATTACCAGAAAGCCGCCGAAAACGTGCTCACCGATTTCCGCGACGGCCACATCGGCCGCATCACTTTGGAAACCCCGCAGCAATGGGAAGGCTGGCTGAAAAAAGCACGCCAGAAAGAAGCCGAACTCAAAGCCGCACGCGAAGCGCGCAAGACCGAGCGTTCGTCCTGATGTTTCAGGCAGCCTGAAAAGCAGAGCTTTTATTTTGGAAGGATAAAACGATGAAAAAAATAATGTTATTGTTGGGTACCGCCATGCTGGCTGCCTGCGCCCATACTGCACCTGCTACCGATGCCCGCGTGCAGGTATACCGCAGCGACGGCAGCCGCCAGTGTGAAACGGAAGGCGCTACCAGCCCGCAGCTCATGCAGCGTGTGCTGGAAAATGCCGGCATCCGTGTCTATGCCGCCCGCAAAGACCATTTGCGCGGTATGGCCTTTCCGGCCGTCTGCGGGGGTGCCACCGGCAGCGTGAATGTGTTTACCATTGCCGCCGATCAGGCCGCATGGGCACAGGCTCAGGGCTTTGCCCTATGGCACGATGAATGATCAGGCTGTTCAGGCAGCCTGAACGATGTGTATCAACCAAGCCGCAACATCATGAATCCGAACCTGTCTCCCGATGCCCTGATTGAGGCCGCTTTGCTGACCCAAACCGAGCCCTTGAGTGAAAAGGCTTTGCGCCAATTGTGCGAACCGGCCTTGTCGCAAGACAAATTAATCGATGTACTGGCACTGTTGAAAAGCCGCTGGCAGAATCGGGCGCTGCAATTGGTGCATACCCATGAGGGCTGGCGTTTTCAGGTAGCCGAACAGGCATTTGCCCGTTTGGGCAGTCTGCAGGAGCAGCGTACCCCGCGTTATTCGCGTGCGGTTATGGAAACACTGGCCATTATTGCCTATCAGCAGCCGGTAACCCGCAGCGATATCGAGGCCATCCGCGGGGTGGCGGTGTCGCAAAACGTGATGCAGACTTTGCAGGAGCGCGGTTGGATTGAAGTGATCGGCCAGCGCGATTCCATCGGCCGGCCGTCACTGTGGGCGACCACGGCAGCGTTTCTGAGCGATTTGCAATTGGCAGATTTGAACCAACTGCCGCCGCTCACCGAACTGGGCGAGCTGGTATTGCCGGAATTGCCGGCCTTGGCGCAGGAAACAGATACAGGCACCGAAACCGAGGATGCAGGTAACTGAAGTTTGCCGTTCTATACCGCTTCTGCACAAAAAAACCGCCGTTTTCCAGACGGCGGTTTGTGGTTTCAGGCAGCCTCAGGAATATAGGGAGACCTTTGCAAAACCTCCAGATGTGGATGCAGTTCAAGGCGTAGCAGCACAGCGAGCGCAGACATATCAAGTAGATAGGCAAGCGAGCGAGCAGCGCACAACGCAGAAATGCGCCGCAGATGGGGGTTTTGCAAAGGTCTCAGGGTTTAGAAGCCGTTTTCCATAATAATCTGCCCCGGAATTTTATTGCGGTGCATGGCAAAGCCGAGTTCCAGCAGGGCTTGGAAAGTGTCTTTGACCATGGCCGGGTTGCCGCACAGCATAAAGCGGGTGTGTTCGGGACTGAATTCCATATTCAGCGCGGCGGCCAATTCGCCGTTGCGTAACAATTCAGGCAGGCGTTTGTCCAGAGCACCGGCGGCGTGCGCACGGGTGAGTACCGGCTGGAAGGTGAAGCGGCTGTGGTAATCGCCCACCAGCGGATGTTCGGCCAGGCGTGCCATATCGTCGGCAAAAATCAATTCGTCGGCGTAGGACACCGAATGCACCAGCGCCAGCCGCTCGAAACGCTGCCACAGCGCCGGCTGCTGGATGACAGACAAAAACGGTGCAATGCCGGAACCGGTGCTGAGCATGACCAAATCGCGGCCGTCGGCAAAGCGCTCCGGCAGCAGAAAGCCGGTGGCGGTTTTGTCCAGCAACAGCGTGTCACCGGCTTGCAAGTCGGCAAAACGGGCGCTCATGGGGCCGTTTTCAATCAGCACCACAAAGTATTCAAGGGTGTCGGCGTATTCGGCGGAAACCACGGAATAGGCCCGCCACAAAAAGCCTTCGCCGTCGCGAAAGCCGAGGCGGGAAAATTGTCCGGCGGCAAAGCGGTAGGCTTCGGGGCGGGTGATGGCAAAAGTCATCAGCTTGGGCGTATGCCGTTTGACCCACAGTACGGTCTCTTCGGTGAATTTGGCTTCGGGGGAAGCGCTCATGGTGTTTCCTGTTATGTGTGTGAGGGTTTTCAGGCAGCCTTGAGTATGTAAACAGGCTGCCTGAAAACAAAACAATCTGCGTGAGCCTATTTTATCCGCAGTGGCGTTTGCGCCAAGTGAGGTCGCAAATATCGCTTACCGGGGTAAAACCTGCGGGCAGCGACAGCAGTATGGCGTGGATTTGTGCCACATCATAATGCCGGCAGGCGGTATTCAGTTTGTCCAGTTCGGTGGCCAATACGTCCCACTCCAGCCTGTTTTCCTGGGCAGTCATGATGCGGGGATGTGTGGTTTTTTGGACATTATTGCCTATCAAAAGCTCCTCATAAAGCTTTTCTCCGGGTCTCAAGCCGCTGATTTTAATTTCAATATCGCCGTTTTCATTGTGTCGGTTTTTTTCGGTCAGTCCGCTCAACTGAATCATTCGGCGGGCCAGATCGATAATTTTGACCGACTCTCCCATATCCAATACAAACACGTCGCCGCCTTTGCCCATGGCGCCTGCCTGAATAACCAGTTGCGAAGCTTCGGGAATGGTCATGAAGTAACGGGTGATTTCGGGATGGGTCAGTGTAATCGGGCCGCCTTGTTGGATTTGTCGGGTAAACAGGGGCACAACCGAGCCTGAAGAGCCCAATACATTACCGAAGCGGACCATGCAAAAACGTGTTGCCGACTGTTTTTCGGCCAGCGCCTGCAAAACCAGTTCGGCCACCCGCTTGGTGGTGCCCATGGTATTGGTGGGGCGGACGGCTTTATCGGTTGAAATCAGTACAAAGGTTTCCACGCCGGCATCGATGGCGGCCAGGGCACTGTTGAGGGTGCCGAAAATATTGTTGCGCACACCCTCCACCACATTGTATTCCACCAAGGGCACATGTTTGTAGGCGGCGGCATGATAAATGGTTTCCACTTTGAAGGCGCGCATGACTTCAAAGAGATAATCACGGTTTTGGACAGAGCCCAAGATGGGCATAATGCGGATGTCTGCCTGATTTTTTTGAGCCCACGCGCGCAATTCCGACTCAATCGAATACAGCCCGAATTCGTTTAACTCAAACAAAACCAGCGCTTGGGGTGCTTGCAAAATAATCTGGCGGCACAGTTCCGAACCGATGGAGCCGCCGGCACCGGTGACCATGACGACTTTGCCGCTGATATTGGCAGACAAAAGCGCCGACACCGGTTTGACCGCTTCCCGTCCCAGCAGGTCATCAATGGAAACACGGTTTAAGGTGGTGAGCTGGGCCTTGCCGGTAATGATGTCTTCCATGCCGGGCACGGAGAGTACCTCGCATGACAGGGGCGCCAGGGTGTTGATGATTTTTTTGCGGACACTGCCGGGGGCGCTGGGAATGGCCAGCAGGATTTTTTGCACCTGATGCTTTTCAATCAGGCGGGGCAGTGCATCGGGGCTGTACACCCGGATACCGTGCAGCACGGCTTTTTGCAGTTTGCGGTCGTCATCGACAAAGGCGACGGCGGAATAGCTCTGCATTTGATTGAGTGCGGTCAGCAATTGCCGTCCCGAATAGCCGGCGCCATAAATGATTACATTGTCTTTATCGTCGCGGTCGAGGGTGATGAGGGCTTTGAACAGCAGGCGGACGCCGGCAATGGCGACGGTCAGTAAAATAAAATAGAGTATGGGGATGCTGCGGGGCAGAAACACTTGCAGCATATAGGCGGTCAACAGCAGAAAAACGCTGGAAACCAAAGTGCCGATAAGGACGGTGATCAAGATTCGGGTGGTGATAAACCGCAAGACGGCACGATACAGCCCCAGTCTGATGAACACCAAGAGCGTCACGGGTAGCAGTATCACAAACACAAGCCAGTGGGGTGCCGAATACAGTGTGTGGTTGCTGTCGTAGCGCAGCGCAAACGCACCGAAATAGGCAATACCGATAATGACAATATCAATTGCCAGGGTGATTGTCCGTTTTATCGGCCTTGACAAGCCTATCAGATAATCAAACATGATTACGTTCAACTGGGGGCAAGAAGGTGAAGATTATTCCGGCGATCAGGCAGCAGTATTGCCGATTTGACCGATAACGCTGCGGATGGCATGGCAGGTTTTGTCCATGTCTTCCGGAGTAAGTGTGGGGTGCACCAGAAACATCAGGCTGTTTTCCCCCAGCAGTCGTGCGTTGGGCAGACGTTGTTGCGGCCGCCAGGGGGTATGGTCAAAAGCACGCTCCAGATAGACCTCCGAACACGAACCGCTGTAACACGGAACACCCAATTGATTGACGGCCTGCATGATTGTGTCCCGGCTCCAACCTTCCGGCAGGGCGTCGATATTGACCTGTACATAACATTTATAGGCCGCATGCACATAATCCGCTGACGGGGTATGCACCGTAAAATAGGGCGTATTTGCACATTCAGACAGAATCTGCGCCATGTGGCGGTTGCGTTGTTGGGTCCACCCGGGCATGCGTTTTAACTGGATGCGTCCGATAACGGCCTGCATTTCAGTCATCCGCCAGTTGGTACCGAAGGCGTGGTGCAGCCAGCGGAAACCGGGCGGATGCTGCGCTTTATAAACCGCATCAAAACTTTTACCGTGGTCTTTATAAGACCACATTTTTTGCCACAGCACCTCATTATTGGTGGTCACCATGCCGCCTTCACCGCCGGTGGTCATAATTTTGTCCTGACAAAAAGACCAGGCACCGATGTGGCCGATGGAGCCGGCAGAACGGCCTTTGTACATGGCACCGTGCGCCTGGGCACAGTCTTCGATAACGTACAGGCCGCACTCTTGCGCCAACGCCATAATGGGATCCATATCGCACATCCAACCGGCCAAATGCACGCAAATAACGGCCTTGGTGCGGGGTGTCAGCACGGCTTCGATGGTGCGGCGGGAAATGTTTTGGGAATCGGGCTCGACATCGGCAAAAACCGGATTGGCACCGGCATTGACAATGGCGCTGACCGAGGCCAGAAAGGTACGCGGGGTGACCACCACATCATCCCCGGGGCCGATATCGAGTGCCTTTAAAGCCAGATCCAAGGCAACCGTACCGTTGGCCAGGCAGACGGCGTACTGTGTTTGGACAAAGGCGGCAAATTCTTGTTCAAACAGGCGGCACTCTTGGCCGGTCCAATAATTGACCTGATTGGATAACAGGGTTTGGGCAACGGCATCGGCTTCTTCTTGGGTAAAGGAGGGCCAGGGTGCGAACGGGGTATTGAGCATATTTATGCCTTGTTGGTCTGTGTTTGGGTCAGCGGGCGGGCAGGATTGCCCGCCACGGTGATGCCGGGGGCTACGTTTTTGGTCACCACGGCGCCCATGCCGATCACGGCGCCTTCACCAATCAGCAAGGGCTGATCGGGGGTGCCTTGCTTGATTACGGCAGCGGCGCCGATGTAGGCATGGTCACCAATACGGACATTGCCGTTGCATTGGACGCCGGGGGCGAAGGTGACATAATCGCCAATCACACAATCGTGTTCTGCATAACTGTACAGATTGGCATGAAAAGCGCGGCCGATTTTAACATTGGAGCCTATGGTGACAAAGGGACTGATGGCCGCGCCTGCACCGATTTCGACATCATCCATCAGCAAAGCCTCATCTGCGATGACTGACCAGAGCCGGATGCCGTCCAATTGCAGTTTTTCTGCAATGGCGGCACGGATCCGGCTGTTGGCAATGGCAATGAGGACATGTTTTTGGGTGTGGGGTAAGGACAGGAAGTCGTTGTAATTCAGTGCTTTATGGTCGTTTATTTCGGCTTCGCCGGTGAGCGAGTCGTCAATAAAATACAGCCGGGCATAGGGGTCTGTCTGTGCCAGGCAGGCACGTGCGACGGGCATCAGGCTTCTGCCGCAGCCGGCAGCACCATACACCGCATAAACGGCATCGGGCTCGTTGCCGGTAAATTTGGACATGGTGGCTTCACCGGCCGAATGGATGTCTGCCCTTGCAATCACTTTGTGGACGGTTTTCAGCAGAATCTGCAGGTCGAGCCATAAAGACCGGTTTTCCACATACCAAGTGTCCAGCTCGAATTTTTGCGCCCAGCCGATGGCATTTCTGCCGTTGACTTGGGCATGTCCGGTAATGCCGGGGCGGACAAGATGGCGTTTGGCCTGCTGTTCGCTGTAAAGCGGCAGATACTCCATCAGCAAAGGCCGGGGGCCTACCAGGCTCATTTCGCCTTTTAACACATTCCACAATTCAGGCAGCTCGTCCAAGCTGCTGGCACGCAGCATTTGACCGAAAGGCGTCAGGCGTTCGCTGTCGGGCAAAGGATGGCCGTTTTCATCCCACGCATCTTTCATGGTGCGGAATTTCACCATTTGAAAAGGCTTGCCGTAGCGGCCAGGCCGGGTTTGGCGGAACAAAACCGGTGTGCCCAGGTTCTTTTTTACCTGATAGGCGATATAGGCATACACAGGAGACAGCAGAACCAGCGCAGTGGCGGAGATAAGAATGTCTAGAATGCGTTTGAGCATAATCGGGCTGCTAAAAAATAGGGGCGGCAATGGGACGCCGCATTACAGCATCACATCAATCTGACGGTACTGCTTGCTGCGTTCGGAATTTTTAATCTGCCACGGGTCGCTGATCTGCCACTGGCCGGTATCGACGCGGCGGTAATGCAGGCTGAAATCGCCGTCGCCGATGTTTTCCACCTCAAAACTTTCACCGGCGGGAATGTAAAACGAGCGGATGGCGGTGAGCTTGCCGTTGTGCAATTCGTAAATCTGCGCGAACACGCCGCTGGGCAGGGCGCTGTTGTCCACATTAACCACATTGCCGCCCTGTTGGCGCAAAATGGGATAGCCGGGCACATAGCCTTTAACCGCGGGCAGGGGTTGGTTGTTGGGGGCGAAACCGGGGGAGAGCGCCGGAGCTTCGGTGGCTGCCGGCACTTCCGGCACAGGCTGTTGCTGCTGCCACCACCACCAGCCGCCCACCAGCAGGCCGACCACGGCGCCCATGCCCACCCATTGCAGCCAGGCGTGTTTGCGGCGGTGGCCTTGGGTGGCGATGCGTTTGACTTCGGCGGCATGTGAGGGCGGTACCGGTGCGGCCGCAGCGGCCTGGCGTTGTTGCTGCTCGGCCAGCCAGGCATCGTAGGCGCGGCGTTGGGCCGGGTCGGACAGCACGGCATAGGCTTGGTTGATATTGCTCATCATCTGATGGGCTTCGGCGCCGGGATTGCGGTCGGGGTGGTATTGCTGCGACAGCGCGCGGTAGGCGGCGCGAATCACCGCTTCGGAAGCGGTGGGGGCGACGTTGAGGCAATCGTAATGGGTGTGTATGCGGTTCATGTGCGGGGGTGTTTCAGGCTGCCTGAAAAGTATTTATAGCCATGCCAAATAAGAATGATACGGCGTTGCTGCGCCTTGTCGTACTACCTGTACTGTCTGTCCCACGGGACTTCGCTGCGCTCGCGGCTTTTTTGCTGCCTTGTCTCATTCTTATTTGGTTCGGCTATACTCACTTGCAGCGGGGTTAAAACTCAATTCTTTGTTAAAGCGGTGCGCTTCTTCCTGCAAATGTGCCGCGCCGTCCATGATGCGGCCGGTGCCGTCGATATGGCGCACCAGACGGCCTTGCGGGTCGAAGTAATGGCGCTGTGTGGTGACCACCGATTTTTTGGGGTCGAAATATTCCGTAAATTCGCCTTGCGGGTCGGACTCGCGCGTGAGGTAGTAGGGCGCGTTGTACAGGGTGTGCACGGTGTAGGCAAAATAAATTTGCCCGCGGCGGATATAGTATTCCCGATATTGGCGGTATTGCTCGCCATAGTCTTCTTCGATGACTTTTTTCAGGCGGCCTTCATGGCGGTAGTAGCGCCGCTCGCCGCCTTCGGTGCTGCGGTCCAATGCTTCCTTGTGCACCTGCATCACGGCAATGCGGTCGGTGGCGGATTTTTCGGCACGGATGTCGCGCACAATATCGGCCACAGCGGCTGTCTGTGCCTGTAGCGCGCTCACCGGCAGCATCAGGCTCAGGCACAGCATCCATGTGCGGGTGCGGGTCAAGGCCGTCATTGTTTTGTTCCCATGTATCTCTTTTCAGGCAGCCTAAAATCTTAACTGCCGTCATTCCCGCGTATGCGGGAATCCATCTGTCTGTTTATGAATCCATTGTTTTATAGTGGTTTCTTAAGTTTAACCATGGATTCCCGCGTACGCGGGAATGACGTCGGTTTTATGTTTGTGGTAGCACATAAGGTCTCAGGCTGCCTGAAAAAGTTTTTTCATTACAACAAAGTATTCAAGGCTTGATCAATATCCGCCCAAATATCTTCAATATCTTCAATGCCCACCGAAAAACGCAGCAGACCTTCGCGGATACCCAAGCGGGCGCGCACTTCCGGGCTCATGCCGTTGTGCGACTGGCTGGCGCTGTGGTTGACCAGGCTTTCCACGCCGCCGAGGCTGGCGGCCATGGTAAACAGATTCAGGGCGCGGATAACGCGGTTGGCGGCCTCGCGGCTGTCTTGTTTCAAATACACCGACACCACACCGCCGAAGCCGCGCATCTGCCGCCTGGCCAATTCATGGTGTTCATGCTCGGGCAGGCCGGGGAAGAACACTTTTTCAATCGCGGCATGGCCTTGCAGGCGGCGTGCCAATTCGGCGGCATTTTGTTGGTGGCGGTCCATGCGTACCGCCAAAGTTTTGATGCCGCGCAGCACCAGCGCACAATCCATGGGCCCGGCCACGGCGCCGCCGCGGATTTGGATGTGGCGCAGTTCTTTGGCCAGTGCCGCGTCTTTGAGTACCACCACGCCCATCAGCACATCGGAATGGCCGCACAGGTATTTGGTGGCGGAATGGAAGACAATATCGCAGCCCAGGGTGAGCGGCTGTTGCAGATAGGGGGTGGCAAAGGTGTTGTCTATACCCACCAGCGCACCGTGTGCTTTGGCCTTGGCCGCCAGCGCGGCAATGTCCACCAAGCGCAGCAGCGGGTTGCTGGGGCTTTCCAGCCACACCATTTTCACCGTGTGCGCCGCCAGCGCCGCGTCCAGCTGCGCCGGGTCGGTGAGGTCGGCAAACACCACATTGATACCCCATTGGGCATAAACACAGGTGAGCAGGTCGTAGGCGCCGCCGTAAATATCCGCCACCGCCACGATGGTGTCGCCGGGGCGCAAAAAGGTGCGCCAAACGGCATCAATACCGGCCATGCCGCTGGCAAAGGCAAAGCCTTCCGTGCCCTGTTCCAGCTGCGCCACGGTTTTTTCCAGCGTGCTGCGGGAAGGATTGGCCAGGCGCGCATAGTTGTAGGGTACTTTTTCGCCGATTTCATGCAGGGCAAACATGCTGTTTTGGTAGATGGGCGGCATGATGGCGCGGTTGTGTTCGTTGTGGTCGTAACCGCAATGGATGGCTTCGGTGGCGAATTTCATGATGGAGATTTTTTGGCGGCAGCGCCGCGGCTGTGGGTAAACGGGCGGATTTTAGCATGTATGCCTTGTTGGGGCTGCCTGAAAATACGCAAAAGCAGGGCCGTGCTTATGTTAAAATCGGCCTTATTTTTGTCGGATGCCCGGTGCAGCAGGGCAGCGGCAAACCACCATCTTAAGGCTGCCTGAATGTTTCAGGCAGCCTGTATCTGTTTTTTTATAGTCTTTCCAAATAAGAATGATACGGCGTTGCTGCGCCTTGCCGTACTATCTGTACTGTCTGCGGCTTGCTGCCTGGTCTCAATTCTGTGTGGTTCGACTATACTGTTATATTTTTTGAAAGCATTACCGTGATTTCTACCAATAATATCACCATGCAGTTCGGCGCCAAGCCGCTGTTTGAAAACGTGTCCGTGAAATTCGGCGGCGGCCACCGCTACGGCCTGATCGGCGCCAACGGCTCGGGCAAATCCACATTTATGAAAATTTTGGGCGGCGATTTGGAGCCCACTTCCGGCGAAGTCGCCATCGACCAGGGTCTGCGCCTGGGCAAGCTGCGCCAGGACCAGTTTGCCTATGAAGACATGCGTGTCTTGGACGTGGTGATGATGGGCCACACCGAAATGTGGGCCGCCATGACCGAGCGCGACGCCATTTACGCCAATCTGGAAGCCACCGAAGACGACTATATGCGCGCCGCCGATTTGGAAGCCAAATTCGCCGAATACGACGGCTATACCGCCGAAGCGCGTGCGGGCGAGCTCTTGAGCGGCGTCGGCATCGGCGAGCATCTGCATCAGGCGAGCATGAGCGAAGTCGCGCCCGGCTTCAAACTGCGGGTCTTGCTGGCGCAGGCGCTGTTTTCCAAGCCCGACGTGCTGCTTTTGGACGAGCCCACCAACAACCTCGACATCAACACCATCCGCTGGCTGGAAGACGTGCTTAACGGCTACGACTCCACCATGATCATCATCTCCCACGACCGCCACTTTTTGAACGAAGTGTGCACTTATATGGCCGATGTGGATTACGGCGGCATCACGCTCTATCCGGGCAATTACGACGACTATATGCTCGCCTCCGCGCAAGCGCGCGAGCGCACCCTCAAAGACAATGCCAAGGCCAAGGAAAAATTGCAGGAACTGCAAGAATTTGTGGCACGTTTCTCCGCCAACAAATCCAAGGCGCGCCAGGCCACCAGCCGTTTGAAACAGGCCGACAAAATCAAGGCGGAAATGGTGGAAGTCAAACCCTCCAGCCGCCAAAACCCCTATATCCGTTTCGGTTACGACGACAAGAAAAAGCTGCACCGCCAGGCGCTGGAAGTGGACGGTTTGGGCAAACGCTTCGACAAGCAGCTGTTTAAAAACCTCAGCTTTATGCTGGACGCCGGTGAGCGTTTGGCGATTATCGGCCCCAACGGCGCCGGTAAATCCACCTTGCTGAAACTTTTGGCCGGGGCTTATCACGAAGCCTACGGCGAAGGCATTGCCGCCGATGCCGGCCACATCAAATGGGCGGAAAAAGCCGAAGTCGGCTATTACCCGCAAGACCACGAAAACGATTTCGATGTGGACATGACGCTCACCGAATGGATGCGCCAATGGGGCAAAGAGGGTGATGACGAACAGGTGATCCGCGGCACGCTGGGGCGTTTGCTCTTTGGCGGCAACGAAGTCGGCAAGCAGGTGAAAGTGCTCTCCGGCGGTGAAAAAGGCCGCATGCTTTACGGCAAGCTGATTTTGCAGGAAGCCAATGTGATGATTATGGACGAGCCCACCAACCATATGGATATGGAGAGCATCGAATCTTTGAACATGGCTTTGGAAAAATACCCCGGCACCTTGATTTTCGTGTCCCACGACCGCCAGTTTGTGTCCTCTCTGGCCACTCAGGTGATCGAGCTGGACGGCGAGGGCGGTTTCGAACACCACCTCGGTGATTACGAAGGTTATCTGGCCAAAAAAGGTTTGGCCTGAGGGGCATCAAACTGCAAAAAAGGCTGCCTGAAAAACTTTTCAGGCAGCCTTTTTGGATTTTGAGGCCGGTCAGAAGAGCCGACTTGGGGTATCTGTCTGGTGTGTTTCTGCGCCTTCAATCCCAAAAAAACTTGCGCATCAGCTCGCATTCCACCGTGACTTCGGTGTTCAGCGGCAGGGCGGCGGTGCCCAATGATTCGTAGCCGTTGAGCTGGTAAAATCCCACCGAATTGAGCGAGGCATAGAGCTTGACCAGCCCCAGCCCGGATTGGCGCGCCACTTCTTCCGCCCGTTGCAGCAGCGCCGTGCCCAAGCCCTGATTGTGCACAAAGGGGTGCACATAGAGCGCATCCAGCTGCGCTTCGCGCACGTCCAGCTGGAAAAAGCCTTGGATATGGCCTTTGTAATCCGCCACCCACAGGCGTTTGTCGGGGTCGGCCATGGTGTCCAGATAGGCGGCCGGGTCCAACAGTTTCAGCCAGGCGGCCAACACGGCATTGTCGTAATTGCGCGCGCAGGTATAGCGCACGGCGTATTCGTGGGCATTGAAAATATGTTCGCAATCTTCCGCGCGGGCGGGACGCAGATGGGTAATCAGGCTCATGGTGTGCAGGCGGGCAGGGCGGCAAAGGCCGCCATTGTGCCGCAGGGGCAGGTTGGGGGCAATATAGCTGAGGAAAAAACAAGCTGTCGTGATGATGAAATTCTTGAAAAGCGGCTTTTTGGCCGTATGTGTGCTGCTGTTGGCGGCCTGCGGCGGTGTTTCAGGCAGCCCGGGTCTGAATGCCCGTTTGGGCGAACTGCCCGATACCCGTGCCGCTCACGGTGCTGCCTATCTCCAGCCGGGGCGGCCCACTTGGGTGAAATTTTGGGCCAGCTGGTGTCCGCTGTGTTTGTCGGAGTTGTCGGAAACCCAAGCCTGGCGGCAGGATGCGCGTTTGGCCGGGGTGAATATCGTGACCGTGGCCTCGCCCGGTTTTTTGGGCGAACAGGCGCGCGCCGATTTTGAAACCTGGTACGGCGGTCTGGATTATCCGCAATTGCCGGTGCTCTTGGACGAGGGCGGCGGCTTGGCACGCGAACTGGGCATAGGCGTGTATCCCAGTTGGGCGCTTTTGGACGCGCAAGGCCGCGTGCAGCGCATCGTTAAAGGCCGTTTGCCGCTGGAAGACGCATTGGCGCTGGCGGCCGACCCGCAAGCGGCGCTGGGCACACGGCAGACTGTTTTTTCATCCATACCCACCACAACGACACAAGAGGCATCATCCATGAACAGCAAAACCATTTATCTGGCCGGCGGCTGCTTTTGGGGCCTGGAAGCCTATTTCCAGCGCATTCCCGGCGTGATGGACGCCGTCTCCGGCTATGCCAACGGCCGCACCGACAAGCCCAGCTATGAAGACGTGGTGCGGCGCAATACCGGCCATGCCGAAACCGTGCGCGTCACCTACGATGCCGACCGCCTGAGTTTGGCCGACATCATGCAGTATTTCCTGCGCGTGGTAGACCCGACCAGCCTCAACCAGCAAGGCAATGACCGCGGCACCCAATACCGCAGCGGCGTGTATTACACCGATGAGGCCGATAAAGCGGTGATTCAGGCAGCCCTGGATGCCGAGCAGGCCAAATACAGCCGCCCCATCGTGGTGGAAAACGAGCCTTTGCGCCAGTTTTTCGAGGCCGAGGAATACCATCAGGACTATCTGGTGAAAAATCCCAACGGCTATTGCCATATTGACATCCGCCGCGCCGACGAGCCCTTGCCGGGCAAAGGCGGTTTCGATGCCGCGCGCTGGCAGAAACCGGACGATGCCGCCCTGCGCCGCCAATTGAGCGCCGAGGAATACCGCATCACCCAGCAAAACGGCACCGAGCGGGCCTTCAGCCATGCTTACGACCATTTGTTTGCCGACGGTATTTATGTGGATATTGTCAGCGGCGAGCCGCTGTTTAGCGCGCGCGACAAATATGATTCCGGCTGCGGCTGGCCCAGTTTTACCCGCCCGATTGCTACCGGTGCCGTTACCGAACATGAAGACTTGAGTTACAACATGCGCCGCACCGAAGTGCGCAGCCGCAGCGCCGATTCACACCTCGGCCATGTGTTCCCCGACGGCCCGGCCGCCGCCGGCGGTTTGCGCTACTGCATCAACGGTGCCAGCCTGCGCTTTGTGCCTTATGAAGAGATGGAGGCCCAGGGTTACGGCGCGTGGAAAGACAAGGTGAAATAAGCAACAGACTGCCTGAAATGGTCTTCAGGCAGCCTGAGACCTTTGCAAAACCCCCATCTGCGGCGCATTTCTGCGTTGGAAGTTTATGCCCGTAGGGGTACTGCTCGCTCGCTTGCCTATCTACATGATATGTCTGCGCTCGCTGCGCTGCTACGCCTTGAACTGCATCCACATCTGGAGGTTTTGCAAAGGTCTCAGCCTGTTGCTTATTGAATACATAGTGAGACTGTGGATACCAAAGTTGCGCCCGGTCTCAAAACGGCTGCCTGAAAAGGCAGCCGCAGATGTTTAAAAAGCACTGCATTCGGCCGCACCCACGCTGCGGGCGATGGCCAGTCCTTCTTCGGGGCTGAGGTAATGCGGCGGTTGCGGGCAGTCGCGTGCCACAATGGCGCCGTCGCGAAACAGCACCAACTCGTTGACCGCCAGCTGCTGCCAGGTTTCGTTGCGGGTCAGCGGCAGGGTGGCAATCACCGCCACCCGGTCGCGCGGGGTGGTCACGGCGGCAAAGTCCACCGACAAATCGTTGTCCAGCAAATGCGCCTGCCCAAACGGTGCCTGGCGCACAATGTAATACAGCAGCGTGCTGGCGTGCGCGGCCAGCCATTCGCCGTTGGAGAGCATAAAATTAAACAGGCCGTGTTGGCGGATTTCGGCCGTGAGTTCGGCCAGGGTGGCAAACAGCTCGTCTTGTGGCGGCGGGCTGTCGTAGCGGCGGCGCAGCGATTCGAGCAGGTGGCAGAAGGCACGCTCGGAATCGGTGTCGCCCACGGGGGTGTAATACTGGCCGGGCGGCGGGTTGAAATCTTCCAGATGGCCGTTGTGGGCAAACAGCCAGTAGCGCCCCCACAATTCGCGCACAAAAGGATGGGTATTGGCCAGCTGGGCGCGGCCCTGGGTGGCTTTGCGGATGTGGGAAATCACGTTTTCCGATTTGATTTGGTAATGCTTGACCAAATCGGCCACCGGCGATTCGGCGCTGGGCTTGTCGTCGTGAAACAGGCGCAGGCCGTGGCCTTCGAAAAAGCCGATGCCGAAACCGTCGGCATGGGAATCGGTCAGCCCGCCGCGGCGGCGGAAGCCTTCAAAGGAAAACACGATGTCGGTGGGGGTGTTGCAATTCATGCCCAAGAGCTGGCACATGATGTTAATCCTTCAGATAGATATTGCGGCATATTGTACCCGAATCGGTGTGCCCGGGTGGATTTCGGCACAGCTTGATTTTTGTCTGATTGCAGCCATATGGGGCGGCATTGTTAAAGGATATATCATGAGCGTACACCACAACCAACTGACCCGTTTTATGTTCGACGACAAACCGGTACGCGGCCTGCACATCGGTTTGGACAGCGTGTGGCAGCATATTCTGGCCCACAAAAGCTATCCTGCCGCCATCCGCAGTGCCTTGGGCGAACTCACCGCCGCGGCGGTGCTGCTGGCGGCCAATCTGAAATTCGACGGCAGCCTCACCTTGCAGGTACAGGGACGCGGGGTGCTGAAAATGCTGGTGGCCGAAGCCACGGCCGCGGGCACCTGCCGCGCCACCGCCCGCTGGGACGAACAGGCCGTGGTGGATGAAGACACCGGCCTGGCGGAACTCTTGGGCGAAGGCGGCATGTTTGTGCTGACCCTGCAAACCGACAACGGCGAGCCGTGGCAGGGCGTGGTACCGCTGGAAGGCGGCAGCGTGGCGGAAATGCTGATGGGCTATATGGCGCGTTCCGAACAGCTGGACACCCATATCAGCCTGGCCGCAGACGCACACACCGCAGCGGGCCTGTTGCTGCAAAGGCTGCCTGAAGAAGCCATAGAAGCCGATGCCTGGCAGGAAACCGTAGCACTGGCCGATACGGTGCAGGCGGCGGAATTGACGGATGTGGACGCGCACACGCTGCTCTACCGTTTGTTCCACCAAACTCCGCCGCGGGTGTTCGAGCCGCAAAGCATCGAATTTGCCTGCACCTGTTCGCGCGGCAAAGTGAGCGACATGCTGCTGCTTTTGGGCGGCGAAGAAGTAGGCAGCGCCGTGGCCGAACAGGGCAGCATCGAAATCAATTGCGATTTCTGCCACCAGCGCTATGTGTTTGACGAGATGGAAATCAATGCGCTCTTCGGCGCCGATGTGGTGTCGCCCTTTGTTTCAGGCAGCCCTAACGGTTTGCAGTAAACCCTGGAGAAGATAAAAAAACGCCCGACACACTGTGGTCGGGCGTTTTGTTGTTTACAGGTTGTATAGTCGAATAACACAGAACGAGACAAGGCAGCAAAAAAGCCGCGAGCGCAGCGAAGTCCCGTGGGACAGACAGTACAGATAGTACGGAGCTGATTTTGTTGCCGCTTTAGCGGCTTACAAAAATCGCTCTCTTCGAGCCTGGCGCGACCATAGGAAGTCCCTGTGGGACAGCAACGCCGTATCGTTCTTATTTTAAATGACTATAGCTTTTCAGGCAGCCGCCTGCGGGCTACAGCACATAATCTTCCGCAAACCGGCTCTGCCCGTACACCGCCTGCACCGCCTGTTCGCAGCACAGGCGGTTGAAATGCACGCGGATATCGTGGCGGTTGGTCTCGCAAGTCAGTTCCACTGCCGGGGCGGGCAGGTGGCAGTGGCGGGCGATTTTGGGCAGGCGCTGCCAATGTGGGTGGCTGAGCGAGCAATACAGTACCATGTCCGATGCCGGGGCAAAACCGATGTGCACGCCGGCCTCATTGCTTTGCAGCACAAAACCGCTGTCGGGCAGCAGGCACGGGCCGTCGTCGTAGCGGTAGAGTTGCAGGCGGATGTGCTGCGGTGCGGCCAGAAGGCTGGCGCACAGCTGCTCGAACCAGGAAGGCGCGCAATCGTGGTCGCACATCATGCCGTAGAGTGCCGCCAGCCAGTGGGCGTATTGGCCGCGGCGCCACTGATAGCGGCGGTTGCGCGCGTTTTGCTCCACATCTGGGCGCTGGCGGATGGTGGCCAGAAAAGCGGCCTCGTTGGCGGCCTCGTGGTGGTGATAGACGCGGTAGAGATAGTGGCGCAGGCGGTGGCGGTGGTTGTAAGGATTGCGCATCAGGCTGAGCCATTGCAGTTTCAGCACCGCAATCAAACCGGGCGGGGATGTGTGGCTGCCGTCGGCCAGTTCCCTGAGCTGGGCCACGGCGCGCTCGTAGCCGCTTTCGTAGCGGTTAAACCAGCCTTCGAGATTGTATTGCTGCTTGCCCTCGGCAAAGGCGAGGGTGTAGAGATTGCGCTCGCTCAGATTGCGTTCGATGCCGATGCTGTCGGCGTAGAGCAGGCGGCGCTGGCGGTTGAAGGTCCAGCGGTAGAGGTTTTGGTTTTGCGCGTTGACCTTGGGATTGTGGGCAAATTGGCGCTGCGTTACCTGGGCGATGTAATGGTGGTTTTGGGTGGGATTGGCGGCCAGCACCGCGCGGCGCACATCGTCGTCCACAGCGTCTTGCAGCAGAATCACCGGCGGTGCGGGCATATTCATGGCACGCTCTCCCATAAAGGCAGTTGCGCGGCGGTGGCGAAATGGCTGACGCCGAGTCCGATAAGGCGGTAGCCTTGCGGCAGGTCGGGAAAGCGTTGCAGCAGGGGGCGGGCGGCCTGCAACAGGGCGCTTTCGCCTTCGAGCGGCGCGGAAAAGGTTTGCGAGCGGGTGAGGGTGTGGAAATCCGCGCTTTTGAGTTTGAGGGTGATGCAGCTGCCTGAAAGCTGTTTGCGGCGCAAATGGGCGGCCACATCGGCGGCCAGCGCGGGCAGATGGCGCTCGATGCGGTGCAGGCTTTCGTCTTCGGGCAGGGTGATTTCGGTGGAGAGTTGCTGGCGTTCGTGGCGGCTTTGTACCGGCCGTGAGTCTTGGCCGCGCGCCAAATCGTAGAGGCGGTGGCCCCAGCGGCCGAAATGCAGCACCAGTTGCGCGCGTTCGGCCTGGGCCAGCTGGCCGACGGTATGCCAGCCCAGCTGCTGCATTTTGCGTTCGGTGACCTTGCCGACGCCGGGTATCTTGCCCACCGGCAGTTGTGCCAGAAACGGCAATACCTGGGACGGGGCAATCACAAATTGGCCGTTGGGCTTGCGCCAGTCGGAGGCGATTTTGGCCAGGAATTTGTTCGGCGCAATGCCGGCCGAGGCGGTGAGGCCGGTTTCGGCGGCAATATCGGCGCGGATGGCACGGGCAATATCGCGCGCATAGGGCAGCGGGCCGTCGTAGCCGCTGACATCCAGATAGGCTTCGTCCAGCGACAAGGGTTCGATGTGCGGGGTATAACGGCGGAAAATGCCGTGGATGTGTGCGGAAATGGCGCGGTAGCGGTCGAAATCGGGCGCCACATATACCGCCTGCGGGCACAGCCGTTTGGCGGTGGTCACGGCCATGGCCGAGCGCAGGCCGTAGCGGCGCGCTTCATAAGAGGCGGCGCAAATCACCGAACGCGGCGCATCCCACGCCACCACCACCGGCTTGCCCTGCAATTCGGGCCGGTCGCGCAGCGCCACCGAGGCGTAGAAGGCATCCATATCGATGTGGATGATTTTGCGGTGCGGGGTATTCATGGCGGGCAGGCGGTTTCAGGCAGCTGTGGCAGAAAGCAACAATTGCCGCATTCTAGCACCGGCAGCACACGGGTGTGAGGCACTATTGCAAATGTTTTCAGGCAGCCTTTAAGGCTGCCTGAAAACATTTTTACATCCGATATTTATGCAAATACTTCGCGCAATACTTTTTTGTAAAAGGCAAAGGCTTCCAGTGCGCCGCGCAGGGCGTCTTCACGGTCGGCGCCTTCCACGCCCAATGCATTGAGCTGCTCGACAAATTCGCGCCAATGCTTGCCGCGGCCGTCGGCATGCGGACCCAAGTGGCGGGCGCCGAAGTCGGCGTTGAAATTGAGGTGTTGCTGCGCGTCTTTAAACAAGAAGGCGGCGCCGACATTGGAGCCTTCGGCGCAGTAGAGCCAGCCCAGCGCTTCGGCACCTTCCGGGGCGGGAATGTCGAGGCTCACGGCTTTGGGCGCGGCTTTGAGGTCGCCCAAGTCCTGCAGCACCACATCGTAGCGGGCCAATTCGGCCAGACCGTCGATTTTTTCATTCAGCGCCGGGTCTTTGTAAATCGGGTCCACCACTTTGTGGAATACCGCCTGCAATTGCAAAAAGCGGATGTAGTTGTCGGTATTGTCAAAGGGTTTGCTGGACATCACCAATTCGTCCACGCTGTCGTGGGTGGCGCGGCTGTTGTCTTTGAGGTATTGGGCAAAGGGAAGGGTTTCGCTCATTTTTAATCCTTTTATTGAATGGGTTCACACTTTCAGGCAGCCTTTCAGGCAGCCTGTGCGTAAAACAGAAGCTGCCTGAATATGGGGTTTAAAACTTGTATTCCAAGGATACGGCATAGTTGCGGCCGGGGGCGTAGTAACGCTCAAGACCCTGTTGTGCGGCAACGGGGTTGCGGGTACTCAGGGAATTGATGGTCGAGCGGGGGTTGATGCCGCGCAAGGCGTCCCAAGTCTGGTATTTCCGGTTGAACACATTATAAACACCGGCACGCACGGTCATGTTTTTGACGGGGCGGTAGTGGCCGAAGATGTCAAAGACAAAGGCTTTGTCGTTCAGCCAGCGCACAGGGCGTTGCTGCTCGCGATCGGTCCATTCCAGGCACAGGCTGGTCCACCAGTGTTGCCGGGTGCATTCTGCCCAACGTTCGGTGTGGAGGGCGTCTTTGGGCTTTTTGGCGGCGAAATAGCTCAGGCGGGTGTACACGCCCCAGCGCTCGCCCGGATCTTCGTAATCCAAGCCCACTACGGCTTTCATCGGCTGAATGGAGAGCAGGCTGTCGCCGCTGGAGAGCTTGGCCTTGCTGTAACCGAGGGTGCCCGAGAGGCGCCAGCCTTTGGCAAAATCCCATGCGCCTTTGAATTCCAAGCCGTTGACGCGCGCTTTGTCGATATTAACCATTTGGTTGAAGCTGCCCGGTGTCCACTGGTGGCAGTAAATACCGTTGTAGGTGTCGGAACATTCGGGAATGAAAGTATAGCCGACGGATTCGGTTTCAAACAGGAAGTTGCGGTAGCGGCTTTGGTAGAGATTGAGTTCCAGTGTGCCGTAGCGGCCCGCACCGGAGAAGGAGAGGTTGTGGTTGACACTGCGCTCGGCCTTCAGCTTGGGATTGGCCAGCCATTTGCCGTAGGGGTTGTCGTAGGTGAAATACATTTCCGAGGCGGTGGGAATGCGGTGGCCGGTACTGATGTTGTAGCCGACTTTCCAAGTCGGGTTCAGGCGGGCATCGAAGCCGAGCACGCCGTTGAACGTGCGAAACGACTTGGCGGGCAAATCACCGGCGCGCTGGCAGGGTCTGGTGCAGGGTACGCCGCTTTCAAAGTCTTTGGGGCTGACTTTTTCATAGTCGTAGCGGATGCCGGCCAGGGTGGAGAAGGTGTCGTTCCACACGGTGCTGTCGGAAAGGGACAGGCCCAGCTGGGTGGTGTTGACCGGGCGCTGGATGGTGTAGGTCTGGCTGTAGGATACCGAGCCGTCGGGACGGAGGATGTCATCCGTATTAACGTTGCGGAAATGACGCTTGGAGGCAAAGGCATTCAGGCGCAGGGTGTGGCTGCCGCCCCAGAACGACAAAGGCTGGCTTTCCATGCCGAGGTTGAGGCGGTAGAAATGGGTTTTCATATTGCGGTTGTCGCGGTTTTGCAAGGCGCCTTTGGCATACAGATAGCCATCCTGCCAGTTGCCGCCCACCCGCGTGTAAGTGCCTTTGTAATTGATTGCGCCGTTTTCGGTGCGCTGGTAGTCGAAATCGGTTTTCAGCAGCGAGAGCCAGTTGGACTCGGGCGTGTATTCGTAAAATACATTGGCATTGAGGCGTTTTTGGAAGTCGTCTGCCTCGCGCCAAGAGGTAGTGAGGCCGTAGCTGTGCTCATACACATAGTTGTGCAGGTTTTGGTTGTTTACGGACACCCCGGCTTTGTGCTCGGGGCTGAACTGATAGGCGATTTTGGCCAAAAAGCTGTTTTGGCGGTGGCGGGAGGGATCCGGGTTTTTGCGCGCATCGCCCACTTCGGCATAACGGGCGGTGTCGTTGGGGCCGTCGTAACGGCTCAGCTGTGCCGGTGCCACTTTGCCGCCGGCGCTTTTCAGTTCGTGGCCGTAGCGGTGTGAATACAGCAGCACGGCATCCAGCCGTTCACCCAGATAGCCCACGCCCGCAGTATTGACCCATTCGCGGTTTTTGCTGGCATAGCCGCTGCGCAGCAGACCGCCGAAAGCCTTGTCGCCCTGTACCAAATCGGCGGCATTGAGGGTGCGGTAATTGACATTGCCGCCCAAGGCGCCGCTGCCGGAATGGAAGGAATCGCTGCCTTTGGTGATGTCGATGGTGCGGACCAGTTCCGGGTCTATGCTCAGACGCGAATTATTGAAATTGCCGTAGCGCGCATAAAGCGAATTTTCTTCGGATGCGGGCAGGGCCACGCCGTCTATGCTGATGCCGACGCGGTTGTCTTCCACGCCGCGCATGGCAAAGCCTTTGAGGCGGCGGCCGTCGTCGCTGATGCCGACATCGGCGTTGTAACGTACCAAGTCACGGGTATCGCGGATCATCTCGCGTGCGATGGTCTCTCGGTCAACTTGTTCGACCGTGCCGCCGCGGGTATTACGCTTGCCTTTGACATGGATGGTTTCCAGTTGGGCGCTGCCGCCTGCGGCGGCGGTATTTTCCGTAGCTTCTTGTGCCTGGGCGGCTTGGGCAAAGATTGCGGCCACCAGCAGGGCGAGTGTGTGTGGTTTGGGAAAGGTAGGCATAAGTCGCAAAGTCCTTCTAAAATGAAGTAGTGAATAAATGATTTACCATAATGTTTAAATATTTTACTTAATTTATAAATAATAGTAAATCTTGTTTAATGTTTATAAGGGGAATTAAATGCAATTCAAATGAAAAAAGCAGCCAATTTGTTGCTTTTTTTAATAGGGCATTTCAGGCTGCCTGAAAATATTCGGCCGGGAAAACAAGCGCAGACGGGCAAGTTGGGGGTATTGATCGATAATGCGCTAACGAAGCCGGGCATGGCGGTGCGGCTGTGGTATGACTGCTACAGCCGCACCGCTGTTCATTTATTCGGCAAATGCTTACAATGCAGGCTTTTGTTTGGGATAAACGCCGATGAACATCGTGGCCTTACCCGCATTTGACGACAACTATATCTGGCTGCTGCAACACGGCGGCCAAACGGTGTGCGTGGACCCCGGCGATGCCGCGCCGGTGCGGGCTTATCTGGCGCAACACGGCCTGCAACTGAATGCCGTCTGGCTCACGCACCATCACGGCGACCACACCGGCGGTGTGGCCGAACTCAAGCAGCAGTTTCCGGATTGCACGGTCTATGGTCATGCGGGTTTGGACGCCGATATCCGCGTGGGCGAGGGCAGTCATTGGCAGTGGCAGGGTGCGGAAGTCACGGTGTGGCATGTGCCCGGCCACACCGCGCGCCATGTGGTGTATATATTGAAGCAGGGGCAGCAGACGCATGTGTTTTGCGGCGATACCCTGTTTAGCGCCGGTTGCGGCCGCGTGTTTGACGGCACGGCGGCGGATTTGTACCGCAGTCTCATGCGTCTGAACACGCTGCCTGAAAATACCTTGTTTTATCCCGCCCACGAATACACCGCGTCCAATCTGCGTTTCGCACAGGCGGTGGAGCCGGACAATGCCGATGTGGCCGCCGCGGTAGAGGCCGCCGCGCACACGCCGACTTTGCCGGTGACTTTGGCGCACGAGCGGCGCATCAATCCGTTTTTGCGCGTGCACCTGCCTGCGGTTCAAGCCGCCGCGCGGCAGCAGGATGCGGCGGCGGCAGACGGGGCGGCGGTATTTGCCGCCTTGCGGCAGTGGAAAAACATTTTTTAAGGAATCCGCACATATGATGAACTGGTCGCAGCTGCTCAGCACCCAGCGTTTCAAAATCCGGAACGGGGAAATCATGCCCACGGTCACGCCTTCCACCCGCGAAGGTGCCGAGGCGCTGCGCACCGATTTCCATATCGATTACGACCGCGTGGTGTTTTCCGGCGCTTTCCGCCGCCTGGGGCGCAAAACCCAGGTGCATCCTTTTGCCGAGCACGACCACACCCACAACCGCCTCACCCACAGCGTGGAAGTGGCCAGCGTCGGCCGCAGCCTCGGCAACCGCGTCGGCGTGATGATGCAGGCAGGCGGCGTACTGCCCACGGGTAATCTGCCGTCTGATATCGGCGCCGTGGTTCAGGTAGCCTGCTTGGCGCATGATTTCGGCAATCCGCCCTTCGGCCATACCGGCGAAGACGCACTGCGCGACTGGTTCCGCGACCCGCAGCACGCGCATTATCTGGAAGCTTTGAGCGAGCGCGAGCGCAACGATGTGGAGACTTATGAAGGCAATGCCCACAGCCTGCGCCTGGTGGCCGGTTTGGAGATGTACCGCAACGAGGGCGGCATGCGCCTGACCGCGGCCACCATCGGCGCGCTGCTGAAATACCCGTGGACCAGTGTGCATCCGCGCGGACGGCAGAAATTCAATATCTATCAAACCGAATTGCCGTTTATCGAACAGGTGGCCTCGGTGTTGGGCCTGCCCGAACACGGAGCGCAGCACTGGGCGCGCCACCCGCTCTCTTATCTGATGGAAGCGGCGGACGATATCTGCTATGCCTTGCTGGATTTGGAAGATGCGGTGGAAATCGGCCTGTTGCAGGATTTGGAAGTAGAAAGCATTTTGTCCGAGCTGGTGTCGGCGGAAAATACCTGGCAGGCTCAGTCCAGCCGCCAGCGCTGCGCCATGTTGCGCGGCATGGCCATAGGCCGCGCCATCGACGACGTGGCGCAAACCTTTATGACCCATCACGACGCCTTGCTGGCGGGCGAATTCCAAGGCAAAGACCTGCTCGCTTTTGCCAGCCCGCAGGTACAAAACAGCCTTGCCGAAGCCAAAGAACTGGCACGCACGCGCGTATTCCGCCACCAAAGCAAGCTGATGACCGAAATCGCCGCCTTTCCGTGCCTGGGTTCGATTCTGGGTCTGCTGGTACCCGCCGCCCACGCTTTTGTGACCCACGGCCGCCTGAGCGCACGCCAGGAACTGGCGCTGGATTTGCTGCGCGACGAACCGCTGGAGCACGGCGACAGCCTGTATCTGGCCTATATGAAAATCTTGGATTTTGTCGGCGGCATGACCGACAACAGCGCCGCCCGCCTGGCACGCGAAGTGTCAGGGATTGGGATGCTGTGAGTGTTCAGGCAGCCTTTAAATCCCGTTTTCAGTTAAAATTCCGCTTTTCGTTTGTAAATACTTCACCATGAATGCCACACCCACCTTGCCCATTTTGCCGCCCGCCATGCTCGGTATTTTGGGCGGCGGCCAGCTGGGCCGCATGTTTGCCGTTGCCGCCAAAACCATGGGTTACCGCGTCACCGTACTCGACCCGGATCCGCATGCCCCGGCCGCCGAATTTGCCGACGTGCATCTGTGCGCCGCCTACGACGATGCTGCCGCCTTGGCGCAATTGGCGCAATGCGCCGCGGTGACCACCGAATTTGAAAACGTCAATGCCGATTCCATGCGACAGCTGGCACAGCATACCCGCATGTCGCCCAGCGGCGAGGCTGTGGCCATTGCCCAAGACCGCGAGCAGGAAAAGGCGTGGATACGCAAAGCGGGTTTGAATACTGCGCCTTACCGCGTGATCCGCAGTGCTGCGGACATCAATGAGGAATGCGATACCCTGTTTCCCGCCATCCTCAAAACCGCCACCCTGGGCTACGACGGCAAAGGGCAGGTGCGTGTGGCCGACCGCGCCCAGCTGCAACAGGCATTTGCCGACTTGGGCGGCAAACGCTGCGTGCTGGAAAAAATGCTCGACTTGCGCGGCGAGATTTCGGTCATCGTCTGCCGCCTCAACCATGAACAGGTACGCTGCTTCGATGCGGCGGAAAACCAGCATGAAAACGGCATTCTGGCCTATTCCGTCGTGCCCGCAAGGCTGCCTGAAAACCTGCAACGGCAGGCGCAGCAATACGCCGTGCAACTGGCCGATGCACTCGATTATGTCGGGGTGCTGGCGGTAGAAATGTTTGTGGTCGGCGAGGCGCAAGAATTGATCATCAATGAAATGGCACCGCGTCCGCACAATTCCGGCCACCACACCCTGGACGCCTGTGCCAGCAGCCAGTTCCAGCAACAGGTGCGCCTGATGTGCGGCCTGCCGCCGGGGGATACCGCTTTGCTGACACCATGCTGCATGGCCAATATCCTCGGCGATGTATGGCCGCAAGACGGCGAGCCCGATTGGGCTGCGGTATTGAACAGCGCCGATGCACATCTGCATTTGTACGGCAAACGCCAAGCCCGCATCGGCCGCAAAATGGGGCACTTTACCCAGTTGGCCGAAGATGCCGATACGGCTTACCGCTTGGCCAAGCAGCGGCACAGCGCGCTCTAAAAAAGGTAGTGGTAGGTTGGGTCGCCAGACCCAACATTTATCAGCGACCCGTTTACGTTTCAGGCAGCCTCAAGGCTGCCTGAAAGCAATTTAAAGTGTCTGGACGCAATTTAAAAATCAGCTATTTGGCGGGCTGCCTGAAGACAGCTTCTGCGGCTTCGCCGTCGCTGCCCGCAGCATAACGGACTACAGTCATCCTGCGCGCAGTCGCAGGATCTTGATAAAGATAATGCGCGTATATATTTTGTCAGCAGCCGTAGGTCGGATCTCCGAGCCGACGCATAAACAGATAAACGTCGGCTCGGAGAGCCGACCTACCCGCCATTGGCCGCAACGGTGTGATTATCTGCTACCCATTTATGTGTTTCAGGCAGCTATCAGGCTGCCTGAAATTATTTTGGGGTTTAATTGCGTTCCATTTTGTTTGTGCAGTAGCCGTAGGTCGGCTCTCCGAGCCGACGCACAAACAGATAAACGTCGGCTCGGAGAGCCGACCTACCCGCTAGTGGCCGAAACAGTGTGATTAGTGTGCCATCCATTTCTTTCAGGCAGCCTTCAGGCTGCCTGAAAGCATTTTTGGGTCGAGTTATGTGCGAACCCGTTTGCACGGCTAAAATAAAATTCCTTTGCTACACAGTCATATGCCGACTTCCGAATAAAATATTCCACCCCAAGTATTGACCATCATTCCGAAGGTGCGTATAGTTCGTCGTCTTCGCTGCTCACGCAGCACTTTTGCTCTTTAACAACACAGATTACCGATAAGTGTGAGTGCTTCGGCCTCACACTGCGACAAAAACAGACA
>NZ_JALJZY010000003.1 GCF_024171525.1 Neisseriaceae bacterium HSC-16F19
GTCTGTTTTTGTCGCAGTGTGAGGCCGAAGCACTCACACTTATCGGTAATCTGTGTTGTTAAAGAGCAAAAGTGCTGCGTGAGCAGCGAAGACGGCGAACTATACGCACCTTCGGAATGATGGTCAATACTTAGGGTGGAATATTTTATTCGGAAGTCGGCATATTGCTGTGCGACAAAGGAATTTTTTGCACCTGCACAAACAAAATTTCTCCGAATAAAACTTGAAAATGTGTTTCAGGCAGCCTGAAGGCTGCCTGAAACGTAAACAGATCGTTGGCTAATTGTTGGGTCTGGCGACCCAACCTACGGCTGCGCTCAGGATGACCGTAGCCCGTCATGCTGCGTGCAGCGACGGCGAAGCCGCAGAAGCTGTCTTCAGGCAGCCCGCCAATTAGCTGATTTTTAAATTGCGCTCAGACGCTTTAAATTGATTTCAGGCAGCCCTGAGGCTGCCTGAAAAACATTGGTCATAGTTAAAACCGTTTACTGCTGCGCATCTTCGGTCACAAAACCGACCTTGCTCAAACCGGCATCACGGGCGGCGGCCAGTGCTTGGGCAACATGATCGTAAGCCACGGCTTTATCCGCCGAAATGGCCAGCACCACTTCGCTGTCGGCCTGTACCGCTTTTTTAAGTTCGTTTTGCAGTTGCGCCAAATCGGTGCGGTTTTCACCCAAACCCAAAACATATTCGCCGTCTTTGCTGATGGCCAGACGCAGCGGTTCTTTGGCCTGCACATCGTCTTTGGATGCCGCCACCGGCAGTTGTAGCGGGATGGAGTGGGTCAGCACCGGCATGGTGATCATAAATACAATCAGCAATACCAGCATCACATCCACCAGCGGGGTGACGTTGATTTCGGACATCGGCGCTTCGTCGCCGCCGTTCATGGAACCGAAAGCCATGGCTTACTCCTTGCTGTTGAGCAGTTGCGCGTGGAAGTCGTGGGCGAAACCGTCCATATCCTGCGCCAGGGTTTTGTTGCCGCGCACCAAGGCGTTGTAGGCCAGCACTGCGGGAATGGCGACAAACAGACCCATGGCGGTGGCCACCAGCGCCTCGCCAATGGGACCGGCCACGGCGGCGATGCTCATTTGACCGCTGGTGCTGATATTAATTAACGCGTGATAAATACCCCATACGGTGCCGAACAGACCGACAAAGGGGGCGGTGGCGCCGATGGAAGCCAGCGCGGTGAGGCCGCCGTCGAAGCGGCGCATGATTTGCGTCATGCTGTTGCGGATTTGGCGCACCAGATATTCGTTCAGCGGCACGGCGGAGGCCAGATGTCCGGCGGCATTGTGTTGGTGATGGTGGTAGGCTTTGAGGGAGTCCAGCGCCAAATCGCCGATGGGCGAAGACTCGGCTTCGGCATGCTTGCGCACTTCGGCCAAATTAGCAGACGACCAGATGGCCGACAGCACGCGCTGGTTGCGTTTGCGCGCCTGCACCAGTCGGATGGCGCGCACCACAATCACCCACCAACTGATGATGCTCATCAGTACTAAGCTCAAAAATACGCCGATCAGGACAATATCGCCCTGCTGGAAAACCAATGCTAAGTTCATGTGTTACTTTCTCTTTAAAAACAATTCAAATAAAGGGTTTCAGGCAGCCTGTTTTAATTGTTCAGACTGAAGGTAATGGAAAAAGTGTAGTTATAGGGGATGGGCGTCCCGCCACGGGTGGCCGGGCGGAAACGGTATTTTTCCACCGCGCTTTTGGCGGCGCGGTCCAGGCGCGGATAGCCGCTGCGTTTGACCACGGTAACGCTTTGCGCCCGACCATCGGCAGTCACGGCCACACGCAGGCCGACCACACCTTCTTCGCCCAGCTCGCGCGACATTTCCGGATAAGGCGGGCGCGGATTGTTCAAATGGCCGCCCAGATGGGTGGCGGGTACGATGGTGCCGCCGCTGTTGCCGCCGTCCTGAGTGCCGCTGCCACTGCCGGAACCGCGACCCTGATTGGCCGCACCGCTGCCGCTGCCGCTTTGACCGCCGCCGCCACCGCCGTCACCCGCTTGAGTGCTGCGGTTGCTCTGGCTGCCGCCTGCCGTTTCCTGGCGTGGTGTTTCTTGCCGCGGCGCCTCTTGTCGCGGCTGTACCGGGACTTCGGTTTTGGGCTCAGGCTTGGGTTCGGGTTTCACTTCCTGCTTGGGCGCGGGCGCGACATCGCTGCGCGGCGCATCGGGCTTGATGACCGGTTTCACCGTCGGCTTGGGCGCGGGTGCTTCTTTGGGTTTGACTTGCGGTTGCGACTTGGGCGGCGCGGGAGGTGCCGGTTGCGGCTCGGCCGCCGGAGGCGCTTCTGCCGCAGGCCCGCCGCTCTCGCCGGCCATAGACATGCCCGACAAGTCCACATAGGCCAGGCTGTCGCTGCTGATGTCCAGCTTGGGCATGTTGACGTGCAGGTATAAAGACAAGATAAAGGCGCCGATGTGTGCCAAAACCACAAACAGGAGTGCACCGGGCGCCAACAGGCGGTTGTTTTGCATAGGGGCGCTATATTAATGCGAACCATTGCCATTTGCAATTTATTTTCGCACAAATACCGCCAATTATCACTTCTGCCACAGTTTGCGCCAGCGCAAAGACCGTGACATCCGCCATGGCAGTCTTTACAGGCTTGCGCTATGATGCGGCAGAGGGCGGACGGCGCTGTTATCCGCCCCAACCCGACTTCCCCATCCATTTCAGGAGACCAAATATGAGCAAAAAAATTCTGCTGCTGGCCGGTGATTACGCCGAAGACTACGAAACCATGGTTCCGTTTCAGTTTTTGAGCGGTTTGGGTTATGAGGTGCATGCGGTGTGTCCGGGCAAAAAGGCGGGCGAAACCGTGGCCACGGCGATACATGATTTTGAGGGCGAGCAGACCTACAGCGAAAAACGCGGCCACAATTTCCAAATCAATTACGACTTCGACGCCGTGAATACCGCCGATTATGCCGGCCTGCTGATTCCCGGCGGCCGCGCGCCGGAATATCTGCGCATGAATGTGGCGGTGCTGGACATTGTGCGCGCCTTTGACAGCGCCCAAAAACCGATTGCCGCCGTGTGCCACGGGGCGCAATTGCTGGCCGCCGCCGGGGTGTTGCAGGGCAAAACCTGTTCCGCCTATCCGGCCTGCGCCGCTGAAGTGAAGCTGGCCGGCGGCAATTACGCCGATATTGCCGTCACCGAAGCGGTCACCGACGGCCATTTGGTCACCGCCCCAGCTTGGCCCGCCCATCCGGCATGGCTGCGCCAGTTTGTCGAAGCGCTGGGTGCGGAAATCCGTATTTAATCTGCCACTGATAAAAAACCGCTTTCAGGCTGCCTGAAAGCGGTTTTTTTTAATGACTTGTTATACCCATTGAAAAATATAGTCATTTAAAATAAGAATGATACGGCGTTGCTGCGCCTTGCCGTACTATCTGTACTGTCTGCGGCTTGCTGCCTTGTCTCATTCTTATTTTATTCGACTATAATCTAAAAGCTTGGGCTTGTTTTATAACATGCAGGATCTTGATCAAGATCCTGCGACTACGCGCAGGATGACTGTAACTCGTCATTCTGCGCGTAGCGACAGCGAAGTCGCAGAATCTGTTGTAGCTTCGCAGCTCTGCTGCGCTACGCAGGTGCAGCCTTCTGTGTTAGATTTAATTTTTCAATTGGTATCGTTAAAACTGCTTACGCGAATCCAGCAAGATGGTCACCGGGCCGTTATTGTGTATCAAAAAATGCATATGCGCTTGGAAGCAGCCGGTTTTGACTTCGATATTGCGCCCCCGCAATGCCTCGGCCACTTGGTGATACAGTTCGCGCGCCAATTCCGGCTTGGCCGCTTGGGTAAAAGAAGGCCGCCGCCCCTGGCGCATATCGCCCAGCAGCGTGAATTGCGACACCAGCAAGATGGCGCCGCCGACCTCGCTCACCGAGCGGTTCATTTTGCCCTCTTCGTCTTCAAACACGCGCATATGCGCCAGTTTGTCGGCAATATAGCGCACATCGGCCGCACCGTCGCCCTCGGCCACGCCCAAGAGCACGGCCAAGCCTTTGCCGATATGGCTGACATGCACCCATTCTTCGTTTTCCTCCACCTGCACATCGGCTTCCAATACCCGTTGCACCACGGCACGCATGATTTCCCTCCTCTGGCTGATTAAACGGACTCAGACTCCGCACACCGGGCACTGCGGATTGCGGGCTGCCTGAAAAAACTGCCAACGGCCGCTCAAGCCGTCGTATTGCTGCAAAACGCCGGGTTCCGTATCGCCGATGCCCAACAAAACACGCAAGGCCAGTGCCGCTTGGGCGGTGCCGACCACGCCCACCAAGGGGGCAAACACGCCAAACAGCGCACAAGCGCCATCGTCAAACAATGCGTCGCCGAACACACAGGCATAGCAGGGGCTGTCGGCCTGCCCGGGCCGCAACAGGCAAAGCTGGCCGCCGAAACGTACGGCAGCAGCAGCCACCAAATCGGTACCGGTGGCCACGCAGGCACGGTTGAGCGCATGGCGGGTGGCAGCATTGTCGCTGCAATCGAGTACCACATCCGCCTCGGCCACCCATGGCAACAAGGCCGCTTCGTCCAAGCGCTCCTCCAAGGCAGTGATGTGTACATCGCTGTTGAGCCGGTGCAGATAATCGCGCATGGCGGCCACTTTGGCGCGGTCAACATCGGCTTCTGTATAGCTAATCTGCCGTTGCAGATTGCTCCATTCCACCTTGTCATCATCGGCAATGATCAGCCGCCCTACTCCGGAGGCAGCCAGATAAGGCAGCGCCGCCGCGCCGAGGCCGCCGCAACCGAGTACCAATACGCTGGCCTGTTGCAGGCGCTCCTGTCCGGCCATATCGATTTCGTCGAGCATGATGTGGCGGCTGTAACGCAAAAGCCGGGTGTCGTCCATGGTGTGTCTTTCAGGCAGCCTTAAAAGCGGGCAATGTAGCACATGGTGCGCCTTTGTAAAGGCTGTTCTGTTTGCGGCAGCGCAATTGTGGCAAAAACGCTTTGCGCTTATAATTCTGCGGTTTTTGCGGCTGCCTGAAAGCACTGTATCGTGTTATCCGGGATATTGTAGCCGCGTTTTCGGTTTTGCTTTTTTACCCCTTTTCTATTTGGAATCCCCTCACCCTATGGCAGCCTTTAATACCCAGACCGTGTTGTCCGTCCACCACTGGACCGACGCCTATTTCACCTTTACCTGCACCCGCGACGAGAGCCTGCGTTTTGAAAACGGCCAGTTTGTGATGGTGGGGCTGATGGTGGACGGCAAGCCCCTGATGCGCGCTTACAGCGTGGCCTCGGCCAACTGGGAAGAACACCTGGAATTTTTCAGCATCAAAGTCCAAAACGGCCCGCTCACCAGCCGCCTGCAACACTTGAAAGTAGGCGACGAAGTACTGATCAGCAAAAAGCCCACCGGCACGCTGATTGTCAGCGACCTCAATCCGGGCAAAAACCTGTATCTGCTCTCCACAGGCACCGGCCTGGCACCCTTCTTGAGCGTGACCCGCGATCCGGACATCTACGAACAGTTTGAAAAAGTCATCCTCGTGCACGGCGTGCGCTACAAACAGGATTTGGCCTATTACGAGCATTTCACCCAAGATTTGCCCAATCACGAATACCTGGGCGAAACCGTGCGCGAAAAACTGATTTACTATCCGGTGGTGTCGCGCGAGCCCTATGTGCACCAAGGCCACCTCACCGACCTGATGCGCTCGGGCAAGCTGTTTGAAGACATCGGCCTGCCGAAAATCAACCCCGCCCACGACCGCGCCATGATTTGCGGCGGCCCCGGCATGCTCAAAGACACCTGCGCCGCACTCAACGACTTCGGCTTGCAGATTTCCCCCAAGCTCGGCCAGCGGGGTGATTATGTGATTGAGCGCGCCTTTGTCGAATAAACCGTTTTAAATCTTCTGCGGCGGCTACGGCTGCCGCATCTACACCATGCAAAGCCTGATTACCCTGGTTTCCATTTTGCTGCCGCTGTTTGGCGGCTTTTTTATCCGCCTGCCCGCGGCCTATGTGCTGTGGGTCAACCGCCTGCTCAATGTGCTGGTCTATGTGATTCTGGCACTGATCGGCGTGTCTTTGGCGCAGGTAGACAATCTGGGCGCGCAAATCGGCTATATCGCCTATATCGTGGTAATTTTGTTTGTGTGTGTCATCGGCTTTAATCTGGCGGCGCTGATGTATTTCGACCGCCGCCATCCGTGGCAGCGCAGTCTCAGCGGTCAGGGCAGCGGCGGCAATATCAGTCTGGCGGGCAGTGTGAAACAAATCGCCTGCGTCATCGCCGGTTTTGCCTTGGGGCGCATACTGCCCGAACACTGGCTGCCGCCGGAAGCCTCCGGCAACTATGCGCTGATGTTATTGGTGTTTCTGGTCGGCATCCAGCTGCGCAGCAGCGGCATCACCCTGCGCCGGGTGCTGCTCAACAAACGCGGCGTGCAGACCTCGGCGTGGTTTATCCTCTCCTGCCTCGCCGCCGGGGTGGTGTTTTCGCTTATCATGCCCGATGTCAGCCTCTCCAAAGGCTTGGCGCTCACCTCCGGCTACGGCTGGTATTCGCTCTCCGGCATTGTCATGACCAGCGCCTACGGCCCGGTGTGGGGCAGTATTGCGCTGGTCAACGATTTGGCGCGCGAATTTTTCGCCCTGGTGTTTATCCCGTTGATCATGCGCCGCCATCCTTCTGCCGCCGTGGGCGTGGGCGGCGCCACCAGTCTGGATTTCACCCTGCCGGTCATCCAGTCTTCCGGCGGCATCGAAGCCGTGCCCCTGGCCATCAGTTTCGGCTTTATCGTCAATGTGGTGTCGCCGTTTTTGATGGTGGCTTTTTCTACCGTGCATTTTTAGTCATCGGTTGGTTTTCAGGCAGCCTCCGCGTGCCTTTGTCATGTTCGACCTTGCGCGAAAACGAACATTGCTGCACAATCTTTGTTTTCTTTTCTGCCCGGATTGCCGCCATGTCCCGCCCGCCGCGCCACGATAAAATCATCCAGCTCGTCCGCGAAAGCGGCTTTATGCCCATAGACGAGTTGGCGCGGGTGTTGGCGGTCACGCCGCAAACCATACGCCGCGACCTCAACCACTTGTGCGCCGAAGGTTTGCTGCGCCGCTATCACGGCGGTGCGGCCTTGGGCAGCGGCATGGAAAGCGAAGATTTTTTCGCCCGCAAAAACAAGCTGCAAGACGAAAAAGCCCATATCGCCGATGTGATTGCCGCCCACATTCCCGACAACGCCTCGCTGTTTATCAGCATCGGCCCCACTCTGGAAGCGGTGGCGCTGGCGCTGATTAAAAGCCACAAAAACCTCAGCATCATCACCAACAACATCCATGTCGCCTCCATCGTGTCCGCGCGCAGCGATTACACGGTGATGATTACCTCCGGCGTGGTGCGCGCTGCCGACGGCGGTATTACCGGCGTGGCCACGCTGGATTTCATCAACCAGTTCAAAGTGGATTACGCCGTCTTGAGCGCCGCCAGCATGGAAGCCGACGGCTCGCTCCTGGATTTCGACTATAAAGAAGTGAGCGTGATGCAGGCCATGATGGCCAATGCCCGCACCCGCTATCTGGCGGTGGATCACAGCCAGTTCGGCCGCCGCGCGCTGGTGCGCATGGGCGACATCAGCGAATTCGACGCCGTGTTCACCGACGAAGCCCTGCCCGACAACCTCAGCCAGAAACTGGCCGAACACGGCATCCATTGGCATTTGGCCGACAAGGAAGACGACGCATGAGTTCCGATACCGACATCCAAGCCCGCTTGGACGAACTGGAAATCCGCGTGGCGCTGCAAGACGAACTGCTCGACAGCCTCAACCACACCGTAGCCCGTTTGCAGCAGACTCTGGATTTGCAGCAGGCGCAATTGCGCCTGATCTACCAAAGGCTGCCTGAAAGCCCGCTGCAAGAGAGTCCTTCCTCTGCCGCCGACAATATTCCCCCGCATTACTGATGTAAGCCAATGAGTACCGACACCCCGCACGAAACCCCGCCGCTGCCGCAGACCCTGCGGCAGCGCATGCGTTTGGCGCTCACATACAGCGCCCCCGTGGCCATGGGCTATTATCCCGCCGGACTGGCCTTCGGCGTGCTGATGGCCGCCGCCGGACTGCCCGCCTGGCTGGCACTGGCCTTAAGCCTCATCCTCTATTCCGGCGCTGCCCAATACGCATCCATTCCGCTCTTGGCGGGCGGCGCAGGCATCGCCACCCTCACCCTCAACGCCTTTGTCATCAATCTGCGCCATGTGTTCTACGGCCTGCCACTCTTGCCCGCCCTGCCGCTGAACCGCTGGGAGCGCGCCTATGCGGTGTTTGCGCTCACCGACGAGAGCTTTTCCGTACTCACCACCCTGCCCGAACACCTGCGCCGCCCGCTGTTTGCCCCCGTGGTCGGCCTCAACCAGTTTTATTGGTGCAGCGCCACCTTAATCGGCGTGTGGATTGGCGCCGGGGTTAACGAGCACATTCCGCATCTGGATTTTGCCCTGGTGTGTCTGTTTGTGATTCTGGCTTACGAGCAGTATCAGAGCAAAAAAGTGCTGTGGCCCTGCCTGCTGGCCCTGCCCGCTTTTGCACTGGCCTCGGCACTGACACCGCAATACCTGCTGATGACCGCCGTGGCTCTGTGCGTGCTCGGCGTGGCCCTGCGTGTGTGGCTGCCTGCAAGGAGGGGCGCATGAATACCCAGGAGATCCACTGGCTGCTGGCGGTATTGGCCATGGGCGCGGTCACCTTTGCCATCCGTGCCGCGCCGCTGTTTCTGCCCAAAATGTGGATGCAGTCGGCACTGCTCAAAGCCCTCAACTTCGCCCTGCCCCTGTGCGTGATGACGCTGCTGATTCTGGCCAGCCTCAAACTCAATCAGGCTTTAATCCAGCCCCTATATCTGCTCGCCGAAATCCTCGCCCTGCTGCTGGTACTGGCCAGCTATATGCGCTGGCGCAATGTGCTGGTAAGCATGGTGGTCGGCGTGGCCGCACTTAACGGGTGGTTGTGGTTGTTTCAGATCAACTAAGCCAAAAACAAAATCCGCAAACAGTTCAGGCAGCCGTTAAGGCTGCCTGAATGTCTATAGTGACGGCTCCATCTGTCAGGCGTACATCTCCGCCAAGACCGAGAGCACCTGCTGGTTTTGCTCCGGCGTGCCGATGGTGATGCGCACGCACTGCTCCAGCAAGGGGTGGGTGCCGTGCAGGTTTTTAATCAAAATCTTGTTCTCGTACAACTTGTCGAACAGTGCTTTGGCATCGGGCACGCGCAGGGTGAGGAAATTGGCCTCGCTGGCAAAATCGCGCACCGCCGCATAGGCATGCAGCGCCGTGCGCATGCGCTCGCGCTCGCCTTTGAGCTTGTTGATGTTCTCATTGATAAACTGCGGGTATTGCAGCGCAAATTCCGCCGCCGCCAGGCTCAGCTGGTTCATATTGTAGGGCGGGATGATTTTTTTCAGTTCGCCGATGATTTCCGGCGTACTGCTGGCATAGCCGATGCGCAGACCGGCAAAGCCGATTTTGCTCAAGGTACGCAATACCACCAGATTGGGGATTTTGCCGGCATCGCCCAAAAAGCTGTCGGAAGAAAACGCGCCATAGGCTTCGTCCACCACCACAATGCCGGGCGCGGCATCGATGATGGCCTGCACTTTTTCACGCGCAAAACGGCCGCCGGTGGGGTTGTTGGGATAGGCAATGAATACCAGTGCCGGTTGGTGCTCTTTCACCGCCGCCAGCATGGCGTCCAAATCCATGGTGAAATCTTCGCGCAGCGGCACGCCGATAAATTCGAGGCCGAAGAATTCGGCATTGACGCGGTACATCACAAAGGAAGGCGCCGGAGCCAGCACTTTGGCGCCGGGCTTGGACACCAGCATGGTCAGGCGTTCGATGAGTTCGTCGGAACCGTTGCCCAAGACCACTTCGGCTTCGGCGGGGATGGCGTAGGTTTCGCGCAGGGTGTGCAGCAGACGGCAGGTAGAAGGATTGGGATAGAGGCGGATGGGAACCTGGGTCAGATGTTCGCCCAGGGCTTTGCGCATGTCTTCGGGATAGTCGTAGGGGCTTTCCATGGCATCCAGCTTGAGAAAGCCTGCGGGCACATCGGTGACAGCATAGGCTTTCATTTGCCGGATATCGGGTCTGACAATGTCTGCGGTATTCATAATGGGCTCCTGACAGCTATAGACGGGCTTGAATGTAACACAGCCGCAGCGTTTGTAGAAGGCGGGCACGCTGTGCGTTGCACAAATAACGGCCTTCAGGGGGTATTCAAGGCTGCCTGAAAATCAAAAATCGGTGTCATCGGCTGCCATTTGCCGCCCTCATCCGTCCACGGTGTGGCTTCTTGAAAACGCCACATCAGTTCCTCCCAGCGTTGTACCGCTTCATTGTTTTCGGCACTTGCGGCCAGGCGCTCGAAGCTGAAGCCTTCTCCAGGGGTGAGCACCATCACCAAACGCGTGCCCAGGCGCCAGATTTCCATTTGTGCCACGCCGTTTTGCTGCAAATGCGCCAACACCTCCGGCCATACGGCACGGTGGTGTTCTTCGTAGGCGGCGATTAAATTAGGGTCGTTTTTGAGGTCCAGCATAAGGATGTAGTGCATACTTTCTCCTTCATCCATGATTATTGATAGGTCTCAAATTGAATCTCAAGCTGGTATTCTTTAAGAACGGTCTCACGTATCAGCTTAGACTGCAGTACCGCAGCCCACATATTGGTCGCGGTGAGTAAAATATCGATGCCATACCCTGCATCTTTTTTATGATAAACCCGTAATATATATTTATCTTCTTTATATTTTTTATCATGCGGCTTTGTAATAAACATTCTCCCTCTTTTCCCTGGCCCATAAGGAGCCGACGTGATGGATTCATAGATACCTAAATCACTTAATTTATTTTCCAAATTCTCTTTGACTTGAGTAATGGTGTCTTTGCTATGATGTTTTCCCGGATTAAACTTGGTTCTTTTTTTAGCATGTTTTACATCGGGATTAGCCAATAATAACTCTACCGTTTCATAGAATTTATTAGCTTCATGTTGGTGATTATTAAATCCATAAATACTATCCTGCTCTAATTGTGACCTTAGCTGTTCAATTTTACGGTTTGCGTTTTCGAGGTCTGCATCATATCGTTTATTTTCTTCTTTCTTTTCATTTAACTGCTGTTTTAATTTTTCAATATCATTCAATCTCGAAACCAGCAAATCTTCTTGTTTTTGTTTATCTTTCAAGGCGGCATCAAACTTACTACCTAACTCTAAGATCTCATTCTCTTTAGTTTTGATGTCTTTTTGCAAACTTTGGTTATCGGACTTCAAAGCAGCCGTTTGCTTTTTAATATCTTTAATTTCTGCCTTGAGGGCTGTCATTTTATGAGCTTCTGCCTTTTGTTGGCTCATTAGATTGAGTTTCTCTTCTTTTTGTTGTTGCCTACGTGTTAATACTTTAATTTCATTAATATTTTCCTGATTTTTTTCTCTTAAAAGTTGCTGTTGTCGTTTTAAAGCTTCAATCTCAATTTCACGCTGTTCTTTTTCAGACTGGAGGCGTTGTATATAGCCTTGGTATTTGAATAGTTTCTGATTTTCCTCAAGAAGTTTTTGTTGTAATGAAAATTTCTCTTGCTGATTACTTCGAAGCTTGTCCTCAACCCATGATTTATCCTGAGTAATGGCAATAATTTCGTCTTCTTTTTCCAAAATCGCATGAATAATTTTTGTAAATTTCCGCCATAGAGAAAAATAGATGATTAAGCCGAAAACAATAAAACTCAGCCACAGAAACATTGACCTGGGCAATGCCACGTTAATAAAAAAATTTCGAAATCGTTCAGAAGTAATGCTGCTTATAAAACCATCAACGGAACTGAAATCCAAATGCCAATCCTGATAAGAAAAAAAGAAGCTTTGCTGCAAATTATGCAGCCACGGCTGGATTGTTAATTTAGAAATTGAAACATGAACATAGGGGTTGTATTGAATCTGTTGGTGATGGCTTACGGGAATACGTTGATCCTTGTAGCGCTCACGGTCAAAAACCACAGTCTCATTACCATACCTTAATTCGAGCGTACCAGATTCAAAGGTCTGATCAATAAAGTGAGTCAGTCTTGCTTTGCAGTTCCCATAAACACCTGCAATGGCTTGGCAATCCGCCAAATAAGTGGCCAATACCTGTACATACTGCTTTTGTTGTTTTTCATAGTTTGAGGCCCGTTCTTGATAAAAAAAACGGTTTTGCATAATGGATAGGAAAATACAACCCAAAAAAATCAAAATAATAGGTATAAAAAGTAAAGAATAAAATCTCAACTTGGAACTAATCATTATTCAACCCGTCCTCAAAAATTAACAACGCATTATTTTAACAAATTTTAACCATTTTTATAATATGGCAAACAATAAAAAGGCTGCCTGAAACTTTCAGGCAGCCTGTTGGTATACACCTAATTAATCCTGCGGTTTGCCCGAAGCAATGCGCGAGATAATCAGCGCCACCAGGATAAAGGTGCCGGTAATCAGCTCAATCACCGTGCCGGGTACTTGCAGCGAGCGCAGCAGCTGGTCGATGAATTTCAGCAGCAAAATACCGGTCAGTGCGCCGAATACGGAGCCGCGGCCGCCGTTGAGGGAGATGCCGCCGATCACGCAGGCGGCAAACACGGTGAAGATGTAGCCGGAACCTTGCGACTGGCCCACGGAGGCGTATTGCGCGGTGTAGAGGATGCCGGCTACGGCGGCGAGGATGCTGGCGAGCACAAACACGCCGCCGACAATCAGGTCCACGCGGATACCGGCGGCGCGGGCGGCGTCGGCATTACCGCCGATGGCGTACAGCGAACGGCCCAAGCGGGTGTAACGCATCACCACAATCAGTACCACGGCCACCAGGATAAACACCCAGAAGCTCAAAGACATGCCCAAAAAGCCGAAATGGGCCAGTGCCTGGAATTGCTGCGGCAGTTGGTACAGGCTGGAACCGCCGGTGAGGAAGGTTTGCAGGCCGCGCAGGGCGGTGAGCATGCCCAGGGTGACGATAAAGCCGTTGAGGCGGAATTTCACAATCATCAGCGCATTCAAGAGGCCCACGGCGGCGCCGACGGTGATGCCGGTCAGCAGGGCAAAATGGCCGTCGATAAAGCCGCCGGTGCCGGTCATGGTGGCGCCGACCACCGCCCATACCGCCACGGCGGGCGACAGGCCGAAGGTGGATTCCAGCGACAAATCCATGCGGCCGATGATGAGAATCAGCGCTTCGGCCAGCACCAGAATGCCGATTTGGGTGGATTGTTCAATCGGAATTTTTAAAATCGACCAGCTGAGGAAGTTGTCGGTGGTCAGATGTCCGATCAGCAAAATCAGCAGAATGGGCGGAATCAGCACCAAATCGCGCAGGCTTGCCCAGCGAAAGCTCTTTTTCGGTGTTGCGGTCGCCGTGGCGGCAGCAGTATTGCTCATGTATGGCTCCTTTGTATCAAAATCTCAATCTAAATATGTATCCGCATTGCTTTCAGGCAGCCTTTAGGCCAAGCCTTCAATGGCGGCGATTACTTCCTGGTCGTGCCAGCCTATGGGGAATTCGTGGGTAATTTCGCCGTGGTACATCACCAGCACGCGGTCGCAGCCGCGCACATCGTCCAATTCGTCGGAAACAATCAGCACCGAAGTGCCCTGTTCGCTGCTGTCGGCCACATAGTCGAGCAGGGTTTCCTTGCTCTTGATGTCGACGCCGGCGGTGGGGGAAATCATCACCAGAAAGTCCGGGTCGTTGGCCATGGCGCGCGCCTGTACCACTTTTTGCTGGTTGCCGCCGGAGAGGCCGGAGACGGGTTGGTCCGGGCCGTAGGTTTTGATGTCCAAATCGGCAATCCAGCCGCGCACTTTTTTCTGGCGCGTGTGTTCGCGGATAAAGCCGAAGCTGCTCAAGCGGTCGAGTATGGACAGGGTGGCGTTTTCGGCCACGCTCATTTCCGGCACCAAGCCTTGGTGGTGGCGGTCTTGCGGCACAAAGCCGATACCGGCATCCAGTGCCGCTTTCACGCTGCCGGCGGGATAGCTTTTGCCGTGCAGCAGGATTTCGCCGCTGTCGGCACGGCGCAGGCCGACCAGGGTTTCGGCCACTTCCACCTTGCCGCAACCGCCGCCGCCGATCAGGCCCAGGCGTTCGCCTTTGCGGATGTCGAAGCCGATATTGCGGTAGCGGCCTTCCTGCGCCAGATTGCGCACGCTGACGGTGACTTCGTCGGCCAAGGGGCGTGCCTGATAGGTTTTCTCGGTGTATTTCTCGCCGGTCATGGCCTCGATCAGGCCGGTTTTGTCCAGTTCGGACACCGGCGAGGTGATGATGTGGCGGGCATCGCGGTAGACGGTCACGTCTTGGCAGATGTCGTACACTTCGGACAAATGGTGGGAAATAAACAGAAAGGTCACGCCCTGCTGGTGCAGGCGTTCCATGCGCTCAAACAGGCGTTTGATGGCGCGGCCGTCGAGCATGGCGGTGGGTTCGTCCAGAATAATGAAACGCGCACCGTGGCTGAGCGAACGGGCGATTTCCATCAGCTGGCGGTTTTCCACATCCAAATCTCCCGCTTCGGTGCGGGCGTTGACGGGGATGTCCCACTCGTCGAGGATGTCTTGCGCGGTTTTGAACACCTGCGGCCAGGAAATCCAGCGTTTGCCCAGATTTTGGCGGTTCATGAGCAGGTTTTCGGCCACGCTCAGATTGGGCATGATGGTGGATTTTTGGTACACACAGGCCACATGGCGGCGCCAGGCGGGCAAATCGCCCACGGCGGGCGCCGGCTGGCCGTTGAAGAGGATTTCGCCCTCATCCGGCGCATTCAGGCCGGTGAGCATGGAAACCAGGGTGGATTTGCCTGCACCGTTGCGGCCTACCAAAGCATGGGTACGCCCGGCGGTCACTTCCAGCTGCACCCCGTTGAGGGCAGTGGTCTGGCCGAAGCGTTTGGTCAGGTTGCGTACAGACACCAAGGGCGGTGTGTGCGGGGCATTCACATGATTCTCCTGAGAAAAAGCCGTCTGCTGCGAACAGATGGCCGGTTGGACCGTAGGGTTGTTTTTCAGACCTTTGTCTAAGGGCTTTCAGGCAGCCTTGAAAGGCTTATCCGGTTTTATTTTCAAGGCCCGGAGCTTGTTTTGAACTCGAAAAGGCTGCCTGAAACGATAACAGCATCTGCGTTCCCTCTCCCACGGGCGAGGGGCTTACATTGCCGACCCTGTTTACATCGCCGGATGTTATCCGGAGATTTTCCCCGGACTGCAATGCGCTTTCGCAGGAATGACGCCTGTTTTATAGGGGTGCTTGGGTAAGCGTCTTGTTGTGATAATGATGCGTATGTGTTTGGGTGTGGCCACTTTATTGAGTGTGTTGCGGGGCGGCGTTGACCGCCCCGCCTTAGGGCACACTTTGTCAGTGCGCCCTAAGACTTTCAGGCAGCCTTATTTGTTGCCCCACAGTTCGGGATCATCCACCTTCACGGTCTTGAGCGAACCGAAGGTGGCGCCGTCGGCAGTCACCACCGGAGCCACGATTTGGTCTTCCAAGAGGCCGTCACGCGGTTTGATGATGTTGGAGCCGTGGTCGGTCGGGCCTTCCTGGAAGGTTTTGCCCTCGGCAGCGGCGCGGGCATAGTAGAGCGCCCAGTGGGCGTAGCCGTCGGCCGGTTGCGATACGGTGGCGTCAATATCGCCGCGGCGGATGGCGTCCAGCTCGGACTTGATGCCGTCGTTGGACACAATCACGATATGGCCTTCTTCACCCACGGGTTTGAGCAGGTTGTTCTGTTTCAGGAAAGCCAGGGTCGGCTCCAGGTAGACACCGCCTGCCTGCATGTAGATGCCGTCCACTTTGCCGCCGGCCAGTGCGGTTTGCAGACCGGCAATCGCCGGTTCTTTTTTCCAGTCGGTGGGGATTTCGATGACCTTGATTTTCGGGTAATTGGTCTTCATGCACTCGGCAAAGGCTTCGGAACGGTCACGGCCGTTGATGGAGTTGAGCGCGCCTTGGAATTCCACCACGCGGCCTTCGCCGCCCAGTTTCTCGCCAATCACGGTACAGGCGTCACGACCGTAGGCTTTGTTGTCGGCACGCACCACCATAAACACATTGCCCGCGTCCGGACGGGTATCCACGGTCACCACCGGAATGCCTTTGGCTTCGGCGGCATCCAGCGCGCTCTTGGTGGCGGCGGTGTCCTGCGGTGCCAAAACAATGGCGCCCACATCGGATTGCAGCATTTGCTGTACGTTGGCAATCATTTTTTGCGCATCGTTATTGGAAGAAGTCTGAAACAGGCCCACACCCACTTCATTGGCTTTGAGCGGCACATAGTTGGCAAAAGCGGTCCAGAAATCGGTGTCGTTGCGCGGCTGGTCGATGCCCACTTTCGGGCCCGTAGCGGTGTTTTCCGCCGGGGCGCTGGTGGCCGCCGGTTGCGCTTGTTGCTGTACCTGGCTTTCGTTGCCGCCGCCGGAGCAGGCAGCCAGCATCAGTGCGGCAGCCAGAGGCAGGGCGCGGGGAAGCGTGTTCATGATATTCATCGTGGTTTCTCCTGATATAACGCCCTTGCGGGCCGATAGTAAAAAGTGTGGGCACGCCCACGGTTGTGAAAAGGTTACAAAGTGTTGGTGCTACAAGCCTCTCGTCCAGTGTGAGAGGGAATGACATCGGTTTGTGCTGTGATACCTATTCAGAAAAATAAGCTAACAAGGCGGCGAGCCGAAGACAGTACGGGTAGTACGGCGAGGCGAGACAACGCGGTTAGATTATTTTTATGGATGGGTATTAGCTCAATGCGCGGTCCAAATGGGTATAACCGCCGTCCACATACAGCCATTGGCCGGTGGTGTGGGCCGAGCGCGGCGACAGCAGGAAGACCACGGTATCGGCAATTTCCTCGGCGGTGGTCATGCGCTGTCCGAGCGGAATTTTGGCGGTAATCGAGGCCAGTTTGGCTTCGGCATCGTCAAAGCTGTCTATCCAGCGGCGGTAGAGCGGGGTCATCACTTCGGCGGGAATCACCGCATTCACGCGCACATTGTCGGCGAGCAAGGCCGCCGCCCATTCACGGGTCAGCGCCAAACGCGCGCCGTTGGCCGCCGCATAGGCACTGGTTTGGCCTTGGCCGGTGACGGCGGTTTTGGAGCCGATATTGACCACGCTGCCCTGGCTTTTGCGCAAATGCGGCAGGCAGTGGTGCATCAGCACAAAGTAATGCAGCAGGTTTTTGTCCAGCGACTGGCGGAACGCGGCGCCGTCGGCATCCAGGCCCACGTTGTCGTTGACACCGGCATTGTTGACCAAACCGTCGATGCGGCCGTAAACCGACACCGCCTCGGCCACGGCGGCGGCACAGGCATCGTCATCGGTGAGCTCGGTGCGGATAAAACGGTATTCCGGCTGCAAGGCCGCCAGTTGTGCGGCAAAGTCTTCCTGCAAAGGCGAGCGCCCCAGAATCACCGGAACCGCACCTTCGGCGGCCAGACTCAGGCTGATGGCGGCACCGATACCGGCACCGCCGCCGCTGACCAAAACCACTTTGTTTTGTAAATGCAAATCCATGTTTTTTGTCCTTAGGGCTGCCTGAAACGGTTTGCCGTACATCCTTATCAGTAGGTTGGGTTGAAGACCCAACATTTTGATATTGTTGGGTCTTTGACCCAAGCTACGGCTGTCCGTTTTGTTTTCAGGCAGCCTGCAAACGGTAAATCCGCTGTGCATTGCCATATTCCGCTGCCGCGCGTTCGTCGGCACTCAAACCGAAACGGAAATCCTGCCAATGGCTGTGTACCTGGGCGTAGTCGTGGCCGCTCAAGGCACATACCGACCAATCCGAACCCCACATTACCCGCCCGGCACCAAACAGTTCCAGCACCGTATCCACATGGGCGTACAGATCGGCGGCGGTGGCGCCGGGTCCGTATTCGGTCACCAGGCCGGAGATTTTCACCGCCACATGCGGCAAGGCCGCCAGTTGTGCCATCTGTTCCTGCCATGCGGCAAAGGCTTGGGGCCGGCCGAACTGCGGTTTGCCCAAGTGGTCCAACACCAGCCAGCCGCCGTCGCAACGGCGGGCAAAATCCGCCACAGCCGCCAAATCGGCCTGATGGCACAAGAGGTCATAGCTGAATCCGGCCTGCTGTGCCGCCTGCACGCCGCGCTGAAAATCGGCGCGCGCCCAGTATTGCGCCGGATTGGGCTCGTCCTGCACCAGATGGCGCCAGCCTTTCATCCAGGGCTCTCCGGCATAAGACGCCAAAGTATCGGCCACATCGGCGGCGGTAAAATCCAGCCAGCCCACCACGCCGCACACCCATTCATGCTCGGCGGCCAGTTGCAGCAGAAAATCGTTTTCCGCCATATCGCAACGCGCCTGCACCGCCACGGCTGCCTGCACGCCCAAAGCTTGCGCCTGCGGGGCAATGTGCTCGGGTAGGAGGTCCTGTTTCAGCGCCGGCATGGCATCGCTGATCCACGGATAATCCGCCGCGCGGTAACGCCAGAAATGGATGTGGGTGTCTATCATGGCGGCTTTCCCGATCAGCCTTGGAAGCGGTAGGTTTGCAGCGATTCCGGCTTCATTTCAATGGAGAAGCCCGGCAGGCTGGGCGGCATATAGGCGGCGTTTTCAATCACGCAGGGGTCGATAAAATGCTCGTGCAAATGGTCGACATATTCGGTGACGCGGCCTTCTTTGCTGCCTGAAAAACACAAATAATCAATCATGGACAAATGCTGCACATACTCGCACAGGCCCACGCCGCCGGCATGGGGGCAGACTTTGAGGCCGTATTTGGCCGCCATCAGCAGCACCGACAGCACTTCGTTCACACCGCCCATGCGGCAGGCGTCAATCTGCACCACATCAATGGCTTCGCGCATGATGAATTGCTTGAACATAATGCGGTTTTGGCACATTTCGCCGGTGGCTACCTGAATCGGCGCAATGGCGGCGCGGATGGCGCGGTGCGCTTCCACATCGTCGGGACTGGTCGGCTCTTCGATAAACCACGGCTTGGCAAAAGCCAGCTCCTGCACCCAGTCTATCGCCTGCTGGCGCTCCCACACCTGGTTGGCATCGATCATCAGCTGACGCCCGTCGCCGATGATGCTGCGGGCAATGCGCACGCGGCGTTTGTCGTCTTCCAGATTTTGGCCGACCTTGAGCTTGATGTAGTTAAAGCCCTCGTCCACCGCTTCCTGGCACAAACGCGCCAGTTTTTCGTCGCTGTAGCCCAGCCATCCGGCGGAAGTGGTGTAACAGGGATAACCTTCGGCCAGCAAGGTTTGCAGGCGCTCGTCCTTGCCTGCGGCGGCACGTTGCAGCAGGGTCAGCGCTTCCTCACGGGTGATGCAGTCGGTGAGATAGCGGAAATCGATGCAGTCGACCAATTGTTCCGGCGACATATCCGCCACCAGGCGCCAAACCGGCTTGCCCGCCGCCTTGGCCCACAAATCCCACACCGCATTGACCACGGCACCGGCGGCCAAATGCATGGCGCCTTTGTCCGGACCAATCCAGCGCAGCTGGCTGTCGCCGGTGAGCTTGCGCCAAAACACGCCCGGGGCTGCCTGAACTTCATCCAGCGTCAGACCCACCACCAAGTGGCGCATGGCTTCGATGGCGGCACAGCAAATATCGTTGCCGCGACCGATGGTAAAGGTGAGGCCGTGGCCCTGGTGTTCGCCGTCGGTTTTCAAAATCACATAGGCGGCGGAGTAATCCGGGTCCGGATTCATGGCGTCCGAGCCGTCCAGCTGTTGCGAAGTGGGGAAGCGGATGTCCAGCACTTCCATATCGGTAATGGTGATACCCATAATCTTTCCTGTTATTTAGCCTGAACCACGTGCTGTGTTTGTTCGCCCAAGCCTTCAATGCCCAAGCGGATGACCTGACCTGCTTTAAGATAGACCGGCGGCGTCTGGCCCAAGCCCACACCCGGCGGCGTACCGGTGGAAATCACATCGCCCGGCTGTAAACTCATAAAACGGCTCAGATAGCTGACAATCTCGGGAATGCGGAAAATCATGGTGCGGCTGTTGCCGTCCTGATAACGCTTGCCGTCCACCTCCAGCCACATGGCCAGATTGTGCGGGTCTGCAATCTCGTCGCGGGTCACCAGCCACGGCCCCATGGGCCCGAAGGTGTCGCAACCCTTGCCCTTGTCCCAAGTACCGCCGCGCTCCAGCTGGAATTCGCGCTCGGACACATCGTTAATCACGCAGAAACCGGCCACATGCTCCATGGCGTCGGCCTCGTCGATATAACGGCCGCCTTTGCCGATGACCACACCGAGCTCGATTTCCCAGTCGGTTTTGTGCGAGCCGCGCGGAATTTCCACATCGTCGTTGGGACCGCTGATGGCGCTGGTCCATTTATTGAAAATCACCGGCTCGCTCGGTACTTCGGCACCGGTTTCTGCGGCGTGGTCGGAATAATTCAGGCCGATACAGATAAACTTGCCCACCTTGCCCACGCACGCACCCAAGCGGGTGTCGGCCGGCACTTCCGGCAGCGTGCTCCAGTCGGCGGCACGGATTGTGTCCAATTCATGCGCCAAAACATGGCCGTCGATGTCGGCCACAATGCCGGACAAATCGCGGATGCGGCCTTCCTTGTCCACCACGCCGGGCTTTTCCTGCCCTTTGGCACCAAAACGCAATAATTTCATCTGTATCTCCTGTTGAATTAATTGGACCAACCGCCGTCGATAATCTGGCAGGTACCGGTGGTAAAGGCCGACTCATCCGCAGCCAGATACACCGCCAGCGCCGCGATTTCGGCATCTTTGCCGATGCGGCCCATGGGTTGGCGCGCCACAAAGGCGGCATAGACTTCTTCTACCGATTTGCCCTGCGCCGCCGCCTGTTCGGCAATGCGCTCATGCAGAGAAGGCGATTCCACCGTACCCGGGCAAATGGCATTGCAGCGGATGCCGCGGGTGACATAATCGGCGGCCACGGATTTGGTCAGACCAATAACCGCCGCCTTGCTCACGCTGTAGGCAAAGCGGTTGGGCACGCCCTTCACGCTGGAAGCGGCGGAAGACATATTGATAATGGAGCCGCCGCCTTGGGCCAGCATCTTGGGCAGCACCGCCTGAATGGTGGCGAACATGGACATCACATTGATGTCCCACGAGCGCTGCATATCCGCGGCCGAGGCTGCCTGAACATCTCCGGCGGCCACCCATCCGGCGCAGTTAAACAGCACATCCACCTTGGGTAAATCGTTGAAAAACCGCCCAATCGCTGCCGCATCGGTCACATCCAGCACCGCCGTGCGGATGCCGGGCGCTTCGGCACGCAGGCTTTCCAAAGCGGCCTCATTAATATCGGTGGCCCATACTTCGGCCCCTTCGCGCGCATAAGCCAGCGCCGAAGCACGGCCTATGCCTTGTCCGGCGGCGGTCACCACACAGACTTTGTCTGCCAAACGCATAAAGACTCCTTTATACTCACGGATACCGGCACCCCGCCGGCCTCAATTTCGGCGCATCATAACCAAAACAACTGGTCTGTACAATATACCAGTTTACTTTTTTACACTTTTTGTTAAGATGCAGCCATAAAACCAATTCAATACGGCACGCAAACCCCCATGGATACTGCATTGCACAATCAGCGCATCTACCAAAAAATCGCTGCCCACATCCGCGGACAAATCGAAAGCGGGCAATACCGCGAAGGCGAAGCCCTGCCCAGCGAACGCGACCTGGCCAAACAGTTGCAGGTGAGCCGCACTTCGGTGCGCGAAGCCATTATTGCCTTGGAAGTCAGCGGCTTGGTGGAAGTAAAAATCGGCAGCGGCGTTTATGTGCGCACACCCGAACCGGCCCGACCAGTTGATTTGGCCTGGCCGGAAGACCCGGAACTGAGTCCGTTTTTGCAGGAACAGGAAGAAGTGTCGCCGTTTTCACTCTTGCAGGCGCGGCTGTTGATTGAACCGGAAGCCGCAGCACTGGCGGCAGCCAATATGACCCCCGAAGCGCTGCTGGCGATTAAAGAAGCCTATCTGATGAATGTGTCCGACAATCTGATGCATTCCACCACCCACGTCGGCGACCGCCTGTTTCACATCCGCGTGGCCGAAGCCAGCGGCAACGACGCCTACGCCATGTTTATCCGCCAGTTGTTGGGCCACCGCTACGGCCAGCTGTTTTCCACCCTGCAACGGCTCTACACCCCCAAAGACATGCCCATGCGCTCGCAGCAGGAACACCTGACCGTGCTGATGGCGCTGGAGCAGGGCAATGCCCAAGCCGCGCGCCAACATATGGCCGAGCATATACAAAACGTGATTGACATCTTTTTGCGCACCCATCAGGGGGACGGCGAGTTTGTGTTGGACGAATAAACAGCTTGAGACCTTTGCAAAACCCGATATACGAAGCCCAATACAACACCACCGTCATTCCCGCGAACGCGGGAATCCATGTGAAAATCTAAGAAACCACTATAAAACAATGGATTCTTAAACGGATAAATGGATTCCCGCGTTCGCGGGAATGACGGCAGCTAAAGTTTTAGGCTGCCTGAAGGCAGTTTTGCAAAGGTCTCAGCTTTTATAGTCGACTAAAATAAGAATGAGACAAGGCAGCAAGCCGCAGACAGTACAGATAGTACGGCAAGGCGCAGTAACGCCGTATCATTCTTATTTTAAATGACTATATGATGTTTTCAGGCAGCCTTAAAGGCTGCCTGAAAATGTAAACAGGAACGCAGATTCTGCAAGCAACCAAAACGGATACTCGATACCTGATACCAATTTAAAAATTTAATCTAAATATTAACGGGCTACCTGAAACAGATTCTGCGACTCCGCTACGCTACGCGCAGAATGACGGATTGCTGTCATCCTGCGCGCAGTCGCAGGATCTTGATCAAGTTCATGCACGTTATAAAGTGGACTTTTCCACTCAGATTAATTTTTTGAATTGGTATGATACCCGGCCTCCGTATAGTCAAACCCATCGATAAGCATTACACTGCACCCCTGTTTTTCCGAACCCGTCCGAATATGCAACGCTTCTGGAGTGCCTGGCCGGTCTATCTGCTCTTGGCCGACCTGATTTACGGCCTCGGCCTCAACCTCGCCGACAGCCTGTCTTTGCGCGACAGCCGCCTCTCTCCCGCTGCCGGTTTGCCGGTGGCGCCGGAAATTGCCTTCAGCGGCCTGCAATTGCTGGCCAACGGCGGCATGGTATTGGTGATGGCTTGGGGTTTTGTCCATTTGTTGCGCCTCAACCGCCATGTCGTGCACAAACAGCCCTACCCGCTGACACCGCTGCGCCTGACCGCCCTCGGCGTGGTACTGGCCTTCAGCCTGCCCGCCTGGTGGCACGGCGCCTGGTCGCTGTGGGCGCTGACGGAAGGCCGCCTCACCTTCGCCTGGGACAATCCGCGCTATCTGGCCTTTGTGATACTGCAGCCCTACCCCGCCGCCCTGTGCCTGCTGCGCCTGTGGCAAAACCGCACCCGCAAGACAGGTCCTACACCAAGCGTTGCATAGGCTGAGACCTTTGCAAAACCCTGAACAGGCAAGGATGTGTGCCGTAGGGTGGGCATGCTTGCCCACCTATATTTCATGATAATCAGTAACTTAAAATGGTGTGCAGGCATGCCCACCCTACCCATGTCCTGATTGGCTGCTGCATCGCCCAGGTTTTGCAAAGGCCTTATACATCGGTAAAACTTCGGCAAATACAGTTAAGCCGTTTGAGTGCGGCTAAAGCGGCAGGCATAATCGCGCTTCGTTTTATCCTCATTACGGAGCATACGCATGAAAAAATCCTTATTATTGCTGGCCGCCGCCGGCACCCTCGCCGCCTGCGCGGGCAGTAAAAAACCGGCAGACGAACAAATCGGCATGGCCAATCCGGCCTCGGTGTTCTGCGAACAGCAAGGCGGCCGCCTGGAGCCGAAAAAAGACGCCCAAGGCAACGAATACGCCCTGTGCCACCTGCCCGACGGCCGTGTTATCGAAGAATGGGAATTCTTCCGCAGCCAGCAGAAATAATCCGGAATATACATCCCCACAAACGTTTTCAGGCAGCCTAAAGGCTGCCTGAAAACGTTTTTACTGCTGCAAACTTCAGCGGTCGGTATCTCTTACCAGCTGTATTTGAAACCGACGGTACCGCGGATGCCGCGACGCTCGCTGCGGCTGCTCAAATCATGCTCGTAACGGGCATCGCCGTATACATGACTTTGTTTGCCCACCGGCAGCTGGACACCGCCGCCGATTTCCACCCAGCTGCGGCTCTGACGCTCTTTCAGCTCGTCCTGCCCCAACCATACGGAACGCTTGCCGGCCAAATCGCGCCACAGATTCAATACACCGTAGAAGGTTTGTGCACCAGACTCGGCGGCATCGCGCTGGTAGGCCACACGGGCACCGATGCGGCCGCGCCAGTCGTTACGCTTGCCTTGTTCGATTTGGCGCACGCCGTCGTGGCTGCCTTTGAGGTTCAGGTGCTGGTAAACCAGCTGTACCTGCGGCTCCAACTGCCAGGCGGGGCTGCCTGAAGCATGGCGGCTCAGGGCAAAGGGATGAGCTGCTTCGGCAGACAGTGCCACGGAGCGGCCGCTTTGCTTCAAGCCCGCACCTTCACGCGGGTTGTAGCGGTTTTTGAGGTAGGAAAGCTGACCCACCAAATCCACATAGCTGCCTTGGGCGGTGTAATAGGTATTGCTCACGCCGAGGCTGACGGCACGGCTGCTGCCGCTGCCGCTGTGTGTGTCGTCGACAACCACGCCGTTTTCGGCACGGTAGCGGTCGGCAAAATCATGGCTGCCGTGGGTGTAGGCGGCATAGAGGCCGGTAAAGCGGCGGCCGCCGCGTTCGTTCGGCTCCACGGCAAAATCGTGGCCGACCTGCACACCGGAAATGCGGCTCTTGCTGTTGAAGCGTTCGCTGCCTTCCTGCTTGAGGTGTTTGCCCAATACACGGCCCCAGCTTTGGCCTTGGTTGGCCGCCGCACTGTGTGCCTGTGCCTGGTTTTCGCCACGGCGCTCGTGCAGGGTGGCCAGGGTGGCATAGCCCTGCTCGAGGTTGAGGCCGGGCATCTGCACATAGCCGGGGGCAGACGGGGTGAGGATGTCGGTACCGCTGCGCGCTTTCAGTGTCCACACATAGGTATTGTCGTCTTTGCGGATCAGCTGGGCCTGCCCCGCATTGGTGGTTTCGGCACTGCCAAAGAAGGCATCGGCATGGCCGCCGTCGGCCACCCGCACCACAGGCACGGTAAAGATGTCCTGATCTTTAAGGGTGATATTGCCGATAATGCCGCTGTGGGTGCGCACGGTGGTGCGGCCGGTTGCAGTACCGGTAATGTCCAGCAGATTGCTGGCCGAGTCGCCGTCCGGTGTGGCACCGTCGTTCCAAACGCTGTTGACCAACAGTTGGCCGTTATTGCCGGTGTAGTCGACAACCTTAATGATCCGGTCTGTGCCGTAGTTTTGACCAAAGATCACACTGCCGCTGTTTTCGAGCGTATCCAAATTGGAATCATGCACGGTATTGGTCCAGGTACCGGTATTGCGCAAAGTGGTACTGCCCGCGCCTGCATCATTCACCGAACCGGTGAGGATACCGGAATTGTCCATACTTATCTCGCCGTTATTCTCATTAAGCAGCACATAGTTACCGGCAGCTGCCAGCGTGCCGGCATTGTCAATCTTCAACACACCCGCACCGCTGTGACGGATATTGACCTCGTCTCCGGTATCCACCCGGCCGTTGGCGCGATTGTTAAAGGTGGCGGTTTTGCCTGCCTCCACGGTGCTGTGTATGGCCTCGCCGGTTTGCGAAGCCTTAATATCGATCAGCCCGTTATTGTTCAAAACCGGGTTGCCGCCCAAAGAACCGGCCGCACCGCTCAGGCGGATGGCATTGCCGTCGGCAATGGAAATATCCGCGCCGTCGTGCAAAGTCACAGTGCCACTGCCCAAATCCAGTGCGTATACATCCGGCCCGGCATTGTCCACAGTGAGTTTTTTGGCAAAGGTAATCTGATGATCTTTGGTGGTGTCAGCCAGCCATATGGAAGATCTGCCTGCACCGTCTCCCCGGGAGCCGGTGACCAGCTTCACGGTACCGTCAAACTTCAGCTCTCCGCCTGCCGCCGCAGCCTGGTTGGCAACAATGGCTGCCGTTGAATGGCCGCTGCCGGCGGTGTATTCCACATCACCCTTAAAGTGGTAGCTGCCGTTACCCAAACGGATAAAATCCGCGCCGATACCGGCACCCGCCACTCCGGCTGCGGTACTGCTTGCCGTCACATTACCGTTGATGGTCATACGGGTATCGGCACCCGGATCCAGAAAGCCCAAATCAAAAACGGATCCCGTCGAATGCTGGGCGGTGATGTTGACATTTCCCGTCATGGTCAGGTTGCCGCCGTTGCCGACCACAATGTCGCGGGAATTGATCCGCTGCGAGGTGTTAATCTTGATATCAGGTGCGGAAATACCGACCTCGGCACCATTATTCACATGCAGCGTAGCGTATTGATCCGGTCGACCGCCAGGCGCTGCCGACTGATGCCCTTCCATACGAACCTGTGTGCCGTGGCTGATAACTGCCACACCGTTATTGGTGACAAATACGGCCTGTGTATGATTAATGCTCTGAGGGCTGCGGTAAAACGCCTCGGCATTACCCGCTTGGGCGTTATAGACACAGTTGTCGCCATCTTGGCGCAGCGGCGTGCCCGCAACATCCGCACTACAGGCGGCATAAGCACCCTGCCCCATCAGCAGCATGGCGGCACCGAGTACGCTTAAGGTAAAGTTTTTAGTGCGTTTACCGTTTATTGTGCGGGGGGGGGGGGGGGGAGTCATTAACGGGTTCATCATTTACCGAAGTCCTCTCTATTTATCTTAAATATCGGATTGCAAAAAGCCCGTAAATTCATGCAATTTTTGTACCACTTCCTATTTGTTTCAAAATTTTACAAATGGCCTTCAAGGCTGCCTGAAAACATTGATGAAGCCCTAAAACCGCATCTCTTCACACAAACTCCACACAATCTTTGCAGCCGCGTTTCATACTGAGGCCGTATTGATTCAACCTGCAAAGGACTGTGTGATGGAACGCATTTCAATCAAAATCATCGGCATTGCGCTGATGTGCATGCTGTTTTGGATTTGTCTGTTAATCGTGAACGGCGCGGTATCGGAACGGGAGCGCTATGCCCGCCAAGTGGCCGAAGACATTGCCCAGGCCCATGTCGGCAGCCAAACCCTGCTGGCACCGTTTGTGATGGTGCCCGTGTGGTCGGTGTGCGAAGAAGCTGCCGAAATCCCTGCCGCCCAAGCGGCTTCGGCACCGGCGTCTGCCGCCGCGGCCTGTACGCCCAAGCTGTTGCGCCATGCGGTGCTGGCTCCGTTTGAGAGCGAGTGGACGCAAGACTGGCAGGTCAGCGACGAGCAGTTCAAACGCGGCATCTATGCCGTGCAGAGCTATCAGGGCAGCCTGAACCTGAAAGGCCGCATCCGCCCGGAAGCTTTGGCGCTGAATGCCGGGGAAGCCGCCGATTGGCGTAATGCCCGCTGGCTGTTGGGTCTGGGCGACCGCCGCGGTCTGGCCTCCGCCCCCAAATTCACCGTAGGCGGCCGCGAACACGAACTGGCGTTTACGGAAGGCATCCACAACCGTATGCGCTGGCTGGGCGCTCCGGCCGTTTTCCAAACCCTCGGCACCCAGGAATTCACCCTCAACCTGAATCTTGCCGGCACCCGCACCTTTGCGCTGCATCCCATAGGCGATCACACCCGCCTGAGCATGCAGGCCAACTGGCCGCACCCCTCGTTTGGCGGCGACAGCCTGCCGGTGCAGAAAAACATTCATGCCGCCGGATTTAACGCCGTGTGGGACAATACCGCCGCCGGACAGGAAAACGCCCAACGCCTGCAAGCCTGCTTGGCCCGCCCGGACAACGAACGCGACAGCTGCCTCTATGGCAACTGGTACAGCTTGGATGTCTCGTTTGTGGACACGGTGAACAATTATTCCCTCACCGAGCGCAGCGTCAAATACGGCATGCTGTTTATCCTGCTCACTTTCGGTACGTTTTTTGTGTATGAAGTGCTGCGCGGCCTGCGTGTGCACCCGGTGCAATACCTGCTGGTGGGCGCGGCGCTGACCGTGTTCTACCTGCTGCTGTTGTCCTTCAGCGAGCAATTCGGCTTTGCCTGGTCTTATCTGGGCGCCAGCGCCGCCTGTATCGCCCTGATTGGCTGGTATCTGCGCTATGTGCTGCAACAGGCCAGCCACGCCCTGGGTTTCTCGCTGCTCTTGGCTGCACTCTACGGCGTGTTGTTCTGGCTGCTGCACACCGACGAACACACGCTGATGATAGGCTCGGTCCTGTTGTTTGCCGCCATTGCACTGATGATGTTTTTCACGCGCAACGTGGACTGGTATGCTGTATCCCCCAGCCCCGCCACCGGCGCACTCCGCCGCCGCACCCAACCCAAGGAATAAAGGAGAACACCATGAAAACCCTGACCCAAACCCGTTTGGCTGCCCTTGTCCTGCCCGCCCTGCTGCTGCCGGCAGTTGCCCAAGCCGATGATTTTGCCGCCCACGTCCCCGCCGGCTGGCAGCTCACCCACACCGTGCGCGGCGATTTGAACGGCGACGGCCGTACCGATGCCGTGCTGGTGTTACAACAGCAAGATCCGGCCAAAATCGTCGGCAACAAAAACTTGGGACCCAAGCAGCTCAACACCAATCCGCGCGTACTCAAAGTGCTGTTTAAGGAAGCGCGCGGCTACCGCCTGGCTGCCCAGAGCGATGAACTGATTCCACCGGAACACAACACCGAGGCCCCCTGTCTGCAAGACCCGCTGCTGGACGGCGATATTACGGCGGACAAGGGCCTGCTCAAAGTCACCCTTCATTACTGGCTCAGCTGCGGCGGCTGGGGTGTGAATCACGAAACCTACACCTTCCGCTGGCAGCAAAACCGCTTCCGCCTCATTGGGCTGGACCATATGGAATTTATGCGCAACAGCGGCGACAAAACCTCATACAGCTACAACTACCTCAGCGGCCGCAAAAAAGTCATCACCGGCGACAATATGTTTGAAGGCGGCAAACCGCGTACCCGCTGGGAAAAGCTGCCCAAGCTGCCGCCCTATTATCTGGACGGCCCGCTGCCGGGGCCGGTGGATTAAGCCGCACGGCGTTTTGTTCTGGCTGCTGCACACCGACGAACACACGCTGATGCATAAGAGGAGAACACCATGAAAACCCTGAGCACAACCCGTTTGGCTGCCCTTGTCCTGCCCGCCCTGCTGCTGCCGGCAGCTGCCCAAGCCGATGATTTTGCCGCCCACGTTCCCGCCGGCTGGCAGCTCACCCACACCGTGCGCGGCGATTTGAACGGTGATCGCCGTGCCGATGCCGTACTGGTCTTGCAACAGCAAGATGCGGCTAAAATCATCGGCAACGACAACCTGGGACCGAACCGGCTCAACACCAATCCGCGTGTGCTCAAAGTGTTGTTTAAGGAAGCGGGCGGCTACCGCCTGGCTGCCCAGAGCGATGAACTGATTCCGCCGGAACACAGTATCGACGTGCCCTGTCTGCAAGACCCGCTGCTGGACGGTGATATTACGGCAGACAAAGGTCTGCTCAAAGTCACCCTGCATTACTGGCTCAGCTGCGGCAGCTGGGGCGTGGCTATAGACACCTATACCTTCCGCTGGCAGCAAAACCGCTTCCGCCTCATTGGTCTCGACCATATGGAATTTATGCGCAACAGCGGCGACAAAACCTCATACAGCTACAATTACCTCAGCGGCCGCAAAAAAGTCATCACCGGCGACAATATATTTGAAGGCGGCAAACCGCGTACCCGCTGGGAAAAGCTGCCCAAACTGCCGCACTATTATCTGGACGGACCGCTGCAACCCTGACGGGTGAAATAAGCCGCTTTCGGGTATAATACGGGCGCCGGTTCACTGCAACCGGCGCCCTTGTGTTTTGTTCACAGCATGAGGCCTTTGCAAAACCTCCAGCTGTGGATGCAGTTCAAGGCGTAGCAGCGCAGCGAGCGTGACCGTAGGAAATCCCTGTGGGACAGACATCCTTAATAACAAGGCAAGCGAGCGAGCAGCGCGCAACGCAGAAATGCGCCGCAGATGGGGGTTTTGCAAAGGTCTCAGCCATTCATCCGAAAGTATGTCATGCTGATTTGCAATCCCTACGAAATCGTCATCCAGGGCATTACCCGCAGCGGTAAAACCTTCCGTCCCAGCGACTGGTCCGAGCGCCTGTGCGGCGTATTGTCTTCGTTTGACCAGGGCAACCGCCTGTCCTACCACAGCTGGGTGCGTCCCATGCTGGTGGACAATGTGCGCTGCGTGGCGGTGGACCGCAAGCTGGAGGAAATCAACAAAACCATGTTTGATTTCCTCATGGATTTTGCCCATGACAACGATTTGCGCATCGTGGATTGCAAGGCGCTGATGGAAGAATACGGCGACGGCGAGAACGACCTCACCCTCACCGAAGCGCTGGAACAAAAACAGCAGGACGAACAAAAAGCCCTGGCCGCGGCCCGCTTCGAGCCCTTCCGCGAAATCGGCGCCCACGAGAGCCAGCTCGCCTTTGCCGCCCTGTTGCGCCTGCGCCCGGACATCGGCAATGCCGAGCGTTTTGCCGAACTGGTGGCGCAACAGCGCGCCGAAGGCTACCGCCTGCTGGGCCTGTTTGAAGAAGGCAAGCAAAACGCCGTGGCCGTGTGTGGCTTCCGCATCTGCCACAACTTCGCCTCCGGCCGTTATCTGCACATCGACGATTTGGTCACGGACAACGACGACCCGCGCAACGAAGACGCCGCGCGCCTGCTGGATCACATCAAAACCATCGCCGTGGCGGAAAACTGCCGCAGTATCCACACCGACTCCCGCGTCGGCCCCGAGCGCAGCGCCGCCCACCGCCTGTTTATCGGCCACGGTTTCGACATTACCTGTCACCACTTCTCTTGCGACGTTACAGCAGAATAATTCTTTCAAAGCAGTGATTAAAACGTTTTCAGGCAGCCTTAAAGGCTGCCTGAACTATTTTAAAGCCGTCAAAAAAAACACCGCCCAAGCGCATGGCTTGGGCGGTGTGGTGTTTGGTGGGTCGTGTTGGATTCGAACCAACGACCAACGGATTAAAAGTCCGCTGCTCTACCAGCTGAGCTAACGACCCGAACAAGGGTGCGCATTATAGCAGGGGCAAAAGCACTGTCAAGCGCTGCGGCCCGAATTTCAGCCTGCCAATACCGCGCGCAGTTCGGCGGCCAGTTCGGCCAGCTCGCCGTGGTCGGCCATGCCGCCTTCGTGGCGGCCCAACTCGTGGATATTGCTGGGAATCAGATGCATATGGTAGTGAAACACGCTCTGTCCGGCTTGGGCGTGGTTGAGCTGCATCTGCACGATGCCCTGGCGCTGCAATACTTGGCGTTGGGCGGCCATCACTTTTTGTGCGGTGGCCATTACCGCTTGGGCGTAATCCAAGGGCAGGTCGGACAATTCCACCGCCTCGGTTTTGGGCACCACCAGCACATGGCCGCGCGCCTGCGGCATCACGTCCATAAAGGCCAGTGTTTTGTCGTCTTCATACACGGTGTGGTTGGGAATTTCGCCACGCAGGATTTTGGCGAAAATATTGTTGGAATCGTAAACGGCAGTCATGTTGGGCTCCCTGAGTCGGTGTAGGCGGAAAACGCTATATTAATGGAAATCAGGCGGCTTTGGGCTGCTGCAAGCGGTATTGCAGGCGCAGATAATGGGTCAGCAGCTGTTGCTGGATGTGCTGGCGCTGCGCCATCGGCGCGGCAAAACGCACCACCACGGAATAAACCTTGTCGTCTTTGGGCACGGCGGCCACCCGCGGTTCGGTGGCGGGGGTGATATAGAGTTTCTGCAACTGGATTTCGGCAAACTGGCGGGCGGCCTGTTCTGCAAACGGTGCGCACAATTCGTCCAGCTTGCTTTGCAGCGGCGGCACCACCTCGTCCACATTCAGCGCCAGCGGCACCGGGATGTCGAAGCTGTGCACCACAAAATGGCGGTTGCCGTTGTCGCGCAACACCGGATGCGACAGCAGCAGGCTGTTGGGAAAAGACACGGTTTTGCCGCTGAGCTGGCCGATCAGCGGATGCGGGCCGGTCTGCATCAAGAGCGTGTTAATCAGATTGATGTCGACCACGCGTCCTCGCAAACCGTTGATTTCGATAAAATCGCCCACCGAATACTGTTTGGTGCCTGTACGGATCAGGCTGCCTGAAAGACACATAATCAGCTCTTTGGTGGCCAGCACCACCGCCGCGGCCACCGCCAGCATGGAGAGCGCCACCGTCTGGATTTGTGTGGCCCAGATGGTCACCAGGCCGAACACGCAAGCCACAAAAGCCAGGTTGCGGCTCACCACCAACCAGCGGCGTTTGATTTCAATGTCCACATCCGGCTGGCGTTTGAACAGGCCGCGCAACAGCACGCTGCGCAGCAGCACCACCGCCACGATAAAAATGGCTGATTGCAGAATCTCGGAACGCGCCAGACTCTGTTGCAGAAATTCAGTGATTTGTTGCCACATGTTGGGTCGAATGCAAAACGGGAAGCGGCATTGTACCGTTATCGGCGGTGTTCAGGCAGCCTTGAAGATGCGAAAAACAAAACCGGCCGTTTGCGACAACGGCCGGAAGATATGCACAGAGGCGGCATCAGCCCTTTTTCCTGGCCTTCTCCGCCGCCTGCTGCAAGCGCTGGTTCAGCGATTGGTACAGCACGTCTTTTTTCTCCGCAAACAGGGTTTCCATTTTTGCCAGCGAATAAAATTTGCGCACCATGGCAGGCAGACCGGCATGCAGAATGGCCGCCAGTTCGCGGTTGGTGTCTTCCCCGTCCATGGCTTCCTGCAAGCTGAGGCCGCGCTCGTCCAAAAAGCGCTGGATCTGGGTTTGGGTGTGGGGGGTAATGCTGAACTGTTGCATGGTGTGACTCTTTCTTTCAAAAACGGACACGGCGGCGGCCCGAAACCGCCCGCCCGATTATAAAAGCATTTTGCTTGCCAAATGTGTTTTGCAGACTGCCTGCTTAAGACGCACCTTGCTATTTCAACAAATTATCCATTGCCCTCTGTAAAGCATCTTCCGCTTCCGACAACTGGGCCAAACTTTCCTGCATGGTATCGTTGGCAGCCCGTTTGCGATACAGCGCACCCAGGCTGTCTGCAATGCGTTGCAGGACGTGCATGCTGTCGGTGTAACCGCATTGTTCCAATTCGGCGATTTTTGCGGCGGAAAAATCGAGGGTGGCTTGCAGGCCGAGATCCAATTTTGCATTGGGGCGGATTTCGATAAAGGTCACATGCGGGAAATCCTGTCGATGCCAGAGCGCGCCGTGATCCAGATGGCTGACGATAATGTAATTGCAGCCCGCTTCAACCAAAGGTGTGACCGGCGTATTGCCTTGTGCCTTAATCCAGCCGCCTTGGCCGCCATCGGTCAGGCGGACACCGTCATCGTCATTACGGGATTTAAACAGCAGCGGTAGCGCCGCCGAGGCCATCAGGGTTTCTTTTTGCTGTTCCAGCGGCAGGGATTGGATGTGCTCAAAACGCGAAGGCGGATTGTCTATGCCCAAAAATTCGGCTTTCAACAAATCCAGTCCGCCCAGTAAGTAATCAGGCTGCTCGAACACGGAAACGTACAAAGGCAGGGAATGCTGCAAAGCCCGGATGTCCAAAAAGTCGTCCAACATCTGTTGCAGCGGTTTGTCCGTAAACACAGCATCCGGTGTCATGCTGGCGGAAATACCGGCGGTGCCCAAAAGCCATTGCAACACAGGCATAACCGACTTCATCAGCAGCGGATTTAACGGCAGGCTTGCCGAGCTTAACAGGGCAATATAAGCCAGCAGCCGCTTTTTATCCACCCGTACACTACCCAGCTGCAAGGGTTTTATTTCAGGCAGCTTTTGCCAAACCTGATGCAGACGTTCTGCCGCCGTTTGCAAATCCGGCGCCGCCGCCACCATCGCGCCGTTTAAAGCGCCGATGCTGGCTCCCGCTACGGTATCCACACCGATACCCGCTTCCGCCAGCGCCCGGATCACACCGGCCTGATACGCGCCCTTGGCGCCGCCGCCGGATAAAACCAGCCCGATTTTGTTTGTATCAGCGCGCATAAGCATTCACCTCGAAAGATTCGGCTACCAGGTGTTTGACCACCTGTTTGACCGTCGGAATAGACGGCACAAGGGCTGCATATTCGGGCTGCTGCGGTTGTGTAGCCAACAGTGTGGCGCGAAACACTTTAGGTGCACGCAAACACCAATCGCCCTGAAACTGCAAAACTTCCATCAGTTCGGCAGAGGCATTTTCAGGCAGCCTGGTCCAATCGTCTTTCAATACCCCGACCACAGACTGCGGTTCTACCTTCAAATCGTGGCTCAAGCGGATGACCAGCTTATGACGCAGATGTTCCATAAACTCGCTCCGGTCACCATCCAAACGCATGCGCTCGCCAAACGCCCCCCAATTCAAGGTATCAATTACGGCAAACGCGCGGGCAATGGGTGGCAGGGCATCAAAACCGCCTGCCGCCCATTTGTCTGTCAAGTACGTTAATTGCTGTTCGGCACGAATCAGGCGTTTTTGCTCGCTCAGCTCGTTGCGCAAATCGGCAAATTCGCGCTGGGTTTGCGCCACAAATCCGTTAAATTCGTCTTTGAATTCGGCCGTATAGTTTGCCAATGCGGCCACGGAACGTTGGCAGTTGGCCAAGCTGTTGCTGATGCGGCTAATCGCCACACTGTGCTTTTCCACATCGCGGCTCAATTCGCCAAACAGCTGCCGACAGGCTTCCAAGCCGTTCATCAAGTGGTCATTGATATGCTGCTGGCGCAGGGCCGACTTGCCGGAAACACCGTCCAGAAACCGAGCCGCCAAACCGGAGTGCTGTTTGCCTGCCGCATTCAAATCCTGTGCGGCATCCAAGCCGTTGACAAAATCAATCACCAGCTTATCGGCCACAAACGGGAATATCTTGGCCGTTTCCGAGGAAAGCCCGATGACATCAACCGTGCTCATGCCTGCTCCTCCCGTTGTTCTTGGATGCTGAAAACGGCATAACAGTCTTGCAAGGTATCCTGAATGACGGTATTGCGGATATTCAGCTCGTGCACAAATTGCTGATAGCGCTGTTTTTCCTCGCCTTCCAGTTTATTGGCGGCAATGGCGCGTTGGAATTCCTGTTGCAGGCTCTCGGCCTGCCGTTTGACGGCACCGATATAGTTTTCAATAAAGCGGGCGCTGTAATCGCCGAATTTTTGATCCACCTGTGTTTTCATCGGCGTAAAAACTTGGCGGTCCAAATCTGCTTGGATGCCCGAAAGAATTTCTTTTTTTGAGCCTGTGTATTGAGTATAAGTATCTGTTCCGTAACCACCTACGCTTAAAAAACGTTTAAATTTTGCCCACAAGCCTGATTGCTCATATTGATATGTTTCTTCTTCTTTTTTCATTCTGCGCTTATAGCGGACTTTACGACTGTCCAAATGTTCGAACTGTTCCAAATCGGGCACAACCAATTCCAAAGCAACATCGTGTTCAGCAAAGCCTTTTTTAATGTTTGTCAACTCTTGTTCGCAAACTTCTTGGGCTATCTTCCAAGCTGCCTGAATTTCTTTTTGTCCTTCAGTCATAATAGCTTGCGCACCCGTATTGGCTGATTCAACCAATAGTTGCTTTTGTTCGTTTAAGACTTTGGTAAATTTGTTAAATTCGGTTTTATCAAGCGCAAATTGATCGCCAGAAGAGAATTTGAGTAGGGCCTTCATCTCCGCCTTGCGCTGTTTCATTTTTTTGAGGTTGGCAGTTGTTTGTACAGTTGTGAGGTAGTCTCGCAGACTGACAGTATTGGCTGACAGTTCGTCTTCAATATTTTGCTGTGTTTGATCAAACAAGCTACGAATATCTTCGTATATTTTATTTTTCAAACTATTAATTTTGCTGTTTATTTTTTTCCGAGTATTTCCGCACAGCTTTTCCAACTTTTTTCTTTGGCCCTCCTGCAATTGAGCCAGGCTAACGATGCTGTTTTCCAGTTTACCGATTTGTTCTTCCAGTTTTTTGTGCTCGTCAGCAGTTCTTTCTTTGGCAGCACCAATATGGATATGACAGAAGTTCGTGACTTCCTGCAAAACTTCCCGGGTCTGGTTTAATGCCGAGCGGATAGCAATCAGCGGCGCTTCGGTTTGGGTTTTTACAATGGCGCAATCTATCGGTTCGGCCATATGGCTGACTTCGCGCAGATAGTCGATGGCTTCGGCAAATTCTTCATCGTCTTTTTTGCTCCATGTTCTTGCATAGAGGGCACCAAAAGCTTCTTTGGCAAAATCGTCAACCCAGCCGCCCAGCGCCGGTTTGCCCTTGGCCGCCAGCTCCTCTTCCATGCGGTTGGCCAGATAGCACAGACGGGAAGAGACGGGGAAAATATGTTCTTTCTCGATACGGTCTTTCAGCAAATCGCTAAAAATCATATTTTGGGTTTGCTCTTTATCGTCTGAGTTAGCGTCTTTTTCATCAAATTTGTTTACCAAGGCAAACAGGCGGTCTTTGTCCAAGGCGGGAATTTGCGCCAATTGTTCGCGCACGCCGAATTCCGCTTCGGACTTCAGCTGCGTGTAGTCCAATACCAACAAAACGGCAGAGCTGCGCTGCAATTGTTCGGCCAGCATGGGTTTCAAATGAGCCTGCCCCGATTCGTTCGGTCCCGGGGTATCCAGCAGCACCAGGCGCCCTTCCACGCCGCCGCTGTTTTTCAGATGCGAGAATTCCACTTCTATGGTGGGCAGATGATTGATATTGCGGCAGTCTTCGTAGGGGAACAGCAGCGGCTCTGCCCCAATTTCCCGATGCAGCATTTCGGACAGACGCACCAAGTCGTTGAGCTGTTTTAAAAATTCAAAAATCTGTTCGTCGCCTTCGTGCTTTTGCCGGAACAAAGCGGCGCCTTCGTTTTGCAAAGCAGCTATCAGCTCTTGCAAATCATGGTTTTCTTTGATTTCGTCAATCTGCTTCCAATCGGGATTGTCACGCAGCAGCGCACCCAAATCTTGGGCAAATTGAAATACCGAGGCGTTTTCAAACACCAATACCGGCTGTTTTTGCCCGGGCGTGTGAATAATGCGCGTCGGCAGCGCCGTCATCGGGCGGTTGCGGTTGGGCATGATTTCACGGCCGACAATGGCATTGATGGTGGTGGATTTGCCGGCCTTCATCGTACCGACCACCGACAGCACCACATCGAAATGTTTCAATTTCTCAATTTCATTGACAATAACGGGCTTCTTCCGTTCGATGTCATCCACTGTCAGCGCATGGGCGCTTGCAGTTCCTGCTTGGCCCGGTTCTTGTTCTGTGTGGCTGCTGTTTTTAATGACTTCGGATTGCTGAATTTCTTCCAACAGTTCGATTTGTTGGTGTAATACATTCACCACTTGATCGCGGTAGGCTTTCAGTTGCTCGGGGGAGAGTGGAGATTTAGGCATCCCGGTTTCCTTTTTGTTGGGAATTCAAAGTGTTTGAGTTCGGAAAATCTGTGCCGCCCGGCAAACTTGGGAGGCCGTGCAGGCGGTTTTGGCTCTCGCTGTGCTTCACTCCGTCTGTAAACCCTTGCCGATAGGCGGCTCTTAATGCCTCCTCATTGCCAGAACGGTTTTCAGGCAGCCTCTGTGTTTTTGTGCCAAACAATTTGCTGCATACGCCAACAACGACGCAGAAGAGGATCGCCAGACCGATCAGTTGTCCCATAAATATTCCTTTTCAATAGAAATGTGATTCAAATAGCAGCACCGGGTGCTTGCCATACGGCAGTGTAGGCAAGGCATGCGACAGGTAATGTTGTTTAAAGATAGGTGGTGTGAATTTTTCATACCAGACGTTTTTTATTCGGCTTTTATGATTGTTTTTTAGGCATTTATTCAGACAGTCATATATAGTTCAGGCTGCCTGAAATACATGTTGCAGTTTTCAGGCAGCCTCAGTATGGCGGCGGATATTGTTTACCAAATCTGTATATATGTAAAGATTTAAGTTCTAATATCGAGCCAAATGCTATGTATCTTTGCGGAATGATGCTTAAACATTGCCGTCCTTTGGATTTTAGGGGCACAACAGATGGCAATCGGCAGCAAAGACAGCGAGCTGGGTGCGAATATCGGCAAAACGCTGGCGAAATACCGCATGCTGGCGGGTTTGACGCAGGCGCAGGTGGCGGAGATTCTGAATGTAAGCAATGATGCGGTATCACGCATGGAACGGGGCGGGATTATGCCGACGGTGGCACGGCTGATTAAGCTTGCGGAGATTTTCGGATGCGAGGTGTCGGATTTGCTGACGGAAAGCAGCCCGCTGGCGGATGACCAAGCCCGTAGACTTTCCGCTCTGCTGGCGCGCTTGGATGAAGAAGGCCGGATGGAGTTGATGGATATGGTGGAACGCTTGGTGGCGTGGTATGAAAAACGGCGAAACGATTGATTAAACGGAAGCTCGTTTAAGGCTTTGTTTTGCCAAGCCGCTGCAATCATTGCCCATCAATACCTTGGCCGGTATCCATGCATGGAAATTTGCCCGTATGCTGACTTTACGGTCTGACCTGCCCCCCATGCCCGCCGCCGCAGAATCGGTTAAACTGCGCGGGTTTTGAATCTGCACCCTCTTCACTGTGATTTACCACCATGTGGCGCTGAATGTGCCGCTCGACACCCTGTTGACCTATGCCCACCCCGAGGCCCTGCCTGTCGGGGTGCGGGTGGCGGTGCCGTTTCGCGGCAAAACCGTGGCCGGGGTGGTGTGGGCGGCAGACGTAGCGCCGGAGGTAGATAAGGCCAAAATCCTGCCTGTGACGGCGGTGCTGGATGAGTGGGTTTTGCCGGACAACTGGCGTGCCATGATGGCGTTTGCGGCGCGCTACTATTTGTATCCCTTGGGGCAGGTGGTGTTTGCGGCCTTGCCGCAGGGTTTGCGCCAGCCCAAGCCGGTGGCGCTGCCGGAAAAACCGCTGCGCTTTTGTCTGAGCGAGGCCGGGCAGGCAGGCGCTGCGCCGCGCCATGCCAAACAGGCGGCTTTGTGGCAGGCGCTCGCTTCAGGCAGCCTCACGCGGGCGCAGGCCAAGGCAGTGCACAGCCGCGCCGATGCCTTGTTGGCGCAATGGCAGCAGCAGGGCGATGTCTGTGCTTCGGCGGATGCCGCACACGGTGCGGTGCCGCCGACACCTTATACCTTGAATGCCGACCAGCAGGCGGCGGCGGATGCGGTGCGTGCCGCGGCCGGGTTTGCGCCGTTTTTATTGCACGGCATTACCGGCAGCGGCAAAACCGAGGTGTATTTCGACATCATGGCCAAGGTTTTGGCCGCCGGTCGGCAGGTGTTGTTCTTGCTGCCGGAAATCAACCTCACCCCGCAGCTCTTGGCGCGTTTGCAGCGGCGTTTCCCGCACACCGCCACCGCCGTGCTGCATAGCCAGGCCGCCGCCGGGGCGCGCACCCGTGATTATCTGCGCGCCTTAAACGGCGATGCGGCGCTCATCGTGGGCACGCGGCTGGCGGTATTCACGCCGCTGGCGGATTTGGGCCTGGTGGTGGTGGACGAGGAACACGACGGCTCGTTCAAACAAGACAGCGAGCTGCGCTATCAGGCGCGCGATTTGGCGCTGTGGCGGGCGCAGCAGGCGGGCTGTCCGGTGGTCTTGGGCAGCGCCACACCGAGTTTGGAGAGCTGGCACAAAGCACAGAGCGGGCGTTACACCTTGTTAAGTTTGAACCGGCGCGCCCATGCCGCCGCCCGCTTGCCGCAAATCGGCCTCGCGGACGTGCGCCGCCAACCACTGGAGCACGGTTTTTCTGCGCGCGCGCTGCAATTGTTGCGCGACAACTATGCCGCCGGCGGCATGAGTCTGGTGTACATCAACCGTCGCGGTTTTGCCCCGGCGCTGTTTTGCGGCGACTGCGGCCATGCTTTCGGCTGTCCGCATTGCTCGGCCAAAATGGTCTTGCACCAGCAGGCGCGCCAGCTGCGCTGCCATCATTGCGATTTCAGGCAGCCGGTGCCGCATATCTGCCCCGATTGTGGCAATCAGGACTTGAGCGCCATCGGCCACGGCACGCAGCGCGTGGAGGCTTATTTGCGCGAGGTGTTGCCGGGCGCGGCGGTGGTGCGGGTGGACCGCGACAACACCGCCAACAAGCAGGACTGGTCGGATGTGTATGCGCGCATACACGGCGGCGCGGTGGATGTGTTGGTGGGCACGCAGATGCTGGCCAAAGGCCATGATTTCGCGCGCCTGAATCTGGTGGTGGTGCTCAATGCCGACGGCAGCCTCTACAGCGCCGATTTCCGCGCGCCGGAGCGCCTGTTTGCCGAACTGATGCAGGTGGCGGGCCGGGCCGGACGCGCCGACAGCCCCGGCCGCGTGCTGGTGCAGACCCGCCTGCGCGACCATGCGGTGTATCAGGCGCTCAAGGCGCAGGATTACCGCCGTTTTGCCGATGCCGAATTGCAGGCGCGTGAAGCAATGCAGCTGCCGCCCTTTGCCTACACCGCCGCCGTGCGCGCCGATGCGCCCGAAGCCGATGAGGCGCTGGCATTTTTGCGCCTGCTCACCGAGGAGATGCAGGCCGGTGCCGACAACGGTTTTGCCCTGCCGCCAGAGGTGAGCCTGTTCGGCCCCGTACCCATGCTGATGTCGCGCCTGGCCGGACGTTCGCGCGCGCAGGTATTTCTGGAAAGCGCCGAGCGCCGCGCCCTGCACCGCGCCCTGGCCTTGTGCAAACAATTGTTACTGCATTATGAAAAAACGCACCGACAGGTGCGCTGGGTGATCGATGTGGATCCGGCGGATATGTAGGGGTCGAACCACAGTAAAAGGCTGCCTGAAAAACTTTCAGGCAGCCTTTTTGATATGCAACAACCGCTTTAAACCAATTTACCGTGGCACTGTTTGTATTTCTTGCCGCTGCCGCAGGGGCAGGGGTCGTTGCGGTGTACCATTACGCCGCGGGCGGCCAGGGCGTCGGGGCTGAAGTCTTCGTCTTCGCCCGGTTGGAAAGCCTGTTCCGCCAAGGCTTCCGGGTCGGCACTCATGGCCTGTTCCATGGAGGCGGCTTCGGCGTGGTGGGCGGTGACATTGCGGGTGCCGGTGTCGGCCACCTGCTCGTGCGCCACGTCTTCGTTGCGTTCCACACGCACGGAAATCAGCAGCGCGGCCACGGTGTGCTTGATATTGCGCCACAGGTTTTGGAACATTTCAAACGCTTCGCGCTTGTATTCCTGCTTGGGATTTTTCTGTGCATAGCCGCGCAAATGGATGCCTTGGCGCAGATAGTCCATGTCTGCCAGATGCTCGCGCCATTTGCTGTCGATGATGTTCAGCAATACATTGCGCTCGAACTGCTGCATGCCCTCGGCGCCCACCAGCTCCACTTTTTCGGCGTATTCGGTTTCCATTTGCGCAATCAGGCGCTCGCGGATGTCTTGGTTGTCCAAGGTATTGTCCTGTTTCAACCATTCGGACACGGCTGCCTGAAGATTGAATTCGGCCGCCAGCTGGCGTTCCAAACCGGCCACATCCCATTCTTCTTCCATGCTGTCCGGCGGCAGATGGGTGTCCACCACCTCGCCGATGGCTTCGCGGCGCAATTCGGCGGCAAATTCGGCCACGTTGGTGTTTTCCAGAATTTCCGCGCGCTGATGGTAGATGACTTTGCGCTGGTCGTTGGCCACATCGTCGTATTCCAAGACCTGTTTGCGCATATCGAAGTTGCGGTTTTCCACCTTGCGCTGGGCGCCTTCGATTTGGCGGGTGAGCAGGCCGGCCTCGATGGCCACGCCGCGCTCGGGGGCAAGGCGGTTGAGGATGGCGGCGGCGCGGTCCAGCGCAAACAGGCGTAGCAGCTGGTCTTCAAAGGAGAGGTAGAAACGGCTGGAACCGGCATCACCCTGGCGTCCGGCACGGCCGCGCAGCTGGTTGTCGATGCGGCGGCTTTCGTGGCGCTCGGTGCCGATGATGTGCAGGCCGCCGGCGGCCAATACCGCTTCGTGCTCGGCCTGCCATGCCTGTTGCAAGGCTTCGCTGCGGCTGGTTTTTTCGGCCTCGGAGAGGTTTTCGTCCTCGGCAATAGCATCCAGTTCGGGCTTGATATTGCCGCCCAAAACGATGTCGGTACCGCGTCCGGCCATATTGGTGGCCACGGTAATCATGCCGGTTTTGCCCGCTTGGGCAACAATGTCGGCCTCACGCGCATGCTCTTTGGCATTGAGCACATTGTGGTGCAGCCCTTCTTTTTTCAACAAATCCGATACCAGCTCGGAGTTTTCGATGCTGGTGGTGCCCACCAATACCGGCTGGCCGTTGGCATGACGCGCCTTGATGTCGGCCACCACGGCTTCGTATTTTTCTTCGGCGGTGCGGTAGATTTGGTCGTTCAAATCCTTGCGCACCATGGGGCGGTTGGTGGGGATGATCACCGTTTCCAAGCCGTAAATGCTTTGGAACTCGAAGGCTTCGGTGTCGGCGGTACCGGTCATGCCCGCCAGTTTGTTGTAGAGGCGGAAATAGTTTTGGAAGGTAATCGAAGCCAGGGTTTGGTTTTCGCGTTTGATTTCCACGCCTTCTTTGGCTTCCACCGCCTGGTGCAGACCCTCGGACCAGCGGCGTCCGGCCATCAGGCGGCCGGTGAATTCGTCCACAATCACGATTTCGCCGTCCTGAATCACATAATGCTGGTCGAGGTGGAACAGGCTGTGCGCACGCAAGGCCGCCATCAGGTGGTGCATGAGCATGATATTGCCGGTGGCGTAGAGGGAATCGCCTTCCTGCAACAGGCCCAAACGCACGAAGATTTCTTCGGCGTGTTCGTGTCCGGCTTCGCTCAGCTGCACCTGGTGGGCTTTTTCGTCCACCCAGTAATCGCCTTCGCCCTCTTCGCTTTCCTGGCGCACCAGCATGGGCGGCACCTGGTTCATCACTTGGTAGAGGCTGACATTGTCGTCGGCCTGACCGGAAATAATCAGCGGCGTGCGCGCTTCGTCGATGAGGATGGAGTCCACCTCGTCCACCACGGCAAAATTGAGTACGCGCTGCACTTTTTCGGCCACATCGCCGACCATATTGTCGCGCAGGTAGTCGAAACCGAATTCGTTATTGGTGCCGTAGGTGATGTCGGCGTTGTAGGCGTCCTGCTTGTCGAAGTGATCCATATTGCTGACAATCACACCTACGCTTAAGCCGAGGAAATTGTAGAGCGGGCGCATGATGCCGGCGTCGCGGCTGGCCAGATAATCGTTTACCGTAACCACATGCACGCCCTGGCCTGCCAGTGCGTTCAGATACACCGGCAAAGTGGCCACCAGGGTTTTGCCCTCGCCGGTACGCATTTCGGCGATTTTGCCGTTGTGCAGCACCATGCCGCCGATGAGCTGCACGTCGAAGTGGCGCATGCCCAGCACGCGGCGCGAAGCCTCGCGGCACACCGCAAAGGCTTCTTCCAACAGGCTGTCGAGGCTGGCACCCTCGGCCAGACGCTGTTTGAATTCGGCGGTCTTGGCCTGCAAATCTTCATCGCTCAAAGCCTGCAAATCGGCTTCGCGCGCATTGATTTTGGCCACCACTTTGCGGTATTGTTTCAACAGCCGGTCATTGCGGCTGCCCAGAATTTTCTTGGCGATCTTGGTCAGCATTGTCAACAATTCTGCCCCTGACGGGGCGTATCTATTAATAAATCAGCGGATTTTAACATATATTGCGCCGCACACGGCAGCCGATATGGTGCCGAAACGCGCGATTCCAAGCCGCGACACGGAAAGGACGGATTTTATGCACATCGAACACAGCCAAAACGCCCACGGCGGCCGTTTTCAGGCAGCCGCAGACGGACAGGAACTCGGCCATCTGGATTATGTCCGCCTCTCCGACACCCTTGTCGACGCCAACCACACCTGGGTGAGCGAAGCCGCCCGCGGCCGCGGCGTGGCCGACGCCCTGTTGCAGGCACTGGCCGCTTTTGCCGCCGAACAGCAGCTCAGCATCCGCCCCAGTTGCAGCTATGTGGCCAAAAAACTGCCGCGCAGCCATCCCGAACTGCTGGAACAGCGCCCATGAGCCTGACCCCGCTGTTGGAGCGCAATCCCGTACTCAAAGACCTGATGCGGCAGGCAGCCTATTGGCGCACGCTCGATGCCCGCGTCAAAACCCTGCTGCCGGCCAATCTGCATGCCCATTTTCAGGTAGCCTGCATCGATGAAGACGGCACACTGGTGCTGTGGGTCGGGCACAATATGGCCGCCTCGCGCCTGCGCATGATTGTGCCGGTGCAGCTGGCGCAAATGCAGCAGCTGGATGAGCGTATCCGCAATGTGCGCATCAAAATCCAACCGCCGCAAAACCGCCCCGCCCCGGCAAAACAGGCCAAGCTCAGCGATACGGCGCGCAACAGCTGCCGAGAAACCGCCGCACAACTGGCCCACCATCCCAAACTGGCGGCGGCACTGGAAAAGCTGGCCAAGGTGGCCGACCGCTAGGATAAACCGATATTCCGATGTTGGGGCTGCCGATTCCCATACCGCAGCACTCCAAGCCGATACACGAATCCAACAGGCAGGGACGGTCATACCGTCCCTGCCTGCTATTTCTGCCCTGTTTCAGGCAGCCTTAGTTTTTTCACTTTAAAATTTCACTACTGCACCGCCCCGTCTTGCCGTACTATCTTGCTGATTTCGATATTGATTTATTGAGTTTTTCTTCTATTATCATCATAACAATTCCAAGGAACACAGCATGAACACTCCCGCCCGGCGGCTGGCCGAACCTTTGCGCGTCAACGAACACCACACCCTGCGCAACCGCGTCATCATGGGTTCCATGCACACCGGTTTTGAAGAGCACGAACAAGGTGCGGAACATCTGGCGGCGTTTTACCGCGAACGCGCCCGCGGCGGTGCGGCGCTGATCATCACCGGCGGCATTGCCCCCAACGGCGAAGGTGCGGTGGTGGACGACGGCGCCACGCTGGAGCGCGAAGACCAACTGCCCTGGCACCGCACCGTTACCGCCGCCGCCCACGAGCACGGCGCCAAAATCTGTATGCAGATTCTGCACACCGGCCGCTATGCCCTCGGCCGCCATCCGGTGGCGCCCAGCGCCATCCGCGCGCCCATCAACCCGGCCACACCGCGCGCTTTGAGCACCGCGGAAGTGAAACAGCTGGTGCGGGATTACGCCCGCTGTGCGCAACTGGCGCAACTGGCCGGTTACGACGGCGTGGAAATCATGGGCAGCGAAGGTTATCTCATCAACCAGTTCCTCGCCCCGGCCACCAACCAGCGCGAGGACGAATACGGCGGCAGCCTCGACAACCGCCAGCGCCTGGCCGAGGAAATCGTCGCCGCCGTGCGCGCCGCCTGCGGGGCGGATTTTTTGATTATCTACCGCATTTCTCTCTTGGACTTGGTGGAAAACGGCAATACCTGGGAAGAAAACCGCCTGTTGGCGGCCAAAATCGAAGCCGCCGGGGCGGACATGTTCAATACCGGCATCGGCTGGCACGAAGCGCGCATTCCCACCATCGCCACCTGTGTGCCGCGCGCCGCCTTTGCCCGCTTTACCGGCTGCCTGAAAGCCGTGTCCGGCATCCCGGTCATCGCCACCAACCGCATCAATATGCCCGCCGTGGCCGAAGACATTTTGGCCGAAGGTTTGGCCGATGCCGTGTGCCTGGCGCGTCCCTTTCTGGCCGATGCGCAATGGGTCAACAAAGCCGCCGCCGGAGAGGATGCAGCCATCAATACCTGCATCGGCTGCAACCAAGCCTGCTTGGACCATATTTTTGTCGGCAAGCTGACTTCCTGCCTGGTCAATCCCTTTGCCTGCCACGAATTGCAGCTGATACAAACGCCGGCGGCGGTGCGCAAAAATCTGGCGGTCATCGGTGCCGGACCGGCGGGCATGGCCTTTGCCAAAACCGCCGCCGAACGCGGCCACCGCGTGACCGTATTTGATGCCCAAGCCGAGATAGGCGGTCAGCTGAATGTGGCCAAACGCATACCCGGCAAACCGGAATTCAACGAAACCCTGCGTTATTTCCGCCACGAATTGCAGCGCTTGGGCGCGGATATCCGCCTCAATACCCGTGTGGGTGCCGACGATGTGGCCGCTTTTGACGAAATCGTGCTCGCCAGCGGCATCGTGCCCAGGCTGCCTGAAATTCCCGGCATCGGCCATCCCAAAGTTTTGAGCTATCTGGACGTATTGCGCGACGGCAAAGCCGTGGGCGCACGCGTGGCCATTATCGGTGCCGGCGGCATCGGCTTTGATACCGCCGAATTCCTCGCCCACAGCGGCGAAGACAGCGCCTTGTCGCCGCCCCTGTTTTGGCAGGAGTGGCATATCGACCCCACCTTGGCACAACGAGGCGCCTTGCAAATCGGTGCGACGGACAAGCTGCCTGCCGCGCGGGAAATCTGGCTGTTGCAGCGCAAACCCGGCCAGCCCGGCGCGCGTTTGGGCAAAACCACCGGCTGGATACACCGCACGCGTTTGAAAAAACAAGGCGTACAGATGCTCGGCGGTGTAGAATATCTACATATTAACGATGACGGCCTGCATATCCGCCACGATGGCCGCGAGCAATGCCTGCCGGTGGACAACATCATCATTTGCGCCGGACAGGAACCGCAACGCGAGCTGTGGGAAGCCTTGCAGGCCACCGGCAAACCGGTACACCTCATCGGCGGTGCCGATGTGGCAGCGGAGCTGGACGCCAAGCGGGCGATTAAGACCGGCACCGAACTGGCCTTGTCCTTATAACAAAGAAGCGGCAGACCCCGTGTCGGCCACGCTTCATCCGACACACCACACCTGCCGTTTTTTTGTCCCTCTTAACAGGAGTATTGCATGAAAGCCTATTTAAGCCTGATTACCGCCGCCGCCCTGGGTTTGGCCGCCTGTTCCGGCCAACAGAGCGCCCCGGCAGCGCAAGAACCTGCCGCAACGGCATCGACACCGGCAGCTGCTGAAACAGCACCCGAAACCGCATCTGAAGCCGCCGACAATACTGCTGCCACACCCAGCTGCGAAGCAGTAATCGAATCCAACGACCAGATGCGCTACGACACCGATACCCTCACCATCAGCAAGCAATGCGACGAATTCACCCTGGTGCTGAAACACGTCGGCCAAATGCCGAAAATGGCCATGGGTCATAATGTGGTGATTACCCGCACTGCCGATATTGCCGCCGTGGCCAAAGACGGCCAGTCTGCCGGTGCCGATAAAGAGTTTGTCAAAGCCGGTGACGAGCGCATTGTTGCCCATACCGGCTTGATTGGCGGCGGTGAAGAAACCCGCGTCACCTTCAGCCCCAGCCAGTTTGGCGACGGCGATTACAGCTTCTTCTGCTCTTTCCCCGGCCATGAAGGCATGATGCGCGGCAAAGTGGTTTTGACCGATTAAATCTGCCGACCTATAAATAAAAGGCTGCCTGAAACGTTTTCAGGCAGCCTTTTACGGTTGGCGGGTTTTATTGTCCGCCGCGCACCGCATGCCATGCTGCATCCAAGCGGGCACCTGCGGCCTGCAGCGTGCTGTCGGCCTGAGTGCGTTCGGCATCAGCCTGCACCACCTCGTTTTGCAGACGCTCGACTTCGGCTTGGGTTTGGGTCAAACGGGTTTGTGCATTCTGCAAACGGGTTTGCAGATCGCTGCTGCGCTTGTGGCTGTCGGTTTGCCCTTTCAGCGCGGCCTGGTAGGCTTTTTGGGCACTGAGCAGCTCGACTTCGGCCGGGCTCTCTGCCCAAACCCAGGCAGAGGCAAACAGCGGCAACAGGGCCAACACATATTTTTTCATAACGATTCCTTTCCGGGGTTTCAAATCGGTTTACCGCAGACCAGCTCAAACTGCTTGGCCGCAACCTGGCCGCTGTGAATCTGCATCGGCTGCAGTTCGGCATTCGGATAGCGGTATTCGCCCACCACCCTGCCTTGGGCATTTTTCAATGTCAGTGCCCGCAAACGCTGGGTTTTGCGGACACAGTCGATTTCCCAGGTGCCGGCAGCGGTATGAAAGGCCGGCAGATTGGCATACTGGGCACGGCTTACATTTTGTACGGTTTTCAAATCACGGAAAGTCACACGGTTGCCTTGACGTACGATGCTGCTTTTATCGAGCGCATGACGGATATTGCCGTCTACGGACAAACCGAGATCCTGCCATCCCGTGGTCGTGCCGGTGGCACAAGCGCCCAAGGCCAATACCGCACCGCAGACAAGGAAGTTGCGAAAGTTTTTTTGCATGGGGATTCCTACTTCAGGGCGGCGGCTTTCAGGCAGCCTGCCGCAACAAACTGAGTTACAATGCGCCTTTTCACGCCGGTCGGGGACAGACGGTGGCAGACGCGCAGCAGATTTTACACGATGTTTTCGGCTACTCCGAATTCCGCGGCCAACAGGCGGAAGTGGTGGCCGCTTTGGTGCGCGGTCAGAGTCTGCTGGTCTTGATGCCCACCGGCGCGGGCAAGTCGCTATGTTACCAAATCCCGGCGCTGATGCGTACGGGTTTGGCGGTGGTGGTGTCGCCGCTGATTGCGCTGATGAACGACCAGGTGGCCGCGCTCAATACCGCCGGGGTGGCCGCCGCCAGCCTCAACAGCGCCACCGAACCCGATGAAGTGCGCCGTATTGCCGACGACATCCATTCAGGCCGCCTGAAACTGCTCTATGTCTCGCCGGAACGCTTGGTGGGCGAGCGTTTCCTGCGTTTTCTCGACCATACCCATATCAGCCTGTTTGCCATTGACGAAGCCCATTGCGTCAGCCAATGGGGGCATGATTTCCGCCCCGAATACCGTCAGCTGGGCCTGCTGGCCGAGCGTTATCCCACTGTGCCGCGCATCGCGCTCACCGCCACCGCCGATGAAGCCACCCGCGCCGACATACAGCATTATCTGCACCTGCAAGACGCGCCGGTGTTTATTTCCAGCTTCGACCGCCCCAATATCCATTACCACATCATCGAAAAAAACAGCGGCAAAAAGCAGCTATTGGGTTTTATCCAAAAACAAATGGCCGGACAAAGCGGCATTGTGTACTGCATGTCACGGCGGCGGGTGGAGGAGACCACGCAGTTTTTGTGCGAAAACGGCCTCAACGCCCTGCCTTATCACGCCGGGCTGGACATGGCGGTGCGCGCACACAACCAGGCGCGTTTCAGCCGCGAGGAGGGCATTATCGTGGTGGCCACGGTGGCCTTCGGTATGGGCATAGACAAGCCGGATGTGCGCTTTGTGGCGCATCTGGACATGCCGCAAAGCGTGGAGCATTTTTATCAGGAGTCCGGCCGTGCCGGGCGTGACGGCCTGCCCGCCACCAGCTGGCTGTGCTACGGCCTTAACGACTGGATCGTGTTGCGCGAGCGCATTCAAAACGGCAATCAGGACGAGGTGCAAAAACGCATCGAATTGCAAAAACTGGATGCCATGCTGGCGATTTGCGAAACCGCCACCTGCCGCCGCGTGCCCTTGCTGCAACATTTCGGCGAAGCCAGCGGGCCCTGCGGCAATTGCGACCACTGCCTCAATCCGCCGCAACGCTTCGACGGCACCGAAACCGTGCAAAAACTGCTCTCCTGCGTATACCGCGTCGGCCAGCGTTTTGCCGCCGGGCATGTGATAGACGTGCTGCGCGGCAAAGACAGCGACGGGGTACAGCGTCACCGCCACCAACAATTGTCCACTTTCGGCATCGGCACGGCCATCAGTGAAAAAGAGTGGCGCAGCGTCATCCGCCAGTGCATCGCCCTGGGCTACCTGAATGTGGCCTTGTCGCCCTATCAGGAATTGCAGCTGACCGAAGCGGCGCGCAACGTGTTGAAAGGCGAAACCCAAGTATGGCTGCGCCCGCTCAAACCGGCCCGCAGCGGCAGCACCGCCCAACAGCAGACCTGGCTGCGCACCGAGCGCGAAGAGCGCTTGTGGCAGGCTTTGCGTGCCTGGCGCCGCCAGCAGGCCGCCGACAAAAACGTGCCCGCCTACATCATCTGCTACGACCGTACCCTGCAAAACATTGTGCAAGACCCGCCGCAAACGCCGGACGATTTGCACCGCATCCACGGCATGGGCGAGGCCAAAATCAGCGCCTTTGGCGAAGATATTGTGCGCATTTGCCGGGACATTGCACAGGATGACGCCTGACCTTAGCCCTGTACCAAACGATACAGGCTGCCTGAAAAGTTTTCAGGCAGCCTGTTTTACTTGAGTCAAATTTTAATTTACAGCACTTCAATCAAACCGGCAGCACCCATACCGGTACCGATACACATGGTCACCATGGCATAGCCGGTTTTGCCTTGTTCGCGCAAGCCGTGGATGGCAGTGGCGGCGCGGATGGCACCGGTAGCACCCAGCGGGTGGCCCAAGGCGATGGCACCGCCGTTGGGGTTGACCACGGCCGGGTCGAGATTGAGGTCGCGCATCACCGCCAGCGCTTGGGCGGCAAAGGCTTCGTTAAGCTCGATCCAGCCGATGTCGGCCAGGGTTTTGCCGGCGGATTTCAGCACCGCGGGAATGGCCTCTTTGGGGCCGATGCCCATGATTTCCGGCGGCACGCCGCGCACGGCAAAACCGGCATAGCGGGCGATGGGGGTGAGGTTGTAGCGTTTGAGCACTTCTTCGCTCACCACCAGCAGCGCACCGGCACCGTCAGACATTTGCGAAGCATTACCGGCAGTAACGCTGCCTTTGGCGGCAAACACCGGGCGCAGCTTGGCCAGACCTTCCATGGAAGTGTCGGCACGCGGGCCTTCGTCGGCATCGCACAGTTTGCGGATTTCGGTGGCTTCACGGCTGGCCAAATCGGCGCTGCGGTACACTGCTTCGATGGGGCTGATTTCGGCCTTGAATTTGCCTGCCGCCTGTGCCGCCAGGGCGCGGCGGTGGCTTTCCACCGCAAACGCGTCCTGGTCTTCACGGCTCACTTGCCATTGTGCGGCCACTTTTTCGGCGGTTAAGCCCATGCCGTAGGCGATGGCGTAGTTTTCGTCTTTCTCGAACACGGCCGGGTTGAGCGACACTTTATTGCCCATCATCGGCACCATGGACATGCTCTCGCTGCCGGCGGCGATGGTGATGTCGGCCTCGCCGGTGCGCACGCGGTCGGCGGCAATTTGCAAGGCGTTGATGCCGGAAGAGCAATAGCGGTTGATGGTGATGCCGGACACGGTATGCGGCAATCCGGCCAAAAGCACGCCGATGCGCGCCATATTCAGACCCTGTTCGGCTTCGGGGAAGGCGCAGCCCACCACCACATCGTTGATTTCGCGCACATCGATTGCCGGTGCTTGGGCGAGCACGCTTTTAATCACATGCGCCAGCATGTCGTCGGGGCGGGTGGTGCGCAACATGCCGCGCGGGGCCTTGCCCACCGGGGTGCGGGTGGCGGCGACAATATAGGCGTCTCGTAATTGGCTCATGGTGTTCTCCTGTGAATATAGTGGAACGGGTTATGGGTTGTTTGGCCGGAGGGGGTTCCGGCTGTATGGTGTTGTTGACCGCAGTGTTCCCTCTCCCGCGGGAGAGGGCTAGGGAGAGGGCTGCCAACAGCTGCCTGTATCGTTCATTGCTGGCAGCACAATCCGGCTTTTAGCCCTCTCCCCAACCCCTCTCCCACAGGGCGAGGGGCTCAAAATGTAGGTTGGGTTGCAAACCCAACAATTCCAAATGGCGGTACATATGTTGGGTTTACAACCCAAGCTACCTTTATTTAACGTTTTGTCGGATACAAGTATCCGACCTACCGACTAATGCTTCCCCTTCTTGCACGGGCTGTTTAAGCCGTAACGGATGAGCGCATACCAATCCTGTTCGTCGCGCTCCAGCCGGCCGTTGCGGTTGCGGTCCAGCCGCTTAAAGTCGCTGCGGTTACCGGGCTGGAAATTCAGCACAAACAGGGTATCGGCATAGCCGACTATGGGGGTGTGCGCACTCATTTCGGCGGGGCGCCAATCACGGGTGTAATCCACACCGGCCTTTAAACCGTGGTTCAGCCATTCATGCAGAGTGATGCCGTTGCGGTCACGATCGAGATGAACGAAAAACCACTTGCCCGGATCCGGCAATACGCAGGCTTGAGCCAGTAGCGGCATACTGAGCACCAGCGCAGCCAAGCCGCCCTGCCAAGTTTTCAGCTTTTTGTTCATGTTCCTTGCTCCATGTGTGTCTGTCCCAATACCGTTTGCTGCAAATAGCGGCAAAAATCCTGGTTTTCGGCCTCGTCCAAATTCAGCAGCTGTTCCGCCGCCCTGCCGTCGCGGGTGCGGTAGCGGATGCCGTAAACGGTTTCCTCATCGTCGTCCTGCATGCGGATGTGGCGGCTGTAGGGTTCAAAATCGGCAAACTCGATAAAATCCCGCCGCTCGCAACGCCAAGCGCCCAAGCCTAAGCGGTAGATGCGCATTTGCCGCTGTGGCCGGTTGATTTCCCATTTCAGGCATACGCCTTGGCGCCAGTCGGCCGGGAATCTGCGGCCATACCAGCGGGCCACAAATACCGACGCCATTGCAAACACAATACACATCATGTATGCAGGCCACGGCAAATACAGCACTTTGGCCTCAAAACGGCCACGGCCTTCGTCCAGGTAGTCGGCAAAAGCATATCCGGTGTCGGTCAGCGCTTCCGCATTGAATACCGATGCCAGTTCGGGCAGATAGCCGTCCCATTCCGCCCAACCACTGCCTCGGCGTGCATCGCGCACCTTTAAGCGGGTTTCGCTGCCCAACTCAAAACTAATGGCATCTACGGTATCCACCCTGTCCGGCCGCAGGTAATAGTCTTTGTGTATCACACAACGGGCGGCGCGATCGGGGTCGGGTTTGTCACAGCCTATGGTGGTGGTGCGCACGGAAAACAGCAGACCGGCCGACACCAGCGCAAACAACAGCGCCACACCGCCCCACAGCAGCAACATCCAGCTGCCGGGATAAGTCCACACCACCACCCGTTCTGCACGCGGATTGGCAAAATGGTGGGGCTGATGCCGTACGCCCAGTTTTATTTTGCGACCCAAGCCTTGTCCTTTGCTGCCCTTGCGCCACGGCTTTCAGGCAGCCTGGCGAACGGAAAATTCGCCCTAGGGCGCTTCATAAGTACGGGTAATTTCCACGGCTTTGCCGCGGCGGCGCAGTTCCAAGCGGTCGGCGCCGGGCAAATCGCCCTTGTCGCTCAGCACCACGCGCACCCGGCTGCGGCTCGGCCACTCGACACGGTAAGCCACATGCTCGCTCACTTTCCGGCGCGTATTGCGTGTCGGCAGGCTGGCCGGGAATTGGTCGGCTTGCGACATACGCTCGGATGCCGTGCGCTCGTGTTGCAGATAGGCGCGGTAGGCCGCTTGCAGCGAGCTGCCGGAGTAGCGGCACACTTGCTGCGACAGGCCGCTGCCGGCTTCACCGACCTGTTCGACGGCACCGCAACGCAGAGCGGCGGTATCGGCCAGTGCCGGTGCAGCGGCCAATAAGGGTAATAAACAAAGATAACGCCACATGGTAGTGCTCCTTCCTTGTTCAAACGGGGTTTCAGGCAGCCTGAGACCTTTGCAAAACCTTCAAATGTGGATGCAGTTCAAGGCGTAGCAGCGCAGCGAGCGCAGACATATCATATAGATAGGCAAGCGAGCGAGCAGCGCACAACGCAGAAATGCGCCGCAGATGGGGCTTTTGCAAAGGTCTCAGCCTGACCGCATTGCCCTACATTATGCATCATCCTTCTTGCGCCCGATTTTGTGCAGGCTGCGGGCATTTTCCGGGCTGATCACGGTTTTCCCGGTTTGTTTTTCCAACTCCTGCCGGGCCACTTTGGCCACATTACCGCCCTGTTGGGCAACCTGCCGGTTCTGGGCAAAGGTTTGCGGCTGGGTGGCTTGCGAAATGTCCTTGGTCGATGCCTCGGCCAGCATGTTTAAAATCAGTTCGGTGCTGGTCATATTGTCGCGCAGGTTCTCCTGCTTCAACCCTTTGTGCTGCTTGTATTCTTTAACGGTTTTACCCGACCATGCCTTGCTGATGATATTGGTCAGGATGGCAAACTGCTGTTCATGCACGCCGCTGCGCTGCCACTCGTCGGTCAGCTCCTTGCGTATTTCTATGCTTTTCAGCCTCTGGTTAATCCAATCATCGGAATAACCCAGTTGGCGGTAATCGCGCAAAGCCTGTTGAATGCCCCGTTCGGGGTCTTCCATCTGTTTCAGGCGTTCGCTGCCTACCTCGGCCAGCCAGAGCTTGAAGGGTTCGGCCTTCTTGCTTGGTATCGATTGAATCAGACGTAAAATGTGCTCAGTGGTGCCAGCCAAGGTTTTCCGCTTGACACCACTGGCTGTGGCCATCGCTACCTGGGGACAATTTGTCCCCAGGTAGCGATGCAGTTCTTCATCACGTTTGCGGATTTTTTTCAAATAGTCAGTCGGATTGACAGTATCGGTTAAAGCCGCCACCACATCTACCAAGGAAAAATACCACTCCTCCGCTTCCACATCCCAATGGGCGCGCACTTGCTGCTGTTCAAACAATTTCATATTGCTCATACTGCTGCCCCCTTATCCGGTTCGGCATGGTTTTGTTTCAGGCAGCCTGATGAACCGCCACAGGCTGCCTGAAAAGCACACGCATCAATTGCGCAGCGGTTTGCCGGTGGCGAGCATATTCTCGATGCGCTCCAGGGTTTTTTCCTGTTGCAAGAGGCTCACAAATACTTTGCGCTCCAAATCGAGTATCCATTGCTCGTCCACCACGGTGCCTTCGTCGACATCGCCGCCGGTCATCACCCAGGCAATCTGGCTGCCCAGATAGAAGTCGTATTCGCTGATAAAGCCGCCTTCTTTCATATTCACCAACTGGCCTTTGATGGAGGCGGCACCGGGGCGGCCGGCCACTTTGAAGGTTTGCGGCACTTCGGGGCGGAAACCGGCATCGGCCATGGCGCGGGCTTCGCTCAAGGCCACGTACAGGGTTTCGTAGGCATTGAACACCACCACGGCATTGTCTTGCAGGTGGCCGGTTTCTTTGGCTTCCAGCGCGCTGGCGGCCACTTTGGCCATGGCCAGATTGAGGTAGCGCTCTTTCAGGGCGGCGAGCAAATCACCCTGGCTGGCGCGGGCAGCGCGCAGGGCAAATTCTTTGGTGCCGCCGCCGGCCGGAATCAGGCCGACACCGACTTCCACCAGGCCGATATAGCTTTCCAGCGCCGCTACCACTTGGTTGCAGTGCATCACAAATTCGCAGCCGCCGCCAAAGGCAAAGCCCTGAATCGCCGCCACGGTGGGAATGCGGCTGTAACGCAGGCGCATGGCGGTATCTTGGAATTGTTTTACCGTAGCTTCGATGGCGGCGAAATCGCCAGTAGCAAAGGCGGGCATCATGGATTTGAGGTCGGCGCCCACGGAGAAGGGGGCTTCCGGCGCCCACAACACCAGCGCGTCATACTGTGCTTCGGCAATATCCAGCGCCTGGTTCAAACCGTCGAGCACGGCGCCGCTGACCGCGCCCATGTGGTTGCGGTTTTCCACCACCAGCACGCGGCCGTCCAAGGTGAAGGCGCGGATGACTTCGGTTTGCAGTACGGTGTCGCCCAAATCGCGGCGGCGCTCGCCCAACAGGCGGGCGGGCTGGTATTGGCGGCGGTAGACGTCCAAATCGGAGCGTGCATCATATTGGCCGGTGGTGAAATTCAGGCTGCCTTCATCGGTGTGGAAGGCGTCTATGCGGGTAAACAGTTCCGGCAGCGGTGCATCGCTCATGGTTTTGCCGGCGGCAATGTCTTCGGCAATCCAGGCGGCCACTTGCTGCACACCGGCGGCCTGCCAGGTTTCCAGCGGACCCAGGTCCCAACCGAAACCCCAGCGGATGGCGAAATCGATGTCGCGGGCGGTGGTGGCGATGTCTTTTGCATGCACGGCAATATAGTGGAATACGTCGCGGAACAGCGCCCACACAAACTGTGCCTGCGGGTGTTCGCTCTCACGCAGTGCGGCCAGTTTCTTGCCCCAGTCGGCTTCTTTCAAAATCTCGGTAACGGCGGCATCGGCTTTTTGGTTGCTGGGCACATAGTCGCCCGCAGCCGGGTCGAACATCATGATGCGCTTGCCTTCTTTTTTGAAGATGCCGGCCTTGGTTTTGGCGCCCAGCGCGCCGTTGTCAATCAGCGCCTGCAACCAGGCGGGCGTGCCGAAATAGCGGTGCCACGGGTCGTTCGGCAAAGACGTTTCCATGGTCTTGGCCACATGGGCGAAGGTGTCCAGGCCCACCACATCGGCGGTGCGGTAGGTGGCGGATTTGGCGCGGCCCAAGCGTTTGCCGGTCAAATCGTCCACCACATCAAAGCGCAGGCCGAAAGCCTGGGTGTGGTGGATGGTGGCGAGCATGGAAAATACGCCGATGCGGTTGCCGATAAAATTGGGCGTGTCTTTGGCGCGCACCACACCCTTGCCCAAAGTGCTCACCAAAAAGCGCTCCAGATTGTCGAGATAAGCAGGCCCGGTGGCGGCGGTGGGAATCAGCTCCACCAAGTGCATATAGCGCGGCGGGTTGAAGAAGTGCACGCCGCAGAAGCGGTGTTTGAGTTCGGCCGGGAATTTGCTGCTCAGGGTTTCGATGGGCAGGCCGGAAGTATTGGTGGCGAAAATGGTGTGTTCGCCCAGATGCGGCGCCACTTGGGCATAGACAGACTCTTTGATGTCCAGGCGCTCGGCCACGGCTTCAATCACCAAGTCGCAGTCTTTGAGTTCGGCCAAATCGTCGGCGTAATTGGCGGCGCGGATATAGGCAATGGCGCGGGAATCGGCCAAGGGCGCCGGTTTTTGTTTTTTCAGTGCGGCCAGGGCTTTGTCGACAATGGCGTTTTTCGAGCCTTCTTTGGCGGCGAGGTCAAACAGCACGGTGGGGACTTTGGCATTGGCCAGATGGGCGGCAATCTGCGCCCCCATCACCCCGGCACCGAGTACGGCCACTTTGCGGATATGGAATTTTTGCTGTGTCATGGTGTTCTCCTGTGGGGTTTGCTATCAATCCAAAAAATAATCTAATACCAATTTAAAAAATAATCTGAACAAACAGGCTTGTTTTATAACATGTATTATCTTGGGCAAGATCCTGCGACTGCGCGCAGGATGACCGGATACCGTCATTCTGCGCGTAGCGCCAGCGAAGTCGCAGAATCTATTTTCAACCAGCCTTCTTCATTTAGATTTAATTTTTAAATTGGTATGAACCGGTTTTTCAAACAGACTGAGGCCAAGCCGCAAGCGTATTACGGCTTGGCCTCAGTGTGCTTGTATTGCTGATTCAATCAAAAGGCTGCCTGAAAGCCTGAAACTCCTTTCAGGCAGCCTGTTTCACACCTTAGAACTTATAGGTGTACTGCATACCCAAAAGATGGGAATGGGCTTTATAGTTGGCCGAGCCGTTGGTGCGGCTGGACACACAAGCTTGGGCATTCGGACCCATGGCCGCAGCGCCACACCAGCCGTTCACTTGGGCGCGTGACTTGTTGATATGAATATAGGTATAAGCCAGATTCAAACTGTGGTTTTGGTTAAAGTCGTATTTGCCGCCCACCGAGAACCACATGCGGTTGGCATCCGGCAGGGTACTCATGCGGTATTCGCTGCTTTTCACCGGAGACTGGTCGTAAGCCCAGCCAAAACGCAGCTGCAAGGGATCGCTCACCTGATAAGACGCACCCACGGCCACGCGCCAGGTATTGCGCCAATTGGGGTTGAGGATGGTTTGGTCGCTGGTGGTGGTAGCGCCGTTAACCGGATTGGCCACCAATTTATTGTGGGCATAATTCAGTTCGGCGCGGTTAAAGCGGGAGTGGCGGGTCCAGGTGAGGTCGCCATACACATTCCATTTCGGATTCAGCTTGTACATACCGTGCACAGACAAAGATTCCGGCGTCACGATTTTGACACTGGCGTCCTCTTCTGCCACATAGCCGTTGGCACGCACCGCATTGGTGGCAGGAGTTCCAAACATCGGATGACTGAAAACACTGCTCTCCAATTGCCATTTGGCATCGCCTTTCAAAGTGTGTTTGATGTGCGAGCGGTAATTGACACCCATACGGGCCTGATCATTGATATTCCACAGCCAGGCCAGGTTCACGCCGACACCCCAATCGTCACCCTTAACCTTGGCATAACCGTCGCCGGTGCCATTACCCTGCCCCGGCAAACCACCCGCAGCCAAAGCAGCACCAAAATTGGCATACTGACGCAGCTCGGCTTTGGTGTGTTGCAGTACCAAACCTGCGGCCACCGAATGCTGGTCGTTGATTTTGAAAGCCGCAGTCGGCTGCAATGCCATGCTTTGCAGACCCAGTTTGTTCAGGTTGTAGCGCAAAACCGAGTCGTGGTCGTATTCGGTACCGGAACCGAAAGGCACATAGGTACCGACACCCAGGGTAACGCGGTCATTGAGTTTGTGCGAGGCATAGATGTGCGGCACGATGGTGATGCCGGGATCGATGCTGCCGGAAGTGGCACCGCTGACCGGCTGCTGTACACCGGGCATGCCGGGATAATAAGCCTCCGCATTCTCATATTTCACACTCGGCGCCACCACGTTGACATTGACGGTAATCTGAGTGCCTTCCAGCTGGGTCAGACCGGCGGGGTTATGGAAAACGGTAGACGGGTCCGCCGCTTCGGCAGTAGACGCATTGGCGGTGCTTTGCGCGTTGACCGACTGGCTGCCGAAATGGTAGCCGGAGGCCAGGGCGCTTTGCGCCATCAGCGCACCGCCGATGACGAGGGTGCTGGTTTTCAAGGTAGTCAGTAAGTTTTTGTTCATGTTTATTCTCCTAATCATGGTGTCGGAATGCACAGACACATTCACCGTGTTGATTCTATCCCGAAATATAGTCGCATAAAATAAGAACGGGACAAGGCAGCAAGCCGCAGACAGTACAGCTAGTACGGCAAGGCGCAGCAACGCCGTACCGTTCTTATTTTAAATGACTATATCCCCTGTGCCGCTACTCTAAGATTAATATTGTTTTACATTTTTACAAAAGCCGTGGGCGGAAACCTACACCCTTGTTTTTGTTGCATTGCCGCAATATTCAGGCTGCCTGAAAGTGCTGCTTTCGGTTTTCAGGCAGCCTGATTATTTAAAAACATTAAAAAATGTGTCTTTGCAGCAGATTCTCGTCGTGCTGATCCAGTGCCATATCGAAGTCGTCCACCATAATCACATCGCGCTTGAGTTTGCGGGCGCGGGTGACCTGCTCGAATTCGTCGGCACTGATGAGCCCTTTGTCCAAAGCCTCTTGCAGCTGGGTAGCGGGCGAGACGGCACTGAATTCGCCGCTGCGGACCCACTGGCGCAGTTTCTTCTCCAAGCCTTCGGCTGCCACCACGGCGCTGTGGGCCGGTTTGAGCACGCCGACGGCGTCGCTCTCGTCTGCGGGCACATACATGCCGTGGGTCAGACGGTTCAGGGTGTCGTCACCGCGCATCAGGGCCGCAGCCACTTGGGTACCGGTTTTGTCGCTCGGCGGCGCAATGGTGCGGCCGGTGGGCAGAATCAGCAGGCGCAGCACCCAGGCCAGCGGGCGGGCGGGCAGGTTTTTCAGCACGCCGTCGATGGCGGTTTGCGCGTCATACAAAGCCTGTTGCGCGGCGTATTGCATCAGCGGTTCGTCGGCTTGGGGGCAGCCTTCTTTTTCAAAGCGTTTCAGCACCGCACTGCAAATATACAGATTGGAGAGAATATCGCCCAAACGTGCGGAGATTTTCTCCTTGAATTTCAGGCTGCCGCCAAGGCTGAACATGCTCATGTCGGCCAAGAGGGCAAAGTTGGCGGCCACGCGGTTCATCTGGCGGTAATACGGCGCGGTCACGCCGCCTTTGGGGCTGCCTGAAAAGCGGCCGTTGCTCAGACCCAGCCAGAAGCTGCGGAATACATTGGTGAGGATAAAGTGGCCGTGGCTGCTGAAGGCGCGGTCAAAGGCGGCGGCGTCATCGGCAAAAGCGGCCTGCATTTCCTGCAATACATAGGGATGACAGCGGATGGCGCCCTGACCGAAAATCATCATGCTGCGGGTAAGGATATTGGCGCCTTCCACGGTGATGGCAATCGGAATGCTCAGATAGCCGCCGGCCAGATAATTGCGCGGGCCCCACACCACCGCACGGCCGCCGTGAATATCCATGGCATCGTTGATGGTTTTACGCATGCGCTCGGTGTTGTGGTATTTGAGCATGGCGGAAATCACGCTCGGTTTTTCACCCAAATCCAGCGCGGTGAGCGCCAAATCCTGGCTGGCTTCCATCTGATAAGTATAGGCACCGATGCGCGCCAGCGCTTCGTCCACACCTTCAAACTGGCCGATGGGCAGGCCGAACTGATCGCGGATGCGGGCATACAGACTGGTGGTGTAGCTGGCCACTTTGCCGCCGGCCACCGAGTTGGCGGGCAGGGAAATACAGCGGCCCACAGACAGGCACTCCACCAGCATCTGCCAGCCCTTACCGGCATATTCCACACCGCCGATAATCCAATCCAGCGGGATGAAGACGTCTTTGCCGGAAGTGGGGCCGTTCATAAACACCGCACCGGCGGGGTAATGGCGGCGGCCGGTATCCACACCTTCGTATTCGGTGGGCACCAGGGCACAGGTGATGCCGATGTCTTTGACATCACCCAGCAAACCGTCGGGGTCGTACATCTTGAAGGCCAGACCCAAAACCGTGGCCACCGGCGCCAGCGTAATCCAGCGTTTTTCCCACGATACGCGCACACCGAGCACGTCTTCAAAGGATTCGCCCGTACGCGGGTCGGTATAGGCGCCGCGGCACACCACACCGAAGTCGGGGATGCTGCCGGCGTCGGAACCGGCGTGCGGGCTGGTGAGCGCGAAGCAGGGAATGTCCAAACCTTGGGCCAGACGCGGCAGATAATAGTCTTTCTGCGCTTCGGTGCCGTAGTGTTGCAGCAATTCGCCCGGGCCCAGAGAATTGGGCACCATCACGGTGACGGCGGCGCTGCCGCTGCGGGTACCGAGTTTGGTCACCACTTTGGCGTGGGCATAATTGGAGAATTCCAGACCGCCGTATTGCTTTTTGATGATCATGCCCAAAAAGCCCTGGTCTTTAATGAACTGCCAGACTTCCGGCGGCAGGTCCTTGCGCTTGTGGGTCATTTCCCAGTCGTCGATCATGGCGCACAATTCTTCCACCGGGCCGTCCAAAAAAGCCTGCTCTTCCGTGCTCAGCTTGGGATCGGGGTAGTTGAGCAATTTGTTGAAATCCGGTTTGCCGGAAAACAGCTCGCCGTCCCACCATACCGTACCGGCATTGATGGCGGCCGCCTCGGTGTCCGACATCGGCGGGGTGACTTTTTTGAAAATCTTGAATACGCGGTTGGTGACCAGGCTCTGGCGCACATTGGGCAGGCAGAACACCACGCCCACGGCCAGCGCGACGACCGCCAGCAGCCATGCACCGCCCAAGAGCGCGCCCACCACCGCCGCGGCGGTGAGCACCCAACCGGAGGTGCGGAAATAGGCCGCCACCCCCAAAAACAACAGCAATAACAGCAAACCGGTCATTATTTTCTCCTTAAAACAACGGTTTTGGATATTTTCAAATTTAGTTTTTCAGGCAGCCTGAATATCGGGCTGCCGTCATCCTGCGCGCAGCAGTAGGTCGGATACTTGTATCCGACATTCACTATTAAGACTGCCTGAAACGGCTTATTTTTCCGACAACGGCGCCTGCAAGCCCGCCACCACAAACGGCTTCACAAAACGGGCCACCTGCTCCGGGTCGCGGGCATTGACTTCGGTTTTGGCCGGGGCCAGCACCTTGAGCACATCGTTGCCGGCAAAGGCATTAAACAGCGTGCTCCAGCTCAAATGCATGCGCCAGCGCACCACTTCCGGCGGCAAATCGGGCAAGGCTGCCTGAAACACCGCCTGCAAACGCACGCCGAAATCGGTGTTTTGCGCCGCCAGCTGCTCGCGGAAAGGACGGTATTCGTCCAGCATCAGCCGCGACATCAGCTTGGAAAACAGCGCCGCCTGCGCATCCTGACTTTGAATCAATTCAAAGCAGGCTTGCACGAAACTGTCCACCACATCTTCTGCACCCAAGTTTTTTCCTTGCGCCTGCGCCGCATCCAAATGCGCAAACAGGCTGTGCATAAACGGCGTCAGACGGCGGCTGAGCACCTCCACAAACAGCGCCTCTTTGGAGCCGAAGTGGTAATGCACCGCGGCCACATTCACCCCGGCATCGCGGGTAATCTGCCGCAGCGACGACGCAAAAAAACCCTGTACCGCAAACGCAGCTTCGGCGGTATGCAGGATTTTTTCGATGGTGTCGTGTTCCGGCGTGCTCATGATGACATGCAATTCAAACAAGTGTTTGAAACATACGTTTTACAGCACATGCTGTCAAGCGCAAGCCTGCGTTTTTACACTGTTTTTTTAAAGCAAGATTTCTAATATATATAAAAACAATTACTTTCAGGCAGCCCGAACATCTTGGTTTTGCCCTAATAATCATTGCCAAGCAAGCACAAGCCCCCTAATATGCGCCACCGATTGCCATTGACTTTGGAGCAGCCATGCAAGAGCAGGAAAAAACCTTTATCACCGCCGACGGCACTGCCCTGTTTTACCGCTACCGTCCCGCCCGCGACGGTAGCAGCGACAAGGCGCTGGTTTTGTTCCACCGCGGCCACGAACACTCCGGCCGCATGATGCTGGTGGCCGACGAATTGGGCTTGGACGATTTCGCCTATTTCGCCTGGGATGCCCGCGGCCACGGCCACAGTCCCGGTGCGCGCGGCGACAGCCCCAGCATCGGCACGTCCATTGCCGACATCCAGGACTTTATGCAGCACATCGAGCGCGAATACGGCATTGCGCCGCAAAACACCGGCGTGATTGCCCAAAGCGTGGGCGCGGTGCTGGTGGCCGCCTGGCTGCACGACTACGCCCCGCCGGTGCGCTGCGCCGTATTGGCTTCGCCCGCCTTCAAAGTCAAACTCTATGTGCCCTTTGCCCGTCCCGGCCTGCGCCTGATGCACAAGCTGCGCGGCAATTTCTTCGTCAACAGTTATGTCAAGGCGCACTACCTCAGCCACGACCCGGCACGCCAAGCCGAATACAATACCGACCCGCTGATTGTGCGCCCGATTTCCGTGCGCATCCTTTTGGGCCTCTATGACACCGCCGAGCGCGTGGTGGCCGATGCCCACGCCATCACCACCCCGCTGCAACTGTTGATTTCCGGCAGCGACTGGGTGGTGCACCACAAACCGCAACACGATTTCTACAACCGCTTGGGCAGCCATATTAAAGAGCGCCATGTCTTGCCCGGTTTTTATCACGACACCTTGGGCGAAATCGGCCGCGAACAGGCGTTTGTGGAAATGCGCCGCTTTATCCGCGCCCGTTTCGATGCCGCCCCGAGCACGGTGGACATGACCCAAGCCCATATCCACAGCCACAGCCGCCGCGAGGCAGATGAGTTGGCCACACCGCTGTCGCCCTTTTCGCCGCGCGGCGCGTATTGGGCGCTCTACCGCAGCCTGCTCAAACTGGGCGCACGTTGGAGCGAGGGTTTGCGCATTGGCCGCGACACCGGTTTCGATTCCGGCAGCACCCTGGATTATGTCTACCGCAACCAGCCGCAAGGCACCAACGCCTTTGGCCGCTGGAGCGACGCGCAATACCTCAAGGCCATCGGCTGGCGCGGCATCCGCCAGCGCAAGGTCAATATCGGCAAGGCCATCGCCATGGCCTTTGCGCGTCTGCGCGCCGAAGGCAAACCCGTGCACGTGCTCGACATCGCCTCCGGCCATGGCCGTTACGTGCTCGATGCCTTGAGCAGCGACACCCTGCCCGATTCCGTGCGCCTGCGCGATTACAGCCCCATCAATGTGGCCGCCGGGCGCGCGCTGATTGCCGAACGCGGCTTGGAAGACACGGTCAGCTTTGACGAAGTGAATGCCTATGATCGTGCCAACTACCAAGACCTGTCGCCGCGCCCGACCTTGGGCATCGTCTCCGGCCTGCACGAACTTTTTGCCGACAACGATTTGATTATGGAATCCATCCGCGGCTTCGGTGATGCCATCGAAAAAGGCGGCTGTCTGATTTACACCGGCCAGCCCTGGCACCCGCAACTGGAAATGATTGCCCGTGCGCTCACCAGCCATAAAGAAGGCAGCCCCAACTGGGTGATGCGCCGCCGCAGCCAGCAGGAAATGGACCAACTGGTGGCGCAAGCCGGTTTCCGCAAAATCCACCAGTGGATAGACGAAGACGGCATCTTTACCGTGAGTCTGGCGGTGAAAGAAAATACTTAAACACTGCATGTAAAAACCCCTGTTTCAGGCAGCCTGAAACAGAGGTTTGGTTTGACAGACGGTTAGGATGTCAATGCCCCGCCAAGGCATAAACCTCATCCAGATTGCGCCACACCCCGGCGGCATCCATGCCGTAGCCGAATACATAGCGGTTGGGCACGTCTATACCGACAAAATCGGCGTATAAGGGCTTGGGCTTGTCCAAAAGCTTGTTGGCAAATACGGCGGTATGGCAGGATGCGGCGCCCAGTTGCAAAACATGTTCGCGGATGGCGGCCAAAGTATGACCTTCGTCGAGGATATCATCCAAAACCAGCACATCGCGCCCGGCCACGCTGGCTTGGGGCGAGCGCACCCAATGAAAATTGCCGCCGGCCAGTTTGTCGCCGTAGCGGGATACATGCACATAGTCAAAATCCAGCGGAAAACGCAGCAGGGGCAATAATTTGCCGGTAAATACCACGGCACCGCCCATTACCGGCAAAACCAAGGGATAGCGTCCGCCCAAGGTAGCGGTGATGTCGGCAGCCAAGCGCTGTAAGGCCGCTTCACACTGGGCGCGGTCAAACAGTAAATCGGCCTGTGCCAGCATGTCTTCGGCAGCGCGCTGTCTTTGCTTCAAATCGGGAGCGTCCATCATCTCTCCTAAACCTCATCCACACTCAAATAAGAAGACTGCTTGAGGCCGCGGCAGAATTCGGCGGCGTATTGGTTGCGCAAATCGGTACCCAGCTCGGCCTGGCGTGCCTTCTCGGAGAATTTGTGCAGCACTTCTTCCGGCGACAAATGCACATAGCGCAGCATGTCTTCAATGGTGTCGTGCTCTTCCATGCCGTCGTACACCACGCTGCCGTCGTCGGCCACCAAGATATTCACCGAATCGGTGTCGCCAAACAGATTGTGCATATCGCCGAGAATTTCCTGATAAGCCCCCACCATAAACACCCCCAGGATATAGGCTTCGCCGCGCTTGAAGGCGTGTACCGGCATGCTTGATTCTATGCTTTGCTGGTCGACATATTGGCCGACTTTGCCGTCGGAATCGCAGGTCAAATCCTGTAATACCGCGCGGCGGGTGGGCTGTTCGTCCAAACGGTGGATGGGCATGATGGGCAATACCTGGTCGATGGCCCAGGTATCGGGCAGGCTTTGGAAGACGCTGAAATTGCAGAAATATTTGTCGGCCAGTTTGTCGGTGAGTTCGTCAAACACCTGCCGCTGGCTGCGCTGGCTGGCTTGCAATTGCTGTTTAAGGCGGCGGCACAGCACCGCATGCAGTTGTTCGGCCAGTGCTTTTTCCGCCAGCGATACCTTGCCTTCCACATAAGACTCGGTTACCTCGGCCAGATAATGGCTGATGCGGTAATAGGTTTCGGTGACCATATCGCGGTCGGTCACTTCCAGCTTGGTCAAGAGTTTCTGCGTGGCAAAGCTCAGGTTTTCGGGGTTGTCGATGTGCGGGATTTCTTCAGGCAGCCTTTCGATGTCGGTGACATTCATCACCAGCACCGCATGGTGGGCGGTCATGGCGCGGCCGGATTCGGAAAACACATGCGGATGCGGGATTTCGTTGGCATTGCAGTATTCGTTCAACATGGAAATAATCACATGCGCGTATTCACCCACATCGTAGTTGATGGAGCTGGCGTTGCGCGAGTGGGTGCCGTCGTAATCGACACCGAGGCCGCCGCCCACGTCCACATGGTCTATGGGCAGACCCAGCGCGCGCAATTCGGCAAAATAGCGCACCGCTTCTTTAAAGCCGGTGCGGTAGTCGCCGATATTGGCGATTTGCGAGCCCATATGAAAATGCATCAGGCGCACACAATCGCCCAAACCGGCGGCCTTGAGTTTTTCCGCCGCCGACAGCAGCTGTGCGGCCGAGAGGCCGAATTTGCCTTTGTCGCCGCCGGTATCGGCCCATTTGCTCGAGGCCAGCGAAGACAGGCGCACGCGCAGGCCGATATTGGCACGCACACCGAGCTTGGCGGATTCTTCGATTACATAATCCACTTCGCTTTCTTTTTCGATGACGATAAATACCTCGTGGCCCAGGCGCTGGCCCATCAGTGCCAGACGGATAAATTCGCGGTCTTTATAGCCGTTGCAGACAATGGTGCCGCCCTTGGGCGCAAAGGCGAGCACAATCATCAGTTCCGGCTTGCTGCCCGCTTCCAGGCCGATGGAAACTTCATCGTTTTTGGGTACGATGATGTTTTTGACCACGCTTTCCTGCTGGTTGACCTTGATGGGGTAGATGGCGGTATAGCGGCCCTGGTAGTCGTGTTTGCGGATGGAACGGTTAAAGGCTGCGCACAACTTGGCGACGCGGTCTTGCAGGATATTGGGAAAGCGCAGCAGCATGGGCAGGTCTTGGCCGCGGGCATTGAGGTCGCGCACAATCTGGCGCAGGCTGATGGCGGTGTCGCTGTCCGTATTCGGTCGTACCATCACCTCGCCGTTGTCACCAATAAAGAAATAGCCGCTGCCCCAATGGTTGATGCCGTAAAGACTGGCGCTGTGTTCGATATCCCAAGACATGATGTGTTCCTTGTGTGGCGACCGAGGCCGCCGTGGTGTGGATAGAGCTGTAGGGTGGGCATGCTTGCCCACCCTACCCGCTTCCTGTTGGATTGTTGTCATCAACAGGTTTTGCAAAAATCTCAGGCGGATTATCCCAGATTTGCCATAACACCCGCAGACTTCTTTACTTGCAGCGCACAAAAACAGGCTGCCTGAAATATTCAGGCAGCCTGTGATACAGACAACAACCGCTATCAGGCGTTGCCGGCCACTTCTTCCTGCGCCTGTTGCGACTGGTACATGGCTTCGAAGTTGATGGGTGCCAGCAATACCGGCGGGAAACCGGCGCGGGTGACGGTGCTGGACACCACTTCGCGGGCATAGGGGAAGAGGATGTTGGGGCAGGCCACGGCCAGGAGCATCTGGATGTCGTCTTCTTCGATGTTTTCAATGCGGAAAATGCCGCTTTGGGTGACTTCGTTGAGGAACATCACTTTGTTTTCTTCCAGTTTGGCGGTCACGGTCACGGTGACGTCGCAGTTGTAAAAACCGTCTTCCAGTTTGGTGGATGTGGTGCCGACGCGCATTTCCACTTCCGGCTGGCCGTTGTCCAAGAAAACCTGCGGGGCGTGCGGCACTTCCAGAGACAGGTCTTTCAGATACAGTTTTTCAATGCTGAATACGGGTTGTTGCTGTTCTTGTTCGCTCATGGTTTTTCCTTAAGGTTGGGCGATAACGCGGTGGGTAAAAGTGGGTAGGGTGGGCATTGATGCCCACCGTTTTAAACGTTTGACGATCAAAAATATTTGGTGGGCATGAATGCCCACCCTACCAATTTATTCTCCGGCCAATAGGGCATCCAGTTTGCCGGCCTGGTCCAAGGCGCGCAGGTCGGTGAAGCCGCCGACATGGGTGTCGCCGATGTAGATTTGCGGCACGGTGCGCTGGCCGGTGCGCGCCATCATGGCCTCGCGTTCGGCCGGGTCTTCATCGATGCGGATTTCGGTGATTTCGGTGACGCCTTTTTGCTTCAAGAGCGCTTTGGCCATATTGCAATAGGGGCACAGCAGGGTGGTGTAGAGGGTAATCGGTGCCATAACGGGTACTTTCCAATACGAATAAAAACCCAAGTCGGGTCAGGGTTGCGGTTTTTCAAGTGCTTGCGGCTGGCGGATAAGCTTGCGCACCAGGCGGTCGAGGTCGGGTAGATAGCCGTCGCTGCGCTCGCTGTTGACCAGCACCACCACCGCCAGCGGGTTTTGGCCGGGGTTTTCAGGCAGCCAGTATCCGGCCAGGGCGCGCACGTTTTTGAGGGTGCCGGTTTTCAGGCGAAGGCCAGGGCCCACTTGTTTAAAACGGGTGTTGAGCGTGCCGTCCACACCGGCTATGGGCAGGGTGTGGATAAAGGCTGCCTGAAACGGGCTGCGGTAGGCTTTGTCCAGCATTTGCCCCAGAAAACGCGCGGTCAGGCGTTCGCGCCGCGACAGGCCGGAGCCGTTTTCCAACACCAGCGCCTCATCATCCAAACCGCTGGCTGCCAGGGCGCGGCGCACGGCGTGGTCGGGATTTTGCGCGCGCCCGGCGGCGGTGTGCGTGCCCAAGGTGAGGAACACGCTGCGGGCGATGACATTATTGGAATACTTGTTCATGTCGGTAAGCACTTCGGTGAGCGGTTTGGAATCGCTCACCGCCACGGTGCGCGCCTGCGCCGGAACCCTTCCCTCGGCAAACGGAACGTCGTTGCCGCCGGTAGCCAGCCAATGGCTGCGGAAACTCTGGCGGGCAAACGTAGGTGTGTCGAAAATATTGATATACACACTGCTGCCGGTGCAGTGCGTGGGCAGGCGGCCGCGCAGATAAAGCACGCCGTCGCGGTATTCGCCGCCCATATGGCTTTTCAGGTAGCAGGAGCCGCTGTTCACCCGCCGCAATTCGTCGGTATTGAGCGGGGTATCCGGCAGGGGCGGATTGAGTTCGAGCACGATTTGCCCGGCTTCGTCTTTGGCCAAGGTGAGCCACAGCACTTTGTAGGCCACCATATGCGGGTCCGGCGGGGTGGTAAACAGCTCGCCTTCGTCGTCTTCAAAACCGGCGGCGGGCGCCTGCGGCGGCCAGATGCTGCGGTCGAGCACCACCTTGCCGCCCAAGCGTTCGATGCCCTGTGCGTGCAGCTGCGCCTGCATGGCCTGGATGTCCGGCTGGTCGAACACGGGGTTGCCGCTGCCCACCCAATACAAATCGCCCTGCAGGGTATTGCCCGCCACCGGCGCCGCAGTTTTCCATTCCGTGCGCCAGCGGTAATCGGGCGGCAGGGTGCTGAAGGCGGCAAAGGCGGTCACCAGCTTCATGGTGGAGGCCGGGTTCATGCTGGCATCGGCACGGTGCTCGGCCAACACGCGGCCGGTGTGCAAATCCTGCACATAGACCGCCACTTCTTCCGGGCGCATTTTGCCGAAATCCCAAGCCTGGGCGGCAGGCAGCCAACACAAGCCTATAAGGACTGTAGCTAAGGCGCGGTGGAAACGGATGGCGGACATGGGGAAACGGCGGGCTGAAAAAAACCGCATTGTGACATAGAGTTTGTGTTTGCGGGCATAAAAAACCGCCCGGCATGTAGGTGACGGACGGTTTGCCGGGTTTCAGGCAGCCTTTAGCTGCCGTAGGTTGGGTCGTCAGACCCAACATTTGTCAAAATTTCTGAAAGTGTTGGGTCTGGCGACCCAACCTACGACTACTTAATTTACTCGCTGTATTTCGTTCCTATCAGTTCTTTTTCACACTCCTTCAGGGATACGTACTCCAAAAATGGGCGAGCAATCCAAATACCCGCCATCAATCCCGCACGAACACATTTAGTATCACCAGCCTCCAAATTAATTAATATACTGCTTTTCAACTCTGTTTTAGCCCATACATCATACTCACCTGGTGGCACTTCTTTTTCCAAATAACCACCTTGTCTAATGCGGCCTATTTCATATTCGCCGGCATTCACTTGATAAATAACAGCACTACCACTGATTTGTTTCGGACGGAATACATAAATTTTTGCTTGACCCTCTGAGGGTGGTGTCACTCCGGAAAATGGAGTTCCTGTAGCGCCACATGCAGTCAGAAGTGTTGCTGTTACCAAATACAATAAAGCTTTTTTCATGTTCACCTCCCTTAAATGATAATGACTTTAGCTTGTTTAAATATTAAGTTAAGAATTTCAGGCTGCCTGAAAGTCCGGTATTGTGCCATATCAGCCATGGTATCGGGCATAAAAACCGCCCGGCATTCGATACCGGGCGGTGAAGACATAAATATTTACGCGGTGCGGCTGCGGTTGGCTTCGGCCATCATCGCCAGCAGGGCTTCGGTGGCTTCCCAGCCGATGCAGGCGTCGGTGATGCTTTGGCCGTAGGTTTCCGGTTTGTCCTGACGGCCTTCCACCAGATGGCTTTCCACCATAATGCCCATGATGTTTTGCTCGCCGTTTTGCAGCTGTGCAGCCACGTCGGCGGCCACTTCCATTTGCCGTTTGTAGTCTTTGCGGCTGTTGGCGTGGCTGAAATCCACCATCAGCTTGGGCGTTACCCCGGCTTTGTTCAGTTCTGCGGCGGCGGCCTGTACATGTTCGCTGCTGTAATTGGGCTCTTTACCGCCGCGCAAAATCACATGGCAGTCGGGATTGCCGCTGGTATGCACGATGGCGGAATGTCCGGCCTTGGTCACAGACAGGAAATGGTGCGGATGGCTGGCGGCGCCGATGGCGTCGATGGCGATTTTCAGGTTGCCGTCGGTGCCGTTTTTAAAGCCCACCGGGCAGGAAAGGCCGCTGGCCAGTTCGCGGTGAACCTGGCTTTCGGTGGTGCGCGCACCGATGGCGCCCCAAGAGATGAGGTCGGCATAGTATTGCGGCGTAATCATGTCCAAAAACTCGGTGGACGCGGGCATACCCATATCGTTGAGGGTCAGCAGCAGGCGGCGCGCCTGACGCAGGCCGTAGTTGATGTCGAAGGTTCCGTCCAAATGCGGGTCGTTGATGAGCCCTTTCCAACCCACGGTGGTGCGCGGTTTTTCAAAATACACGCGCATCACGATGAGCAGTTCTTTTTCGTATTTCTTTTTCAAAGGCAAGAGACGGCGGGCGTATTCCAGCGCGGCTTCGGGGTCGTGAATGGAGCAGGGGCCGATGATGACCAGCAGGCGGTTGTCGCGGCCGTGTACCAAATCGGCAATTTCCTGGCGGGTGTCGTAGACCAGTTCGGCGGCGGCATCGCTGATGGGCAGTTCGTACAAATGGGCAATCGGCGGCAGAAGCTCTTTGATTTCTTTGATTTTAATGTCGTCTGTCGGGCGTAATGGCGGGGTCATGTGTTTTCCTGAATCATGAAACGGTCAGCCGCACAAAATAAAAATGAGACCAGGCGGCAAGCCGCAGACAGTACAGATAGTACGGCCAGGCGCAGCCAACGCAGTATCATTTTTATTTTGCAGGTCTGAACTTTTATAACAAACGCGAAGCCTAACCCCTTTGCTGCATAAAGGCAAGCCGGGCATATGCGGCAAAAGCATGAAATTGCGCGGCTTTGCGGAGGCAGCGGCTTTATTTCGGCGATTTGCGCCCGCAAACGCAGGCAGTGGCGCGAATGCGTTAAAAAAGCCGTTTTGTTGCTTTGCAACAAAATACTGCCCGACCGAGTAGCTTTTTTGCGGTGCTCAACAGATTCCTTTAGAATGAACGCCCTTGGGCATCCGCCCTGTGGTTCGCAAACCTCCCACATAAAAAAACTAAGGAAACCTCATCATGCATTTTATCCCGACATTTGACGGCCACCCGTCCCTGACAGCGGCGAAGGCCCGCTCCCTTCTGACTTCGAGCCAGTCTGCTGCCGCAGCATAAATACATCGCCGGCACCATCCCTCTCTATTCCAATATCCGTATCTCCCGGGCTACATTGCCCGGTACGGTAAGGGCGTGGTTTGTTTTTCAGGCAGCCTGCCTGCATCTTAACCATAAGTTATTTTACCTATGTATGCATTTACCCAAGCCCAAAAAACCAAGGCTTTGTATTGGTTGTGTTCCTTTCATATTGTAGTGATTGCCGCCAGCAATTATCTGGTGCAGTTTCCGTTTACCGTGTTCGGCATCCACAGCACCTGGGGAGCGCTCTCATTTCCGTTTATTTTCCTCACCACCGATTTGACCGTACGCATCTTCGGCGCGCCACTGGCACGCAAAATCATTTTCTGGGTAATGTTTCCGGCACTGATGGTGTCTTATGTGGTGTCGGTGCTGTTCAGCGAAGGCGCGTGGGCCGGATGGAACAATCTGCTGGCAGCCAATGACTTTGTCGCCCGCATTGCCCTGGCGAGCTTTGCCGCTTATGTGGCCGGACAATTACTGGATATTCAAGTATTCGACCGTTTGCGCCGCCTCAAAAACTGGTGGGTTGCCCCAGCCGCCTCTACCGTTGCAGGTAACGCGCTGGATACGTTGATTTTTTTCAGCATGGCCTTTTACGCCAGCGAAGATGCGTTTATGGCCGTGCACTGGCCGCAAATTGCGCTGGTGGACTACGGTTTCAAAATCGTTATCTGCACGCTCTTCTTCCTGCCCGCCTACGGCGTGCTGCTGCGCTACCTGACCGCCAAACTGACGGCCCTGCCGCAACGCACACCCAAGACCGCCGGGCAATCGGCCTAAGCAGTGTAACTATTTGTTTTCAGGCAGCCTGAATGAAATGTCAGGCTGCCTGAAAACATATACGCGGTACATTTGGCGCTTTTTGCTGCGCTGCAATATAATACGCCGTAATGTTGATGCAGTAACGAAAGCAAGACCATGCCCAATTTTCTCTTGGTGCCCATCGGCACCAAAACCGGCCTGACCAGCATTTCGCTGGCCTGGCTGCGCGCCCTGCAACAAATCGGCCGCAAACCCGCCTATTTCAAACCGGTGGCGCACACGCCGCTGGATGCTTCCGGCACCGAAGCGGCCACCCATTTTGCCGCCGAACTGTTTTTGCTCGACCCGCCGCAACCCCTGTCCCTGAGCACGGTGGAAGCCATGATTGCGGCCAATAACGATGACGACCTGATCGAGCTGATGGTCGCCAATTTCAACCGTGCCGCCGCTGCCGACCACGACGTGATGATCATCGAAGGTGTGGTGCCGGACAGCGAGCGCCGTTATCTGGCCGACAAAAACGCCAAAATTGCCGCCTCCATCAACGCCCGCGTGGTGCTGGTGGCCGATGCCAAAGACGCGTCGCCGCAACAGATGGCCGAAGCGGTGCATCTGGCGTGGCAGGAATATGCCGACAGCCAGACCGAAGCGGCCGGTTTCATCCTCAACAAATACAACGGCACCCTGCCAATAGCCGATTACACTGCGGCGGTGCTGGGCGCGCTGGCGGCCGCAGGCAGCACACACCTGCCCTGCTTGGGCGTGATTCCGTTTGCGCCGGAACAGTCCGCCCGCCGCATGCTGGACGTGGCGCGCCATTTGCAGGCGGAAGTGTTGCGCGGCCATGACTTTTTGTCCTCCTCGCGCGTGCGCGAAATCGTGGTGGCCGGGCGCAGCGCCACCCATATGCACGACCGTTTCAAACCGGGCGCGCTGATTGTGGCGCCCGGCGACCGCGAAGACATCATGATGGCCGCGGCGCTGAAAACCCTCTCCGGCGTGCCCCTGGCCGGTTTGGTGCTCACCTGCAATTCCCTGCCCTCTGAACCCTTGCAGTCCATTGTCGCCCCGGCGCTGCAAGACCGTATTCCGGTGCTGCTCACCGACAAAGACACTTTCCAAACCGCTTACGAATTGGCGCAACAGGCCGCCCATGTGCCGCACGACGACCCGGAACGCATGGAGGCGATGGTGGATTTTGTCGCCGAACACTTGGACTGGGCCGCCCTGTGCCGTGATATGGACAAGCCTTCGCGTCTGCGCCTGTCGCCGCCCGCCTTCCGCTTCCGCGTGATGGAGCAGGCGCGCGCCGCCGCCAAGCGCATTGTGCTGCCGGAAGGCACCGAGCCGCGCACCATTGAGGCCGCCGCCATCTGCCATCAAAAAGGCATTGCCCACTGCATTTTGCTGGGCAAACCGGCGGAGGTTTTTGCCGTGGCGCTGAACCACGGCATCGACATTCCCGCAGATGTGGAAATTGTGGATCCCGACACCGTGCGCGGCCGTTATGTGGACGCCATGGTGGCCTTGCGCCAGCACAAGGGCCTTACCCCCGGTTTGGCGGAAAAACAGCTGGAAGACACCGTGGTGCTGGGCACCATGATGCTGGCCACCGACGAGGTGGACGGCTTGGTTTCCGGTGCCATCCACACCACCGCCAACACCATACGTCCGGCTTTGCAGCTGATCAAAACCGCGCCCGGCGCCAGCCTGGTGTCCAGCGTATTCTTTATGCTGATGCCGGAACAAGTGTTGGTCTACGGCGATTGCGCGGTCAATCCCGACCCCAGCGCGGAAGAGCTGGCCGATATTGCCATCCAGTCCGCCGATTCGGCGCGCGCCTTCGGCATAGACCCGAAAGTGGCGATGATTTCCTATTCCACCGGCGTTTCCGGCAGCGGCAGCGAGGTGGAAAAAGTCAAAACCGCCACCGAACTCGCCCGCGCCAAACGCCCGGATTTGCTCATCGACGGCCCCTTGCAATACGATGCCGCCAGCGTGCCCAGCGTCGGCCGCCAAAAAGCCCCCGACAGTCCGGTGGCGGGGCAGGCAACCGTATTCGTCTTCCCCGACCTCAATACCGGCAACACCACCTATAAAGCGGTGCAGCGCAGCGCCAATGTACTGAGCGTGGGCCCCATGCTGCAAGGTCTGAACAAGCCGGTCAACGATTTGTCGCGCGGCGCCCTGGTGGACGATATTGTCTATACCATTGCGCTCACCGCCATCCAGGCAGTGCAAATGGCGCAGCAGCGTTGTATTGACAGCGGCGGCAGCGATTGTTTGGCTTGATTTCGGGCTAATGCTTTAGACGGCAAAAACCCTTATAATACGACGGATTTTTTGCCGGTTTTCAGGCTGCCTGAAACCTTTGCCTCCTTAATTTATATAGTCGAATAAAATAAGAACGAGACAAGGCCGCAAGCCGCAGACAGTACAAGTAGTACGGCAAGGCGCAGCAACGCCGTATCGTTCTTATTTTAAATGACTATACACAGAAAGACGCCATGAGCGAATACCTATTCACTTCGGAGTCCGTTTCCGAAGGCCATCCCGACAAGGTGGCCGACCAGATTTCCGATGCCATTCTCGATGCCATTCTTGAGCAAGACCCCACCGCGCGCGTGGCCGCCGAAACCCTGGTCAATACCGGCCTGTGCGTGCTGGCCGGTGAAGTCACCACCCGTGCCCATGTGGACTATATTCAGGTAGCCCGCGACACCATCCGCCGCATCGGCTACAACGCCTCCGAGCTCGGTTTTGACGCCAAGGGTTGCGCGGTGATGATGTGTTACGACCAGCAGTCGCCCGATATCGCCCAAGGCGTCAACGAAGGCGAGGGCTTGGATTTGAACCAAGGTGCCGGCGACCAGGGCCTGATGTTCGGCTATGCCTGCGACGAAACCCCCACGCTGATGCCGTTTGCCATTTATTACAGCCACCGCCTGATGCAGCGCCAGAGCGAATTGCGCAAAGACGGCCGCCTGCCGTGGCTGCGTCCGGATGCCAAGGCGCAACTGACCTGCGTTTATGATGCCGACACCGGCAAGGTCAAACGCATCGACACCGTGGTGCTTTCCACCCAGCACGACCCGGACATCAGCCATGAAGAGCTGTGCGCGGCGGTGAAAGAGCACATCATCCTGCCGGTGCTGCCTGCCGATATGGTGACTGCCGATACCCAATACCTCATCAACCCCACCGGCCGCTTTGTTATCGGCGGCCCGCAAGGCGATTGCGGCCTGACCGGACGCAAGATTATTGTCGATACCTATGGCGGTGCCGCCCCGCACGGCGGCGGTGCTTTCTCCGGCAAAGATCCCACCAAGGTGGACCGTTCCGCCGCCTATGCCTGCCGCTATGTGGCCAAGAATATTGTGGCCGCCGGTTTGGCCACCCAATGTCAGATTCAGGTGTCTTACGCCATCGGCGTGGCCGAGCCGACCTCCATTTCCATCGACACCTTCGGCACCGGCAAGTTGGAAGAGGCCGACCTGATCCGCCTGGTGCGCGAACATTTCGACCTGCGCCCCAAAGGCATCATCCAAATGCTGGATCTGCAACGGCCGATTTACAGCAAAACCGCCGCCTACGGCCATTTCGGCCGCGAAGAGCCGGAATTTACCTGGGAGCGTACCGACAAGGCAGCAGCCTTGCGTGCTGCGGCAGGTCTGTAGTTTGCAACAAACAAAAAGAGCGTTCAGGCAGCCTGAACGCTCTTTTTTAATGGGTAGCACTTAATCGGCAAACTGTTTTTTCATCTGCTCGCGGCGCTCCTGCGCTTCTACCGACAAGGTAGCGGTGGGGCGTGCCAGCAGGCGTTTGAGGCCGATGGGCTCGCCGGTATCCAGACAAAAACCGTATTCGCCCTCATCGATTTGGCGCAGCGATGCCTGGATTTTGCTCAGCAGCTTGCGCTCGCGGTCGCGGGTGCGCAATTCCAGCGCGTATTCTTCTTCCAAAGTGGCGCGGTCGGCGGGATCCGGTGTGGCATCCTGCTCCTGCAAGTGGCCGGCGGTGTCGGTGGCCTTGTCTATCAGCTCATCCTGCAAATTCACCAGCAATTCGCGGAAGAATGCCAGATGATCGGCATTCATATAGTCGTCTTCCGGTCCGTTCCATTGGAGAATGTCTTGTTCGGTCAGTTTGGCCATAATGTGCGGTCTTTCTGTTAATCACGTGGCAGAGACGCTAATGGTTTATAAAACAGCTATTTATTATTTAAAATACCCTTAAAACAGGTGTATTTTGCAACAAGGCTGCCTGAAAATCGCGGCATCATAGCATGATTTGTTGCCCGCGCCAGTTTTTTTGCCCGCGCTGCCGCCGAGTGTCGGTTTATTGCCATAACCACCACCAATGGATGCGCTGGATCAACGCCGGCAATATCTGACTTAGCCACAACCACAACAGCAAGGCCCACACCGACAGTGAAAAATCCACACGGCCGATGCGCAGGGCGGCAAACGGACGGCTCAGCGGCAGAAATATGCGCCGCAACACCAGCATCAGCGGCGCATGCGGGGCGCTGAAACTCAACACCATCTGCACCACCAGTCCCAACAGCAAGGCGTATGCCAGCGCCTTGGTCAGCGACAGCACGGTCAGTAACAGAGAAGCGGCCACGGCGCGGCTGCCGATGGGCGCATCAGCCAGACCGGTGAGCAGAATGGCGGTATAGGCCAGATAATAAATCAGCAGCGCCGCCAACACACAGGCACTGTCCCAGCGCCCCAAGGGCGGGGCGATTTTGCGTAAAGGCTGTACCAGCCAGTCGGTGCTGCGGCTGCAAAACTGCGCCAGCGGATGACGGTAATGCAGCTGCCCCCATTGCAACAGCAAGCGCGACCAACACACGATGGCCAGCGCATCGGCCAAGAGCAGCAGCAGTTGCGCCATCATGAGGCGGCTCCGGCCGCTTGGGCAAACTGTTGTTCCATTTCCCGCGAACGCGCCGCCGCCGCTGCCGCACCGGCAACGATGGCCTCGGCTACGCCGCGTTCTTCAAATACCGCCAGCGCCTGCTGGGTGGTGCCGCCCTTGGAAGTCACATTGCGCTGCAACTGGGCAAAATCGGTGTCGGCTGCCGCCGCCAGCGCCACCGCACCTTCAAACGTTGCCAGGCTCAAACGGCGCGCCTCGGCGGCATCAAAACCCTGCGCCTGCGCCGCCTGCTGCAAGGCATCGAGCAAATAAAACACATAGGCCGGACCGCTGCCGCAAACGGCAATGATGTCGTGAATATCCGCTTCTTCAGGCAGCCAGATGACCCCGCCGTTGCTCTGCATCATGCTTTCGGCGCGGGCGCGGTCGGCCGCGCTGATGTGCGGCGGCGCATACAAACCGGCCATGCCCTTGCCCACCTGGCCGGGGGTATTGGGCATGATGCGGATGATGCGTTCGGCACCGCCCAAATAACGGCTCAAGGTAGCGACGGTCAATCCCGCGGCCACACTCAACACCAGCGCCCCGCCGGTATCCAACCCCGCCGTGGCCGCGGCCATGTCTTGCGGTTTGACCGCCAAAACCAGCACATCCTCAGCGCTTAAGGGCGGCAGGGTGGAGGACACCGCCACGCCGTAGTCAGCGGCCAGCTGCTGCTGTTTGTGCGCATTGCGGCCGACCACATGAATATCCGTCTCGCCCTGGCGGCGCAGACCGCCGATGATGGCGGCGGCCATATTGCCGCCGCCGAGGAAATAAGTCGTCATAATCTTTCTCTTTGATTGGTAAACATTATTCTTTCGGTGCGCGGTGACCGAAAATAGCACTGCCCACGCGCACATGGGTGGCGCCACAGGCAATGGCGGTGTCCATATCGGCACTCATGCCCATAGACAAAACGTCCGTATCCAAGCCGGCTGCCTGAAGCTGGCACAGCAATTGCTGCATGGTGGTAAATTGTTGTGTCAGTTCCGCTTCGGTGCTGTCGGCACGGGCCACACACATCAGTCCGCGCAGGCGCAAATGTGGCAAAGCGGCCACGGTTTGCGCCAAAGACAGTACCGCTTCCGGGGCAATACCGTGCTTTTGCGCCTCCGCACCGATATTAACTTCGATGCAGACATTGAGCGGCGGCAGGTGTGGCGGGCGTTGCTCGCTTAAGCGGCGGGCGATTTTTTCGCGGTCCACGGTGTGCACCCAGTGTGCGTTTTCGGCCACCACACGGCTTTTGTTCGACTGGATATGGCCGATGATGTGCCAAATAATGTCTGTGTCGGCCAAGGCGGTCTGTTTGTCCTGCCATTCTTGGATGTAGTTTTCGCCGAAATCGCGCTGCCCGGCTGTATGGAGCGTGCGGATGTCTTCGGGCGGAAAGGTTTTGCTCACGGCAATCAGCGTAACCGGCCGGGCGGCCTGTTCGGACAGGGAGGCGACTTGGGTGTGTACCTGCTGCCACTGCCGTATCAGTTGTTCGGACATGGTGTTTTCTTTCTGCCTGTGCACAAAGAAGCAAACGATACGGAATAAGCGCCGCAAACACAACTGCTGTAAATTAGGATGTGCATTCTTAATAAATCTTAATTAAAATGCCGTCATTGTAAATAAAGACTCAATACACTTAATCAGATAAAGGGTTTAGCTCATGCAAATTACCGACCTGCTGGCGTTCGGCGTCAAAAACAAAGCCTCGGACTTACACCTGAGTGCCGGCCTGCCGCCGATGATCCGTGTCCACGGCGACATCCGCCGCATCAACCTGCCGGAAATGACCGACGAAGACGTGGGCAATATGATTGCCTCGGTGATGAACGACAACCAGCGCAAAAACTACCAGCAAAACCTGGAAACCGACTTCTCCTTCGAGCTGCCCAATGTGTCCCGTTTCCGTGTGAACGCCTTCAACACCGAGCGCGGCCCGGCGGCGGTATTCCGAACCATTCCCAGCAAGGTGCTGACCCTGGAAGAATTGAACGCCCCGCGCATCTTCCAAAAAATTTCCGACACCCCGCGCGGTCTGGTACTGGTGACCGGCCCCACCGGTTCGGGCAAATCCACCACGCTGGCGGCGATGATCGATTACATCAACAGCAACCATCCCTCGCACATCCTCACCATCGAAGACCCGATCGAGTTTGTGCACACCAGCAAAAAATCGCTCATCAACCAGCGTGAATTGCACGAGCACACCCACAGCTTTGCCAACGCCCTGCGCTCCGCCCTGCGTGAAGACCCGGACGTGATTCTGGTGGGCGAGATGCGTGACCCGGAAACCATCGGTCTGGCGCTGACCGCCGCCGAAACCGGCCACTTGGTATTCGGTACCCTGCACACCACCGGTGCCGCCAAAACCGTGGACCGTATTGTGGACGTGTTCCCCGCCGGCGAAAAAGAGATGGTGCGCTCCATGCTCTCCGAGTCGCTGCGCGCGGTGATTTCACAAACCCTGCTCAAAACCAAAGACGGCAAAGGCCGTGTCGCCGCCCACGAAATCCTGATTTCCACCCCGGCGGTGCGCAACCTGATCCGCGAAAACAAAATCGCGCAAATCGGCTCCGTACTGCAAACCGGCCAAAACTCCGGCATGCAGACTCTGGACCAATGTCTGCAAGGCTTGGTGCGCCAAAACCGCATCAGCCTGGAAATGGCGCGCAGCAAAGCGCAAAACCCGGATCAATTGGTTTAATTATTGCCTGTCGGGCTGCCTGAAAGGCAGACCCCCGAATTGAATTCAGTGAGTCAGTCTTATGGCTAAATACAATCAACCCAGCAGCCATCTGGCCGAATTATTGGCCGGCATGGTAACGGATTATCAGCAAAATGATGGCAACCAGGATGTGCCCGAAAAAGCTGTCGAAGCCGACGGATCCACATCGACAACTGTGGTTTCCGCACCGGTTACGGTAACCATTGCGCCGGTTGCAGATAAGGAAGAAGTACCCGGGAAACAGCTGGAAGAACCCACTGAGGATGTCGAACCGGAAACGGCACAAAAATCGGTCAAACTTAAAAACGATAATTTTGTTTTTTTCAAAAAAGCAGACCTGCGGCCTCAGGAGCAACAAACCGAAACCGCTCCGGATGAGGGTATAACCGTACCGGATACCGAATCTGAGCAAGTGCTTGAAGAGCAAGCCGTATCGGCAGACCCCACCATTGAAGATATACCCGCTGATCTGCCGGAAGTACCGGCAGTTACGATAGAAACTGTTGCCGAAGTGCCGCCTGCTCCCGAAACACCGCCATCTGCAACCCACCTTACCCCGCCGGAAACAGCGCCTGTCGAAACAGCGCCGATTATCGTACCCGATATCCCTGCGGACATTCTGACACCCCAACCCGAGCAGCCTGAAGAAACCGATCCGACAGAAGCTGCCCTCCCTTTGGAGCCTGACATGAATACCCAACACCAAGAATCTGTTGCACCCTCTGTGACAGAGTCCGAAAAACTGATGTCCGCCGCGGTATTGGGCGAAGGCTTGGCCGCACCGGCCGAACCCCACCCGCTGGTGGAAAAAATGGCCGTAGAGGCCGTGCGCCTGAATGCCTCGGACATTTTCATCAGCACCGGTTTTGCCCCGTCCTTCAAAATCGACAGCGTGCTCACCCCCGCACCGGTGAAAGCACTGGAGCGCGACGAGGCCGCCAAAATCGTGTTCTCCACCATGAACAAGGCGCAACGCGCCCAGTTTGCCCAGGATTTGGAATTGAACTATTCGCTGCAAGCGAAAAACGGCGTGCGTTTCCGTGTCAATGCCTACCACGAGCAAGGCCGTATCGGCATGGTGATGCGCCGCATTACCACCGAAATCTCCACCGTGGACGATTTGTTCCTGCCGCAGGCGCTGAAAGATTTGTCCATGATGCCGCGCGGCCTGATCATTCTGGCCGGTGCCACCGGTTCCGGTAAATCCACTTCCATGGCCGCCATGCTGGACTGGCGCAACGAACATGCCGCCGGCCACATTGTGACCATCGAAGACCCGATCGAGTACATCCACCGTCCCAAGAAAAGCATCATCACCCACCGCGAAGTGGGCATCGACACCTTGAGCTGGAGCAATGCGGTACAAAGCGCCATGCGTCAGGCGCCGGATGTGGTGTGCGTGGGTGAGGTGCGTAATGCCCTGAGCTTGGAATACGCCATGCAGCTGGCGCAAACCGGCCACCTGTGTTTCTTCACCATCCACGCCAGTAATGCCAGCCAGGCGGTGGAGCGTATCCTCAACCTGTTCCCGGAAGAGCGCCACCAACAGGTATTGATGGACTTGGCCCTGAACCTGGTGTGCATCATCGGCCAGCGTCTGGTGATCAAAAAAGGCGGCAAAGGCCGTCGCGCCATTGTCGATTTGCTCATCAACACCCCGGCCATGCAGGACTACGTCTTCAAAGGCCAGTATCTGGAAATGCGCCAGCTGATGGAAAAAGCCGAACAAGACGGCATGCAGACCTTCGACCAAGACTTGTTCAACCTTTATTGCGATGAAATCATCGACTACGATGAGGCACTGCGTCAGGCCGAATCGGTGAACGACTTGCGCCTGCGCATCAAGCTCTACGAAGAAGGCCGCGCCACCGAACATATTTTCGACCGCGTGGAAGACCTGAATCTGATGTAATCCGCATCACCGCACCGGCACCGTTTTTACGGTGCCGGTTTTGTATCTGTACACCCGTTCAGGCTGCCTGAAAGCGCGTATAATTCACCCCTTTGCTGTTTTGACTTGAAACGAGTTGTCGATGTCCGCACCGCGCACCACCGGCTGGAACGAAACCCAGAAAGGCTTGGCCTATGCCTTGGGCAGCTATTTGATCTGGGGCTTGTTTCCACTGTACTGGTATCCGCTGATCGGCCAGCCCATCGGCACCGACCAGCTGCTGGCGCAACGCATCCTGTGGTCGGCATTGTTTTCGGCTGTGTTGATGACGGTTTTGCGGCAATGGCCGCCGCTGATGGCCGCGCTCAAAACCGCCAAAGTGTGGTGGGTATTTGCCCTTTCCTCGCTGCTGTTGTCCGCCAACTGGCTCACCTATCTGTGGGCGATTACCCATCATCATGTGTTGGATGCCAGCCTGGGCTATTTTATTTCGCCGCTGGTGAGCATCGCCTTGGGACGCTTGGTGTACCGCGACCAACTGGGACGGCTGCAATGGCTGGCGGTGGCGCTGGCGGCGGTGGGTGTGGCCTGGCTCACCTTTTTGGGCGGCCGCGTGCCGTGGGTGGCGCTGATTTTAAGCATTACCTGGGGCCTCTACGGCCTGTTGCGCAAACAGGCGCCGTTGGAATCCCTGCCCGGCCTGACCTTGGAAACCCTGCTCATGCTGCCGCTGGCGGCAGGCTATTTGTTGTGGACCCAGCAGCAAGGCACGCTGGTATTTAGTCAACTACCTTGGCTGCCGCTGTTGCTGGTCATCGGCTCCGGCGCGGCCACCGCCTTGCCGCTGCTGTTGTTTGCCGCCGCCGCCCGCCGCATCACCTTGTCGAGCTTGGGTTTTGTGCAATACATCGGCCCGACGCTGCAATTTATGCTCGGCCTGTGGGTGTTCCATGAAGCCTTCGATGTCATCCGTTTTGTCGGCTATGCCTGGGTGTGGGCCGGGGTGGCGCTGTTTGCCGCCGCCAGTTACCGCCTGAGACACAGACCCTCCGTAAAGGACACTTGAATCATGAAAGCCATGATACTGGCCGCCGGACGCGGCGAACGCATGCGCCCGCTCACCGACACCTGCCCCAAACCGCTGTTGCAGGTCGGCAGCGAGCCCTTAATCGGCCACCATCTGCGCCGCCTGCGCGCCGCCGGTTTCTCCGACATCGTGATTAACCACGCCTGGCTGGGCGCCCAGATTGAAGCGGCCTTGGGCGACGGCAGCGCCTACGGCGTACACATCGCCTATTCGCCCGAAGGTGCACAGGGATTGGAAACCGCCGGCGGCATCGCCACCGCCCTGCCGCTCTTGGGAGACGCGCCGTTTGTGGTGGTCAACGGCGATGTACTCACCGATTTCGATTTTCAGGCAGCCCATACCGCCGCCGCAACCATGCATGAACAGCAACAACTGGCCCATCTGTGGCTGGTGGCCAATCCGCCGCACAACCCGGAAGGCGATTTTGTGCTGGATAAGGGACAGGTGTACGGCGATGGCGGACACGCAGGCAGCCGCCTCACCTTCAGCGGCATCGGCGTGTATCATCCGGCGCTGTTTGCCGATACCCCGCCGCAACAGCCTGCCAAACTGGCACCACTTCTGCGCCGTGCCATGGCCGAGGGCCGCGTGGGCGGCACCCGCTTTGACGGCCTGTGGTTGGATGTGGGTACGGCCGAACGCCTGGCCGAAGCCGGGCGGATTGCCGCCGATTGGCACCGTTAACGGCCGCTTGTTTCTCTCACAGATCTCAGACTGAGACCTCTACAAAACCCCATCTGCGGCGCATTTCTGCGTTGTGCACTGCTCGCTCGCTTGCCTATCTATCTGATATGTCTGAACTCGCTGTGCTGCTACGCCTTGAACTGCATCCACATCCGGAAGTTTTGCAAAAGTCTCAGGCTGCCTGAAAAGCAAAACAGACGGGAAACCCGTCTGTTTTTTATTCCGAATCTTTCACACACTGTCCAACATTTCCTGCATCAGCTGCATACCCCATTGCCAACCGTGCAGCGGCGCATCCAAATGGCCTGCGTGCGGATTTTCCAACAGGCGTGCGCCCCAGCGTTGTGCTTGGGCTGCGGCCCAATCGGGCGGACAACGCGGATTGTCGCGGCCGATGACCAGCGCCGTCGGGCAGGGGCTGCGGGCGCGCAACAGGCTGTGTTCGGCATCCTCCTGCCATGCGGCCTGTTCGGGCGACACCAGCATCACCGCTTTCAGGCGCCGCTGCGCCCGGATGTCGCTTTGATACAGCCACGCCAACCACGCCAAGGCGGCGCAACCGTGCGCCACCACCATCACCGCCTCGCTGCGGATGCCCGCCCACACGGCGGCGCATTGCCGCTGCCAGGCGTCTATGCCGTCCGAGGCCGCCACACTCTGCTGCGCCACCAAGGGATAGCTCACCGCCCAGCGGTCCAGCCACATTTCCGGTGCGGCGGCATCGCGCAACAGCCACAAACTCATGTCTTCGCGCACATGGGCGTTCATCGCAGGCTCCGTTTACGGGGTATAGTCATAATCAACGACCAGGGGCGCATGATCAGAAAACTTCTCGTCTTTATAGATCGTACTCTCGCGGGCGGTGGCGGCCAGTTCGGGAGTGCACATCTGGTAATCGATGCGCCAGCCCACATCCTTGGCATAGGCTTGGCCGCGGTTGCTCCACCAGGTGTAGCCGGGCGCTTCCGGATACAGCGTGCGCCACACGTCCACCCAGCCGACTTCGCTGATGACCCGGGTCAGCCAAGCGCGCTCCTCCGGCAGGAAACCGGAGTTTTTCTGGTTGCCTTTCCAGTTTTTCAGGTCGATGTTTTGGTGGGCGATATTCCAGTCGCCGCAGACCACAATGTCGCGGCCTTCGGCATGCATGGCGGCAAGCATGGGCAGAAACACGTCCAGAAAACGGTATTTGGCCGCCTGACGCTCTTCCGAGCTGCTGCCGGAAGGCAGATACAGCGACACCACACTCAAACGGCCGAAATCGGCGCGTACAAAGCGGCCTTCGGCATCGAATTCCGGCACGCCGAGGCCGTATTGCACCCGGTCCGGCGTGCGCTTGCTGTAAATGGCCACACCGCTGTAACCGCGTTTTTCGGCGCAATGCCACGCGCCGTGCATGCCGTGCGGCCGACGCATGCTCTCATCCAAATCGGCTTCCTGCGCCTTGAGTTCCTGCACGCACACCACATCGGCATCCACCCGCTGCAAATAGTCGAGAAAGCCTTTTTTATACGCCGAACGGATGCCGTTTACATTGGCGGAAATAATCTTGAACACGCGGTTTTCCTGTTTGTGTGTAAAAAGCGGCATTTTAGGGCAAACTGACAATTCGTTCACGACTGCTTTTTTGCCAAAATCGCCCGTTTCTGCGTTGGAAATACTCGCAAGGTGTCCAACCTTGCTGCGCTTTCCGTCTTGAACCGGACGCTTTTGCCTTAAAAATCCGCTACGCGTCCGAATTGTCGGTTCGCCCTGGCAAATCCCGCAGACGTTTTTCAGGCAGCCCTATAATGGGGCTTTGCTTTATAATAAGCGCTGTTTTCCATTCCCTGAGTCCAAGTCCTGTTATGTCCGATTTCCGCCAGCAGTTTTTGCAGTTTGCCCTGTCGCAAGACGTTTTGAAATTCGGTGAGTTCACCACCAAGGCCGGGCGTTTGTCGCCTTATTTTTTCAATGCCGGTCTGTTTAACGACGGCGCCGCCACCTTGCAGCTGGCGCGTTTTTACGCCCAGTCCATCGTGGAGAGCAAAATCGAATTCGACATGCTGTTCGGCCCGGCCTACAAAGGCATTATCCTCGCCGCCGCCACGGCCATGATGCTGGCCGAGCGCGGCATCAACGTGCCTTTTGCCTACAACCGCAAGGAAGCCAAAGACCACGGCGAGGGCGGTGTGTTGGTGGGCGCGCCGCTTCAAGGCCGGGTGCTGATTATCGACGATGTGATTTCCGCCGGTACTTCGGTGCGCGAATCGGTGCAGCTGATTCAAAACGCCGGCGCCGTCCCCGCCGGGGTGGCGATTGCACTGGACCGCATGGAAAAAGGCAGCGGCGAACGTTCGGCGGTGCAGGAAGTGGAACAGCAATACGGGCTGCCGGTGGCGGCGATTGCCACCCTGAAAGACCTGCTGGCCCTGCTCGACAACGATCCGGCGCTGGCTGCCTGGCGCGAACCTATTCGGGCTTACCGCGACCGTTACGGGGTGGCGTGAGGTGTTTCAGGCTGTCTGAAGGCTTTATGCCTGCTATCGTAGGTCGGCTCTCCGAGCCGACACACAAACTTTAGAATAGAGTCGGCTCGGAGAGCCGACCTACATCATTCCCACACCTGACAGCTGCTCGGAGTATTTTTCAGGCAGCCTGAATAACCCATACCCTTCAAGCACAACTCTATCCCATGTCGGCCACCCATCCCGTTTTTATCACCGGCGGCGCCGGTTTTATCGGTTCCGCCCTGATTCATTATCTGCTGGCGGAAACCGGCTTGGCCGTGGTCAATATCGATGCGCTCACCTATGCCGCCCACCCCGCCTCACTGGCATCCGTGGCGCAGCATGCGCGTTACCGTTTCAGCCACACCGACATCACCGACCGCGCCGCGCTGGATGCGCTGTTTGCGCAATACCGCCCCTGCGGCGTCATCCATCTGGCGGCGGAAAGCCATGTCGACCGCTCCATCACCGGCCCGGCGGCCTTTATCGACACCAATATCGTCGGTACCTACACCCTGTTGGAAGCGGCGCGCCATTACTGGCAGGGGCTGTCTGAAAACCAACAGGCAGCCTTCCGTTTCCACCATGTCTCCACTGACGAAGTATTCGGCGAACTCTCGCCCGCTGCCGCTCCGTTTAACGAACACAGCCCCTACGCACCCAGCAGCCCTTATGCCGCCAGCAAAGCCGCCGCCGACCACTTGGTGCGCGCCTGGCAGCGCACCTACGGCCTGCCGGTATTGCTGAGCAATTGCAGCAATAACTACGGCCCGCGCCAGTTTCCGGAAAAGCTGATTCCGCTGATGATTATCCGCGCCCTCAACGGCCAAAACCTGCCGGTGTACGGCGACGGCTGTCAGGTGCGCGACTGGCTGCATGTGGACGACCATGCCCGCGCGCTGTGGACGGTATTTCGGCACGGTACCGTCGGCGCCACCTATACCGTTGGCGGCGGCAACGAGCGGCGCAATATCGATGTGGTGCGGCAGATTTGCGATGTACTGGACCGCCTGTGCCCGGACGCACACGGCAGCCACCACAGGCTGATCCGCCATGTGCCCGACCGCCCCGGCCACGATGTGCGCTATGCGGTGGACGCCGGACGCATCCGCCAAGATCTGGGCTGGCAGCCGCAGCAGGATTTCGAGCACGGCCTCGCCCAAACCGTGCACTGGTATGTGAGCCACCGCGACTGGTGGCAGCCGCTACTGCAACGCAACACCGCACCCGCAGGAGACGCATGATGAAAGGCATTGTCTTGGCCGGTGGCGCCGGTACCCGCTTGCATCCGGTCACCCTGGGGGTGTCCAAGCAGCTGCTGCCGGTGTACGACAAACCGATGATTTACTACCCGCTGTCGGTGCTGATGCTGGCCGGTATCCGCGACATCCTGATCATCACCACCCCGGAAGATCAGGCCGCTTTCCAGCGTCTGCTGGGCGACGGCAGCCGTTTCGGCTTGGCGCTGGATTATGCCGTACAGCCGCGGCCTGAGGGCATTGCCCAGGCTTTGCTCATCGGTGCCGACTTTATCGGCACGGAACCGGTATGTCTGATTTTGGGCGACAATCTGTTTTTCGGCGAGGGCCTCGGCACCCTGCTGCGCCGTGCCGCCGCCCGCCGTGAGGGTGCCACCCTGTTTGCCTGCCAGGTCACCGACCCGCAGCGTTTCGGTGTGCTTACCTTGGATGCGGACGGACACGCGGTGGCGATTACCGAAAAACCGGCGCAACCGGCCTCGCCCTATGCCGTTACCGGCCTGTATTTCTATGACGCCCAAGCCGTGGCATTGGCGCGCACCCTGCGCCCGTCCGCGCGGGGCGAGCTGGAAATCACCGACCTCAACAATCTTTATCTGCAACAAGGCTGCCTGAAGGTGGAACGCCTGGGACGCGGCTTTGCCTGGCTGGACAACGGCACTTGCGACAGCCTGTTGGAAGCCGCCCAATTTGTGCACACGGTGGAAAAACGCCAGGGCCTGAAAATCGCCTGTCTGGAAGAAATCGCCTGGCGCCAGGGCTGGCTGGACGATGCCGCCCTCGCCGCAGCCGCCGCACGCCAGCCCAACACCGCCTATGGCCGCCATCTCAACCAATTGTTGCAACACGGATGCCCGCCATGCAGCTGAGCGCCACCGCCATTGCCGATGTCAAAATCATCCGCCCCGTCCTGCACACAGATACACGCGGCTGGCTGATGGAAAGCCATACCGAACAACGCTACCGTGACGCCCTCGGCCTGCCCGATTTGCATTTTGTGCAGGACAATGTCTCCCATTCCAAGCACGGCGTGCTGCGCGGCCTGCATTTCCAACGCAGCCATCCGCAGGGCAAGCTGGTGACCTGTGTCAGCGGCGAAATCTTCGATGTGGTGGTGGACATCCGCCCCGCTTCCCCCACCTACGGCCGCTGGGTGGGCGTGTATCTGCGCGGCGCCACGCAGCTGTGGGTGCCGCCGGGGCTGGCGCACGGCTTTGCGGTCACCGGCAGCCACGCCGTGTGCGTGTACAAATGCACCGATTATTACCACCCCGCAGACGAGGGCTGTTTGTTGTGGAACGATGCCGCCGTGGGCATAGACTGGCCGCTGGCCGAACCGCTGGTATCGGATAAAGACCGCGCCGGGCTGCCTTTGGCGGCCTTGTAATACCCATTTAAAAATTAAATCTAAAGAAGCAGGCGGCATGCACGAAGCCGAAACAGATTCTGCGACTTCGCTGTCGCTACGCGCAGAATGACGGGTTGTCGTCATCCTGCGCTTTAGTCGCAGGATCTTGATAAAGATCACCCGTTCTCTAAAACAACCGCCCTATAGGGAAAATGTTATACTGCCGCCTTATTTATTTCAGGCAGCCTTCCATCCGCATGGATACCGCAACCAATTACATTCTGTGCATGAAATGGGGCGACAAATACGGCCCCGAGTATGTCAACCGCCTCTACGCCATGGTGCGCAAAAACCTCACCCTGCCGTTTGAGTTCGTTTGCCTTACCGACAACCCCGCCGGGCTGGATCCGGCCATCAGCCACTACCCCATACCCGAACTGAATCTGCCCGACGGCCTGCCCGAACGCGGTTGGAAAAAACTCACCACCTTGGGCACGGATTTATACGGCCTGCAAGGCCGGGCGCTGTTTCTCGACATCGACATCGTCATCATCGACAATATCGACAGCTTCTTCACCCAACCGCAAAGCCGCGACGACGAGGTGTGGATTATCCGCGACTGGAAAAAGCCCTGGCGCATGGTCGGCAACAGCTCCGTCTACCGCTTCAATATCGGCGCCCTGCCCGGCCTCCTGGATTATTTCCGCACCCATTTTCACGACATCCGCCAACGCTTCCGCCACGAACAGGCGTTTTTGTCCTGGTATGTGCGCGAACACCACCAACTGAGCTACTGGCCTGATGACTGGTGCTTAAGCTACAAATACCATGTGCTGAAAAAACTGCCGTTTTCGCTGTGGCAGCCGCCGGCCAAACCGCAGCACGGCAAAATCATCATCTTCCACGGCGAAGTCAATCCGCCCGACGCCATCGTCGGCGGCGGCGGCAAATGGTACCGCAAGGTGTTGCCGGCACCGTGGTTGAAGGATTATTGGCAATGATAAACAATACGGATCAAATGATTGAAGCTCTGGTAATCAACCTGCCTGACAGTGTTGATCGATTTGAATTTCAAAAAAAACAGCTCACCGGGCTGAATATTCCTTTTCAGCACCTGACTGCCGTCTCCACACGGGACATCGATGCCGTCTTATATGAAAGTTTGGCCAATGGATGGGAGCGGAAGCTCCGCCTTACTGAAGTCGCCTGCTTTCTTAGCCACAAAAAAGCTTGGGAATACGTACATAGCAGTGGAAAGCCAATGCTCATTTTAGAGGATGATGCACTGCTGGCATGTAATGCTGCCTCTTTATTAATAAAATTATTGGCACAGCCCTGTAATGTAGACTTCGTCAATTTAGAGACGCATAACCGTAAAAAAGTGGTGGGTAACCCTTTAGACATAGGCGATGACCATTTTCAATTAAAACGCCTGTATCAAGATCGTACAGGTGCTGCCGCATATATCCTGTACCCGAGCGGCGCACAAAAGCTGTTAAATAAAGCGCAAAAAAAACTGCCCGGCTTGGCAGATGCATTTATTTCCAGCACTTATGAGCTGGATGCGTGGCAAGTATGCCCGGCGGCTGCCATACAATTGGACCAATGTCCTACCTATAATCTTTCCATTCAAGGTCCTGCCAAATCAACCATTACGCCCACTGATCCATCAAAACCATTACCCAAAAATGCCACTGACGCCATCACGTTTAAATATCGCCGCTGGGTATCCCAACTCAGGATGGGACTGCGCCAGCTCAGCGTCATCGGCCGCAGCCGCCGTATATTAATTAATATTGATACAGACAAATTCCGACAACCGTAACATTAGGCGACACAATAGATTTAGGGGCTGCCCAAGATAACTGGGACAGCCCCTTATATTTAATATAGTCATTTAAAATAAGAACGATACGGCGTTGCTGCGCCAAGCTCGAAGAGCGCGATGTTTGTAAACCGCTAAAGCGGCAACAAAATCAGCTCCGTACTACTTGTACTGTCTGTCCCGCGGGACTTCGCTGCGCTCGCGGCTTTTTTGCTGCCTTGTCTCGTTCTGTGTTATTCGACTATAGTTCGGCGGCATGACTTTGTGTTGCCATGCTTTAAATTTGTCTGCCCATAAACGACGCTGCTTCAATACCCGATACCACATACTGCGCCCTTGGGTTTTGCGTTTGACGACAGCTCCGTCAATATCGCTCTCCATACCGCTGGCGGCCACCAAGGGCGGATAAACAGACAAACCTTTATCATTGCCGGTCAGCCAGTGACGGAAAAAATTGTCTACCGGAGCATAAACCGGTAAAGCCTGAGCCACAAATGCCTCAGCTCCGGCACGCGACCAGATAATGCCGGTGGTGGTCATGGGGAAGTAATGCGCCCGAGCCAGCTCATGCCCGTCAATCCGGTGCAAGGGTGTAAATATCTTGCGTTTTAACGCACCGATATTAATCAGATACCAACCGGCTGACGGGTTCTCTGTCAACCAAGTCAAAAAACCGCTGGTTTTGGCCATCAAATCCGGCGCCGGCAGCATATCGTCTTCCAATACCACGCCAAAATCGGCATCGGAAGCCAAAAAGCGGCGGGCACAATCCAAATGGCTGAAATAACACCCCAACTCCCCGCCCTTTAATGTACGCCCCATATAAGCCAAAGCGGCGGCTTCGTTATAGTCGGCAATACTCGTCGGGTCAATCCCGCGGCCGTCATACGCACTGACCCGTTCAAATGCGACCTGCTCGGCCGCCAGTGCTTCACTGGCTTGAGTCAGGCGCTCATCACTGCCGTCCAGATTAATCAAATAGAACCGAATTTTCATAGATAGACTGCCATTGCATTAAAGACGGGCGGACGGATACCGGCTGCATGTAAAACGTATTTACTTGCGTACACGCCACACTGTATCACCCTGTCCGCCCAAGCGACACTCCCGGCTTAATTGAAGCAGCAACATGGTGGTAATCAGACAATAAAAAGTCACATTGCTGGCAAAGCCCAAGTAGTAATCGGTCAGGCCGCCAATCATCACATAGACAACAAACGCACTGCCGGAGATAAAAATAAAACGGGTATTGCGATTGATGTTGCGGTGGCGGTAGAACAAGTACAACGGGTAGAGGAAGAAAAACATCAGCCCGGCAAAGCCGACCAGTCCGTGCACCGACAGGGTTTGCAGATAGGTATTGTGGGCATGCGGATGTTCTGCAACCAGCAAGCCTTGTTCTTTAGCCCGCACACGGGTTTCTTGGGTTTGATCCAGACCGGCACCGAAAACCGGCGCCTGTAAAAAATCCGACCATGCCAGCTTCCACATCGACAATCGTGCCCCCAAACTGGTGTGGCTTGCCGGTTCATCTTGAACAATAACGACATCCTGCTGTGCAGAGTTGATACGGTCCATCATCACCGACTGCGGATTCATCAGTTGCCAACCCAGAAACAATACAGACAACACTCCCGTCAGCAACACAAGCCGCTGCCCCTGGTGCCGGTACTGCCAGGCCGTCCATAACAACACCAGCGGGATAGCGATCCATGCACCACGGCTGCCGTGCAATACCAAAACCATGACGGCAGACAAACTCATGGTCAAAACAATATAAACCCAGCCGCTGTTGCCGTTTCGGGATTGCCATTCAAAAGCGTATAGTACGCCCATCAAACACAGGGCAATGGCCGACATATCGTAAAGAATGATATACCGCACCACATAATCCAGAACAGTCCGGTCCAAATCCAGTACATATCCGGCATAGACATTCCACAGCAGGCAAAATGCCACAGCCGCCAGTATCAGCACACCCCAGTCAAACAAGTCGAGACGCGCATAGCGGTAAGCATGCACCATGGGAATAAATGCCAGCGGCAATAAATACAGCTCCAAGTTTGACAAGCTGCTGCCATTAAGCACATGGCTCAATAGCGTACTTGCCGAAAATACCGCTGCAAACAGGAATACCGACTTATCCCATTGCTGATCCCGCCAGTTTTTGATCCATAAAACCAGCGACAGCAGCAATAACAGGATCAGGGCATGACTGCGCATTTTGGTGGCCGGACCGATGATCATGCCGACAAAATACATACTGATAACGGCAATGTGTGCCATCCTCAATATTCGGGCTGATTTATTCTCTGCTGTCATCTTTTCCGCAACCATTGTTTCATTTGCTTAAACCACGAAGGTTTGGGGTTACTCACACTCAAATTCTCACCGATATGCACACACGCGCCCGGCTGCATAAACGCCACAAAACGGTTTTGTTCCCCCTGCCAACGGGAAATATGGCGCTCTTTCTTAAAACGGCTGAAACCGCCGCTGGACTGCCACAAATCCAGCTTGGCCAAATGCGGATTAAAGGTATAGCGGTGCCATTGCTCATGCAGATGATCCAAACGGCAATAGTCGACACCCTGATACTGCAGCACGTCTATTTTTTCGGCCTCCGCTTCATAAAACGGGAAATCCGGCAGACGGCGCAAGCATACGCTGTTGATTTGCGGATGGGTCAGCAGGCTGGCGGCATTATCGAGCATCAAATCACCGTCGAATAACCAATCATCCTCACAATGGAACACATACGGCGTCTGTATGCGCCGGTACATGGCATCTACAGCGGCATGATGCCCGACTTGGCGGCCCAAATCCACCAGCTCCCCATCGGGACACAGGGCTTTAAAAACCTCGCTCGTCGGGACATCGCCAAAGTCATTCACGGCAATAATATGGTCAAACCGAACATCTTGGGCAAACAGGCTATCCAAGGTTTGCCGCAACAGCTCGGGACGGCGGCCTATGGTCAAGCATAAAGTCACTCCCTGCATCTCACGATACTCCTTCTGACTGGGAACCGGCCTGCGCTGTTACAGACTGCATTTTCTGCAGCGCAGCATACCGCCCACCTTGTGCCATCAATTCATCGTGACGGCCTGTTTCGACAATCTGCCCCTCATGCATCACCACAATCCGGTCGGCTTTTTCAATGGTGGACAGGCGGTGGGCAATCACCACCGTTGTGCGGTTTTGCATCAACACCTCCAAAGCGGCCTGCACCAAGCGTTCAGATTCGGTATCCAGCGCACTGGTGGCCTCGTCCAAAATCAGAATCGGTGCATCTTTCAGCAGCGCCCGGGCAATGGCCAGCCGTTGGCGCTGGCCGCCGGAAAGCTTGAGTCCGTGTTCGCCTATCGGCGTATTCAGACCTTCAGGCAGCTGTTCGATGAAGCCCCATGCATTGGCAGCTTTGGCGGCCGCAATAATATCTGCTTCGGCAACACCGTACTGCCCGTAGGCAATATTATTGGCAATGGTATCGTTAAACAGCACCACATCCTGGCTCACCACCGCAATTTGGTCGCGCAAACTGCCCAAGGTGTAATCGCGGACATCCGTACCGCCGATACGCACCTGTCCTTCGTCGGCATCATAAAACCGCGGAAGCAGATTGGCAGCCGTCGATTTGCCGCACCCGGACTCGCCGACCAAAGCCACCACCGTACCTTGCGGGATATGGAGACTCATGCCGTTGATGGCATTTTTTTCAGCTTGGGGATAACGAAACACCACATTATCAAACTCAATATCGCCGGTGGATACCGGTAAAACCTGCCTACCGTTATCCGGCTCTTCCGCCTCATCCAAAAAACCAAATACACTGTGTGCCGCAGCCAAACCGCCCTGCAATGCAGCCATCACCCCGGTCATGCGTTTGATGGGGTCGAACATCATCAGCATGGCGGTGAGGAAGGACATAAAATCGCCGGCGCTAAAACCGGTGCTGTGTGCCCGCCGGGCGGCAAAATACAGAATCAGCGACAAAGAAATGGCTATCAGCAACTGGGTGACTGCGCTGCTGATGGCACCGGAAGAGGCTTGTTTGACCACATTGCGCCGCAAACCCTGATTGGCCTCTTCCAAACGGCTTTGTTCATGTGCCTGACCACCATAAACACGCACCACCCGGGCACCGTCTATGGATTCGGTCAGTACCTGCGTCATCTGGCCGACAACCTGTTGGCTTTGATGCGCCAAACCGCGCAGGCGTTTGTTGATTTTGCGCACGCACCAAGCAATCACCGGCAGCGTAACCAAGGTAATCAGCGTCAACTGCCAATCCAGATACAGCAGCCAGACCAACAAGCCGACTACCGTCAGGCCGTCTTTGGCAATGACCGTAATCACATTAAAACCGGCGCCGGTAATGCTGTTGGCGTCGTTGGTAATGCGCGACATCAGCCTGCCGCGGCTGTGGTCACTGAAATAGGCCACCGGCAGACGCAACATTTTCGCAAACAGCTCGGTACGCAACTGCTGCACCATGGTGGCCGACAGATAAGCCGTCGTGTATTCGTTGATGTAATTGGCGATGCCGCGCAAGATAAACAGGCCGACGATGGCCAGCGGCACCCAGGTCATGGCATTGAGGTTTTTTTCGACAAAGCCTTCATCAATGATGGGCTTGATCAGAGAGGCAAACACCGGGCCGGTGGCGCCCACCACCAGCATGGCCAGCACCGAGATGGCAAAATAGCGCCACAACCCCTTGAGATAAGGAATCAGGCGCTTGTATATGCCCCAGCTGTCGTCTTCTTTAAGTTGTGTCATGCAATATCCGAAACAAAGGCAAGGCTGCCTGAAACAATGATTGGTCATTATGGGGACAAACCGGCCTAAATCCACCCCGCCGAGCGCAGCAGCGCAATTCCGGCCGCAGCCACCGGCATGGCACCCACGGTGGTCAGGCCGACGATATTGGCCGCGGCCACATCGTTGGCGCCCATGGCCTTGGCCATCACATAGCTGGCGGCGGCCACCGGCGCGGCCATCATCATAAACAAAATCCCCAGCGCCATACCTTCGAGACCGAACAGCCAGCCCACCAGCACCGCCAACAGCGGCGATACGATGAGCCGCCCCAAACTCGACCACAGGGAAATGTCCGATACCTTGAACAGCGATTTCACATCCAGAGTGGCGCCGGCGCAAATCAAGGCCAGCGGCAGTGCAATCACCGCCAGATAATGACCGGTCTGCTGTAACAGCGTCGGTACCGGCAAAGCTATGGCCCGCGCCGCCAAGGCGGCCAAAATACCCAGAATCAGCGGGTTGAGGGCAATCTGGCGCAGCATCAAACCCGCTTTCAGGCCGCCGGAGCCGCCTTGGGCACGGCTTAAAGTCAGTACCGCCAGCACATTATAAAGCAGGGTCATGCTGCCGCCGTACACCGCACCCGCCGCCACCCCGGCCTGACCGTAGGCGCTGGACACAAAGGCCAGCCCGACAATCATGGTATTGGCGCGGTACACGCCTTGCACAAACACGCCTTTGTCGCGCACATCGGGAATCTTCCACGCCGCCACCGCCTCGGCACCGAAAAACAGCAGCAAACTCGCCAGCGCCCCGGCGCCAATCAGCGCCAGCTGGCTGCCGTAATCGGTATCGTTGGCATAAATGCTGAAAAACAACAGCGCAGGCATGGAATAGCGGAACACCAATTTGGAAGCCTGGTCGCAAAACGGGCCGTCCACCTGGCCGCTGCGGCGCAAAAACCAGCCCAAACCCAGCAGCAATATGCTGGGCATGGTCACCGATAGGGCAAACTGCGCCGCATCCCAAAAATCCGTGCTCATGCCAGAAAACCGTTTCCGTTCAGGCTGCCTGAAAACAGCCGCAAAGGCCGCATCTTACCACTTGCAGCTGTGATACTATAGGGCGAACTGGTATTTCGCCAGCGCCCGCTTGTTCATTCTGAATATAATCGTTGTTTATGACCCTCACCGACCCTTCTTTGTTCTGGCTTATTCTTATTCTCGCCGTATGTATCAGCGCCCTCCTTGCCTGGCTGTGGGCACAGGCACGCACCCGCGCCCTTTTGCAGCCGCAAATCGAACACTGGCAGCAACAGGCCGCTGCCGGGCAGGCCGAATGCGCGCGCCTGCAAACGGAAAACCAATACCGCCAGCAGGAATACCAAGAGGCCGCTGCCGCGCGGCAACAGCTGCAACAGGAGCTTAACGGCACCCAGCAACGCCTGCATGTGGCTGAAACCGAAAACCGCCAGCTCGCGCCCCTGAAACAACAATGGCAGGAGGGTCAGGCCCAGATTCGCCAGTTGCAGGAGCAACAGCAACAGCAGCATGGCCGTCTGGCGGCAACGCAGCAGCAGCTGCACAACTGGCAGGCCAAGGAGAGCGAATGGCAGCAACTGGCGGAAGAGCACCGCCAACTGCAAGAGCAATACCGCCACAACCACGGCCGCCTGAGTGCCGCCCAGCAGGAGCTGCAAAGCTGGCAAGCCAAGGAGGGCGAATGGCAGCAACTGGCCGAAGAACACCGCCAACTGCAACAGCAATACAGCGATGTGCAATTGATGCACGAACGCCTGCACACCCAGTTGCAGCAGGAGCGCGAAGCGCATGCGGAAAAGCTGGCGCTCTTGGACGAAGCCCGCGCCACTTTAAGCCAGCAGTTCAAAAACCTCGCCAATGAGATTCTGGAAGAAAAAAGCCAGCGTTTCAGCAGCCAAAACCAGCAACAAATCAATCAATTGCTGCAACCCCTGCACGAGCGCATGCAGGGCTTCAGCCAGCTGATTCAAAACACCTACGAAAAAGAAACCAAGGAGCGCGGCACGCTGGAGGCCGAGCTCAAACGCCTGCAACAGCTCAATACCCAGCTGCACAGCGATGCCAAGGCACTCACCGATGCCCTCACCGGTGTGCGCAACAAGCAGCAGGGCAATTGGGGCGAGATGATTTTGGAAACCGTGCTGGAAAACTCCGGCCTGCAAAAAGGGCGCGAATACCGCATTCAGGCAGCCGCCACCCGCACCGACGACGACGGCCAGCAACGCCGCCTGCAACCGGACGTGCTCATCGACCTGCCCGACAACAAACAAATCATCATCGACGCCAAAGTGTCGCTCACCGCCTATGTGCGCTACACCCAGGCCGAAGATGCCGACACCGCCGCGCGCGAGCTGGCAGCGCATGTGCAGTCGGTGCGCCAGCACATCAAAGGCTTAGCGGGCAAGTCTTACAGCGACATCGACGGCCTGCACACCCTCGATTTTGTGTTTATGTTTATCCCGGTCGAGCCCGCCTATCTGCTGGCGCTGCAACAGGACAACCAATTGTTTGACGAATGCTTCCAGCAACGCATCATGCTGGTCGGCCCCAGCACCCTGCTGGCCACCCTGCGCACCGTGGCCAATATCTGGCGCAACGAGCAGCAAAACCAGAATGCCTTGGCGATTGCCAGCGAAGGCGGCAAACTGCTGGATAAATTTGTCGGCTTTGTGACGACCTTGGAGGGTGTGGGCAAAAATATCAGCCAAGCACAAAACGCCTATCAAACCGCCATGAAGCAACTGAAAACCGGCCCAGGCAACTTAGTCCGCCGTGCCGAAAAACTACGTGAGCTCGGCGTCAAATCTACCAAAAAACTGCCTGCCGCTTATGCGCAATACGATGACGGCGAAGATGAAACCATCCCCGCCCTGCCTGCACAAACCGATACCGATTCCATTAAATAATACCCATTCAGAAACACAGCTAACAAGGCGGCGAGCCGAAGACAGTACAGATAGTACGGCGAGGCGAGACAACGCGGTTAGATGTGTTTATGGATGGGTATAGGCTGCCTGAAAATATGAATACTGCTTTCAACATCACCGCTCTGGACACCCCCGAAGCCTTGGCCGCCCACCGCGAACTGGTGGCACGCGCCTTTCCCCTGCACCAAAACCTGCGCCCGCATTTTCAGGATTTCGAGCGCTACTGGCAGCAGCTGCAATACATCGCCGCCGACCGCGGCCGCCTACATATTGCCGAAATCGACGGCGAAGTCGTTGCCCTGGCGCTGTTCCGCACCCAGCACAACACCTACCAGCACAAGCTGTTTTTCCTCGAAGACCTGGTCACCGCCGAACACCGCCGCAGCGAAGGCATAGGCGCACAGATGCTGGCCTATTGCGAAGACCTGGCACGCGCGGAAGGCTGCCACTACCTTTCGCTCGATTCCGCCACCCACCGCACCCGCGCGCACAAGTTTTATTATGTGCACGGCTATGTGGCCGACTGTTTCCACTTTGCCAAAAAGCTGTAAGCGCAATCATGTAGCTTGGGTCGCCAGACCCGACACCGGCTAAAACCTTCGGAAACGTTGGATCTCGCGACCCAAGCTACAGTTACTACGCGCAGGATGACAGCAATCCGTCATTCTGCGCGTAGCATAGCGGAGTCGCAGAATCTGTTTTCAGGTAGCTTTATTTAGTTTTAATTTTTAAATTGGTATTAGATTATTTTTTGGATTGGTATCATCACACAAACATAAAAGCCCCCGTTGAAACAACGGGGGCTGTATACATCTGCCCGGCTTATTTGCTGCCGTAGCCGTCCACTTCCACTTCCACACGACGGTTCGGCTGCAGGCAGGTGATCAGGGCATTGCGGCCCAGATTGTCGCTGCAGTGGGTCACCGGTGCACGCTCACCCATGCCGCGGGCAGTGATTTTGGCCGCCGGCAGACCTTTTTGCACCAAATAGGCACGCACGGTGTCGGCGCGTTGCTGCGACAGGCGGTCGTTATACGCATCCGAGCCCAAACGGTCGGTATGGCCGGTTACGGTAATGCTGTTCAACTCGTCAAACTGTTTCAGCTTGGCCGCCAGATTATCCAGCTCTTGGCGGCCGCCCGGCTGCAAATCCGCCAAACTGCTGCGGTCGAAAGCAAACAGCGCATCCGCACCCAAGGTGTAACGGTGCTTGGCAGGCTGCTCCAAAGGCGGGCAGGTGGCCGTGGCCGGATCCACCGGATTCCAATGGAAGCTGCGGGTAATCATGTTTTTATCGTACAGTACCTTAAACTGACAGGTGGTCACACCGTCGGTACCTTGGCCGGGGGTATGGAAATGGAACAGATAATTCCACTCCACCGGACGCCAGGCTTCCGCATAATGCGGACGGCCGAGCAGATAATACATCTGGTCTTTGGTCAAACCCGGTTTCACCTGGCGAAGGCTGCCCAAATCCGGGAAAGTGCCGCGTTTTTTATCAAACGAAACGCTGTCCCACTTCGGCCATTTCGGCTCATCGGTGGTACCGTCCGGCTTTACAAAAGAAACTGCGGCGCAACCGGACAAAACAGCGGCTGCGGCTGCGGCGGCAAAAACACCGCGAACAAATTGCATGGTTTTCATAGTCGATATCCCTTTATTTGTCTTCACCAGGCTGCCTGAAACCTTTTCAGGCAGCCTGTTTGCCCGTTACCACTGATAACCGGCACCGATGGACGCACCGAATTTGCCGCGCGAATTGCCGCTGCCGGTGGCCTTGATAATCCAGTTGCCGTTATCCGAAATGGTGGAGAAACCGACAGCATAACCGGTATGGCCGCGGTAATAGCCGGTACTCACCGCAATCATGTTTTTACCCGGCAGATAAGCCTGCGGCAAACCGGCGGTGGCAATGGCTTGGGCAACACCGGCACTGGCATCCAGATCTACATTATTGATATTGCCAACCTTATCATTGATGGATTTGATCGCATCATGGATATTGTCATGACCGGTATCGCCAATATTAGTCATGCGGAGCTCTCCCGTCGGTGCTATTTGAGCATTTCCACCCAAAATAGTCACCATGGTTTTACCCACATTACCCAAAGCCTGCTGGGTCATATACAACTGGCTGCCGTTGATGGCATCGGTAGAAGTATCGGAAATGCGGCCGGCAGCCACATTGGTGATGGTGCGCTTTACATCATTGTTACCCACGCTCACAGTAGAATGGGCTGTGTTGCCGGCAAAGCCGCTGTAATAAATGCCGTTTACAGTGGCATCATTAGTGCTGACCGGGCCTGCCGTTTGCGAAAGAGAGCCCAAGGCAACCGCATTGGTGTGCTCCGATTTGGCATTCGTACCCAGTGCCAGTGCATTGGTGTTCGCAGCAGTGGAGCGCAAACCAATGGCAATTGCGTTGGAGCTTGTAGCCGCACCTGCCACGCCAGCCTTGGCTTCTGAACCCATGGCAATATCATTGCCGGTATAGGCATTGCTAACACGACCGATGGCTACGCTGCTGGCACCTGCTGCAGCTGCACTCTGGCCCAAGGCTAAGCTGTTGCCTCCGGAAGCATTGGCAAATGTACCCACAGCTGTAGCATGAGTCGCGCTGGCTCTGGAGCTGGCACCAATAGCTACAGTATTGTTAGCAGTAGTAGCTTGCGCATCGTAGCCTATGGCTACTGATTGCCTTGTCTCGGCCTTGGTATTAACACCCAAAGCCAAAGACTGATTACCGGCGGCAGTTGATCCCAAGCCCACTGCCACGGCCGATACATTGCTGGCAGTAGCACTGGCACCCACGGCTACTGCACTGGTACCTGTAGCTAAAGCATTCACACCGGCAGCCAAGGCATTGGTTGCTTTGGCACCGTCGTTATTGTAATTACCACCTGCGTTGCCGCCATCATTCACACTGTAGTAGTGGGTTTGCACGGCCTTTAATTGAGCCACGTTTACTGCATCGGTATCTACCGTACCCGCAGCCACATTGTGGATTTGACGGCGGATAATGTCACCGTCTTTCACACCGTCAGGCCGTACGGCTGTTTGACCCGGATTGCTGCCTTGAGTGTTCAAAACTTGACCGCCCACACTCACACCGGCAGCATTGGCACGGGTTGCCAAAATGGCAAGATCTGCTGCTTTACTTGGATTGAGCGGATCATAACCGTCACGATTAACAATGATCGAAGTGTCTGTACTACTCAATGCACCCAAAGCCACACCGAAATCAGTTTTATTAACGCTACCGATACCGATTGCCGTACCGTAAACACCATCTACCGTCGTTGTGGAGCCGATAGAAACACCACCCAAACTATTGGCACGGGTATAGGTACCTACAGCAACCACTTGGTCTGCTTTACCATTGCGTATATTTTCCGCACCATCCCCGATCACCACCGAAGACTGGCCTTCTGCCTTGGCTTTAAAACCTTGGGCTATGGCCCCCGTTCCCGTTGCCAATGCTGTATTTCCAATGGCTACTGAATTGTCTTTGCTGGCATTCGTATGATTACCGATAGCAATCGTACTGCCACCGATTGGCTGCGGGCTACCGTTGGTATTATTGGCATTGGTACCGATAGCAATGGATTGGCCTTCAGAGCGGGCATTAATACCAATCGCAGTAGAGCCTTGTCCGGCAGCATGGGCCGTACGGCCGATGGCAACAGCACCGGATCCCAAACCGGTTGCTTTTGCATTCGCACCTATAGCAACAGACTGAGCCAAAGTATCATCTACAGAAGTTGCAGCATTGCCGCATACTGTATTACTGGTGCCAGTATCAAAGAAACAGGCATTGTCGATACCCGGCTGATATTGAGCTCCGTTCACCGCCCACGCCTGACTGCCGGCCATCATCAATGCGCCGGCCAATGTTGTGTAGGTCAGATGAAGACCTCGGCGTACAACACTGCCACCGGACTTCCCATGTGCAGAGGCGGTTTCCGACACCGCCACCCAAGCTTAGGTGTGTTCGTTATAAACGGTACGGTAGATTTTGTTCATTACTGTATCCTCATTATCAAAATATGACGCGGTCTATGCCATCTGGCATTCATATTGGAAGCACCTGCAAACGGGCTACAGCGCCGCCATAGCTTGCCATTCTGCAAGAGATATGCAGCCACAAGGCCGGGAAACCCGGCCTTGTAGAAACTGATGGCATTACGCTCATGGCTAAATCTTTTAAGAGATGTGTGTTATATCCAAACCATAAGCTTATCCGGCAAAAATTATACAGAGTAATGTTGTGCATTGAGGTTTAATACCCCAATTAAACACAGTTTTACATCTGCACCTCTTGCAAATAGCGCTTTGAGTCTTTAGGTCACCCGATTAAAACACCTGAAAACAAAAGGCTGCGGCGTGCCCACAGGCAGCTGCGGCATACAAAACGGCCAAGCGCTTGTTGTACTGCTGCAACGCTTTGTTAGAATTAGGCAATTTACTCAAAGCCTGAGGCCGTTGCACCCCCCCAGATGTGGATGCAGTTCAAGGCGTAGCAGCGCAGCGAGCGTGACCGTAGGAAATCCCTGTGGGACAGACATCCTATGATAAAGCAAGCGAGCGGGCAGTGCCCCTGCGGGCATAAACTTCCAACGCAGAAATGCGCCGCAGATGGGGGGTTTACAAAGGTCTCAGCCTGCCTGAAAGCCGGATGGTTTCAGGCGCACAAATACAAGCCATTTTTGCGCCATCTGGGCATTTAATAGTAAAAATTACATTAATTTTACAAAATAAGCAAAATATGCGCCCAAAAAATGATATAAACATGCGCCGGGCATGTTTTTTTACCGCCGTCCTGCACCAGAACATGACGAGGTGACTTTATTCGGCAGCCCCTTATTTTAAGTGCTGCCTGCACCCTATATACTGTATCGCCCCTTACCCTCCCTGCCATAAACATGAATACTCCGCACATTCTCCTGATTGAAGACGAAAAAGACATTGCCGATATAGTGGCGTTTGCGCTCACGCGCGCGGGCATGCGCAGCAGTCATGCCACCGGCGGCGGCGCGGGCTTGGCCTTGTTGCAACAGGGTGCGGACGCGGTGATTTTGGATGTGGGCCTGCCGGATATGGACGGTTTTGAGGTGCTCAAACACATCCGCAAGCACAATGAAACCCTGCCGGTGCTGATGCTTACCGCGCAAAACGAGGAAATCGACCGCGTACTCGGTTTGGAGCTGGGTGCGGACGACTATATCGGCAAACCCTTCAGCCCGCGCGAATTGGTGGCGCGGGTCAAAACCGTGCTCAAACGCGCCTACCGGCTGCCTGAAAACGACCGCACCAACGATGACACTACCGCCCAAGCCGTGTGCAGCGGCGCCTTTGTGTTTGATGCCGAACGCCAGCAGATGCTGCTGCACGGCCAGGTGCTGCCGCTCACCCTGGCCGAATCGCGCCTGTTGCAGCATTTCATCCGCCAGCCCGGGCGCGTGTTCAGCCGCCGTCAGCTGCTGGCCGCAGTGTTTTCCGACCACCACCCTTCCGATGAGCGCACCATAGACACCCACATCAAATCACTGCGCATGAAAATCCGCCAAATCGATGCCGCTGCCGACCCCATCCTCACCCACCGCGCACTGGGCTACAGTTTCCGCGGAGACGGCGCATGAAAATCAGCTTCGGCCTGCGCTTTGTGGCGGTGTTTCTGGCGCTGGCGGCGGTGTTGTCGTGGCTGTTTGTCAATCAGGCGCTGGATCATATTAAAGTGAGCCTGCGCCAGTCGGCGGAAACCACGCTGGTGGATATGGCGCAGATACTGGCCGCCGGTCTGGAAGACGACATCGGTGAGGACGGCCAAGTCAATACCCAAGCCTTCGCACGCCGTTTTCAGGCAGCCTTGGACAAGGAATTTCAGGCCGATGTCTATCAGCTGCAAAAACGCCATATCGACCTGCATGTGTATGTGACCGACGGCGAAGGCGTGGTGCTCTACGATTCGCGCGGCCGCCACACCGGCGCCTATTACGGCCGCTGGCAGGATGTGTACCGCACCCTGCGCGGCGAATACGGCGCGCGCACCAGTTTTATCGACCCGGCACACACCGCCGAGGGCGACCCGAAACAGCTGGTGGTGGCTGCGCCCATCCGCCATCAGGGGCGCATTGTCGGCGTGGTCAGCCTGGCACAACCCACGCACCCGTTTGATATTTTCCGCCTCGCCGGAGCGCAGGAATTGCGCTATGCGGTGGGTGCGGGCGTATTGTTATCGCTGGTGATTATCGTGCTGATGAGCTGGTGGCTCACCCATGCGCTGGGGCGTTTGTCGCGTTATGCCGAAGCCATGGCCGCCAACCGCAAAGCCACCAAACCGCGTTTCTACGACCCGCATTTCGCCCGTTTGGGCGATGCCATCGAGCATCTGCGTCAGGAGCTGGACGGCAAACAGCATGTGGAACAATACATCCACGGCCTCACCCACGAATTGAAAACGCCGATGACCGGCATTCAGGCAGCCGGTGAATTTTTGCAGGAAGACGATTTAAGCCCCGCCGACCAACAGCAGCTGGTGGCACGCATCCTCGCCGCCAACCGCCGCATGCAGGATTTGGTGGCGCACATGCTGTCGCTGGCCAAGCTGGAAAACCAGCAGGAACTGGCGCAGCGTGAAGTGGTGGCGCTGGACGAGGTGGCCGCCAACGCACTGGAACTCTACCGTGCCGAAGCCGAGGCCCGCGCCATCCGCATCGGCGGCCTGCCACTGCCGCACACCCCGGTGATGGGCGATGCCTTGTTGCTGGAACAGGCGGTGAGCAACCTCATGGCCAATGCGCTGGCCTTCTGCCCCGACGGCGGCGACATCCGCATCAGCCTGATTCGCGAGCGCCAGCAGGTGGTTTTGCAGCTCTTCAACAGCGGCGAGCCGATTCCCGACTACGCCCTGCCGCGCCTTTACGAGCGCTTTTTCTCCCTGCCGCGCCCCCACGGCGGCGCCCGCAGCAGCGGTTTGGGCTTGAGCTTTGTGGCACAAATCATGGCCCTGCACGGCGGCAGCGTGCGGCTCTATAACGATACGGGCGGGGTGACGGCGGAACTGCGGTTAAACGCCGCTTGATACGGCAAATAAAAAACAGGACTGTTTTCGCAGTCCTGTTTTTTATAGTCATTTAAAATAAGAACGATACGGCGTTGCTGCGCCAAGCTCGAAGAGCGCGATTTTGTAAGCCGCTAAAGCGGCAACAAAATCAGCTCCGTACTATCTGTATTGTCTGCCCCACGGGACTTCGCTGCGCTCGCGGCTTTTTTGCTGCCTTGTCTCGTTCTGTGTTATGCGACTATATTTCTGTACATTAACGCAAACGCACACCACTCAACAAATCAATAATCTGGCTGGGGTTGCGCTTGCCGCCGCAGCGCCCGCCCACAACCCATACCTGCCGCCCGAAGCGGCGGCGCACATCACGTTCGTGCCGGTAGGGGCGCATACCTGCACGATTGCACGAACTGGAAACCAAAGCGCTGCCAGCCTGACGACACAAACGGCGTGCACCGCTGTGGGCCGGTACCCGCACCGCCAAGACCTTGCGGCCGCGGCCGCGCAAAGCAGGCAGCACCGTGTGCCTGGCCGGAATCAGAAAGGTTTTTGCTGCCGGCCATTGCTGTTGCAAGGTGAGCTGCTGTGCTGTTGTGAGCGGTGCGAGCAAAGGCTGCAACTGCATGCTGTCAGCGCCGATGCTGATTAAACCCTTGTGCTGCGGCCTGGCCTTAATGGCCATCAGACGGCGCAATGCACGTGCATGGGTCGGCAGACAGCCCAAGCCGTAAACCGATTCGGTGGGATAGGCAATCACACCGCCGCGGCGCAGATGGGCACGCAAACGGTAGACGGCGGCGGGGGCTAAGGCTCGGTGCATGGTCATAAATATCATCAAAAACAGGTTTCAGGCAGCCTGAAAGCTATATCTCCAACTCCATCACCCGCGTCTGCTGCCAAGCGGCAATACAGGCCGGATAATGCGCCAGCGGAATACGCAGCGCCACGCGGCAGTCCAACTGCAAATCCTGCTGCAAAACCTCGGCCTGATGCTGTTTGCCAATGCGCAGGGCTTCGCTCAAATGGGCGTAATCACAGCGCAGCCACACCGTGCGGCAAACGGCTTTTTCAATAATGTCCGCCTCGGCCAGTGCCAGCGCGGTGGCGCTTTTATAGGCATGAATCAAACCCGGCACACCCAAGAGCGTGCCGCCGAAATAACGCACCACCACCACCAAAACATCGGTCAGTCCCGCCGAATCAATCTGCCCCAAAATCGGTCGTCCGGCACTGCCCGCAGGCTCGCCGTCATCGTTGGCGCGAAAGCGGTTGCCGTCCGTGCCCAAGCGGTAGGCATAACACCAATGGCGGGCTTTGTGATGCGCTTCGCGCAAAGCTGCCACATGGTGCTTAACCTCGTCTTCCGTACCCTGTAACGGATAGGCAAAAGCAATAAAACGGCTGCCTTTGTCTTTAAATTCCGCTGCTGCGGGCGCGGCCAGGGTTTGGTAATGGGTGATTGCGTTCATGGATAGTTTCAGGCAGCCGCACAAGCCGTTTTAATGGCCTGCAACAAATCGTCCACATGCTGCACTTGCGTATCAAAACTGCACATCAACCGCACCGTGCCCTGTTCGTCCCAGTCATAGAAAAAAGTATGCCCTCGCACCTGATCCGCCACACCCGCCGGCAGGCGTACAAACACGCCGTTGGCTTCGGGCGGATAGGCGAAAGACACGCCTTTAATTTGACGCAAACCCTCGGACAACCGCGCGGCCATGGCATTGGCGTTCTGTGCATTACGCAGCCATAAACCTTCTTCCAGCAGGGCAATAAATTGTGCCGAAATAAAGCGCATTTTGGAAGCCAGCTGCATATTGAGTTTGCGCAGGTATTTCATGCCGTCGGACAAACGTTGCGGATTGAGCACCACCACGCACTCGCCCAGCAGCAAGCCGTTTTTGGTGCCACCAAAAGACAGGATATCCACACCCGCATCGGTGGTGATTTCGCGCAACGGAACACCCAAAGCCGCCGCCGCATTGGCCAAACGGGCACCGTCCATATGCACAACCATACCCAACTGATGACAGTAATCCGCAATGGCACGGATTTCGTCTACTGTATAAACCGTACCCAATTCCGTGCTTTGAGTCAGGCTCACCACCAAAGGCTGCGCTCGGTGCTCAAAGCCGAAGCCATGTGCTTCTTGGGCAATCAATTCCGGCGTGAGCTTGCCGTCTGTCGTTGCCAACGGCCACAGCTTAAATCCACCCACCGCTTGCGGCGCAGTGCTTTCATCCTGATTGATATGCGCCGTTTGCGCGCAAATCACCGCGCCCCAGCGCGGCAGGGCCGCCTGCAAAGACAATACATTAGCACCGGTGCCGTTAAACACCGGAAACGCTTCGGCAGCCTCACTAAACTGTTGTTTGATTAATTCCTGCAACCGGGCGGTGTAAGGGTCACTGCCGTATGCGCCCACATGACCGCCGTTGGCTTGGGCAATGGCGGCCATGATTTCGGGGTGCACGCCGGAATAATTGTCGGAAGCGAAAGAATGGGATTGGGAATTGTGAAGGCGGTTCATGCTACATCACTCATTCATATAGATAAGATTTAGGCCGTCTGAAAGGCTTTCAGACGGCCTATAAGAAGCGGAAATTCTAACACAAATATTAAGTTGCCTGCCCTTCGTAATCCGCGCGGCTGAGCACCGTATTATACAAGCCCACGGGCATCTGTTCGTGCCGGTTTATCCCCGTATATTCCAAGCTGGCATCTTCGTAGCGTTTGAATTTATACACCGCATCGTTCATCAAGGCCTCGTTGAACACATTCAGGCGCGTGAGCAGGGCGAAATCGTTTTGCGTTAAGCCGGTTACGCGGCGGAACAACTCGGGTTCCAATTGCTCGATTACATCGCGCAGGCTGTATTCGCGGTAGTCGGTTAAATACATAAACACCGGAATGCGCGTGGCAAATTTAATCAGTTTTTCCTGAATCTGTTTGCGCATCGATTTATATTCTTTTTCTTCCGCAGTTAACTGCTTTTTTTCAGACGGCGTTATATCGTCGCCTTTTTCTTTTTTGGCTTTCTTCACCGCTTCCGATTTGTTGATAATGGTTTCAATCTCTTGGTTAAGCGAACGGAAGCCTTCTATACGCATCAACGCATCAAGCGCTTCCTGATTATCCATCAGGCGTTGCAGGGTATCGTTATCCACGTTGACCAGCAAAGCGCTTTCCCAGCGCCGTGCCAGCAGGGTTGCCGTGGTGCCGCTCATGGCCATATCCAGCACACCTGCCGCATCAATCTGCTTCATACTGCTGCCGTCGTAAGCCAGCACCGGCAAAAAACGGATAAATTCAGCCACTTTCTGCTCGGGATTGCGGTTTTCGGCATCCAAACGGCACGAATATTCCGAAATCTGCCGCAAGGCGCGGTTGGGCGCAAAATCGAATACATAGCACTGCTGTTTCAGCACCGCTTCGTTATTCGGGTTGTCGGCATCGTGCCCGCGCAACACCCACGGCGTTTGCACGCGGAAGGCTGCCTGAAAATAGGTTTCGGGGCTGGAAGCGTTGCGCAGCATAAAAATGCCCGTCCACGGCGCAACCGAAACACCCGTGGTCAGCTTGCCGCACGACAGGGTAATCGTTTTGCTTGCCAAAGGGTTGTTGCCCATTGCCGCCTTTACCGGCGGCAAAGCATTCACGCCTATGCCCGCCCCGCTGCCTGCCGCCACAATAACTTGGTATTGGTGGAAAAAACGGTTGTGCTTTTTTGCCAGCAGATTGCGCATGGCGTGGCACGAAGCCACATTGGGCAGAAACCAAAACGTGTGCGGCAGGTTTTCCAGCAGGTGCACATCGCTAAACGGCATCGGCGGCTTGTGTTTGCCCATTTTCAGGGTGTCCACCATCATTTCCGGCAGCTTGTTCTGAATAAAATCCAGCCATTTCTGCACCTCGTTTTCATATACGAAACAGGCCGATTGCCCATCGCCCGTGGCCGAAAAAAACAGGTTCAAATCAAATTCGTCAAACTCGCCTTTACGCGCCACATCCAGCAGGCTGTCGGGCAGCTGGTAAGTCATCATCACCATTTGCGGCAGCGAAGCATAAGGGTTGGCACCGCTTTCAGGCAGCCATGCGGCCTTGGCCTTCTGTTCGTCGGAATAAGTCCAGTTGAAAATCTGCTCTTCGATAAATTCGCCCGATGCAATGGCACGGAACGGCGTGCCCGACAAATACAGATAATGGTGCGTGGTAATCGGCATATTGCCTTCGTCGAAATCTTTTAAAACTTTGCTTTCGGCAAAATCCTGCTCGTCTTGGTCGGTTTCGCCCTCAAACAAATCTTTGGCGTTTTCTCGCCATGCGCCGTAATGGTATTCGTCGAAAATCACGCAATCCCAATTGATTTCGTGCGCCCATTCGTTTTTCAGCTTGATGCCGCCGGCCTTGCTTTTGCCCAAAAAATCCTGAAACGAAGCAAAACACACAATCGGGCGCGATTTATCCGCATTTTGGTATTCCAACACATTGCGCGCCACAAACTGCCAGCCTGCAAAATCGGTATGGTTTTGCAAATCTTCCTGCCACGCATTTTGCACGGCGGGCTTAAAGGTAAGAATCAACACCTTGTTCCAGCCCATTTTTTTGGCCAGCTGATAAGCGGCAAAGGTTTTGCCGAAACGCATTTTCGCATTCCACAAAAAGCGCGGCGCCTTGCCCCGATTATGCTCGTCGGCTTGAAAAGCGGAAAAATAAGCCGCCGTTTTGGCCACCGCTTCGGCCTGCTCGGGGCGCATGCCGAAATCAAGCGTGCGCCTTTCATGGTTGCGTTTGCCCGATTTCACTTCCTGCAAGGCTGCCTGCACGTCTTTCAGACGGCATTGGAACCATTCGGTTAGCGCATCCTTTTCATCGCGGATGCGCGGAAAGCCGTGCTTTTCCAGCACGCGGTGCAAGTCGTGGTCGGTAAACAGGCTGCCGTCGTGGCGTATGGCGGTTTCATCCAGCTCGATTTTCCAGGTTTGCGCGGGCATTTTTACCGCCTGCATCTGCTCGCGCACCCGTTGCTCAGCCGTTTGCCGCGTGGTATAGCCCACTTTCAGGCAGCCTTCGAAACGGCTGTCGGAATAGGCGTAAATGCGCGGTGGGTGCAGCGGAGCGAATGAAAACAGTGCTTTTTCGGATACGGTTTCAGACGGCATCAGGGCGGGTTCAGTCATTTTCAAGCTCCGTATTCGGCTTAACCATTCTTTCGATATACGCGATTTCTGCTTTTGTTAATCCGTATTTTTCGTAAAGCGCTTTATCTGTCCACGATTGGGAAAAATCCTGCATCGGCACATATTCGTATGCCCGTTTTGTTGCGTGCTGCGTGTTTTTCTTCAAAGTCAGCATAAAGTGGAAAAAGCGGGTATTGATATACGACATCACATTGCGGCAGATTTGCTCGTTATCGAACGGCCCCACAACCAAATAGGTTTCCGTGCACGCAGAATTTTTTCCTGCATATATCGGCTTTACCCAATCTGTTTTGCTATCCCCCGAACCCACGGCATACGGCATAATGACTTTGCAGCTGTCTATCCAAGCTGTATTCGCTTTTACCATTTCACGTTTGATATACGCTGTGCCACCGTTCTGATACAGCAACACGTTTTGGGCATTGGTATAAGGATTGGGATTACCTTTAACATCTGTTGTTAAACCAAAAGGCTTTCTTGAGCTAACCAAATCACTAAATACTTTCTCCTTTTTCGCCAACACTTTTCTCAAAATACCGATTGCCTCGTTGTAGCGTACGAATACATCTACGCCTTGCTCTTTCAGCGGCCGCCGCATTTGCGAAACCATTTGGCCGTTTTCATAGGTGCTGATTAAACAGCCTGCATCAGATTGATGGTCTTTCTGCCATAAGAAATAATTCACGCCGCCTTTGATTTCCACACCTGAAAAGCAATCAGACGAATTAGGAAAATCGTGAATTTCCGCCAACCGTTTATCATTCAGCATCTCATCACGAAATTCATCCAGCCCTTTGCCGCCTGCAAACCAGCGCGAAGGGGTAATCATGATTAAATAATCGGGGTTGAGCTTTTTCGCCTGTTGGATAAATTTATGGTAAATCGGCTTGGCGCTGGCTTGTGCGCCCCCGTCGCTCAACTGATACGGCGGGTTGCCGATAATCACATCAAACTTCATTTCTTTGTTCCAAATCTGTTTTGCCCAAGCGCCGTGGATAAAGGCATAAGCGTGGTTTTCCAATGCTTCGCTATCGCGGCCGTACACTTCTTCGCTCGCGCCGCAATCGCTGCATCTGCCGTTTTGCCATGTGTGTTCGATGCGGCGGTAAAGTATATTGCCGGCGGCATCGTCGAACCCTTCGCACACCGAAAGCGGGCTGTCGGCATTTTTGGCGCAATACACGCTGCGGCGCGACAGCAGTGCGGTCAGTTCGGTGATGGCGATGCCGTAAAGCTGTTTGGTAAAGATATGGTTCAAACGCGCCTGCAAATCGGGTATTTCCTGCGCCAAGCCTGCAATCAGCCGCTTGGCAATCTCGCGCAAAAATACGCCGGATTTGCATACGGGGTCTAAAAAACGGGTATCGGGGTTGCACCACAGGCTTTCAGGCAGCCTGTCGAGCATTTGGTTGACCAATTCGGGCGGTGTGAATACTTCGTCGTTGGAAAGGTTGGCCAAACAGCTCAACACATCGGGGTTGTATTGATTGACGGGTAAATCAGCCATGGCCCACCTCCAAGAAATGCACGGAAGGGTGGGTTTTTAGCGGCTTTAAAATCAAATCTTCGGCATTGCGGCGGCCATCTGAAAACAAATCGGCATCCGTTGTGCCTGTATCGTGTTCAATCAATTCACGGTAAACGTAATCGCGCCGCTGTATTTTGCTGCCCACCATCGACCAATGGGCAAATTCAATCGGTGCGCCGTTGTTTTGTTTTAAAGTGAGCGCATCACCGCACAAGATGTTTTCGGCCAGAATATATTCCGCCGCCCGCAGGCATTCGGTTTTGAAGGTTTTGGGAAAAAGGTTTTGATAACGGCTTTGAAAAATTTCCAGTAGGCGTTCGCGGCAGGCGGCCACGTTATCCGGCAACAGTTCGATACCGTAAATGCTGGAAACGGCGATAACGGCATTGCGCTCATATTCAAGCTGTGATTTGCCGTAGCGTTTGGCGGCAACCGCAAGCTTGCGGCGTAAAATTTCCACCAAAAAATTGCCCGTGCCGCAGGCCGGTTCCAAAAAGCGGGCATCAATGCGTTCGGTTTGGCTCTGCACCAAATCCAGCATGGCATTGACTTCGCGCTCGTGGGTATAAACTTCGCCGAAATCAGCAACACGTTGTTTGGATTTAAGCTGCATGGGAACCCCCTATGCGCTTAAACCGCTTTTTTAATATGCGGAAAAAAGATTGCCTGAACAGGCTTGGGATTGTATGAGAGAAAAGAAAAAAAGAAGAATAGTTCAGCCTAGGCAGGCAGGCAGGCAGGCAGGCAGGCAGGCAGGCATTTTTTCAATAGAATGCCGCATTGACAAGAAATTTAACATGTTTTTCTCATTTATCAATTATATTTCTGATTAAATCAAATGGTCAGCACTCATTTTAAAATAACTAAGGCTGCCTGAAAACCTGTACTGTGCATGGTAAAGGTTTTCAGACAGCCTGTTTGGTTTCACGTGAAACATTTTAAAGTGCCGCCGAATGTTTCACGTGAAACACATCAACTGTTCAGCGCGTTCACCAATTCCGGTACCGCAGTAAACAAATCGGCCACCAGACCGTAATCGGCGACATTGAAAATCGGCGCTTCCGGGTCTTTATTGATAGCCACGATCACTTTGCTGTCCTGCATGCCGGCAATATGCTGGATAGCACCGGAAATGCCCACCGCGATATACAGCTCGGGCGCTACCACTTTGCCGGTTTGGCCGACTTGGTAGTCATTGGGCGCGTAACCGGCGTCTACCGCAGCGCGGGAAGCGCCAATGGCGGCACCCAGTTTGTCTGCCAACGGCGTCAGTACGCTATTGAACTGTTCGGCATTGGCCAAGGCGCGGCCGCCGGAAACGATGACGCGGGCTTGAGTCAATTCGGGGCGGTCGGATTGGGTCAATTCGCGGCCGACAAAACGACTCAGGTTTTGTGCGCTGGTGGCGGCCACATTTTCCACTGTCGCATTGCCGCCACTGGCCGCCGCCGCCTCAAACGCGGTGGCACGGAAGGTCAGTACCAATTTGCCGCCGTTGGATTTCACAGTGGCAAAGGCATTGCCGGCGTACACCGGGCGTACAAAGGTGTTGGCATCCACCACTTCGGTCAAGTCGGAAACCTGGGCGCAATCCAGCAAAGCGGCCACGCGCGGCAGCAGGTTTTTACCGGCAGCAGTGGCCGTGGCGCCGATGTGGTCGTAAGCTGCGGCCAGCTGTACCACCAACGGGGCGATTTCTTCGGCCAGGCCATGCTCGTAATGCTCGGCTTCGGCCAACAAGACTTTGGCCACACCGGCCACTTGTTTGGCTTCCTCGGCCACGGCAGCGGCCTGCTTACCGGCCACCAATACATGGACTTCGCCCAATTTTTGCGCCGCGCTCACTGCATGCAGGGTGGCGGGATTCAGTTTTTGATTGTCGTGTTCGGCAATAATCAATACGCTCATGCGAATCTCCTTAAATCACTTTGGCTTCGTTTTTCAGTTTGGCAACCAGCTCGGCCACATCGGCTACTTTCACACCGCCGCTGCGCGCTTTGGGCTCGGCCACAGATACCTGTACCAGCTTGGGTTCGATATTGACACCCAAGTCGGCCACGCTCAGTTTTTCCAAAGGCTTTTTCTTGGCCTGCATGATATTGGGTAATTTCACATAACGCGGTTCATTCAAACGCAAATCAGTGCTGATAACTGCGGGCAGTTTCAGGGCCACGGTTTCCAAGCCGCCGTCGATTTCACGCGTTACCTGCACCTCATCGGCACCCAATTCCACTTTGCTGGCAAATGTGGCCTGCGGCGCATTGATCAAAGCAGCCAGCATTTGGGCGGTTTGGTTGGCGTCGTCGTCAATGGCTTGTTTACCCAACAGATACAGCTGTGCCTGTTCTTTGTCGGCCAAGGCTTTGAGCAGCTTGGCCACGGCCAAAGGCTCCAGCTTGGCATCGGTTTCAACATGGATGGCGCGGTCGGCACCCATGGCCAAGGCAGTACGCAGGGTTTCTTCGCATTGTTTGACACCGAAAGACACCGCCACGATTTCGCTGAGCTTGCCGGCTTCTTTCAGACGCACGGCTTCTTCCACAGCGATTTCGTCAAACGGGTTCATGGACATTTTGACATTGCCGATGTCCACATCGGAACCATCGGCTTTCACGCGTACTTTAACGTTGAAATCGACAACGCGTTTTACGGCAACCAGTGCTTTCATCTAACCTCCTTAAATGGGAAACGGAAAAACATGGGATTAATGCGGGTGTCTGGCCAGGCATTCAGCCCAAAACAGCTTGAATATGGCTTTAAACACTCCGCTAAAACAGGTAGCGGCTTGCAGTTTCTGCTTTGGTTAACAATAATTGTGCCCATTTTTGCGGTGGCGCACAAGAACAGTTTTTTTGTGCCGCAAGGCAGAACAAAAAAGGCGCTTTTTGGCCTTTTCAGGCTGCCTGAAAACAGATTTTCCACTCTTTTTGCTGTTTTTTCGCGGTAATCGTGTCTTGCTGTGCCACAATGCCGTTTTCCCCCTTTTCCCCGATAGATAATGAATACCTTCAGTCATAGCCTCGAAGCCATCGGTTTTGTGGTTTCGCCCTACAAACAGAAATTCGGCATCGCCCGCCAACCGGGTTTGGTGCCTGCATCGAAGATTGTGCTGCAATTGCTGCCGCAATACAGCGCCGATTGCGTACGCGGTTTGGAGGGCTTCAGCCATGTGTGGCTGCAATTTGTATTTCACGGGGTTGTCGATGAAGGCTGGGCGCCTTTGGTGCGGCCGCCGCGTTTGGGCGGCAAACAAAAAATGGGCGTGTTTGCCACCCGCAGCCCGCACCGGCCCAATCATTTGGGTTTGTCTTTATTGAAACTGGAAGGCGTTGAAAGCGGCAAAAACGTGTGCCTGCATTTGAGCGGCGCAGATTTGCTTGACGGCACGCCGGTTGTGGACATCAAACCCTATATTCCGTTTGTGGAAGCCAAAACGGATGCTTTGAGCCATTATATCGACGGCCCGCCGCCTTTATTGCAGGTCAGCTGGTCCCCAAAAGCACAGGCAAGTGCCAAGGCATACGGTTTGGATGCGGATTTTTTGTTGTTGGCCGAACAAAGCATTGCCCAAGACCCGCGTCCGGCTTATCAGGACTTGCCGCAACGGGTTTATGTGATGCAATTGGCAGATATGGACATTGCTTTTCAGATTACAGAAGGCGAAGCCTTGATTGTGGACATAGACAAAAGCGCTTCTTAATAACGGTTTTATATATATAAAAAGATGTAGATGATATTGAAGGCATAACTTATGTGGATAAATCGTTTTTAATTGCTAAAACAAGTTAATAGCCCTTGCAAACCCGTCCTTGGGGTGTGATGATAAGTTGTGCATAAATGTGCATTTCCGCCGCTGTTTTCAGGCAGCCTGTGCATAAACTGCCACTTGTGGCCGATATAGACACACTATATTGTGCGTAGCCAAAAACAAAAACGCGGCTTGCGCTTTTGTTTTATGATAAACACCATTCATTGTTATTTTTGATATACATCATGCAGCAAAGAACTTTAGGAAAATCCATCAGCGTGACCGGCGTGGGCCTGCATTCGGGCGAACGTGTGCGCCTGACCCTGCATCCGGCGGAAGCAAACAGCGGTATTGCTTTTCGCCGTACCGATTTGGCAGGCGAGATGGGCGACATCATCCGTCTGCACCCCAATCTCATCAACGATACCCGGCTTTCCTCTACCGTAGTTACCGAAAACGGTGTGCGGGTCGGCACCATCGAGCACATCATGTCCGCTTTTGCCGCTTACGGCGTGGACAATGTGCTGGTGGAACTCAATGCTCCGGAAATTCCGATTATGGACGGCTCCAGCCTGCCGTTTCTGTATCTGCTGCAAGATGCCGGCATCGTTGACCAAGATGCGCCGAAACAGTTTTTACGCATCAAAAAAACCGTGGAAGTGGTGGAACCGGACAAATGGGTGCGTTTCGAGCCTTATGAAGGTTTCCGCGTAACCCTGACCATAGACTTCAACCATCCGCTGTTTAACCGCAGCAACCAGACTTTTGCCATCGATTTTGCCGGACAGTCTTATGTGGACGAAATCGCGCGCGCGCGTACCTTCGGTTTTATGCAGGAAGTGGAATTGATGCGCAGCCACAATCTGGGCTTGGGCGGCAATTTGAACAATGCGGTGGTGATTGATGACCAAGATGTTTTGAATCCGGAAGGCTTGCGCTATCCGGATGAATTTGTGCGCCACAAGATTCTGGATGCGATTGGCGATCTGTATATTGCCGGCCACCCGATTATCGGCGCCTTCAGCGGTTACAAATCCGGCCATGCGGTGAACAATGCCCTATTGCGTAAGATATTGTCCGATTCGGATAACTATGAGTGGGTGAGTTTTAAAGACCAAGACCGTTTGCCGGCCGCTTTTCACGATTTGCCGCTGGCGGGCTGATAAATGGAATGTTTTTTTGGGCTTTACTGTCATTTTTGCCAAAGTGGCATTAAATTTGCTTAAACTTGCTTTGTTTTCAATGTTCGGTAACAATATTCCGAACATTATTATTTGAGATAGATTTATAATACTGGCACGTTTTAATTGATCAGTGTTGTTATTTTAAGTTTAAGGATTTGAGCCATGAATTATGATGATGTGGTTGCACATTTGCTGAATGTTGACGGCGCCCTGGCCGCAGCCGTAGTGGATTTTGACAGCGGCATGCTGTTGTCCGGCGGCGGCAGCCCCAATATTGACTTGGAAATCGCTGCTGCGGGCAATACCGAAGTAATGCGTGCAGAAGCCAAAACCATGGCCATGTTGGGTATGAAAGATGAGATTGACGATATTCTGATTACTTTGGGTCGCCAATACCATCTGATCCGTCCGTTGAAAAAACAGCACGAAGGTTTGTTTTTGTACTCCGTACTGGACAAATCCAAATCCAATTTGGCCTTGGCCCGCCGTTCTTTGATGGAAGCCGAACGCAACCTCAATAAATAATCGCGGTTTGAAAATGGAGAATGATTTAAATTATTCTGTGTTGGTTTAAATCATTTTTTATAAAATTCAAAACCCATAGAGCTGCTTTTTAGCTTGATTATCGCTTTGTTACATACAGGATTCCTGTCCTGCTTGTGATGATTTAAAACCGGTCTGACAAATTGTTTTAGTTTCCTATCCGGTTGTTTGTTGTTGAATTTTTGTTAAAAATTTTATCAGGAGGATAAAAAATGAATTATGATGATGCAGTTGCACAAATGCTCAATGTTGACGGTGCCCTGGCCGCAGCCGTAGTGGACTTTGACAGCGGTATGCTGTTGTCCGGCGGCGGCAGCCCCAACATCGATTTGGAAATTGCTGCTGCGGGTAACACCGAAGTGATGCGTGCCAAAACCAAAACCATGGCCATGCTGGGCTTGAAAGAGGAAATCGAAGACATTCTGATTACTCTGGGCCGTCAATATCACCTGATTCGCCCGCTGAAACGCCACGAAGGCTTGTTCCTGTACTCCGTACTGGACAAAGCCAAATCCAACCTGGCTTTGGCCCGTCGTTCCCTGATGGAAGCCGAGCGCAACCTGGATAAATAATCAGCTTATCCCAACTTACCAAGGATTATTTATATGCCTCAAACACTCGTTAATGTGGGCGGTATCAGTGCCAAGCCCGATGCGGAAAAAATCATGGCAGCTGGTGAAGCGCTGGACGGTGTGCGTTTGGTCAACGTCAATGTTGACGACGGCCGTGTGGTGGTAACCCACGCTGCGGATTTCGATATTGAAGCCTTCAAAAAAGCTGTTACCGATTTGGGCTACACCGTTTAAGCGGTTTTCTGTCCAAATAATAAAAGCTGCCTGAATTTCAGGCAGCTTTTTTCGTTTGGTTTGGTCATAAAAAACAGGCGGATGATTCAAAACACCCGCCTTGTTGCTGTTTTCAGGCAGCCTTACACATCATAAGTGGTGGAGGCTGTATCGCCGCCGCTGCCGGTCCAGTTGGTGTGGAAGAATTGGCCGCGCGGGGCATCGGTGCGCTCATAAGTATGGGCGCCGAAATAATCGCGCTGGGCTTGCAGCATATTGGCGGGCAGGCGTGCGTGGGTATAGCCGTCGAGGAAGGTCAGTGCCGAGGCGGTGCAGGGCATGGGCAGGCCGATTTCGATGGATTTGGCCACCACGCGGCGCCAGGCGGGCAGGCATTGCTGCAAAATGGTTTTGAAATAATCGTCCAAGCCCAAAAACAGCAGCTCGTGATTGCGGGCATAGGCATCACGGATATTGCCCAAGAAGGCACTGCGGATAATGCAGCCTTCGCGCCACAACAGGGCGGTATTGCCGTAATTGAGCTGCCAATCAAAAGCATCCGAGGCTTCGCGCATCAGCATAAAGCCTTGGGCATAAGAAATGATTTTCGCCGCCAGCAAGGCTTGGCGCACATCGTCCACCCAAGCCTGGGCATCGCCCTCCACGCTTTGTTTGGGCAGAGAGAAAGCGGCCGCCGCCGCTTGGCGCTGCTCTTTCAAGGCAGATACGCAACGGGCAAACACCGCTTCGGTAATCAGGGTCAGCGGAATGCCGAAATCGAGGGCATTGATGCCGGTCCATTTGCCGGTGCCTTTTTGTCCGGCAGTGTCCAGAATTTTCTCCAGCAGCGGCTCGCCATCGGTATCGCGGTAGGCCAGAATATCGGCGGTAATCTGAATCAGATAGCTGTCGAGTTCGGTTTGGTTCCAGGCGGCAAAAATGGCGTGCATGGCCGGGTAATCCAAACCCAAACCGTCTTTGAGGAAATGGTAAGCCTCGGCAATCAGCTGCATATCGCCGTATTCGATGCCGTTGTGCACCATTTTGACAAAATGTCCGGCACCGTCCTTGCCCACCCAGTCGCAACAGGCTTCGCCTGCGGGTGTTTTGGCGGCAATGGCCTGAAAAATTGGTTTGATGGCAGGCCAAGCGGCTTCATTGCCGCCGGGCATGATGGAGGGGCCGTGACGGGCGCCTTCTTCACCGCCGGAGACACCGGCACCGACAAACAAAATACCGTGCTCGGCCAGTTCGGCCACACGGCGGTTGCTGTCGGGGTAATTGCTGTTGCCGCCGTCGATAATGATGTCGCCGGCTTCCAGCAAAGGCAGCAGTTGTCGGATAAATTCGTCCACCACCTGTCCGGCACGCACCATCAGCATCACTTTGCGCGGCTTTTTCAACAGGCCGACAAATTCGGCCAGAGAATGGGCACCGATAATGCGCGTACCCTGCGCCGCACCATTCAGAAAGGCATCCACCTTGTCGGTGCTGCGGTTGTAAGCCGCCACGGTAAAACCGTGGTCGTTCATATTCAAAATCAGGTTTTGGCCCATTACGGCCAAACCGATCACGCCGATGTCTGCCTGCATAGCATTCCTTTGACGGGTTGGGGTGGGTTTCTTATCTTTAATAGATTAAATAAATATAAAGATAATGTAGATGTAGGCTGCCTGAAAACGCGGATAAGGTTTGAAAAACCTGTATGGTCAATCCGATACGCGGTGCACAAGCCTGTGTATAACTTAAGCGGTGTTTGTCCGCAATTGTGCGTACTTTGTTTCAGGCAGTTTGAGATTGTGTAAAACCTCCATCTGCGGCGCATTTCTGCGTTGTGCGCTGCTCGCTCGCTTGCCTATCTATATGATATGTCTGCGCTCGCTGTGCTGCTACGCCTTGAACTGCATCCACAGCTGGAGGTTTTCCACTAATCTCAAAATTTACGCTGTGGATAAAATGATATTTTATTACAAACTGTGCGGCATTATAAACAGCTTTGCGCCTGGCCGCGCATAAAGGCGTTGATATTGTCGGCCAGCATATCAAACAGGCGGTCCATGGCTTCCACGCTGCCCCAGGCCATATGCGGGGTGACAATCAGATGCGGCAGGCGTGTTTTGAGCAGGGGATGGTCGGCGGGGGGCGGTTCTTCGGTCAGCACATCAAAACCGGCACCGCCGAGTTGGCCGTATTTCAGTGCCGCCACCAGGGCTTGTTCGTCTACCAGGCCGCCGCGGCCGACATTGATCAACACCGCACCGGCTTTCATTTGCTGTAATTCGCTTTCAGCAATCATATGGCGGGTGTGCTGGTTGAGCGGGCAATGCAGGGAAATCACATCGGCAGTGCGTATTACGGTTTCAAACGGCACATAGCCTTCGCGGCAGGTGGCGGCGTATTTGTGTTCGCCCCAGATGATGTTCATGCCGAAGGCTTCTGCACGCCTGGCCAAAGCCTGGCCGATGCCGCCGCGGCCGAAAATGCCCAGGGTTTTGCCGTTGACATCGTGTATGGGGGCGCCGAAATGGCAGAAATACGGGCTTTGCGACCACAAACCGGCGGCCACATCACGCTGATAAGCCGGCAGTTGGCGCATCAGCGCCATCATCAGCATAAAGGCGTGCTCGGCCACGGCATCGTTGCCGTAAGCACGGATATTGCTCACCACCACGCCTTTTTGTTTGGCGGCGGCCACGTCCACATGTTCGAAACCGGTGGCGGCGATGGCAATCATTTTCAGGTGCGGATTGGCCTCAATCATGGCCGCATCCACCGTGACTTTATTGGTGATGATGATTTCGGCATCGGCCACGCGCGTGGCGGTTTCTTCGGGGCGGGTATGGGCGTATTCCACCAATTCGTGGGGAAAATCAAAGGCAAAAGGGCGCTGGGGCAAGGTGCCGCGGTCCAGCACCACAATACGGGTGGTCATGGTGGTTTCCTAAGGGTGAAGATGGCGCATCATAGCACGAGCCCGGGCGCAATTTACGGTGCGGTTTGCCGTTTGGTACAGACCGGTGGTTATGCCTATAATGCCGAATTGGACTTTATCAACTCGAACCTGAATTGGGGAATAAACTATGGCCCATATGGATATGCCTGCCGATGTCGGCGCCGCCATCCGCAGCATCAAGCAGCAGTTAAAAGCGGATTTGCCGCATTACCGGCAGGTATTCGAAGAAGTGCGCGAACACATCGCCGCCCAAGTGGCGGAAATCAAGGCCATACAGGCAGCCGGGGGCAACCCAGTGCCGCAATTGCAGGCCGATGACATCATCAAAGGCACGGTGAGCGATGTACAGGTGGCCGACATCCGCCGCCGCGGCTGTGTGGTGATACACGGGGTGTTCGACCGTGCCCAAGCGGAACAATGGAACCGCGATATCGGCGCCTATCTGGACGACAATAACTTTGAAGAAGCCTTGAAAAACGCCGCCGAAGACAATTATTTCGGCACCCTCAAAGAGGGGAAGCCGCAGATTTACGGTGTTTATTGGAGCAAACCGCAGGTAGCCGCGCGCCAGCACGAGCGCATGCAGGCGGTGCAGCGTTTTCTCAACGGCCTGTGGGTCAGCGAATCGGGCGGCAAACGCCATTTCGACCCCAATAATACCGTGGCCTATGCCGACCGTGTGCGCCGCCGCCCGCCGCGTTCCAAACCCTTGGGCCTGTCGCCGCACATCGACAGCGGCACCATCGAGCGCTGGCTGGATGAAAACTTCCGCTATGTGTACCGCCACATCTTCAGCGGCAACTGGCGCGATTACAACCCCTATGACGGCGACGGCCGCACCGAGGTGCGCGAAATTCCTTCGCCCGCCAATGCTTCGGTATTCCGCACCTTCCAAGGTTGGACTTCCTTGTCGCCGCAACGCAGCCGCGGCGGCACGCTGAAACTGGTGCCGATTGCCGATGCCATGGCCTATGTGCTCTTGCGTGCTTTGCAGGATGATGTGGCGGAAGACGATTTCTGTGGCGCCCAGCCCAAGCGTACCTTGGGTATGTTTCCGCAATGGCACAGCCTGCTGTTGGAAGCCGAGTGTCCGATTCCGGATATGGAAGCCGGAGATTGCGTGTTTTGGCACGGCGATGTGATTCACTCGGTGGAAGCCGAGCATTTGGGTGATTTCGACAGCAATGTGATGTATATCGGCGTGGCGCCGCGTTGTGCCAAAAACGAAGCCTATCTGGCCGGACAATGGGCGGCTTTTGTGGAAGGCAAATCGCCGCCGGATTACGCGCCGGACGATTTTGAAACCACGTTTGTGGGCCGTGCCACCGAGGCGGATTTGACCGAGTCGGGCAAACGCCAGATGCAGGCTTGATGTACCGGCATAAAACAGGCTGCCTGAAAACCTTTCAGGCAGCCTGTTTTATGTCCTTGAAGGCCGTTTTTGCCTGCCCGCAGCGATAATTAGCGATTGAATCCCCTGTTTGCTTATATAATGGCGGCTTTATTTGATTTCAGCCCGCATTTGCGATTTCATCATGCAAGAACACTATCATCCCTCCCAAATCGAACCGGCCGCGCAGGCGCGCTGGGCGGAAAAACGTTTGTTCAATGCCGCCAACCACAGCGACAAACCCAAATATTACTGCCTGTCCATGTTTCCCTACCCCAGCGGCAAGCTGCACATGGGCCATGTGCGCAATTACACCATCACCGATGTGCGCAGCCGTTTCAAACTGCTGCAAGGCTTTAATGTGATGCAGCCCATGGGTTGGGACGCCTTCGGCATGCCGGCGGAAAACGCCGCCATCGAGCGCAAAGTGGCCCCGGCCAAATGGACTTACGAAAACATCGCCTATATGCGCGAACAGCTCAAAAGCCTGGGTTTTGCGCTGGATTGGGAACGCGAACTGGCCACCTGCACCCCGCAATACTACCGCTGGGAGCAGCTGTTTTTCACCAAGTTGTTTGAAAAAGGCATTGTGTACAAGAAATTGGGCACGGTGAATTGGGACCCGGTGGACAACACCGTGCTGGCCAACGAACAGGTCATCGACGGGCGCGGCTGGCGTTCCGGCGCGCTGGTGGAAAAACGCGAAATCCCCATGTATTACTTCAAAATCACCGACTACGCCGAGCAGCTGCTGGCGGATTTGGATGATTTGGACTGGCCGGAACAGGTCAAAACCATGCAGCGCAACTGGATAGGAAAATCGCGCGGCATGCAGGTGCGTTTTCAGGTAGCCCTGGAGAGCAAAGCCGGTTTGAGCGGCGCTGATGCCGACTACCTGCAAGTCTATACCACCCGCCCGGACACGCTGATGGGCGCCACCTATATGGCCGTGGCCGCCGAGCATCCGCTGGCCACCGCGGCGGCGGCAGACAATCCCGAATTGCAGGCTTTTATTGCCGAATGCAAGGCGGGCAGCGTGGCCGAAGCCGATATGGCCACCATGGAGAAAAAAGGTCTGCCCACCGGCCGCTATGTCATCAACCCCTTAAACGGCGACAAGCTGGAAGTGTGGATTGCCAACTATGTGCTGTGGGGCTATGGCGATGGCGCGGTGATGGCGGTGCCGGCGCACGATGAGCGCGATTTTGAATTTGCCCACAAATACGGCCTGCCTATCAAACAAGTGATTGCCGTGGGCGACGAAGTGTTTGACAGTACCGTATGGCACGACTGGTATGCCGACAAAGAACACGGCCGCTTGGTCAACAGCGGCGAATTCGACGGTCTGAATTTTCAGGCAGCCTTTGACGCCATGGGTGCCAAACTGCAGGCACAGAACGCCGGTGCACCGAAAACCCAATACCGCCTGCGCGACTGGGGCATTTCCCGCCAGCGTTACTGGGGTTGCCCGATTCCCATCATCCATTGCGACAGCTGCGGCGATGTGCCGGTACCGGCACAAGACCTGCCCGTGGTGTTGCCCGAAGATGTGGTGCCGGACGGCTCAGGCTCGCCGCTGGCAAAAATGCCCGCGTTTTATGAAACCGCCTGCCCGCGCTGCGGTGCCGCGGCCAAACGCGAAACCGACACCATGGACACCTTTATGGAATCCAGCTGGTACCAGTTCCGCTATATGTCGCCGCAGTTTGACGGCGGCATGGTGGAGCCCGCCGCGGCGCAATACTGGCAGCAGGCCGACCAATACATCGGCGGCATCGAACACGCCATTTTGCACCTGCTCTACGCCCGCTTCTACACCAAGCTGATGCACGAAGAAGGCATGGTGGCGGTGAAAGAGCCGTTCAAGAGCCTGCTCACCCAAGGCATGGTATTGCAGGCCACCTATTACCGCGAATCCGAAGGCGGCAAAAAACAGTGGTTCAACCCTGCCGACGTGGAAGTGCAGACCGACGACAAAGGCCGCCCCGTGGCCGCCATCCTCAAGGCCGACGGTCAGCCGGTGACCATCGGCGGGGTGGAAAAAATGTCCAAGTCCAAAAACAACGGCGTGGACCCGCAAGATTTGATCGAAGCCTACGGCGCCGACACCGCACGCCTGTTTATGATGTTCGCCAGCCCGCCCGAACAATCGCTGGAATGGAGCGATGCCGGTGTGGAAGGCGCACACCGCTTCCTGCGCCGCCTGTGGCGCACGGTCTACGAATACCGCCAACAGGGCGCCGCCGCCGCGTTTTCAGGCAGCCACGGCGAGCTGGCCAAACCCTTGCAGGATTTGCGCCGCAAGCTGCACAACACCATTGCCAAAGTCAGCGATGATTACGACCGCCGCATGCAATTCAACACCGCCATTGCCGCGGTGATGGAGCTGCTCAACCAGTTTGACAAAACCGACACCGCCGGCGAACAAGGCCGCGCCGTGGCCCAGGAAGTCCTGGAAGCCGTGCTGCGCCTGCTGTGGCCGATCGTGCCGCACATCTGCGAAACCCTGTGGAACACCCTGCGTTCCGACACCGCCTTGTGGGATGCCGCCTGGCCGCAGGTCGACGAAACCGCGCTGGTACAGGACGAAATCACGCTGATGGTACAAGTGAACGGCAAACTGCGCGGCCAGATTACCGTGGCCGCAGACGCCGCCAAAGACGCGATTGAAGCTGCGGCCCTGGCCGACAGCAGCGCACAAAAACACATCAACGGCCAGACACCGAAGAAAATCATCGTTGTACCGGGCCGTTTGGTGAATATTGTGGTGTGAGTGTTTTACGCCGAGAAAAAAACCGGGCTTAGGCCCGGTTTTTTAATGGGTTTGGAGTCAATAAGGCTGCCTGAAATTCTTCAGGCAGCCCCGCAGCTTGGGTCGTTAGACCCAAGGTTTGTGGCAATTTCAATCAGTGTTGGGTTTGGCAACCAACCTACGGCAGCTGGGTCTAATGGCCCAAGCTACGTAACCGCGTCCGCCACGCCCGGATAAAGGCGCTGAAAACGCCGCTGTGAAAAATCGGCCACCGAACGTGCAAAAATATGGACGATGCGGCGGGCGGGTTTGTCCAGTGCGGCTTGGGGCAAACGTTGTTGCAGCTGTGCCAGCAAGGCTGAAGCTTGGTGGTGTTCCTGTGCCAGCCAGCGGCGTACCGCCGGGGCGGCCAAGACTTGTTCGGACGAGACTGCCGTGTTTTCAGGCAGCCCGGCCTGTTGCCAGATTTCGGCGGGAATATTGATGATGCCCGCGGCCACATCTTCGCGCAAATCGCGCACGGTGGAGCACCAGCCGAGTGCATCCAGCAATTCCGGCACGGTTTCGGCGCGGCTGTGCGAGCCCAGTGCCGCCAGCAGCAGATTGAGCGACAGGGCAAAGGTGTGGCGGTGTTGGGTTTGAATTTCTGCGGCGCGCCACAGACTGCGCGCAGCGGCGCGTTCGGCATCGCGGCGCATCACTGCCAATAATTGCGCCACTTCGGCGCGGCTTTGTTCGGGCTGGGGCGTGTATTGCAGACGCTGGTGAAAATCACGCGCCAAGCGGCCCAATTCGTCATCGGCAAAGTCTTGTGTCTGCCAAGCATGTATCAAAGCATCGGCCACCGCCAGCGGCGGCTGCGGCCACGGGCGGTCGCCGTCCATAATATCGTCCACGGCTTGCAGGAAACAAAAACCGCTCAGCAGCAGGGTGCCGCGGCGCGGGCTCAGCAGGCGTTGTCCGGCAATCATCAGTGCAATCAGACCGTAGCGGCGGTGGCGGCGAGTAAAACGCCACTGGTTGGCCAGCCACAGTTTTTCCAACTGCCAGCGGGTGCTCAGGCTGCCTGAAAAGGGTTTAGAAGAAGGTGTGGACACAGTGGGATACAGGGTGAATTGCGGAAAACGTTCAAGCGGCTGCGGGCCGCGCAGGCAGGCAAGCCACACGCTGTGAAAACGCGGGCCGGGTGTGGCGTGTTGCGGCAAAGCCGTCCACGGCAGGCTGGGGTATTGGTGGTGGGCCAGATGCAGGTGGTAATTGAGAAACACCGCCCGCAGCCAGGCGGGCACGGCCAGATTCCAAGCGCCGTCGCGTTCGTTCAGCGGCGAGAAGGCGTGGTCGGTGTATTGCAAGGCGCTCCATTGCAGCGCAAAAGCGGCATAGCAGGCGAGCCAGCCCGCCCAATTCAAATCCAGCACATAAAACAAGCCCGCATGCCAAGCCACTGCGCCCCAAATTTCCAGCCGTGCCTGTATGGGCGGCAGCGCATCCAGTGCATCAATATAATGGGTGGCGCTGGTCTGGGTGCCGCCCCGGCGGCCGAACAGGCGCAGCAGGCCGCGGCGCAGCGCACGCGGGGTGGCGGCATACAGCAGCACGCCCGCAGTGGCCACGGCCCAATACAGGCCGGAATAAATGCTGTACCACTGCGCGTATTTGAGCCAGCGGATGTCTTGCGGATGCAGCACATCGAATTGCTCGGCTTCGCTGCGGTTGTAACGGTGGTGGGTGAGGTGGAAGGCGCGCTGGATGGCCAGCCCGGTGGGAAACCACGCCGCCGCCAAACGCCCGCCCCAGCGGTTGAGCGCACTCTGCGGTGCCAGCACGCCGTGCACGGCCTCGTGCAGCAGCGAAAACATGGTGTTGTTGCTGAGTGAGAACAAGAGGGCGGCGGCGAACATGCCCCACCACGGTGCATGCGAGGCGGTGTAGAGCAGCGCCATATTGACGAGCGACACCGCCAGCAGCAGCGCGATATTCAAACGCACGGGGATGACGGGTTTCATGGTGGCGGTTCCATGGCTTTCAGGCAGCCCTGATAGTCTGCGACTGCCTGCACACCGGGGTCGTCGATATGGGCCAATTGCAAACGCATGCCCTCGACCACTACAAAATCTTTGCGCAAAAACGCCAGATACAAGGCGCGCACCAGATACAGTTTGATGCGGTAGCCGCGTGTGCCCCGCGGCAAACCCACGGCGGCAAAAGCCAGGGTGCGGCGCGTTTCCGGGGCGGTGCCGGGCGCATCCTGCGGCAACAGCGCAAACAGGCCCAAGGTCTGCATTTTGCCGACACGGCTGTGGACCAGAATGCTGCTGCCGATACAGGTATGCACCAGATGAATGTGACCGCCGGACAAACGCTTCATCAGCCAGCTCGACCAGCCGCCCTTGGCAAGCACGCGGGTGGTGTAGGTCATGCGCAAACCGCCTTCAGGCAGCCGCTCGAACACCGGTTTGCCCACCACTTCACGCTGATGCACCGCCCGCATATGCGCCAAATCAAAGCCGTTGCAAATCATCGCCCGCCAATCGGCAGCGATGGTTTGCGGGCCGCCGTTGAGCCAATGGGCGCTGTCGGCGGCGTCGGCAAAAGGCAGCGGTGCGGTTTTGTCAGCGGGCGGATGCAGCCAAATCAGGCCGAACTGTTCGGCGCAAGGCCAGGCACGCGCCGACAGATGACAGCCCGCGTGCTCGGGCTTGGGGGGCGGGGATGTTTGCGGATGAATATGGCAGGCATGCAGGGCGCACACCAAGGTATCACCGGCTACCGTGGCGGTGCGCAAATGTGCGCCCATATGCGGGCAAAAGGCATCGCTGGCGCGCAGCACGCCGTCCTGGCCGCGGTACAGCACCCAGGCATGGCCGCCCAAATGACCGCTGATGACCCGGCCTGCGGGCACGGCATCGGCGCGCGCCACCACATACCAGCTTTGGGGCCAGTGTTGCCACTCTGCCGCGGCGCTCATGCCGAACGTGCGCGCCGTTTGCCGAGGACGAAACCGATGCCCAGCGCCAGCAGCGTTACCGCCACGCCGCCGCCAAACAGCCATTTGCGCTGGGCGTTGATGATGGGATTGTCGAACATATTCACCGAATAATGGAAATTGGCAATTTTCCAGCGGTTGTTTTCGCGCACCAGCGTGGCGCTCCATTGCGGGTTCACCGTCCAAGCGCTGCCATCGGCCAGCTCGTAGCGGTCGGTGCTGTGGCCGAAGGCCACCGCGGTGTCGCCGTTATAAAGATGCGAGAGCGATTCCACTTCAAATTCGGCGGTGACGTTTTTCACCACCGCATCCGGGCCTTCCAGCATCTGCATAAAATACTGGCGGATGCCTTCCTTGCCGATGACACGGTCGCCGTTCATGGTGGTGAACACCACATTGTCGGCCACATGCTCCAGCAACACATCCAGCTGGCGCTGGTTGAGCGCGGTCTGCATGGCATCGCGCACCTCGCGCAACTCCTGATGCAGCGCCTCTTCATCGGCCTGCACGGCCAAGGTGACCGGCGCCAGCTCGGGCATATCGGCTTCAACAGCGGTATCGGAAGCGGCGGGTTCCGCATGGGCGGCGGCCAGAGACAAAGACACAAACAGACCGCCCAGCAAGCGGTAAAAAGCAGGTTTCATGGTTTTGCTCCTTGGAAGGTGGCAGACAGGCGCTATTGTACCGCAGGCTGCCTGAAAAGGCTTGGAAACGGTTTGCAGTTGTAGGTTGCAGACCCAATACCTGTTGCAATGGCCAGGGTTGAAAAAACCAAAAAGGCGCACTGATAAACAGTGCGCCTTTTGAATTGCTGTCACCGATTACAGGCTCGGCAACACGCCTGCCGGAATCAAAGCGGTCAGCTTTTGCTGCGCCAGCAGCTCAGCAGCGGCCTCGATGTCCGGGGCGAAGAAGCGGTCTTCTTCGTAGAAGGGCACTTGGCTGCGCAGGGCGGTGCGGGCCTGTTCCAAGGTGGCGGTGGTTTTCAGGCTGCCTTCACGCAAGTCCATGCCCTGGCAGGCGCCCAGCCATTCGATGGCGAGGATGTGGCGCACATTGGCGGCCATTTCCCACAGGCGCGCACCGGCGCGCGGGGCCATGGACACGTGGTCTTCCTGATTGGCGGACGTGGGCACGCTGTCCACGCTGTTGGGGAAGGCCAGGGCTTTGTTTTCGCTGCACAGGGCCGCAGAAGTCACTTGCGCAATCATAAAACCGGAATTCACACCGCCGTTTTTCACCAAAAAGGGCGGCAGTTGCGACATGTGCTTGTCCATCATCATGGAAATGCGGCGCTCGGCAATGGAGCCGATTTCCGCCAGTGCCAGGGCGATATTGTCGGCGGCCATGGCCACCGGCTCGGCGTGGAAGTTGCCGCCGGAAAGAATATCGTTGTCGTCGGCAAATACCAAGGGGTTGTCGGACACGGCATTGGCTTCCACCGCCAATACGGCCGCGGCCTGGCGCAGCTGGGTCAGGGCGGCGCCCATCACCTGCGGCTGGCAGCGCAGGCAGTAGGGGTCTTGCACTTTGTCGCACTCGGCGTGGGAGAGGCCGATTTGGCTTTCTTCGCCCAAGAGATGGCGGTAAACCGCGGCTGCATCGATTTGGCCTTGTTGGCCGCGCACGGCGTGGATGCGGGCATCAAACGGCGTGCGCGAACCCAGGGCGGCTTCCACGGTGAGGCTGCCGGTCACGCTGGCGGCGGCATACAGGTCTTCGGCTTCAAACAGGCCGCGCAGGGCAAAGGCGGTGGATACCTGGGTACCGTTCAACAAGGCCAAGCCTTCTTTGGCGGCCAGTTCGATGGCGGGAATGCCGGCCTTGGCCAGGGCTTCTTCCGCGCTCAGCCATTGGCCGTTATGACGGGCCTTGCCTTCGCCCAACAACAGCAGGCTCATGTGCGCCAGCGGCGCCAAGTCGCCGGAAGCACCCACCGAACCTTTGAGCGGAATGTGCGGATAAACTTCGGCATTGACCAAAGCCATGAGGTGATCCAGCACCACGCGGCGCACGCCGGAAAAACCGCGCGCCAGGCTGTTGATTTTCAAAACCATGATCAGGCGCACGGTGGCGTCTTCCAGCGCTTCGCCGACACCGGCGGCGTGGCTCAACACAATGGCGCGTTGCAGTTTTTCCAAATCGTCGCGGGCGATGCGGGTGGAGGCGAGCAGGCCGAAACCAGTATTGATGCCGTACACGGTACGGTTTTCTTCCACAATGCGGTTCACACAGGCCACGCTGCGCTCAACGGCATCGGCGGCGCTGTCGGCCAGTTGCAGGCGGCAGGGCTGTTGGTATACCCGGCGCAATTGGGCCAGACTCAGCTGGCCGGGTTGGATGGTTAAATCGAACATGTTTTTTCCTTAAAGAAACAGGTGTCAGGGTAATGCGGGTTTAGCTGATCCAGCCCATGTACAGGCCGAGGTGGCCCACGGCGGCCGCCAGCAAAATGCCGATGGCGGTACGCTGGAACCACACCAGCAGCATTTGCTTGATATTGAGCGGAATGCTGGTGGCGAGCACACAGGGAATCAGTGCGGAGAAGAAAATCACGCTGCTCACCGAAATCACCGCGGTTACATAGCGGGTGAGGATGTCGGCTTCTTTGAGCAGAATGGCGGGCAGGAACATTTCCGCCAGGCCGCTGGCCATGCCTTTGGCGGCAACGAGCGGGTTTTCCAAACCGCCCAGCCAGGTAAACGGCACCAGGAGCATGCCCAAGGCGTCAAATACCGGCGTGTATTTGGCCAGCAGCAGGCCGGTGAGGCCGATGGCCATGATGGAAGGCAGGATGGCGGCGGCCATGCGCACACCGGCCCAGAAATGCGACCACAAAATGTGCAGCGGTTTGTCGGCTTTGCGGGCCACCTGCATACCGCTTTCCAGCGCAAACGGCAGGCGTTGCGACCACGACATGGTGCGGTCGGGCACGCCGCCGTCGTTATTGATGCGGGTAATCGGCGGGATACGCGCGCTGATGGCGGTGATGGCAAAGGTGATGATAAAGCAGCTCCAGAAATAGAAATTCCAGAATTCCATCAGGTTCAGCGTTTTGGCCACCACCACCATAAAGGCGGCGGACACGGTGGAAAAACCGGTGGCAATCACCGCCGCTTCGCGGGCGGTGTATTTGCCGGCACGGTACACCTGGTCGGTGAGCAAAAGGCCGACGGAATAACTGCCCACAAACGAGGCCACGGCATCGATGGCGGAAGAGCCGGGGGTTTTCCAAAAACGGCGCATAACCGGCTGCATCAGCACGCCCACCATTTCCAACAGGCCGAAGCCGATAAGGAAAGCCAGCGCCAAAGCGCCGATGGGAATGATCATGGACAGGGGCAGGCTGAGTTTTTCATACAAAAACGGCAGCATGTCTTTTTCCATCAAAAAGGCAGGCGCCGCCCCGGCCAGATAGAGCAGGGTGATGGCCACACCGGCCAGCTTGAACAGCGTGAGAATGCGGTTGGTGAGGTCTTTTTTCCAGCTGCCGTTGAAGATGGGCGAGAGTGCACCGTAAAACATCATCAGCACGGCCGCCACGGCCACAGGTGTTTTCCATTCGCGCACCAGATAGCTGGCGGCGTGGTCGAACAAAATGGTGCTGCGTCCGCCCAATTCGATGGGCACAAAGAACATGAAGATGCCGATGCTGCTGAAGGCCAGCATTTTGACTAAATGCAGCGGCAGAGAATGCGTTTGATGTGTGCATGACGGCTCCTTTAATGGCAATAAATGGGGAAACCCCTGTGTGATGCAAACAGGCTGAGACCTTTGCAAAACTGCTTGAGCTTCGCAACTCCGCTACGCTACGCAGGCAGCCTAAAACCTTAACTGCCGTCATTCCCGCGAACGCGGGAATCCATCCATCCGTTTATGAATCCATTGTTTTAAAAATGGTTTCTTAAGTTTAACCATGGATTCCCGCGTTCGCGCACTACTGTCCGGGAAAATCTCTGAATTACATCCGGCAGTGTAAACAGTGTCAGAAACCTATCCCTTCTCCCGCTTAGCGGGGGAAGGCTAGGATGGGGGGCGGCAGTCAAAAGCTTCAGTAATTTTGATTACTTAAGTCTATAGCGCCACCCGCCCCCTAGCCCCCGCCCGCCAGCAGGCGGGGGGACTCAGTTACTGCTTGTTCGTTAGTTTTCAGGTAGCCTTTTTCGAGTTCAAAACAAGCTCTGAGCCTTAAAAATAAAGCCGGATAAGCTTTTCAAGGCTATCTGAAAGTTTTTCCCCGGACAGTAGTGCGCGTTCGCGGGAATGACGTCGGTTTGTGTTTGTGCCGACACATGAGGTTTTGCAAAGGTCTCAGGCTGCCTGAAAACGGTTTGAAAGGTTTTCAGGCAGCCCTAACCGGTCTTAGCCGGTAATCATCGGCAGGTTCAAACCCTGCTCTTTGGCGCAGTCGATGGCGATTTGATAACCGGCATCGGCATGGCGCATCACACCGGTACCCGGGTCGTTGGTGAGCACGCGGGCGATGCGGGCGGCGGCTTCGTCGGTGCCGTCACACACAATCACCACACCGGAGTGTTGCGAGAAGCCCATGCCCACGCCGCCGCCGTGGTGCAGCGATACCCAAGTGGCGCCGCCGGCGGTGTTCAGCAAGGCATTCAGCAGCGGCCAGTCGGATACGGCGTCCGAACCGTCCTGCATGGATTCGGTTTCGCGGTTGGGGCTGGCCACCGAGCCGGAATCCAGATGGTCGCGGCCGATCACCACCGGCGCGGACAATTCGCCGCTGCGCACCATCTCGTTAAACGCCAGACCCAGCTTGGCACGCAGGCCCAAGCCTACCCAGCAGATGCGCGCGGGCAGGCCCTGGAAGCTGATGCGCTCGCGCGCCATGTCCAGCCAGCGGTGCAGATGGGCGTCGTCCGGAATCAGTTCTTTCACTTTGGCGTCGGTTTTGTAAATGTCTTCCGGATCGCCGGAGAGCGCCGCCCAACGGAAGGGGCCGATGCCGCGGCAGAACAGCGGACGGATGTAGGCGGGCACAAAGCCGGGGAAATCAAAGGCATTGGCCACGCCTTCTTCCATGGCCATTTGGCGGATGTTGTTGCCGTAGTCAAAGGTGGGTACGCCCATTTTTTGGAAGTCCAGCATGGCCTGTACATGCACGGCCATGGCTTGTTTGGCGGCTTTGACCGTGCCTTCCGGGTCGCGTTTGGCCGCTTCGCGGTATTCGGCCCAGCTCATGCCCAGGGGCAGATAGCCGTTCAAGGGGTCGTGGGCGCTGGTTTGGTCGGTGACCATGTGCGGACGCACACCGCGGCGCACCAGTTCCGGCAGCACGTCGGCGGCATTGGCGCACAGGCCGATGGATACGGCGCGGCCTTCGGCACAATATTTTTCAATGCGTGCCAAAGCGTCGTCCAAATCGGCGGCCTGTTCGTCCAGATAGCGGGTGCGCAGGCGGAAGTCGATGCTGGACTGCTGGCATTCGATATTGAGCGAGCAGGCACCGGCCAGGGACGCGGCCAGCGGTTGGGCGCCGCCCATGCCGCCCAAACCGGCGGTGAGTATCCATTTGCCGGTCAAATCGCCGTTATAGTGTTGGCGTCCGGCTTCGACAAAGGTTTCGTAAGTGCCTTGCACAATGCCTTGCGAACCGATGTAAATCCACGAACCGGCGGTCATTTGACCGTACATGGCCAAGCCTTTGGCGTCCAGCTCGTTAAAGTGTTCCCAAGTGGCCCAGTGCGGCACCAGATTGGAGTTGGCAATCAGCACCCGCGGCGCGTCTTTGTGGGTTTTGAACACGCCCACCGGCTTGCCGGACTGCACCAGCAGGGTTTCGTCGTCTTCCAGTTTTTTCAGGGTTTCAACGATTTTGTCGAAGCATTCCCAATTGCGCGCGGCACGGCCGATACCGCCGTAGACCACCAATTCTTTCGGGTTTTCGGCCACATCGGGGTCGAGGTTGTTCATCAGCATGCGCAGGGGCGCTTCGGTGAGCCAGGATTTGGCATTCAGTTGCGAGCCGCGCGGGGCGCGGATTTCAACATCGCGAAACATCGTGGACATGGGGTTTCTCCTGTGTGGGATGGAATGGGGCGGCTTGTCCGCAGTTGTATAGACAACATGGTATAAGTATTTTGCTGCAGATGCAAGCAGATTGTTTTGGCAATTAAATTTGCGGCTTATACCAATCCAAAAAATAATCTAACTTCGTTGTCTCGCCGTACTACTTGTACTGTCTTCGGCTCGCCGCCTTGTTATCTTAATTTTTTGAATTGGTATTAAGGAAAGCTGAAAATAGAGAAAATACGCCGGGCATGCAGCTGCCTGAAAACAAAAAAGACGGGATAGCCCGTCTTTTTTATTGTGTATCACACCAAAAAATACTTTCAGGCAGCCTCCACAAACTGCACCCCGGCCAGTTTGGAGGCCAGTACGGCGTTGCGGATGGCGGCCAGGGCCTGCGGGCGCACGAACTGACGACGCGAGGCCAACACGATGCGCCGTTGCGGTGCCGGTGCTTCAAACGGCACCATGCTAAAGAGCAGGTGGTCGTTGTCGGTGATGGCGGTGGCGGGCAACACACTGATGCCCAGGCCGCTGGCAACCATATGGCGGATGGTGTTGATGGAACTGCCCTGTACCGCATTGGCCAGGCCCTGGATTTTCTGGCGCGCGGCCAATTCGTTGCAGCTGGCGAGCACATTGTCGCGCATGCAGTTGCCCTCGGTGAGCAGCAACACGTTTTCTTCCGCCAGCCGGGCGCTGTCGATGGCGTCCAACTCCTCGAAAGGATGGCCTTTGGGCACGATGACGAAAAAGGCTTCGTCGTAGAGCGGCACGGTCACCAAACCCGGCTCCTGGAAAGGTTCGGCCACGATGGCGGCATCGAGGTCGCCTTTTTTCAGGGCTTCGGTGAGGGTGTCGGTGTGGTTTTCGTCCAGTTGCAGCGGCATGCCGGGGGCGATGCCGCGCAAGGCGAGGATGAGTTTGGGTAGGAGATAGGGCGCTACGGTGAAAATCAGCCCCAGTTTGAACACGCCGTCCAGCTCGCTTTGCTGCTCGGTGGCCAGCCATTTGATGCGTTCGGCCTCTTCGAGCACGCGCCGCGCTTGGGCGACGATGCGTTCGCCCGCAGCCGTGGCGAGGATTTCGCTGCTGCTGCGGTCAAACAGGGTCACGCCCAGTTCTTCTTCCAGCTTTTTGATGGCGATGGACAGGGTGGGCTGGCTGACAAAGCAGCGCTGGGCGGCGCGGCCGAAATGCTTTTCCTGCGCCACCGCCACGATGTAGCGGAGTTCGGTGAGCGTCATGCTCAGGCCTTTTTGGCGGCTTCGGGCAGGGTGATGTTGAGTTCCAGCACGTCCACGCCGTTTTGCTTTTCTTGGGAAATGCGGATGTCGTCCAAAGACACGTGTACGTATTTGGACAGGACTTCCAGCAGTTCTTTTTGCAGGGTGGGCAGATAGTCGGGCGCCTGGCTCTTCACGCGCTCCTGCGCGATGATGATTTGCAGGCGGTCGCGGGCGGTTTGGGCGCTGGCGTCTTTGCGGCCGAAGAGGATATTGATCAAAGACATGGCTTAGCCTCCAAACAAGCGTTTCAGAAAGCCTTTTTTCTCGGCATCGAGGAAACGGATGGGTTTGTCTTCGCCCAACAGGCGGGACACCACGTCGCGGTAGGCTTCGGCGGCCACGGCGTCGTTCATGTGGATGACCGGCGAGCCGGAGTTGGAAGCCTGCAATACGTTTTGCGATTCGGGAATCACGCCGATGAGCGGAATGCGCAGGATGTCGCAGATGTCGTCCACAGACAGCATTTCGCCTTTTTCCACACGCTCGGGCGAATAGCGGGTGATGAGCAGGTGCTCTTTCACCGGCTCGGCACCGCTTTCGGCGCGGCGGCTCTTGCTGGCCAGAATGCCCAGAATGCGGTCGGAATCGCGCACGCTGGAGACTTCCGGGTTGGTGGTGACGATGGCTTCGTCGGCAAAATACAGCGCCATCAACGCGCCTTGCTCGATACCGGCGGGCGAGTCGCAAATCACGAATTCAAAACCCATTTCGTCGGTGAGGGTTTTCAAGACGCGTTCCACGCCGTCGCGGGTGAGCGCGTCTTTGTCGCGGGTTTGCGAGGCGGGCAGGATAAACAGATTGTCGCAGTGTTTGTCCTTGATCAGCGCCTGGTGCAGCGAGGCTTCTTCCTGAATCACATTGATCAGGTCGTAGACCACGCGGCGCTCGCAGCCCATGATGAGGTCGAGGTTGCGCAGGCCGACGTCGAAGTCGATAACGGCGGTTTTATGGCCGCGCAGAGCCAAACCGGCTGCCAAGCTGGCGCTGGTGGTGGTTTTGCCCACACCGCCTTTGCCCGAAGTCACCACTATGATTTTTGCCACGGTATTTCCTTTATGTGAATGAAAAACAATCAATGAATATTTCAGGCAGCCTGAATGGCGCTGATGACCAAACGCTCGTCCTGCAAATAAATCTGTACCGCCCGGTTGTTCAAATGGGCGGGCAGGGTCTGGTCGAACACGCGGTAGATCCCGGCCACGGACACCAGTTCGGCCTGCATGAATTGCGCGAAAATGCGCGCCCGTTTGTTGCCGGAAGCCCCGGCCAGCGCCCGCCCGCGCAAAGGGCCGTAAATATGGATGTTACCGTCGGCAATGATTTCCGCACCCTCGCTCACCAAGCCCAGCACGATAAGGTCGGCATTTTCCGCATACACCTGCTGGCCGGTGCGGATGGGCCGGTCGATGATCATGGTGGGCAGCACGGTGGCGGCAGGGGCTGATGCGGGCGCGGCAGCGGCTGCGGGTTTCGCGGCTGCCTGAACGGCCGGTGCGGAGGACGGGGTATTGGGTACGGCATCGGTCATGCCCGCAACCACGCGCTTGACCACGGAATCGGCGCGCTCTTGCGGCAGAATGCTGAAGGCCACGCGGTGCTGCTTGGCCAGGCCCGACCACTGTTCGCTGCTGTGGCGCAGGGCGATGATGTGCAGATTGTAACGGGCAAACAGCGCAATCAGACGGCCCAAATCCAAGAGCGCCGGATTGTCCAGATAATGGGCATCCAGCGTAAACGGCATATTGCGCAAATCGCCAAAGCGGGCAAGACGTGCCTCCAGCGCGGTTTGAATGGCCGTTATATCATAGGTTTGCAGCTGGATGGACAAGGCATCCAAGCGGGTGGATTTGACGTCGAAAGCAGTGTTCATAACATCCCAAGGTCGGTTCCAATAGAAACCGATATTGAAAAAGCGCGCCAAGTGTACCGTGTAACGCTTTTGGCTTCAATCATTCCTGCCCTTCTGTCATTGTAAAACGGGCATAGCCGGCTTCACTGACAAAGGCATTCAAAGGCATGTCGTGCGGCTCGCTCGGCAGGGCATCCACCTGCTGGCAGGCAAAACCCGCGCCCACCCGGCGCGGTTGCAAACGACCGCGGGTATGCGCCAGCGTAACATCGTAAAAACCACCACCCTGACCCAAGCGCCGCCCTTGCCCGTCTACCCCCACCAAGGGCATCACCAGCACCTGCAAACCGTGGGCGCGGATGCGTGTACCGGCAAACTGCGGAATGGCCGGATTGCGCTTTTGCGCGCGCTCCTGTGCCTGGCCGGGGCGGTAAGGGGTAAACCACAGCCGTTGCCGCCCGCGCTCGATATAAGGCAGATACACCTGCGCGCCGCGGCGGTGGGCGGTGCGGATAAAGTCTGCCAGCGACAACTCGCTGCCCACCGCCCAATACACGCCGATGCGCCGCCCGCGCTTGATCAGCGGATAGAGCAGGCGGTTGCTGCGGCGGGTGGCACGCTGCCGTTCGCGCGGATGCAGATTTTGGCGCAAACGGCGCAAATGTCGGCGCAGGGCGGTTTTGGCATCGGCAAACACGGGCATATCCCCCAAGAGGCAAAGCGGGTATTATGCCATGCCTGTTGTCCGAGTATTTTTCAGGCTGCCTGAAACACATTTTCCAACTCCTCCGAAACATCATCCGCCATGTGGTACATCGTTTTAATCGGTTATTTGTTTGTCACCATTTTGTTCAGCGCCGCCCAGCCCAGTGTGCCGCGCATGCTGATTTACCTGTTGTTTTGGTCGGTGTTGCCCACCTTGTTTGTGTTTTGGGTGGCGAAAGTGCGCCGCCGCAACCGCCTGGCCAAGCTGGCGGAACGGATGCAGCCGCCGGTACAAACGGAAGCGGACGACAAGGGAAACGGTGACTACACTACCCAATCTGCTTGCCATCAAGGCAAAACCCGCGTATGATGCGCGGGCTTTTCTTCTGAAACGGAAAAGAAGCATCGGGGCGGCAACGCAGCTCCGGTTTTTATTTTGTTTATCAATATAGAACGTGCGCACTGCGGTGAAAGGGTGCCCGGTTTCGGGTTCTTGCCGTTGGTGTCGGTTTTAACCCTTTTGTAAGGAATATTATGTCTCAAGTTACCATGCGCCAAATGGTGGAAGCCGGCGTACACTTTGGTCACCAAACCCGTTACTGGAACCCGAAAATGGCCGAGTACATTTTCGGTGCCCGCAACAAAATCCACATTGTTAATCTGGAAAAAACCCTGCCCATGTTCCTGGAAGCCCAGGAAGTGGTACGCCGCCTGGTGGCCAACAAAGGCACCGTGCTGTTTGTAGGTACCAAACGCCAAGCCCGCGAAATCATTAAAGAAGAAGCCCAACGCGCCGGTGCGCCCTATGTGGATTACCGCTGGTTGGGCGGCATGCTGACCAACTACAAAACCGTAAAACAGTCTATCAAGCGCCTGGAAGAAAAAACCGCTGCCTTGGAAGGTGCTGCCGAAGCCGGTTTCAGCAAAAAAGAAATCCTGGAAATGCAACGCGACGTAGCCAAGCTGGAGCGTTCCCTGGGCGGCATCAAAGATATGAAAGGTCTGCCGGACGCCATTTTCGTGATTGACGTAGGCTACCAGCACGGTGCTTTGGTTGAAGCCGCCAAACTGGGCATCCCGGTGATCGGCGTGGTGGATACCAACAACAGCCCCGACGGTGTAAAACACGTGATTCCGGGCAATGACGATTCTGCCAAGGCCATCCGCCTGTACTGCCGCGGCATCGCCGATGCGATTCTGGAAGGCAAATCCCAGTCTCTGCAGGAAGTGGTTCAAGCCGCACAAGCTGCTGCTGAAGAAACCCAAGCCGCCGAATAAGGCATTCAAAAAGGGGCGTGAGCCCCTTTTTTCAGGCAGCCCCAATCCGGCTGCAAACAGATAAGTGATTAGATATTAAGAATTAAGGAGCTAAAATGGCTGAAATTACCGCAAAAATGGTTGCCGACCTGCGCGCCGCCACCGGTCTGGGCATGATGGAATGTAAAAAAGCCCTGGTGGAAGCCGAAGGCAATATGGAAAAAGCCGAAGAAATCCTGCGCGTGAAATCCGGCGCCAAAGCCGGCAAGCTGGCAGGCCGTACCGCTGCCGAAGGCGTGCTGGCCTATGCCGTCAACGGCAATGTCGGCGCCTTGGTGGAAGTGAACTGCGAAACCGACTTCGTGGCCAAAGACGCGGGCTTCGTGGCCTTTGCCAATTCCGTAGCCAAAACCGCTGCCGAGAAAAAACCGGCCAATGTGGAAGAGCTGAGCGCCCTGGTAGAAGAAGAGCGCAAAGCCATCATCGCCAAGCTGGGCGAGAATATGTCCGTACGCCGCTTTGAAATCATCGACACCGCCAACAGCCTGGTAGCCTACATCCACGGCGCCCTGGCTACCGAAGGTGTGCTGGTTGAGTTCAAAGGTGCCGAAGACGTGGCGCGCAAAGTGGGCATGCACATCGTGGCGGCCAAACCGCAATGCGTGTCTGAAGACCAGGTGGACGCCGAAACCGTAGAGAAAGAGCGCCGCATCTACACCCAACAAGCCATCGAATCCGGCAAACCGGCCGACATCGCCGCCAAAATGGTGGAAGGCCGCATCAAGAAATTCTTGGCCGAAGTCACTCTGAACGGCCAGCCTTTCGTGATGAACCCGGACCAAACCGTGGCCCAGTTCCTGAAAGAGAACGGTACCGAAGTGGTGTCTTTCGTCCGCTACAAAGTGGGTGACGGCATCGAGAAAAAAGAAGTGGATTACGCTGCCGAAGTGGCCGCTGCCGCCAAGGTGTAATCCCCGCCATGAAAAACACCCCGAATTCAGTATTACTGGGTCGGGGTGTTTTTTTAAATATTGTTTTAGGGCTGCCTGAAAACCCTGAATATCTTTTCAGGCAGCCTGCAAGCTTTGCCAAACTGATTGGATACAACGGTTAAGTAGGGTGGGCATTCCTGCCCACCGTCCTGGCCGGATAATGAAGACGTAATTGGTGGGCAAGAATGCCCACCCTACTGCGCCGAGCCGTTGTTTTCCCTAGCCTCTATCCCCTTTTATTACCCAACCGGAGAAGCCCATGACCGCCCCAGCCAAATACCAACGCATCTTATTGAAATTGTCCGGCGAAGCCCTGATGGGGCCGGACGCCTTCGGCATCAACCGCGACACCATTATGCAGATTGTCGGCCAGGTCAAAGAGGTGGTCGACCTCGGCGTGGAAGTGGCGGTGGTGGTCGGCGGCGGCAATATCTTCCGCGGCATGGCCCAATCGGCCAAAGGTATGGACCGCGCCACCGCCGACTATATGGGCATGATGGCCACGGTGATGAATGCCTTGGCCCTGAAAGAAGCCTTTGAAACCCTGGGCGTGACCGCGCGCGTACAGTCGGCGCTGTCCATGCAGGCGATTACCGAAACCTATGCCCGCCCCAAAGCCATCCAGTATCTGGAAGAGGGCAAGGTGGTAATTTTCGCCGCCGGTACCGGCAACCCCTTCTTCACCACCGACACCGCCGCCGCCCTGCGCGGTGCGGAAATGAACGCCGACATCATGCTCAAGGCCACCAATGTGGACGGCGTCTATACCGCCGACCCGAAAAAAGATCCGGCGGCCACCCGCTACCAAACCGTCACCTTTGACGAAGCCATCAGCAATAATCTGAAAGTGATGGACGCCACCGCCTTTGCGCTGTGCCGCGAACAGAAGCTGAACATCGTGGTGTTCGGCATCTTTAAGGAAGGCGCACTCAAGCGCGTGATTCTGGGTGAAGACGAAGGTACGCTGGTACACGTCTAAGCCGCCCTGCTGCTTGGAAGCAGGGGCAAGATAAGGTACTATGTGCGCTTTACTGCGATAATATTTCAGGCAGCCTGAGTCCTCTGCAAAACCTCCATCTGCGGCGCATTTCTGTGTTGGAAGTTTATGCCCGTAGGGGTACTGCTCGCTCGCTTAGCCTTGTACATGATATGTCTGCGCTCGCTGCGCTGCTACGCCTTGAACTGCATCCACAGCTGAAGGTTTTTCAAAGGTCTCAGTCTGTTGCGACAGGCTGCCTGAAACACAAACAACAGGAAAAAACATGATTAACGACATTCAAAAACACGCCGAAGAAAAAATGCAGAAGTCGCTGGAAGTGCTGCGCGACAATCTGGCCAAAGTCCGTACCGGCCGCGCCCACGCCGGCCTGCTCGACCAGGTGGAAGTGGAGTATTACGGCAGCCCGGTGCCGGTAAGCCAAGTGGCCAATGTCACCCTGCTGGATGCGCGCACCATCGGTGTGAAAGTGTATGAAAGCAATATGGCCGCGGCGGTGGAAAAAGCCATCCGCGATTCCAACCTCGGCCTGAACCCGGCTGCCATGGGCGATGTGATCCGCGTGCCCATGCCCATGCTCACCGAAGAGCGCCGCAAAGACCTGATTAAAGTGGTGCGCAGCGAAGCCGAAGACGGCCGCGTGGCGGTGCGCAATGTGCGCCGCGATGCCAACAGCGATTTCAAACGCCTGCTCAAAGACAAAGAAATCACTGAAGACGATGCCCGCCGCGGTGAAGAAGGCATTCAGAAAATCACCGACAAATACATTGCCGAAATCGACAAACTGCTGGCCAACAAAGAACAGGACCTGATGGCCATTTAAGGCTTTCAGGCAGCCTGAAAAGGATCATTCTTGAAAAGCAGCACCCAATCCCTGCCCGATTACAGCGATGTGCCGCGCCACATCGCCGTGATTATGGACGGCAACGGCCGCTGGGCGAAAAAACGCCTGCTGCCGCGCGTCATGGGGCACAAAAAAGGTCTCGATGCCCTGGAAAACCTGGTGTCCGAATGCGCGCGGCTGGGTGTGGCGCAGCTGACGGTGTTTGCCTTTTCTACCGAAAACTGGCGCCGCCCGGCAGATGAAGTCGGCTTTCTGATGCAGCTGTTTATGCAGTCTTTGCAGAAAAAAGTGCGCCGCCTGCACGACAACGGCCTGCGTTTGCGCATCATCGGCGACCGCAGCCGTTTCGCGCCGGAAATCGTGGCCGGTATCGAAGCCGCCGAGGCGCTCACCGCTGCCAATACCGGCCTGTGTCTCAATATCGCCGCCGATTACGGCGGCCGCTGGGATATTTTGCAGGCCGTCAACCGCGCCGTGGCCGACGGCCATCACCCGCTCACCGAAGACACCTTGCGCCCTTATCTGTCGCTGGGCGATGCGCCCGAGCCGGATTTGTTTATCCGCACCGGCGGCGAAGAGCGCATCAGCAATTTCCTGTTGTGGCAGCTGGCCTATACCGAATTTTATTTTGCCGATGTGCTGTGGCCGGATTTCGATGCCGCCACCTTGGCGCAGGCGCTGGCCTCTTACCGCCGCCGCGAGCGCCGTTTCGGGCGTACTTCCGAACAATTGCCGCTGCAGCAACAGCGGCCTTGAGGGCGGTTTCCGATCATGTTGAAACAAAGAATTCTGACCGCACTGGTTTTGCTGCCCCTGATGGTGGGCATGCTGTTTTATGCCGGCAGCGGCCTGTGGGCGCTGTTTGGCGGCCTGATTGCGCTGATTGCGCTGTGGGAATACGCACGCATCTGCGGCTTGAACGGGCAGCAAACCCGCCGCTATCTCGGCGCCAGCTTCGTCTTGGGCGTGCTCCTGTATGCCGTGAACGACGAGGGTTTGGCCACCGGCTGGCTGGCGCATCTGTTTTGGCTGGCGGTGCTGGTATTCTGGCTGTGCGTGGTGCCGCTGTGGCTGTACCGCAAATGGACGCTGAAAGCCAACGGGCGCGGCATGCTTTTGGGCTGGATGCTGATGCTGCCGTTTTGGCTGGCACTCATCGGTCTGCGCCCCGATGCCGCTTATGCCGCCGATTTGCTGGCGGTGATGGTACTGGTGTGGCTGGCGGATGTGGCGGCTTATTTTGTCGGCCGCGCCTTCGGCAAGCGCCATTTGGCACCGGTCATCAGCCCCAAAAAAAGCTGGGAAGGCGCGCTTGGTGCCTTGCTGTGCGTGGCGCTGTATGCAGCCTGGCTCAACAGCGGCAGCGGTTTCAGTTTCGGCAGCGGCCTGTGGTCGTCGGTGTGGATCGCCATGCTGCTGGCGGTGGTCAGTATTTGGGGCGATTTGCTGGAGAGCTGGTTTAAACGGGCTGCGGGCATCAAAGACAGCAGCAATCTCTTGCCCGGTCATGGCGGCGTATTCGACCGCATTGATTCCCTGATTGCGGTATTGGCGGTATATGCCGCCTGCCAGGTTTGGTTTAATTAATATTTCAGTTGCGATGTAGGGGCGGGTTTTATACCAATTTAAAAATTATAGTCATTTAAAATAAGAACGATACGGCGTTGCTGCGCCTTGCCGTACTATCTGTACTGTCTGCGGCTTGCTGCCTTGCCTCGTTCTTATTTTATTCGACTATAAATATAAAAAAGAAGGCTACCTGAAACAGATTCTGCGACTTCGCTGTCGCTACGCGCAGAATGACGACACACAGTCATCCTGCGCGCAGTCGCAGGATCTTGATCAAGATAATGCATGCTATAAAGCAAGCCTATCCTTTTTAGATTATTTTTTTGGATTGGTATTATACCCGCCCGCAAAACCGCCATCGGCAGGATGGGCGGCTATAGAAAATCTTAAATAGCGAGGGTTATATGATTAGGCTGGCACTATTGGGCGCCACCGGCAGCATCGGCGAGAACACCTTGGACGTGGTGGCACGGCATCCGGAGCGTTTCCGCGTGGTGGCGCTCACCGGCCACCGTCAGGTGGAAAAACTGGCCGAACAGTGCCAGCAGTTCAAACCGCGCTATGCGGTGGTGGCCGACGAAACCGCCGCCCAAGCCCTGCGCCAGCGTTTGCAGGCTGCTGCGGTGGACACCGAAGTGCTGTTCGGCGAACAGGCGCTGTGCGATGTGGCTGCCGGCAGCGAAGTGGATGCGGTGATGGCCGCCATCGTCGGTGCCGCCGGTCTGTTGCCCACCCTGGCGGCGGCCAAGGCGGGCAAAACCATTTATCTGGCCAATAAGGAAACCCTGGTGGTGGCCGGGGCGCTGTTTATGGAAACCGCACGCCGGCACGGCGCCAAAGTATTGCCGGTAGACAGCGAACACAATGCCATTTTCCAAGTGCTGCCTGAAAACTTCGACGGCGACTTGGCGCGTGCCGGAGTGTCTTCTTTGGTGCTGACCGCTTCCGGCGGCCCCTTCCTGCACACCGACTTGGCCGATTTTGCCGCCATTACCCCGGCGCAGGCGGTGCAGCATCCCAATTGGAGCATGGGCCAGAAAATCTCCGTCGATTCCGCCACCATGATGAACAAGGGCTTGGAACTGATTGAGGCGCACTGGTTGTTCAACGCCGCACCGGCGCAACTGGAGGTGGTCATCCACCCGCAAAGCATTGTGCACAGCATGGTGCGCTATGCCGACGGTTCGGTGCTGGCGCAAATGGGCCTGCCGGACATGCGCACCCCCATTGCCTATTGCCTGGGGCTGCCTGAAAGGCTGGATGCCGGAGTGGACAAACTGGATTTTGCCCGCGTTGGCGCACTCACCTTCAACCGCCCCGATTTCGTGCGCTTCCCCTGCTTGCAACTGGCCTATGAAGCCATGCAGGCGGGCAAGGCCGCGCCCTGCGTGCTCAATGCCGCCAACGAAGTGGCGGTGGCGGCCTTCCTGGCCAAACGCATCGGCTTTACCGCCATTGCCGCTTTGGTCGAGCATTGTTTGGACAATTACGGCCACCAACAGGCCGACAGCGTGGAAGCGCTGCTGCATCTGGACGAACAGGTGCGTGCCGCCGCCCAAGTGTGGGTGCGCAACCATTACCGTGTTTTAAATCAATAAGGACGTATTTTGTTACTGACTTTGTTGGCGTTTATCACCGCCATCGTTATTCTGGTCAGCCTGCACGAGCTGGGCCACTATCTGGTGGCGCGCTGGTGCGGGGTGAAGGTCGTGCGTTTTTCCGTGGGCTTCGGCAAACCGTTTTGGAAGAAAAAGCGCGGCGACACCGAGTGGTGTCTGGCGCCGATTCCCTTGGGCGGCTATGTGAAAATGGTCGATACCCGCGAGGGCAATGTGGCCGAAGCCGACCTGCCTTATGCCTTTGACAAACAGCATCCGGCCAAACGCATTGCCATTGTGGCTGCGGGGCCGCTGACCAATTTGGTGTTGGCGGTGCTGCTTTATGGCGCCAGCTTCAGTTTCGGCGTTACCGAAATCCGCCCGTGGGTGGGCACGGTAGAACCCGCATCCATCGCCTCGCAAGCCGGTTTCAAATCCGGCGACCGCATCCAAAGCGTGAACGGTGCCGCGGTGAAAGACTGGGGCGATGCGCAAACCGCGATTATTTTGCAGCTCAACGGCGGCAAGGTGGATGTGGCGGTGCAGACCGAAGAGGGTGGGGAAGCCGTGCGCGTGATTGATGTGGCCGGTACGCCCGCTGCGGCGGCAGTGGCCAAACACAACGGCTATATCGGCATGAGCCCGGGCAAAATCACCCGCCGCATCGGCGATGTCGCCCCGGACAGCCCGGCGGCGCATGCCGGTCTCAAAGCCGGAGATACCCTGCTGGCCATCGATGGCGAGGGTGTGGCGCAATGGCATGACTTGGTGGCCAAAATCAGCGGCAGCGCCGGACAAAAACTGGAAATCACCTATGAGCGCGACGGCCAGCAGCATACCGTGGCCGTCCGTCCCGAATCGCGCGTGGCCGCCGACGGCCGTATTGTCGGCATCATCGGCGTCATTCCCATGGCCGACCCGGAATGGGCCCGGCAGGTGCGTCACCGCTATGTGCCCGGCATCGGCGAAGCCTTCAGCCTCGGTGCCGAGAAAACCGCGCATTATTCTTGGGTAACGTTGCGTTTCTTTGGCAAACTCGTGACCGGTGAGGCTTCGTTGCGCTATGTTTCCGGCCCGGTGGCGATTGCCGATGTGGCCGGACGCACCCTGCGCGACGGCATTCAGAGCTATATCGAATTTCTGGCTTTTGTCAGCCTGAGCCTGGGGATTATGAATTTATTGCCGGTGCCGGTATTGGACGGCGGCCATTTACTGTATTATTCTATTGAGTGGCTGCGTGGCCGGCCCTTGAGCGAGCGCGTGCAGGAATTGGGCATGCGCTTGGGCGTTTTTATTATGTTAACGTTTATGTTGGTGGCGTTTTTTAACGATATTACCCGTTTGCTTGGATAGACTATGAAATTGAAACACATCGCGGCAACCGTTATGGCCTTGAGCCTGTCTTCCGTGGCTCTGGCAGCCGCGCCGTTTACCATTCAGGACATCCGCGTTGAAGGTTTGCAACGCACCGAACCTTCCACCGTATTCAACTATCTGCCGGTGAAAATCGGCGACACCTTCACCGACGTACACGGCGAAGAAATCATTAAAAACCTCTACGCCACCGGCTTTTTTGACGATGTGCGCGTGGAAACTTCCGGCAACCAGGTCTTGCTGACCGTGGTGGAGCGCCCCATCATCAGCAGCCTCACTGTGAGCGGCGGCAAAACGCTGAGCAATGAAGACATCCGCAAAAACCTGGCCGGTTTCGGCCTCGGTCAGTCCATGTCTTTCAATCAGGCTACCTTAAACCAGGCCGTGGCCGGTTTGCAGCAGGAATACCGCAACCGCGGTAAAAACACCGCCGTCATCACCCCGGAAGTGACCCGCTTGGAACGCAACCGCGTGGCCATCGACATCAAAATCAACGAAGGTGTCACCACCCGCATTACCGACATCGAGTTTGAAGGCAACGAGCGCTATTCCGACAGCCGCCTGCGCAAGCAGATGTCTTTGAGCGAAAGCGGCCTGTTTACCTGGATTTCCAAGAGCAACCGCTTCTCCGACACCAAGTTCCGCGAAGACTTGGAACGCATCAACGATTTCTACCACAACAACGGTTATTTCGATTTCGGCATTACCGATGTGGCGGTGGATACCAGCGAAGACCAGAAAAAACAAACCATCAAAATCACCGTGCACGAGGGCGAACGCTACCGCTGGGGTGATGTGGTGCTGGACGGCGACAGCCGCGAAGTGCCGATGGAAGAGCTCACCCGTCTGTTGACCATGAAAAAAGGCCGCTGGTACAACCGCAGCCAGATGATGGACAGCCTCAAGGCCATTCAGGACCGCATGGGCAGCGCCGGTTATGCTTTCAGCCAGGTAGACGTGCGCCCGAATGCCAATCCGCAAAGCGGCGAAGTGGATTTCGCCCTCTTGCTGGTGCCGGACCGCAAGGTGTATGTGAACCAAATCAATATCAGCGGCAACAACAAAACCCGCGACGAAGTCATCCGCCGCGAATTGCGTCAAATGGAAAGCGCACCGTATGACTTGGGTAAAATCCAGCGCTCCAAAGAGCGTATCGAACTCTTGGGTTATTTTGAAAACGTGCAGCTGGATGCCGTGCCGCAGGAAGGTGCACCCGACCAGGTGGACTTGGATGTGGCGGTAAAAGAGCGTTCCACCGGTTCGCTGGACTTGGCCGCAGGCTGGTCGCAGGATGACGGCCTGGTGCTGTCTGCCGGTGTGGCGCAGGACAACCTCTTCGGTACCGGCAAATCCGCCAGTGCGCGTATTTCCAATGCCAAGGTGAACCGCGTGGCCTCTTTGTCGTTTACAGACCCCTATTTCACTGCCGACGGCGTGAGCCTGGGTTACGATGTGTACTACCGCACTTACAATCCCTACAAATCCAACAGCAACCAGCAAGGCTATAAAACCACCACCTACGGTGTCGGCACCCGCTTGGGCGTGCCGGTAACCGAGTACGACCGTGTCAACTTCGGTCTGGCGGTGGAGCGCTTGGGGGTGAGGCTGTATGAGAATCCGACGCCGCCGCAGCGTTATCAGGATTTTGTCGATCTCAATGGTGCCAACAACTGGATTTTTAAAGGCAATATCGGCTGGGGCCGTAACAAGACCGACAGTGCGCTGTGGCCAACCCGCGGCTATATCACCAGCGTAAATCTGGATGCCGGCCTGCCGGGCGGTCTGCAATATTACAGCCTCACTCATGACCAAAAATGGTTTTTCCCCATCAGTAAAAATGTCACCTTGATGCTGGGTGGTGAGCTTGGTTATGCCGACAGCTACGGCAAAACCAAAGAGCTGCCCTTCTTCCAGAGTTTCTATGGCGGCGGCTTGGGCTCGGTAAGGGGTTACGAAAGCGGTACCCTGGGGCCGAAATACAAAAACCGCTCTTGCAGCGACGGCGTCTGCAGCTATGACAGTGGTGCCAGTAGCTTGGGCGGCAATTATAAAGCCTATGCTACAGCCGAGTTGATGTTCCCCTTTCCTGGCGTGAAGGACAACCGTACGGTGCGTTTGGGTGTGTTTGCTGATGCCGGCAGCGTGTGGGATGGCAAAACCTACAATGACGGTGCTTTGATTGCCAGCGGCGGCAGTGTGTATCAAGGTGTCCATAAATCTACCTTCAGTAACGAATTGCGCTATTCAACCGGTGTGGCGGTGACTTGGCTTTCGCCCATGGGGCCGATGAAGTTCAGTTACGCCTATCCTTTGAAGAAGAAAAAAGAAGACCAGATCCAGCGCTTCCAATTCCAGCTGGGTACCACTTTTTAAGTCGGGTTGATGCATGATGAAGACTTGGATAAACCGTGCGGCACGCTGCACAGTCGTGCTTGTGGCTTGGGGTGCGGCCAGCGCCGCCTATGCCCAAAAATTGGGTTTTGTGGATTTGGCGCGTATTTTCCAGGAAAGCAAGCAGGCAGTTGTGGTGCAAGAGATGCTGAACCGTGAATTTGGCGAGCGTCAGATCAAACTGGAACAAATGCGCGAGTCGGGGCTGGCGTTCAAACAGCGTTTGGAAAACGGTAAATTCAGTGTTGCCGAGCGTGAAAAACAGCTGCAACAAATGTTGGCCATGGATCAAGATTACCGTTTGCAGGCAGCCCAGCTGTTGGAAGAATACAATCTGCGCCGCAATGAAGAGTTTGTCTCCTTCCAGCAGAGTGTCTATCGCGCCATTCAAGACTTGGCGCGCCGCCGCGGTTACAGCGGCATCATCACCGAGGCGGTGTATTTCGACCCGAAATACGACATCACCGACGAGGTGATCCGCATCCTCAACGCACAATAAGCGGCGTGCGCATGACTGCCCGCCTGCTCAGCGACATCACCGCCGTTTTGGGCGGCACCGTACAAGGCGCCGATGTGGCCGTGGCCCGTCTGGCGCCCTTGGCCGGGGCCGCCCAAGGCGACATCAGCTTTTTAAGCAATCCCAAATTCAAAGCCCAGGCTCTGGCTTCCGAAGCCGCGGCGCTGATTGTGTCGCCGAAAATGGCGACTGAGTTCCCGCCCGAACGCAGCCTGATTGTGGCCGACGACCCCTATCTTTATTTTGCCCGCGTGGCGCGTTTGTTCCACCCTGCGCCTGTGGCACGCGGCCTGCGCCATGCCAGTGCGGCCATCGACCCCACGGCGGATATTGCCGAAGATTGCGACATCGGCGCACAGGCGGTGATTGAAGCCGGTGTGGTGATCGGCTCCGGCTGCCGCATCGGGCCGGGCTGTGTGGTCGGCGAGAATTCGGTTTTGGGTGCCGGATGCGTATTGCATGCGAATGTGACGCTGTACAGCGATTGCCGTTTGGGCGAGCGCGTGGAGATTCATTCCGGCAGCGTGATCGGCGGCGACGGCTTCGGCAATGCCTGGGATGCCGGGGCATGCGCGTGGTACAAAATTCCGCAACTGGGCGGCGTGCTGATCGGCAACGATGTGGAAATCGGCGCCAATACCACCATAGACCGCGGCGCCTTGAGCGACACCGTGATTGGCGAGGGCGCGCGCATCGACAATCTGGTGCAGATTGCCCACAATGTCAAAATCGGTGCGCACACCGCCATTGCCGGATGTGTCGGCATTGCCGGCAGCACTGAAATCGGCGCCTACTGCATCATTGGCGGTGCCGCCATGTTTGTCGGCCATATTCAGGTAGCCGACCGCACCGTCATCGGCGGCGGCACACTGGTGAGCCACAGCATTAAAGAGGCGGGGCATTATGCTTCGTCTTACCCCCTGCAAACCCACAAAGAATGGGTGCGCAACGCCGTACACGTGCGGCATCTGCACGAATGGCACAAAACCCTCAAGCGGCTGGAAGAGCGCGAGCCGGGTCAAAATAGCGCCGAATCAAAATAACGAGGAATAAGCATGGAATATACCTTACCGCTGGACATCCGCACCCTGCAAAAACTGCTGCCGCACCGCTATCCGTTTTTGCTGATCGACCGTGTGACCGATTACGAAGTGCACAAAAGCCTGCGTGCCATCAAAAACGTCACCATCAACGAGCCGTTTTTCCAAGGCCATTTTCCCGATTTTCCGGTGATGCCCGGCGTGCTGATTATCGAAGCCATGGCCCAAGCCTCCGGCACCCTGGCCATACTCAGCAGCGAAGGCCGCGCGGATGACGAAATCTATTTCTTTGTCGGCATCGACAACGCCCGTTTCAAACGCCAAGTGGTGCCGGGCGACCAGCTGGTGTTTGAAGTGGAACTGCTGGCACACAAACGCGACATCGGCAAATTCAAAGTGGTGGCCAAGGTAGACGACCAGGTGGCCGCCGAGGCCGAAATCATGTGCGCCAAACGCAAGGTATAAATCACGGTACAGGCTGCCTGAAAACTTTTCAGGCAGCCTGTGTTGTTTGTTGTGTTGTTTGTACAGGAGGGCTTGAATCATGAAGCACCCATATCTCGGTTTGGGACTGATGGCCGCATGGTTGGGACTGGCGGCCGCACCCGTGGCGGCTGAGCCGCATCTGGCCGAAAGCCAATGGCAAATCCCCGCCGGCACACCCTTGCAACACGACTTTACCGACACGCGGCGCAATCTGACCATATTTAAAGGCCGCATCACCCTCACGGGCCGTCTGCATGCCGAATGGACGGGCGTGGATGACGAGCGCTGGCTGGAAGTCTCTTTCCAACCCGATAAGCGCAGCCGTGCCCGTCTGCCCTTTGTACGCGATGATTACCACGAGGCGGATATCCGCATTAAGCTCAATGACATCGATTTGAGCCGCCCGTGGTATGAAGGCATGTACAGCGGCGATGATACGGCACACAAAGCCGAATTGCAGCGCATGGTGCGCCGCCACTTTGGCGGTGAGCCCGGCCGTTTCTGGCAGCAGCGGCAAGGCAGCCTCAGCCGCCCGGCACGCATCACCCTCTCCCGTTTTGCCATGGGCGTGGAATGCGACAGCCGCCATTATTACGGCGAAGTGGCGGCCATTCAGCCGCTGGGAAAAACCCGCACCGGCACATTGCGGGAGGGGTGCTGAGGGCTTTCAGGCAGCCTGCGCCCAACATCACAGGATATCGATATGAAACTGAGTTATACCATTCCCGCCGTGCTCGCTGCGTTTTCTTTAAGCAGTTGCAGCACCTTTATGGCTGTTGAGCATCTCAGAGGCTCGGCCGAGAAAACCAAAACCAGCCAGGAAACCGATGCCGTCATCGCCTTCGGACGCACCAAGGCCGACAGCCAGACCATGCCGAAAAACGAGTTGGTGATGTTGGGCGACCGCTATATCTACGTGATCACCAGTTCGCGCTTTAATACCCAGGCACCGCAGAGCGAGGGCAGCGAAAAACTGGAACCCATCCTCAACGTCAAGCTGTCGCGGGCCTTTGTGGTACACCACCCGGCGCTCAAGCCGATGGCGGGCAGCACTTTCCCCTTGGAATACAATCTCGACAATCACACTTTTAAGGGCGATTTCTGCCTGAGCTATATTGAAAATACCGAATTGAGCGCGGCAGAACGTGCCGGCGAGCAAAAAAAGCTGGATGCGCTGCAATTCCAAAAAAGCCTCGACGGGCACCGTTATTTGTGCATGAGCGTTGGCGGGCAGATGTATGCCAAACCGAAAAACATGGATTACCAATACCGCTTTGAAACCCCGATTCCGGTAGCGCTCACGGTGAAAAAAACGGTGCGCCGCAATAAAATCGTGCAGGGTGCAGTCCTCCTGCCCTGGGCAGTCGCCACCGATATTGTGACTTTGCCGATACAAGCGCTGTTTTTGGGTGTGTTGGCGAGCGGCAGCAGCCCCTTTACCAGTCCTTAAGGCGGGTGCTGCCTGAAAACCGGCACGCAGGTGAACAATATGGATACCCTACCTGCTGGCGGCATTAAAACCGCCGCCGCCCACCGCACATACATCCTCGCCCTGTTGGCGGAACAATTGGCGCCTTTGGGCTACCGTCACCGTGTCAAAGACATGTTGTTTCGTGGCGATTTTGACGGGCAGATGCGTGAAATAAGCTATTACAGCCACGGTTTGCGCGGCGGTGATATTTCGTTTTCGATGCAATTTTGCGTCGGCGCCGAAGTAGCGGTGCTCGATGAGCTTTACCGGCACATTTACGGCGCCGCACCTTTTGGGCCGCTCTTGGCCTGTGATTTGGGCCTGTTCGGGCCGAAGGTGCAGGCAGACATGACCTGCCGCTTCCACGAAATCACCCGCCTGGAGCATACATTGCAGGATATCCTGCAACGGGTGGCCGCATTTCATGATTTTTGCGCCCACAGCGGCGATTGGGACAGCCTCACCGCACAGGCGCCGCTGCTGTACCGCAAACAGCGCGCGCTGCCGGAAAACAGCCGCGGCTACGGCAATATCATCAGTTTTAGCCTGTTGCCGGTGCTGTATTGCCGTTACGGCCGTCCGGCTTGGGCGGCGGAAATCCTGCTGCCGCGCCATGAGGCCGACCGCCGCTATGGTGTTAAAGCCAACGAACACGCACCTTTGCAGCCTTTGCTGGCGTATTTGGCCGCAGAATATGATTTCAGGCTGTGAACTTCGCAAAGCTCACAGGAGCTGCCTGAAACCGAATAAACATCCTCCGAAAGGACTCCTATGACCCTGATACACCCCACCGCCATTATCGACCCCAAGGCCGAGCTGGATTCCGGCGTCAAGGTGGGTGCCTACACGGTGATCGGCGCCCACGTGCAGATTGGTGCGGGCACGGAAATCGGCCCGCATGCGGTGATTGAAGGCCATACCTCCATAGGCGAGAACAACCGCATTTTCCAGTTTGCCAGCCTGGGCGCGCAGCCGCAGGACAAGAAATACCGCGGCGAGCCGACGCGGCTTGTCATCGGCAACGGCAATACCATCCGCGAATTCACCACCTTCAATACCGGCACGGTGACCGGCATCGGCGAAACCCGCGTCGGCGACGACAACTGGATTATGGCCTACTGCCATCTGGCGCATGATTGCGTGATCGGCAGCCACACCATTTTTGCCAACAATGCTTCGCTGGCGGGGCATGTGGTGATCGGTGATTATGTGGTGCTGGGCGGTTATACGCTGGTGTTCCAGTTCTGCCGCATCGGCGACTACGCCATGACCGCGTTTTCCGCCGGGGTGCACAAAGACGTGCCGCCGTATTTTATGGCCTCCGGCTACCGCGCCGAACCGGCCGGCCTCAACAGCGAGGGCATGCGCCGCAACGGTTTCAGCGCCGAAGAAATCGCCGCGGTGAAAAACGCCTATAAAGAGCTGTATCTGCGCGATTTGCCGCTGGAAACGGCCAAGGCCAATATTGCCGCGCTGGCCGAAACCCGTCCGGAACTGCAACGTTTGAGTGCGTTTTTGGCCAGTTCGGAACGCGGCATTATCCGCTAGCAGAATTTGAAGTATTTCAATGTTTTCAGGCAGCCTTGAGGCTGCCTGAAAACATTTTGCATCATCGGTTTATATACCGGATTCGTTAAGGCGTTGCTGTTGCAGCCAGTCTTTGGGCGACAGGCCGTAAGCCTGTTTGAAGGCGCGGGAGAAATGGGCTTGGTCGGTAAAACCGACCTGATAGGCCACAGACGCCAGGGTTTGCTGGAATTGGGCTTGCGAGAGCAAATCCTGTGCGGCTTGCAGGCGCTGTTGTTTCAGCCATTGGCCGAAAGAAGTGCCGGTGTCGCCGAAGAGATTGTGCAGGTAGCGCACGGAGATATGGCAGGCGTCGGCCACTTTTTGCGGGTTGAGTTGGGTGTCTTCCAGATGGCGGAGGATGTATTGCTCGATGCGTTGCAGATGGCAGCGGCGGGTGTCGCTGCCGGGGGAAATCAGTTTTTGTTCGCCCTGGCGCACCATATGGGTAAAGAGCTCGAGTATTTGTCTGCCCATGAGTTGGCGGCTGTCGGCATCGCTGTTGAGCAGCAGTTGCTGGCCGCACAAATGCAGGTATTGCTGCAACAGCCAGCCGACACCGGATTGGCCGTCCCACAAATGCGCCACATAGCGTTCGGGCAGGTGTACATGGCGGTTGAGTACGGCGTGGGGGATTTTGATGGCCCAGAGGCGGTTGGTGCGCTCGTAGCTGAAGCGGTAGGGCTCGTGCGAGAGTTCGAGCAGGAAATTGCCGGCGCGGCATTCCACTTGGCGCTGCATTTGCGTAAAGGCCACGCTCTCGTCCAAGGGCAGGGTGAGCAAGAAGGCGTCGTCATTGTGTTGCAGGCTGTGCAAATGTTGCGGCAGGCGGTGGTATTCGGCGGGCGCGGATTGCATATAGGTGAGGGTGATGTCGCCGAGCTGCCAGTTGTTCAGGCAGCCTTCAAAGCGGTCGTGCAGGGCGAAACGCAAATCCAGCGGGAAAAAGGTGTCGTTGACGGCCTGGCGCCACAAATCGTGCTTGCCGGAAACGGTGGCCGCCTGGCGGGTGGAAAAAGACGCAGACATGGGTGGTGCTCCTTTGTATGGGCAGGTGCCGTGGGAACGGTCTTGTTATTGTATTGGCAGGGCTTGTCGGTGTGTGCACGGCCATGTGGCACACAGTATATAAACAAACGCTAAGACAGTCATTTGTTTGTGGATTTTTTACACTAATGCCGGGTTAATATCGCTTAAGCCGCAACAGCTGCGGTATAAGCTGCCTGAAAAACCTTTTTTATTCTAATGAAATAGCTTAAACCGTCAGCAATATCAGGATGGCGGCCGCTTTTTGCCGCGTTTTTTGTGGGGCGGCTCATCGTATTTGTTCATTAATTGCCACCACAGTTGCAGGCGGGCTTGGGGGCTTTTCTCACTGAGAATATGCCGCCAGCGGTCAAATACGTCTGCGTGCAAGCGGATATTGTCTTTAAATGCCGGGTGATGGGGCGGCGGCATATTGAAAAAAGTCAGTGTAAACAGCGGGCCCAGCAAGGGGATCAGGCAAAGCAGCGAAAACGCTATTTTGAAAAACAGGGCTTCGTTGCTGCGCCAGAGACGCCAAATCAGCCACAGGGCAAGTACTTCGGAAGCGGCACAGAGCAGGTACAGCCAAAGCGGTGCGTCATGAAACATGACACCTTCCTTTCTGATGGATAGACAGTTCCGTGCATTCTGCGTGACTTTGATTTGTGCGTAAATCTCTGTTGTATCGTTTTAACCGCCTTCAGGCAGCCCGGGATAAACCCAAGGCTGCCTGAAAGTTTTTCGACAGTTAAGCGCTTACGCTTCCGGTGTCAGCATATAGGTGCCGGATTCGTGCAGATAAGCCTGCCAGCCTTCTTTAATCACAATGGTGGTGGTCGGCTCTTCGATCAGGGCCGGGCCGTGGATGGTGTGTCCGGCAAACAGCTTGGTGCCGTCGTACACCGGGCTGTTGATCCAGTTGTAGCTGCCGTCGAAAATCATATTGCGGTGCTCCACCAGTGCATCTTCAAAGCCGGTGGTGGCCGCCGGAATATGCGGGATTTCCGGTTTTTCCACACAACCGCGAATGGTCACTTCCACATTCACCAATTCCACTTCGCTCTCTTCCTCGGCATAGGTAAACAGTGCTTCGTGGCGGCGGTGGAAGGCGTTGAGGATTTCTTTGGCCAGCCCGGCATCCACAGTACCGTTGGGCACTTGCACGGTACATTCGTGTACCTGGCCCATGTAGCGCATTTCCATGCTGCGCTCGATCACGATGTCCTCATCGGCAAAGCCGTCCTGTTTCAGGCGTTCGATACCCTCTTGTTCCAAACGGCTCAGGGTTTGGTTGAGGCCGGTGAAATCGGCGTCTTCCGTGATCATCATGGTTTCGGTGGCCAGATAAGTGTATTTCACATCGGAAATCACTTGGCCGAAGGCGCACAGGCAAGAGGCAAATTTCGGTACCAGCACCTTGGTGATGCCCATTTCTTCGGCCAGCGGAATGATGTGCATACCGGCGGCGCCACCGGCACAAATCAGGGCAAAGTCACGCGGGTCGTAGCCTTGCTCGATGGTGATGCGGCGGATGCCGTTGGCCATGTTTTGGTTGACGATGGCGCTGATGCCGTAGGCGGCGTGGGCGGCATCGATTTTCAGCGGGTCGGCAATATGCTCTTTAATCGCCGCTTGGGCTTTGCCGGCATCCAGAGTGACGCTCTTGCCCAAAACCGCTTTGTCTTTCAGGTAGCCCAGAGCCAGGTTGGCGTCGGTCACGGTGGGCAGGGTGCCGCCTTTGCAGTAGGAAGCCGGGCCGGGGAAGGAACCGGCGCTTTGCGGGCCGACTTCGAGCATGCCGAAGCTGTTGACGTGGGCAATGGAGCCGCCGCCTGCGCCCAGGGTTTCCACGTGAATCATGGGCACGCCGATGCGGGTACGCAAGAAGTCGATGTCGCGGTTGAGGCTGGTTTGGCCGCCTTTGGCAATGGTGATGTCAAAGGAAGTACCGCCCATGTCCACGGTAATCACATTGTCGATGCCGAAGGGCGCGGCCAGGGTGAGACCGGCTTGCGGCGCGGAGGCGGGGCCGGAGTTGATGGCATTCACGGCACGTTCGCGCATGATGTCGCCCACGGCCAAGCCGCCGTTGGACTGGAAGTAACGCACCGGTTGTTTGGCACCCAAATCTTTGAAGTATTGGTCGATTTTGCGCACATAGGCGGCCATCACCGGACTCAGATAGGCATTGGTCACGGTGGTGGAGGTGCGGGTGTATTCGCGGATTTGCGGATAGACTTCGCTGCCGCAGCACACAAACACATCGGGCAGATGCTGTTCCACCAATTCTTTGGCGCGCAATTCGTGCGCCGGGTTTTTGATGGACCACATAAAGGAAATGGCCACGGCTTGCACGCCTTCGCGCTTGAATACCTCAATGGCTTTGAGGATGTCGTCTTCGTTCAGGGGTTCGCGCTCGCTGCCGTCGCCCAGCATACGGCCGCGTACCGGGAAACGCAGATTGCGCGGCGCCAGCTGCGGTGCGGGCGGATAGCTGGCGTCGTAGCGGTAGCCTTCTTCTTTGTGGCCCAAGCGGATTTCGATGCTGTCTTCGTGTCCGGCGGTGGCGAGCAAGCCCACTTTCACACCTTTGAGCTGGATGAGTGCGTTCAGCGCCACGGTGGTGCCGTTGATGCAGAAGTCGCAGTTTTGCACGATGTCTTCCACGCTGCGGCCGAATTTCTCCGCCATCTGGTTCAAGCCGTCGGCAATCGCCAGCGTACCGTCTTCCGGGGTGGATGCGGCTTTAAACAAATGAATGGTGCCGTTGCGTTCGGCCAGTACGAAATCGGTGAAAGTACCGCCGGCGTCCACGCCCAATCGGAATTCGCTTTTCATGGTTTATCCTTTGTATTGAATCTTTAAATAATTTGTTTGGCGGTTTTCAGGCAGCCTGAAACCTTAACTGCCGTCATTCCCGCGTACGCGGGAATCCATCCGTCCGTTTATGCATCCATGGTTTGAAATAGGGTTGCTTCCGTTTTCCCATGGATTCCCGCGTTCGCGGGAATGACGGCGGTGTGGTGTTGGCACTTGAGGTTTTATCAAGGTTGCAGCTTTCAGGGCTGCCTGAAAAACCAGGGCTTGGTTTAGGCCGCACGTTTGGCCGCAGTGGCTTCTTCGTTCACGCTCAAATCGTCGTTGAGCACCACGCCGTATTCGGCGGCGGCGGCTTCCACCGTCACCAGACCGAATTGCACATCGTGGGCCACATCGGCGGCCGGGCGCTCAAACGGATTGCCGTAGCCGCCGCCGCCGGGGTTGTAGTTGCGCGCACGTTGGCCGGGTTTGATTTCGGTGATGGTGTTTTGGATATACACCTCTTTGCCGCCGTCGGGCAGGTCGATTTCCAAACGGCCAAGCTTGCGTTCCACCAAGCCGTCGGTGGCACCGGCGGCACCCATGGTCGGAATCTGGCGGCCTTCGCCAAAGGCAATCACGGTCATGGTGTGGTCCAGCGGTTCCACTTCCCATACCGTGCCGCAACCGCCGCGGTAACGGCCGGGGCCGCCGCTGTCGGTGGTGAGGCCGTAGCGGTGAATCAGAATCGGGTATTGGTATTCCAACAGTTCCACATCGCCGGAACTCAAGGCGCCGAAGCAGCACAGCGGGCCGCAGGCATGCCAGCCGTCCATCACCTGGGTGGCGCCGGCACCGGAAATAATCGATGCCATCACCATGGTCACATATTCCTGTCCGGTTTTCGGGTCGATACCGGCGATATTGATGCCGGAAGCGTGGCCCCAAGAGGCGCTGACGCGCTCGGGCGCGGCCGCTTCAAAGGCTTTGCGCACGGCATCGGTGAGGGTTTCCATGGGCGTGGTGGTGCAGTTCACATGCGGTGCCGGTTCTTGGGCATTACACAGCGTGCCTTTGGGGCCGAGGTTGATGGTCATGCAGCGGTACAGACCTTCGTTGTAGGGCGGCGGCACTTGGGCAAACATCATCAGGCCCAGATACACGCCGGATACGGAATTGCCTTCGTAGGAATTGATGAAGTAGGGCACTTGCGGCGGACTGGTGATGTCCACATGCACGGTGTCGCCTTTCACGGTGATGTCGGCGGTAATGGTCAGATTGCCCTGGCCGTGGCCGGAGTCTTCCAGCACGGCTTCGCCGCGGTATTGGCCGTCGGGCACTTGCGCAATCATGGAGCGCATATGGCGGTCGGCCATGTTTTTCAATTCGGCAATGGCTGCCTGAACGGTTTCGACACCGTATTTGTCCAGCAGGCGGATCAGATTGCGCTCGCCCACGCGGCAGGCGCCGAATTGGGCGTTCAAATCGCCTTCCTGGTCGCGGCGTGCACGCATATTGGTATGTATCAGATTAATCACATCTTCGCGACGTTTGCCTTTTTCCCACAGCTTCACCGGCGGAATGCGCAGACCTTCGGCGTAAATTTCTTTGGCATTGGGGTTGTAACCGGCCGGTACCGGGCCGCCGATGTCGGTCACATGGCCTTTACATACGGTCCAAAACACCAGTTTGCCTTCATAAAATACCGGTTTGTACATACAGCAGTCGAGAATGTGGCTGCCTTTCCATGCCGGGTCGTTGTGGTAAATCACATCGCCTTCGTGGATGTCGTCACCGAAATAGGCGGCCACCGCCTTCATGGCAGGCATCAGGCCGCCCAAGTGAATGGGAATGTCCTGGCCCTGCAAAATCATTTCCGGCATATGGTCGAACAGTGCATTGCTGTAGTCGTGCGCCACATTAAACACGCTCGAGCGCGCGGTGCGCTCCAGGGTCAGCGTCATTTCCCGCTGCGCGGTTTCCAGGGCACCACGCACCACGGACAGGGTGATGGGGTCGATTTGAGACATAACAGGGCTCCTTTGTATTTCTGTGCCGTGGCGCCGGAAAAGACCGGGCAACTTGGCCTTGATGGAAATTGCCTCGGGCGAACTGACTATTTGGGCACGCAGCTGATTTTTTAGGAAAAAGCGTCCGATTCAAGGCGGAAAGCGCAGCAAGGTTGGACACCTTGCGAGCATTTCCAACGCAGAAGCGGGCACGGTTGACAAAAAAGCAGCCGTGAACGAATGGTCAGTTTGCCCTAGAGCGAATGAAATATCCGTTCGCCCTTTGCGGCAGTCGGCGAAGATTAAAGGCGAAGGGGCAAGCCGTTCTTGTTTGAGGGTGTAGGGAATTTGCAGCAGGGTGCAAACTTATGTGCGGGTGCACAAATACAGTGGGGATGTCGTGTAAAACGTTTTCAGGCAGCCTTAAAGGCTGCCTGAAAACGTTTTAGCGCATGATGATCACTTATGCGTCTACCAGTTTCTGCTTGTCTTTGGGCATCAGCAAGGCATACAGGATGGCGGCCACAAAGAAGGTGATGGTGGCATACCAGTTGGTCCACACGCCGCCGATGTTCATCAGAATCACGCCGACAATGGCAGCGCCGAACCAGGCAATCAGGCCGCTGCTGTCAAAGGCAGGCAGTTTGGCGCTGCGGATTTGCGGCACTTCGCCGAAAATCTGTACCCGGCGCGGATGCAGGATGTGGGTCAGTGCAATCGCCACCCAGGCCACCACAAAAATGCCCTGATAGGCCAAAGCCTGCAACAGATAGGCAAATACGTCCACCAGCATCAGCAGGAATACCACCACGCCGACCACAATCGCCCACACCATTTTGCTCCAGTTCAGATGCAGGGTGTCTTTGAAGAACGCCTGCATATTGGTAGTGGCGACAAAATAATTGGCGGTGTTGATGCGGGTTTGGGTAATCCACACGAAAATCAGGCCGAAGATGCCCATCAGCTCGATGAGGCTGAAGGCAATGGTCACTTCCGACAACTCCTCGCCGTGCGGAATAATACTCACCAGATAAATACCGGCCAGGCCGCTCAAGACAAAGGCCACCATATAGAAAGGCGCGCCGAAATTGATGAGCGTATGGTAGCGCACATCTTCTTTTTTGCCGAAACGCGCGTAGTCGAAGGCAAACATGGTCACCACCCACACGCCCATATAGTAGACGCACACATTCCACCAGCCCCAGGGTGTGGCGTTTTCCGCACCCATGGACAGCCAGTCGCTGCTGTAACCGTATTTGGAGGTGGCCAGCGCCACGGCGCCCAGCAGGCCCAAAATATAGAAGGGCAGGAGCACGCCGTTGAATTTGTCCAGCCAGTTTTGCACGCTGCCGAAGACCAAGGGCACACTGTAGAGCACCACAATCAGCGCCGCCACGGTATAGGAAATGCCCGGATACATATGGTTGAGCGCCACGGCAATCACCGCGCCTTCAAACACGGCGTAGTAAATGGCGGTGGCAAAGAAAATCAGCGTCGCCAGCGCCGCGCCTTTGGCGCCGAAGAGCACGCGCGAAAACAGGCCCACAGAGAGGCCGGTATTGATGGCGTAGCGGGTGAGAATGGCGGAAATAATGCTGTAGGCCACCACGGTGACCAACAGGCCGATAATGGCATTCATGGTGCCGTAGGCGCGCGCCATGGCAATGCCCACCACAATAAAAAATACCGCGCTGCACACCGCCCACCATGCCATGGTGAGCGAGCCTTTGCCGGCGCGGTCGTGTTCGCTGACAATCTCGGTGGATACGTCGGTGACGGCATCGTCGTCATGGACGTTGTTGTTTTGGGGCTGGATTACGCCTGCCATGGTTGTCTCCTTTGTTGAAGCTGTATTGAATGCTTGTTGGTATTTTTCGGGCGGGCTGCACCGCCTTCTGGGTGAAAATATAGTCGCGATATACACGGCAAACTGGTTCTTCCGTGTACTAAGTTTGTTGCTGAGTGCACACTTGTGTTGCGGCGCAATATTGATATGGCTGCCATAAAAAAGCGGGCCTCAGCCCGCTTGGAAAGATACATTGGCATCAGCCGCCGAAAAACGCCCGCAAATCGTGCAGCCGCTGTTGGTAGGCGCGGCGGGCGGCCAGGGCCGTGTCCATGTCCACCGGCACAAAACGGGCACTGTAATTGGGCTGCATTTGGCCGATCAAATCCATATCGGCGCTGATGACCGTGGCAATCATGGCATAGCCGCCGCCGGAAACGGCATCGCGGTGCAGGATAATCGGCTCTACGCCGCTGGGCACTTGGATGGAACCGATGGGATAGGGCGCATCAACGATATTGGACGGGTCGGAACCGGCACCAAACGGCGGCTGGCGCTCTTGGAAAGCAAGCGGGCGGCCGCCTTTGTAGCGGTAGCCGATGCGGTCGGCTTCGGAGGCCACTTTCCAGGTGTCGGCATAAAAGCTTTCCCGGCCCTCAGTGCTCAAGCGGTGGTCGTAGAGGCCGGGCATCACGCGGATGTCGCAGCTTTTGGCCAAGGTTTGCCTGAGTTCGGCGGGCAAGGCCTTGCCCGGTGCGGCAGCGGGGGCGCCCAGCGGCAAGACATCGCCGGCATCCAGTTTTTTGCCGTTGAGGCCGCCGATGGCACCCAAGCTGTAATAGGAGCGGCTGCCCAAGACTTCGGGCACGTCTATGCCGCCGTTAACGGCGATATAGGCGCGTGCGCCCAAGCTCATAAAATCAAAACTCACCGTGCTGCCGGCGGCCACGGCCAACGGGGTGTGGGTGTCCTGTTTTTCGCCGTTGATGATGGGGCGCATTTCGGCACCGGCCACGGCGATGACGGCATCGCATTCAAATTGCAATACCGGGCCCATCAGCGAGCATTCCAGCACGGCGGCGGTTTCGTCGTTGCCCACCAAGAGATTGGCGGCGCGGAAGGAGTATTGGTCCATGGCGCCGGAAGGCGGAATGCCGAGATGGTAATAGCCTTGGCGGCCTTGGTCCTGAATGGAGGTGGCGAGGCCGGGTTTGACGATGGTGATGCGGCGGCTCATGCGGTTTCTCCCAATAAACGGCGGTTGTAGGCATCCGGGTCTTGCAGGAATTCGTCCAAATCAAAGCTGACCGGGCGGATGGCGAGGCTGAAGCTGCCGTCGGCCACGGCGGCGAGGTCGCGGTCGTATTCGGCACGGCTTTGCGGCTTGAAGCGCACGATGTCGCCGGGGCGGAACAGTACCATGCTGTCTTTCAGGTAGCTTTCCTGTTGTTCGGGATTGAAAATCGGTGCCGGGGTCACGCCGAACATCTGGTAGCCGCCGGCGCCGCGCACCGAATAAATGCAGGCAAAGCAGCCGCCGTGGCCGATGGTGAGTTTGGGGGTGTCGGTGCGCGGACGCAGGTATTTGGGCACTTCGATTTGGCGTTCGCGCTCCACCATTTGGAACATAAACGGCAGTCCGGCCACAAAGCCCACCATGGACACAAACCAGGGCGAGCCGCTGTGGGCGGCGATAAAGGCATCGATGTCGGCATAGCCGTTGATACGCGCGGCGTATTCGAGGTCGGTGGCGTTGGGGTCTTGATGGCGCTCGCGGAAACGGGCGCCGGTTTCATTGGTCCACGGGTCGTTGTAGAGCACCGGAATCTCGATCAGGCGTGTGTCCATGCGCATGGCCGTCTCGGCCAGATCCCGTTCATAGCCCTGCAACAGCGCCAGCAAGTCATCGGGGGCGATGATGTCGGGGTTGAAACGGATTTGGTAAGAGGCATTGGCCGGGCAGATTTCGGTGATGCCGTCGATACCGGCATCGGCCAGGCGGCGGGTAATGGCCATGCCCTTGAAAAACGATTGCAGGGACATGGCTTCGCTGATTTCCACAAACAGGAATTCATCGCCGCCAAAGGTGTAGCGCAAACTCATGGTGTCTCCTTTGTTGGGAAAAGGGGGGATGGGTTTTCAGGCAGCCTGGGAGCCTAACTGCCCTCATTCCCGCGAATGCGGGAATCTATTCATCCGTTTATGAAACCATTGTTTTAATGAGTGGTTTCTTAAGTTTTTACATGGATTCCCGCTTTCGCGCACTGCTGTCCGGGGAAAATCTCCGGATGACATCCGGCAGCGTAAACAGTGCCAGTAGCCTGTCCCTTCTCCCGCCTGGCGGGGGAAGGTTAGGATGGGGGTGGCAGTCAAAAGCATCAGTAATATTGATGACTTAAGCCCATAGTGCCACCCGCCCCCTAGCCCCCGCCCGCCAGCGGGCGGGGGGATTCGGTTACTGCTTGTTCGTTAGTTTTCAGGTAGCCTTTTTCGAGTTACCAACAGGCTAAAAACTTTGAAACAAAAGCCAGATAAGCCTTTCAAGGTTGTCTGAAAAACTTTCTCCGGGCAGCAGTGCGCGTTCGCGGGAATGACGGCAGTTAAGGTTTTAGGCTGCCTGCGTAGCGCAGCGGAGTTGCGAAGCTCAAGCGGTTTTGCAAAGGTCTCGGCCTGGTAGCTTATTCCGCCTTCAGTTGCTCCAACCAGCCTTCCAGCCAGCCGGTGTGGTATTGCGCCTCTTGTACGGCGGTGTCGTCCACCAGTGCCAAATGCAGGGGCAGGGTGGTTTTGAGGCCGCCGATTTCGGTTTCCTGCAAGGCGCGGCGCAGGCGGCGCAGTACGGCGGCGCGGTCTTGGTCCCAGACGATGATTTTGGCCAGCATGGAATCGTAAAACGGCGGCACGCTGTAACCCGGATACAGCATGGAATCAATGCGCACCCCCGGCCCGGCCGGCCATTGCAGCTGCTCGATTTGGCCGATATTGGGCATAAACTGTTGGAAGGGGTCTTCGGCATTGATGCGGCACTCGATGGCGGCACCGTGCAGGCGGATGTCGTCCTGATGCAAGGACAAGGGGGCGCCTGCGGCCACGGCCAACATTTCGCGCACCAAATCCACGCCGGTCACCATTTCGGTAATCGGGTGTTCCACCTGAATGCGGGTATTCATCTCGATAAAATAAAATTCGCCGCTGGTGTCGTCATACAGATATTCCAGCGTACCGGCACCGCGGTAATGCACCGCTTCGGCCAGGGCCACGGCGGAGGCGCACAGCGCTTGGCGGGTGGCTGCGTCCAAAACCGGCGAGGGCGCTTCTTCAAACACTTTTTGGCGGCGGCGCTGCAAAGAGCATTCGCGCTCAAAGCAATGCACCGCGCGCGTGCCGTCGCCGATAATCTGTACTTCGATATGGCGCGCCCGCGCAATAAAGCGTTCCAGGTACATGCCGTCGTCGCCAAAGGCGCCCAAACCTTCGCGCTGGGCTGCCTGAAAAGCGGCGGCAAAGTCGGCGGCGTTTTCCACCACGCGGATGCCTTTACCGCCGCCACCGGCAGCGGCTTTGATCATCAGCGGAAAACCGATGTGTTCGGCAGCGGCTGCGGCTGTTTCGGCATCGCGCAACACGCCGTCGCTGCCGGGCACCACCGGCACCCCGGCGGCTTGGGCGGTGGCACGGGCTTGGGCCTTGTCGCCCATTTGCTCGATGGTGGCGGCGTCGGGGCCGACAAAAATCAAGCCGGCCTCGGTGACGGCGCGGGCAAAGGCGGCGTTTTCGGCCAGAAAGCCGTAGCCCGGATGAATCGCATCGGCGCGGGTATCGGCGGCGGCCTGCAATACGGCGGCCTGGTTCAAATAGCTTTTGGCCGCCTGCGCCGGGCCGATTTCCACCGCCTCATCGGCCAGACGCACCGCCAGGCTGGTTTTGTCGGCACTGCTGTGGGCGGCAATGGTGTGGATGCCCAGCTCGCGGGCGGCGCGGATAATGCGCACTGCGATTTCACCGCGGTTGGCAATCAGCAAACGTTGAATGGCCATGGCTTATCCTTCCACCACAGCCACCACCTGGCCGGGCTCGACCGCATCGCCGTCTTCGATATGAAAAGCGACCACGGTGCCGCCGACATCGGCGGTCAGCTCGGTGTATTGCTTCATCACTTCCACCAGACCAATCACGGCACCGGCGGCAATGGTGTCGCCCACTTCGGCAAACGGCGGCGCATCGGGCGAGGGTTTGCGGTAGAAAGTACCGGGCAGGGGGCTGAGGATTTCGGTGGTGGCCATGGCAGACTCCTTATATATGTAGACGTTGGGGAATAATAGACAGATGGTTTTCAGGCAGCCTCAAAGCGGTTGGCGATGGAGATACCTTCATGTGTCAGCGCTTGGCGGGTGGCCTGTATCAGACCCAGGGCGCCGGGGGTGTCACTGTGGATGCATACCGACTCGAATTCGATGTCCAGCCAGTCGCCTTCCACGGTTTTGACGCGACCGTTGACGCAGGCTTCCAGCACCTTGTCGGCCACCGCTTGGGCATCGAGAGTGCCGATATTGCGGGTAAAGACGATGCTGCCGCTGTTGTCGTAATGGCGGTCGCCGTAAAACTCGCGCACGGTGCGCAAACCGGCTTTTTGCGCCACGCGGTAGGTGGCGGAGATGTCCATGCAGAACAAATACAGGTTCGGATTGAGTTTTTGTACCGCTTCGATGAATTGTTCCGACAGGTTTTCATCCGCAGCCAGCGTCATATACAGCGCGCCGTGCGGTTTCACATGCTGCATGGGCACGTCGTGCAATTGCGCAAAGGCCGAGAGCGCACCCATTTGGTAAATCATGTCGTTGATGAGTTCGCTGTCGGCGGCGAGGATGCGGCGGCGGCCGAAGCCGACCAGGTCGCGATAGCCCGGATGGGTGCCGATGCCGACACCGTGCTGCTTGGCCATGGCCACGGTGTGCGCCATGATGGAGGGATCGCCGGCATGGAAACCGGCGGCGATGTTGGCCGAAGAAATCAGCGGCATAATGGCGTCGTCCACGCCGTCACCGGCGCGCCAGATGCCGAAGCCTTCGCCCATATCCGAATTGAGGTCTATCTGTGTTTTACGCATCGCGGCCGTCCTTTTTCTGCGGGAGACAAAACGGCTTTAATGTAGAGTAAAAACCTGCAGCCAAAAAGTTTTATTTTTTGATGCAGGAGTATCAAAAAAATTGATATGCTGTGGCAGGAATCAGGAATCAGGAATCAGGAATCAGGAATCAGGAATCAGGAATCAGGAATCAGGAATCAGGAATCAGGAATCAGGAATGGTGCATCGGTGCCGTCATTCTGCGCGTAGCGTAGCGCAGTCGCAGAATCTGTTTGGGGTTTCAGGTAGCTTGAATTAGAGTAAGTCTGTTACCTGATGGTAAATCAGCAAACACTCCCAGCAGGCGGGTTCGCTTTATAAGGCACATTATCTTTATCAAGATCCTGCGACTTGCGCGCAGGATGACAGTGGGTCGTCATTCTGCGCGTAGCGCAGCGCAGTTGCAGAATCTGTTTGGCGTTTCAGGCAGCCTGAATCAAAGCAAGCCCATTTCCTGATACCCGATTCCTGACGGCTGATTCCTGAAACCCGTACACAACAAAGGCACAACATGGGACAACTGGATTTTTCCACCCGCCATCTGCGTTATTTTGTCTGCACCGCCGAATTGGGGCAGGTGTCGCAGGCGGCGCAGGAGTTGAACATTACCCAGTCGGCGGTGACGGCGGCAATTAAAGAATTGGAAAGCCGTTTGCAGACGCGGCTGTTTGACCGGCGCCCCGGCGGCATGGTGCTCACCGACAGCGGGCGCGAATTTCTCAATCATTGCTACCAGATACTCAACAGCGTGGCCGCCTGCCGCGGTCTCAACCAGATTCAGGAAACCGCCGGAGTGTTGCGGGTGGCTGCCACCTATACGGTATTGGGCTATTTCTTGCCCTTTCATTTGCAGCGTTTGCGCCAGCTTTATCCGCATCTGCATATTCAGTTGCGCGAATTGGCGCGGGTGGATATTGAAGCCGGTTTGCTGGCCGGGGATTTGGATGTGGCGGTATTGCTGAGTTCCAATGTACACAATGCCGATTTGGCGGTGCATTCTTTCCTCGATTCCAAGCGCCATTTGTGGGTGGGTGCCGGACACCGCCTGTTGCAGCAGGCGCAAGTAGATTTTGCCGATTTGCTCGACGAACCCTACATCATGCTCGATGTCGACGAGTCGGCGGCCACCACGCTGGCTTATTGGCAGCAGGCCGGTGCGCGCCCGCGGGTGGTGCTGCAAACCAGTTCGGTGGAAGCGGTGCGCAGCATGGTCGGCAACGGCAGCGGTATCAGCATTCTGTCGGACACGGTTTACCGCCCCTGGTCTCTGGAAGGGCAGAAAATCCACAAAATCACCTTGAACAGCCCGGTGCCGGACATGAGCCTGGGCGTGGCCTGGCGTGCCGATGTGCCGCTGACACCGGTGCAGCAGCTGTTTTGCGATTACTTTATCCGGCGCCTGGGCTAATACCAATCCAAAAAAATAATCTAACTTCGTTGTCTCGCCTTGCCGTACGTGTGTACTGTCTTCGGCTCGCCGCCTTGTTATCTTAATTTTTTGAATTGGTATAAGGTGTAGCTGCCGGCGGTGGCGTGTGTTTTTGCAACGCTTGTCGGCGCTTTTTCTTTTAAATACTTGATAACCGTTTGAAAGACATGCTAGCATCGCGGTCTTGTCGTTTTTTTGCGGCAAGGTTTCTTTTTTGTGCGAGGCCGATCAATCGTAATTGGCCCCTTTTTATAAGGAAATAATCATGACTTTAGGTCTGGTTGGGCGCAAAGTAGGCATGACCCGCGTGTTTAACGAACAGGGTGCAACTGTTCCGGTAACCGTGTTGGATATGTCTGCCAACCGCGTCACTCAAGTAAAATCCGAAGATACCGACGGCTACAGCGCCGTACAGGTTACCTTCGGTCAGAAAAAAGCCAATCGTGTCAACAAGGCTGAAGCAGGCCACTTTGCCAAAGCCGGTGTCGAAGCCGGTCGCGGTCTGGTTGAGTTTGCTGTTTCTGCGGACAAGCTGGCGGATCTGAAAGCAGGCGACGAAATCACCGTGGCCATGTTTGAAGTCGGTCAGTTGGTGGATGTCACCGGCACCACCAAAGGTAAAGGTTTCTCCGGTACCATCAAACGTCACAACTTCGGTTCCCAACGTACTTCCCACGGTAACTCCCGTTCGCATCGTGTGCCCGGTTCCATCGGTATGGCACAAGATCCGGGCCGCGTGTTCCCGGGCAAACGTATGGCCGGCCAATACGGCAACACCAAAGCCACCGTACAACACCTGGAAATCGTGCGTGTGGACGCCGAGCGCCAGCTGTTGCTGGTTAAAGGCGCCGTTCCCGGTGCGGTTAACAGCGATGTTATCGTGCGTCACAGCGTGAAAGTAGGTGCGTAATGGAATTGAAACTGATTGATGCCAAAGGTCAGGTTTCAGGCAGCGTGGCTGCTTCTGACGCTTTGTTTGCGCGTGAATACAACGAAGCACTGGTGCACCAGCTGGTTACCGCCTTTTTGGCCAATGCCCGCTCCGGCAACCGTGCCCAATTGACCCGCGCGGAAGTAAAACACTCCACCAAAAAACCCTGGCGCCAAAAAGGCACCGGCCGTGCCCGTTCCGGTATGACTTCTTCTCCGGTATGGCGTGGCGGTGGTCGTGCATTCCCGAACAAACCCAGCGAAAACTTCACCCAGAAAGTCAACCGCAAAATGTACCGTGCCGGTATGGCGACCATCCTGTCGCAACTGGTGCGTGACGAGCGCTTGTACGTGGTAGAAGATTTGGCCGCCGAAACCCCGAAAACCAAGGCATTTGCCGAGCAGGTGAAAAACATGGGCCTGGAACAGGTGCTGTTTGTCACCAGCCAACTGGACGAAAACCTGTACCTGTCCAGCCGCAACCTGCCCCATGTTTTGGTATTGGAAGCCCAGCAAATCGATCCTTACAGCCTGTTGCGCTATAAGAAAGTGGTGCTGACCAAAGCGGCGGTGTCTCAACTGGAGGAGCAATGGGTATGAACCAACAACGTTTAATGCAAGTGATTTTGGCGCCTGTTGTGACCGAGAAAAGCAATCTGGTGGCTGAAAAACGCAACCAAATGACTTTCAAAGTCCTGCCCAATGCCAACAAGCAGGAAATCAAGGCTGCGGTCGAGCTCTTGTTCGGTGTTCAGGTAGCTTCCGTTACCACCACCACCACCAAAGGCAAAACCAAGCGTTTCGGCCGTACCGTCGGCCGTCGCAGCGATGTGAAAAAAGCCTATGTCAGCCTGGTTGAAGGTCAGGAACTCGATATCGAAGCCGCTGCCGCTTCTGCAGATAAGGAATAAGCATTATGGCTATTGTTAAAATGAAGCCGACATCTGCTGGCCGCCGCGGCATGGTTCGCGTGGTCACTGAAGGCTTGTACAAAGGTGCGCCTTACGCGCCCCTGTTGGAAAAACAGTTTTCCACCGCCGGCCGCAACAACAACGGCCACATCACCACCCGCCACAAAGGCGGTGGCCACAAGCACCACTACCGCGTAGTGGACTTCAAACGCAACGACAAAGACGGCATTCCGGCCAAAGTTGAGCGCATCGAATACGATCCCAACCGTACCGCCCACATTGCCCTGTTGTGCTTTGCCGACGGCGAGCGCCGCTACATCATCGCCCCGCGCGGCATCAAAGCCGGTGCGGTATTGGTGAACGGTGCCGAAGCTGCGATCAAAGTGGGCAACAACCTGCCCATCCGCAACATCCCCGTGGGTACCACCATCCACTGCATCGAAATGAAGCCGGGCAAAGGCGCGCAAATCGCCCGTTCCGCCGGTGCTTCTGCCGTGCTGTTGGCCAAAGAAGGCGTGTACGCCCAAGTGCGTCTGCGCTCAGGCGAAGTGCGCAAAATCCACGTTGACTGCCGCGCCACCATCGGCGAAGTGGGCAACGAAGAGCAAAGCCTGAAGAAAATCGGTAAAGCCGGTGCCAAACGCTGGAAGGGTATCCGCCCGACCGTACGCGGTGTGGTGATGAACCCGGTAGACCACCCGCACGGTGGTGGTGAAGGCCGTACCGGCGAAGCCCGCGAGCCCGTGAGCCCGTGGGGTACTCCGGCCAAAGGCTACCGTACACGCAGCAACAAACGCACGAACAATATGATTGTTCGCCGTCGTTACTCCAATAAAGGTTAATTGATATGGCTCGTTCATTAAAAAAAGGCCCGTATGTTGATCTGCACCTCTTGAAAAAAGTGGATGCGGCCCGCGCCAGTAACGACAAGCGTCCGATCAAAACGTGGTCTCGTCGTTCTACCATTCTGCCCGATTTCATTGGCCTGACCATCGCCGTTCACAATGGCCGTACCCACGTGCCGGTGTTCATCAGCGACAATATGGTGGGTCACAAATTGGGTGAGTTCTCATTGACCCGTACCTTCAAAGGTCACTTGGCCGATAAAAAAGCCAAGAAAAAATAAGGGGTAAAACATGAGAGTAAGTGCACAACACAAAAACGCCCGCATTTCTGCGCAAAAAGCCCGTTTGGTGGCCGACCAGATTCGCGGTAAAAACATTGTCCAAGCGTTGAATATCCTGAGCTTCAGCCCCAAAAAAGGCGCCGGTCTGATCAAAAAAGTACTGGAGTCTGCTGTGGCCAATGCCGAGCACAACGAAGGTGCGGATATCGACGAGTTGAAAGTGGTCACCATTTATGTGGACAAAGGCCCGAGCCTGAAACGTTTCCAGGCACGCGCCAAAGGCCGCGGTAACCGCATCGAAAAACAAACTTGTCACATCAACGTGATTGTGGGCAACTAAGGAAAAGCTATGGGACAAAAAATCCATCCTACAGGCTTTCGCCTGGCGGTAAATAAAGACTGGTCTTCCAAATGGTTCGCCAAAAGCAGCGACTTCTCCAAAGTCCTGAAAGAAGACATCGACGTACGCGACTTCTTGCGCAAACGCCTGGCCAACGCCTCTGTCGGCCGCGTGGTAATCGAGCGTCCGGCCAAATCGGCCCGCATTACCATTCACTCTGCCCGTCCGGGTGTGGTGATCGGTAAAAAAGGCGAGGACATCGAAGTTCTGAAACGCGACCTGCAAAACCTGATGGGTGTGCCGGTACACGTGAACATCGAAGAAATCCGCAAGCCGGAACTGGATGCGCAAATCATTGCCGACGGCATTGCTTCGCAACTGGAAAAACGCGTGATGTTCCGCCGCGCCATGAAACGTGCCATGCAAAACGCCATGCGCATGGGCGCCAAAGGCATCAAGATCATGTCTTCCGGCCGTTTGAACGGTATTGATATCGCCCGCAGCGAGTGGTATCGCGAAGGCCGTGTGCCGCTGCACACCCTGCGCGCCAATGTGGACTACGCTACCAGCGAAGCCCTGACCACTTACGGCATCATCGGTATCAAAGTATGGGTTTACAAAGGCGAGTTGACGCCGGGCGAAATCCAAGCCAAGCCGGAAACCGAGAAGAAACACAGCAGAAAGGCAGGTGGTCGAAATGCTGCAGCCAACTAGAATGAAATACCGCAAACAGCATAAAGGCCGCAACACCGGCATTGCTACCCGCGGTAACAACGTAAACTTTGGTGATTTCGGCTTGAAAGCCGTAGGCCGCGGCCGTCTGACTGCCCGTCAAATCGAGGCAGCCCGTCGTGCCATGACCCGTCACATCAAACGTGGCGGCCGCATCTGGATCCGCGTATTCCCCGACAAACCGATTACCGAAAAACCCATCCAGGTCCGTATGGGTGGCGGTAAAGGTTCCGTAGAATACTATGTGGCCGAAATCCAGCCCGGCAAGGTGCTGTACGAAATGGACGGCGTACCCGAAGCCCTGGCGCGTGAAGCCTTCGCTTTGGCCGCTGCCAAACTGCCGATTTCAACCGTGTTTGTGAAAAGACAGGTAGGTCAATAATGAAAGCCAGTGAACTGAAAGACAAATCAGTTGAGCAATTGAACGAAGAACTGATTGGTTTGTTGAAAGCTCAGTTTGGCCTGCGTATGCAACACGCAACCGGCCAACTCGGCAAAAACAGCGAACTGAAAAAAGTACGCCGCGATATTGCTCGTGTGAAAACCATTTTGAGCCAAAAAGGTGGTGAATAATGAGTGAAGCCAAAAACGTACGCACTTTGCAAGGCAAAGTGATCAGCGACAAAATGGACAAAACCGTCACCGTCCTGATTGAGCGCAAAGTAAAGCACCCGCTGTACGGCAAAGTAATCCGCCGTTCCAGCAAAGTGCATGCTCATGACGAGCAAAACCAATACGGTGTGGGCGATGTGGTGGTGATTACCGAATCCCGCCCCTTGTCCAAAACCAAATCCTGGGTTGTCACCGAGTTGGTAGAAAAAGCACGCACTGTTTAATATTTGCAACATAAACAGGCGTTATAAGAAGCGAAGCCTTGCGGTAAATACTGTTTTTACTGTAAGCTTCGTTTCTTGCTTTCGTTCTCTTGAAAGCTGTGCGGTCTTCGCCGCACATTCTCCCTTCGGGGCCCAAGACTGGTTTACTAGAACCGCGAGCGGTTTCAGGCAGCCTCAAGCCATACCCGGCTGCCTGAAAACGGTAAATTAAGTTGGACTTTTTAAAGGTATTTACACAATGATTCAAATGCAGACCATCTTGGATGTGGCTGACAACTCTGGTGCGCGTCGTGTAATGTGCATCAAAGTTTTGGGCGGATCCAAGCGTCGCTACGCTTCTGTTGGCGACATCATCAAAGTGGCCGTTAAAGACGCGGCTCCCCGCGGTCGCGTGAAAAAAGGCGATGTGTACAACGCCGTGGTGGTTCGTACCGCCAAGGGTGTACGTCGTCCGGACGGCGCGCTGATCAAATTTGACAACAATGCAGCCGTATTGTTGAACAACAAATTGGAACCGCTCGGCACCCGTATTTTTGGCCCGGTAACCCGTGAGTTGCGTACCGAACGATTCATGAAGATCGTTTCGCTGGCGCCGGAAGTATTGTAAGGAAGCGCGCGATGAAAAAAATCAAAACAGGCGATCAGGTGATCGTTATTGCCGGTAAAGACAAAGGCAAAAAAGGTGCGGTACTGCGTGTACTGGGCGACAAAGTGGTGGTTGAAGGCGTGAACCAAGTGAAACGCCATCAAAAACCCAATCCCATGCGCGGTGTTGAGGGTGGCGTGGTTGTGAAAAGCATGCCCTTGGCTATTTCCAATGTGGCCATTTTCAATCCCGAAACCCAAAAAGCAGACCGTGTGGGCATCAAAGTCGAAGTGGTGGACGGCAAAACCGTACGCAGCCGCTTCTACAAATCCACCGGCGCGGCCGTTGCATAAGGAGTAAACAATGGCACGTTTGAAAGACTACTATACCAGCACTGTGGTGCCGGAACTGATGAAACAGTTCGGTTACAAATCCGTTATGGAAGTGCCGCGTATTGAAAAAATCACCCTGAACATGGGTGTGGGCGAAGCCGTAGCCGACAAAAAGGTGATGGAGCACGCCGTGTCCGATTTGGAAAAAATCGCCGGCCAAAAACCGGTAGTGACCGTGGCACGCAAATCTATCGCCGGCTTCAAAATCCGCGACAACTATCCGGTGGGCTGCAAAGTGACCCTGCGCCGTGAGCGCATGTTTGAATTCCTCGACCGTCTGGTGACCATCGCCCTGCCGCGCGTGCGCGACTTCCGCGGTGTGAACGGCAAATCTTTCGACGGCCGCGGCAACTTCAACATGGGTGTCCGCGAACAAATCATTTTCCCGGAAATCGAGTACGACAAAATCGACGCCCTGCGTGGTCTGAACATCACCATCACCACCACGGCCAAAACCGATGAAGAGGCCAAAGCCCTGCTGTCGCTGTTCAAATTTCCGTTTAAAGGATAATCATGGCTAAAAAAGCACTTATTAACCGCGAATTGAAACGCGCGGCCCTGGCTAAAAAATATGCCGCCAAGCGTGAAGCCCTGTTTGCCGTTATCAACGACAGCAGCGCCAGCGACGAGGCGCGTTTTGAAGCCCGCCTGAAACTGCAGGCCATTCCGCGCAATGCCGCTCCGGTACGCCAACGCCGCCGTTGCGCCATTACCGGCCGTCCGCGCGGCACTTTCCGTAAATTCGGTCTGGGCCGTACCAAAATCCGTGAAATCGCCATGCGCGGCGAAATCCCGGGCGTAATCAAAGCCTCTTGGTAATAGGAGAACCACTATGAGTATGCATGATCCTATTTCCGATATGTTGACCCGCATTCGCAACGCCCAGCGTGCGAACAAGGCTTCCGTTGCCATGCCTTCTTCCAAACTGAAAGTGGCCATTGCCAAAGTTTTGAAAGAAGAAGGCTATGTTGAAGACTTCCAAGTCTCAGCCGATGCCAAACCGACATTGGAAATTCAATTGAAATACTATGCCGGCCGTCCGGTGATCGAGCGCATCCAGCGCGTATCCCGCCCCGGTCTGCGTGTGTATAAAGGTTCCGGTGACATTCCGACCGTAATGAACGGTCTGGGTGTTGTGATTGTCAGCACATCCAAAGGCGTGATGACCGACCGCAAAGCCCGTGCAAACGGCGTAGGCGGCGAGTTGTTGTGCGTGGTTGCCTAAGGAGGGAATATGTCTCGCGTAGCTAAAAATCCAGTGACTGTTCCTGCTGGCGTAGAAGTGAAATTCGGAACAGATACCCTGACCGTCAAAGGTAAAAACGGCGAATTGTCCATGCCCCTGCACCAAGAGGTGAAAGTGGCGCTGGAAGACGGCCAACTGACTTTTGCCGCCGCCGACGAATCCAACAAAGCCCGTGCTTTGTCCGGTACCGTGCGCGCCCTGGTCAGCAATATGGTTAAAGGCGTTTCCGAAGGTTTTGAGAAAAAACTGCAATTGATCGGCGTAGGTTACCGCGCCCAGGCTCAAGGCCAAACCCTGAACCTGGCTCTGGGTTTCTCCCACCCGATCGAATACCCGCTGCCCGCAGGTGTATCCGCAGCCACTCCTTCGCAAACCGAAATCGTCATCACCGGTGCAGACAAACAGGCCGTAGGCCAGGTTGCTGCCGAAATCCGTGCATTCCGTCCGCCGGAGCCTTACAAAGGCAAGGGTGTACGCTATGTCGGTGAGCATGTGGTGATGAAAGAAACCAAGAAAAAATAATTGAGGCTTACCGATGAATAAGAATGCAACAAGACTCCGCCGCGCACGCAAAACCCGTGCCAAAATCGCGGATTTGAACAAAGTAAGATTGTGCGTTTACCGCAGCAACAATCACATCTATGCCCAAGTTATCAGCGCTGAAGGCGACAAAGTACTGGCCTCTGCCTCTACCGTGGAAGCCGAAGTGCGTGCCAACGTGAAAAACGGCAGCAACACCGAAGCCGCTGCGCTGGTAGGCAAACGCATTGCCGAGAAAGCCAAAGCCGCCGGTGTCGAACAGGTTGCTTTTGACCGTTCCGGTTTTCAGTACCACGGCCGAGTTAAGGCCCTGGCCGACGCTGCCCGTGAAAACGGCTTGAGCTTCTAATCAGTTTGGAGAGACCAGTAATGGCAAAACATGAAATCGAAGAACGCGGTGACGGCCTGATTGAAAAAATGGTGGCCGTAAACCGTGTAACCAAAGTGGTTAAAGGCGGCCGCATCATGGCCTTTTCCGCTTTGACTGTAGTCGGTGACGGCGACGGCCGCATCGGCATGGGCAAAGGCAAATCCAAGGAAGTACCGGTAGCGGTGCAAAAAGCCATGGACCAAGCCCGCCGCAATATGATCAAAGTACCGTTGAAAAACGGCACCATCCATCACGAAGTCACCGGCAAGCACGGTGCGACCAAAGTGTTCATGCAGCCTGCCAAAGAGGGTAGCGGTGTGAAAGCCGGCGGCCCGATGCGTTTGGTGTTCGACGCCATGGGCGTACACAACATCTCCGCCAAAGTACACGGTTCCACCAACCCCTACAATATCGTTCGCGCCACCTTGGACGCCTTGTCCAAGCTGTACACCCCGGCCGATATTGCTGCCAAACGCGGTCTGACCGTAGAGGAAATTCTGGGAGAAGGCCATGAGTGAGCAAAAAACCATTAAAGTGACCCTGGTCAAAAGCCTGATCGGTACCATCGAGTCCCACCGCGCTTGTGCCCGTGGTCTGGGTTTGCGTCGCCGCGAACACACGGTAGAGGTTTTGGATACGCCCGCCAACCGCGGCATGATCAACAAAATCAGCTACCTTCTGAAAGTGGAGGAATAATATGTTGTTGAATACCATTCGCCCGGCAGAAGGCGCGACCAAAGCGCGCCGCCGTGTCGGCCGCGGTATCGGTAGCGGCCTGGGTAAAACCGGCGGCCGCGGCCATAAAGGCCAGAAAAGCCGTGCCGGCGGTTTCCACAAAGTCGGTTTTGAGGGCGGTCAAATGCCGCTGCAACGCCGTCTGCCCAAACGCGGTTTCAAATCCATGACTGCGGCTTTCAATGCCGAAGTACGTCTGGGCGACTTGGCCCGCGTAGCCGTGGACGAAATCGATGTGCTGACTCTGAAACAAGCCGGTCTGGTACCGGCCAATGCCCAAAGCGTGAAAGTCATTCTTTCAGGCAGCATTGACAGAGCAGTGACTTTGAACGGTGTTAAAGCCACTCAAGGTGCCAAGCAAGCCATCGAGGCTGCTGGCGGTAAAGTAGCAGAATAAGGCAAGAAACAAAGTGGCTAATCAACAATCCGCAACAGGTCTGGCAAAATTCGGCGACTTGAAAAACCGTTTGCTGTTTTTGCTGGGTGCCTTGTTGGTTTTCCGTATCGGGGCACACATTCCGGTTCCGGGTGTGGATCCGGTCGCTTTGGCCAAATTGTACGAAGGCGCCGGCGGAGGCATTTTGGGCATGCTCAATATGTTCTCCGGCGGTTCGCTGGAACGTTTCAGCGTGTTTGCCATCGGCATCATGCCTTATATTTCGGCGTCCATCATCATGCAGATGGCCGGCGAGATTGTGCCGTCCCTCAAAGCCCTGAAGAAGGAAGGCGAGGCTGGAAGACGGGTGTTGACCAAATATACCCGCTACGGCACCGTGGTACTGGCCCTGCTGCAAAGTGTGGGCGCAGCGGCATTTGTATTCCAGTCCGGCGTGGTGGTTTCCAGCAAGGTGGAGTTTTACCTCTCTACCGTGATTTGTCTGGTAACCGGTACCATGTTCCTGATGTGGCTGGGCGAACAGATGACCGAGCGCGGTATCGGCAACGGCATTTCCCTGCTGATTACCGCCGGTATCGTGGCCAGCGTGCCCACCGGCATCGGTGAGCTGTTTGCCATGGGCAGCAGCCGTCCCTTCGTGGTCTTGAGTGTGATTGTCGGCGCCCTGCTGCTGATTTATGCCGTGGTGTATATCGAAAGCGCCCAGCGCAAAATTCCGGTGCACTACGCCAAGCGCCAGGTCGGCAACCGCGTGATGCAGGCACAAAACTCGCACATGCCGTTCAAGCTGAATATGGCCGGTGTAATCCCGCCCATTTTCGCCTCCAGCATTATTTTGTTCCCCACCACCTTGGTGAGCTGGTTCGGCTCCACCAATCAGGACGGATGGCTGCAAAAGCTGGCTGTGTATTTGCAGCACGGCAGTCTGGTTTACCTGCTGCTGTTTGCCGCAGCGGTGATCTTCTTCTGTTATTTCTACACCGCCTTGGTGTTCAGCCCGCGTGAAATGGCGGAAAACCTGAAGAAAAGCGGCGCGTTTGTACCGGGCATCCGTCCGGGCACACAAACCAGCCAATATCTGGAAAGAGTGGTATTGCGCCTGACCTTCTGGGGTGCGCTCTACATCACCGTAGTGTGTCTGATTCCGGAAATCGTCGGTCGTTCGGTACAGCTGACCCTGTTGTCTCTGGGCGGTACCTCACTGCTGATTCTGGTGGTGGTGACCATGGATTTCCGCACCCAGATTGCTTCTTACATGATGAGCCACCAATACGGCCACCTGATGAAGAAATCCGCAATGAAATCAATTTCACGTCGTTAACATTATGGCCAAAGAAGATACCATACAAATGCAGGGCGAAATCCTGGAAACCCTGCCCAATGCTACTTTTAAAGTGAAACTGGAAAACGACCACGTTGTTCTGGGCCACATCTCCGGCAAGATGCGCATGCACTACATCCGCATCTCTCCGGGTGACAAGGTGACCGTAGAGCTCACGCCTTACGACTTGTCCCGCGCCCGCATCGTTTTCCGAGCACGCTGATAAACTGGAAAGGAAGTATTATGCGCGTTCAACCGTCGGTAAAGAAAATTTGCCGTAATTGTAAAATCATCCGCCGCAACCGCGTGGTGCGTGTGATTTGTACTGACCCCCGTCACAAACAGCGTCAGGGTTGATTTTGTCAATCCGACCGTCTGTGGTATAGTGACGACCTTTTGCTCTGAGGAAAGACTATGGCTCGTATTGCCGGGGTGAATATCCCCAATAACGCCCATATCGTGATCGGCTTGCAGGCCATTTACGGTATCGGCGCGACCCGTGCCAAATTGATTTGCGAGGCTGCCGGTATCGTACCGAGCACCAAAGTCAAAGATTTGGACGAAACCCAACTGGACGCTTTGCGCGAACAGGTTGCCAAATATGAAGTAGAAGGCGATCTGCGCCGTGAAGTGACCATGAGTATCAAACGCTTGATGGACATGGGCTGCTACCGTGGTTTCCGCCACCGTCGCGGTTTGCCGTGCCGCGGACAGCGTACCCGCACCAATGCCCGTACCCGCAAAGGTCCGCGCAAAGCGATTGCCGGTAAGAAATAACATAAGGAAATAATGAATGGCTAAAGCAAACACAGCCCGTGTGCGCAAAAAAGTTCGCAAAACCGTGAGTGAAGGTATTGTGCATGTACATGCATCTTTCAACAATACCATCATTACCATTACCGACCGCCAAGGCAATGCATTATCTTGGGCTACCTCAGGCGGCGCCGGTTTTAAAGGTTCGCGTAAAAGCACACCCTTCGCTGCCCAGGTTGCAGCAGAAGCCGCTGGTAAAGTTGCCCAAGAGTATGGCGTAAAAAATCTGGAAGTCCGCATCAAAGGCCCGGGTCCCGGCCGCGAGTCTTCCGTACGTGCGCTCAACGCTCTTGGTTTCAAGATTACCAGCATTACCGACGTGACTCCGTTGCCGCACAACGGTTGCCGCCCGCCGAAAAAACGTCGTATCTGATTCAGGAGTATTGATTTATGGCACGTTATACCGGCCCGAAATGTAAATTGGCCCGCCGCGAGGGCACCGATTTGTTCCTGAAGAGCGCCCGCCGCTCTCTGGATTCCAAATGTAAATTAGATTCTGCACCCGGCCAGCACGGCGCGAAAAAGCCGCGTCTGTCCGACTACGGTTTGCAGTTGCGTGAAAAACAAAAAATCCGCCGCATCTACGGCGTGTTGGAGCGCCAGTTCCGCCGCTACTTCGCCGAAGCCGAGCGCCGCAAAGGCTCTACCGGCGAATTGCTGCTGCAATTGCTGGAGTCCCGCCTGGACAACGTCGTATACCGCATGGGTTACGGCTCCACCCGCGCCGAAGCACGCCAACTGGTATCGCACAAAGCGATTACCGTGAACGGCCAAGTGGTGAACATCCCCTCTTTCCAAGTGAAAGCCGGCGATGTGGTGGCTGTGCGTGAAAAAGCCAAAAAACAAGTGCGTATCCAAGAAGCCATGGGTCTGGCGACCCAAATCGGCCTGCCCAGCTGGGTATCGGTTGATGCCGGCAAGCTGGAAGGCGTGTACAAAAACATGCCGGATCGCAGCGAGTTGAGCGGCGATATTAATGAACAGCTGGTGGTAGAGTTCTACTCTAAATAATGCCGGTTAAAATGAGGACAGTTAAATGCAAAACAGCACATCCGAATTTTTAAAACCGCGTCAAATTGACGTGGATGCTTTGTCCGCTACCCGTGCCAAAGTATCTATGGAGCCGTTTGAGCGTGGCTTCGGCCATACCTTGGGTAATGCTTTGCGTCGTATCTTACTGTCATCAATGAATGGTTTTGCGCCGACCCAAGTGGCGATTGAAGGCGTGCTGCACGAATACTCCACCGTAGACGGTGTGGAAGAAGATGTGGTTGACATCTTGCTCAACATCAAAGGCGTGGTATTCAAGCTGCACGGCCGCAACGAAGTTTTGCTGAACCTGAACAAAGAAGGTGCCGGTGTGGTCAAAGCCGGTGACATCGAACTGCCCCACGATGTGGAAATCATCAATCCCGATCACGTTATCTGCCATTTGTCCGATAACGGCAAGATTGCGATGGAAATCAAAGTGGAAGCAGGTCGCGGTTACCAATCGGTAGCCGGTCGCAAACAGGCCGACGACCACAAACGCATCGGCGCCATCCAACTGGATGCGAGCTTTTCGCCCATCAGCCGCGTGAGTTTCGATGTGGAACCCGCGCGCGTGGAGCAGCGGACCGATTTGGACTGTCTGGTTTTGGACATCGAAACCAACGGTGCGATTGATCCGGAAGAAGCCGTACGCAATGCGGCGCGCATCCTGATTGACCAAATGTCTATTTTTGCCGACCTGCAAGGTACGCCGGTGGAAGTGGTGGAAGAAAAAGAACCGCCCATCGACCCCATCCTGCTGCGTCCGGTGGACGATTTGGAACTGACTGTGCGCTCAGCAAACTGCTTGAAAGCCGAAGACATTTATTATATTGGCGATTTGATCCAGCGTACCGAGACCGAACTGTTGAAAACGCCCAACCTGGGCCGTAAGTCTCTGAACGAAATCAAAGAGGTTCTGGCTTCCAAAGGCCTGACCCTGGGATCGAAACTCGACAGCTGGCCGCCCGCCAGTCTGGAAAAGCCACAAGCTTGATGATTAAAGGATAATGACATGCGTCATCGTAACGGTAACCGTAAACTGAACCGCACCAGCAGCCACCGCGCTGCCATGCTGCGCAATATGGCCAACTCCCTGTTGAGCCATGAAACCATCGTCACCACTTTGCCGAAAGCCAAAGAGCTGCGCCGTGTGGTTGAGCCCCTGATCACCTTGGGCAAAAAACCGTCTCTGGCCAACCGCCGCTTGGCATTCAACCGCACCCGCGACCGCGATGTGGTGGTCAAACTGTTTGACGAACTGGGCCCGCGCTTTGCCGCGCGCAACGGTGGTTATGTCCGTATTTTGAAATACGGCTTCCGCCAAGGCGACAACGCGCCCATGGCTTTGGTTGAACTGGTTGACAAAGCACCGGAAGCCGAAGCAGCGGAGTAATCCCTGTTTGGCAAGCCCGCAAAAAACCCGTCTTTGAGACGGGTTTTTTGTTTTTTCAGGCAGCCTTGAGGCTGCCTGAAAAAACATTACCCCGCCAATTCGTCAATCACGCTCTGCAAAAACGCCAAGCGCTGCGGACGGATTTCTCCCGCAACCGCCGCCGCTTTAAACGCGCAATCCGGCTCGCGACGGTGGCTGCAATTGTGGAAGCGGCATAGTCCGATGAACTCACGCATATCGGGGCAGTAATGCGCCAAATCCTCGGCTTGCAAATGGTGCAGGCCGAAAGCCTGCAAACCGGGGGAGTCGATGAGCTGGGTGTCGGCATCCAAATCGTACAGCTGGGCATGGGTGGTGGTATGGCGGCCGGAATCGAGCGCGGTGGAAATATCACCCACGCGGGCATAATCGCCGCCGAGCAGGGCATTGGTCAGCGTGGACTTGCCCATGCCCGATTGGCCGAGCAGGATATTGGTTTCGCCCTGCATTTCTTCACGCAAAGCGCCCACATCCGCCAAGGCACTCACCGACAGCAGGGTATAGCCCAGACTGCGGTAAAACGAGAGCTGTTCGGCCAAGGCGGCACTTTGCGGCAGGTCGGATTTGTTGAGTACGATGACCGCACGGATGTCCGCCGCTTCCGCCGCCAGCAAGGCGCGTTGCAGCAGCATTTCGCTTGGTGTCGGCACCGCGGCGGTGACGATAAACAGCTGCGTGACATTGGCGGCGATGAGCTTGCTTTTGTGGGCGTCCTGGCGGTAGAGCAGGCTGTGGCGCTCGCGGTAGTCTTCAATTACCGCCTGTTCATGGTTGAGCACTTGGATGTCCACCCAGTCGCCGCAGGCGAAATCGACGCGTTTTTTGCGCGTGCTGGCATCAAACACGCGGCCGTCGTCGCAGCGCACCACATAGCGGCGGCCGTAGCTGGCAATGATTTGCGCGCGGATTTCAGCCATGGCAGGCTGCCTGAAAAGCAGTGGCCGCCTGCATCAGGGCATCACCACGGTAAACACATACACCATCAGGTTCACCAGCAGCACCACGCCGTAGAGCACATTGGTTTTGCCGTGGTTGAGCGACAGCATCACCGTAAACACGGACAAGGCCAGCAGTATCATGGATTTCCACGGCAGACCCAGCATCAGCGGCAAATCCATCATCAGGCACACAAAGGCCACGGCGGGAATGGTGAGGCCGATACTCGCCAAGGCCGAACCCAGCGCCAGATTGAGACTGGTCTGAAAGCGGTTGTGCAGGGCGGCGCGGGTGGCGGCCAAGCCTTCGGGCAGCAGCACCACCACGGCAATAATCACCCCCACCAGCGCATGCGGCGCGCCCATATTGCGCACGGCCTCTTCCAAAAGCGGCGAAAGACCTTTGGCCATCATCACCACCACACCCAGACACACCAGCAGCAACACGAAACTGGCGGCGGCCACTTTGGCGGTGGGCGGGTCGGCGTGGTGGTCGGCATCGTCGTCATCGGCAAGGAAGTAGTCGCGGTGGCGCACGGTCTGCACCAGCATAAAGGTGGCGTAGATGATGAGCATGGCCACGGCAATCAGCAAGAGCTGCGGGGCGGTATAGGTGCCGCCACTGGTGGACACGGTGAAATTGGGCAAAATCAGCGCAAACACCAGCATGGCCACCAGCGCCACCAAAACCAGGGTGGCGGATTTGCGGTCGAAAAACTGTTCGTGGAATTTAACGCTGCCAATGAGCAGGCAGGCGCCGAGAATGCCGTTCAAAATCAGCATCACCGCGGCAAACACGGTGTCGCGCGCCAGCACTGCCGACTCTTTGCCGCCGGCAATCATCATGGACACAATCAGCCCCACTTCCAACACGGTAATCGACAGCGCCAGAATCACCGTACCGAAAGGCTCGCCCACTTTGTGCGCCACCACCTCGGCATGGTGGACCGCGGAAATCACGCTACCCATCAGCAAAAGCGAGCCTATGCTGCCCGCCCACAGGCTGGTAAGGCCCAAGAGATAATACACCGCTGCTGCCAGCGGCAAGGCCACGCTCCAAATCGGGAGTGAGGGGTTGTGTTTCATGTTTATCCTTATGAATTAAAACTAGTGTGTGAAAGGGTGTTCAGGCTGCCTGAAAAACTATAGTCATTTAAAATAAAAACGATACGGCGTTGCTACGCCTTGCCGTACTACTTGTACTGTCTGCGGCTTGCTGCCTTGTCTCGTTCTTATTTTATTCGACTATACAAACGCTTCAAGGCGGCAATGCGTTCTTGCGCGCCGGGATGGGAATCGTAAAAACGCGAATACCAGCCGTCGGTGACCAAGCTGGCGGCATTGCTGCGGTAGAGCTTGGTCAGGGCGGCAATCAAATCGGCGGCGCGGGTGTGTCGGGCGGCAAAACGGTCGGCCTCGAATTCGTTGCGGCGCGACATCAGGCTGGCAAGCGGTGCAAACGGAAAGGTAAACACCGGCAACACCAGCAAAAACAGCAGCAGCGCCATGGCATGGCTGGGATACTGCACTCCCAAGCCCTGATAAAACGCCGGTTGCGGCAGCAGCAGGCCCAAACCGTAGAGCACCGCCAAGGCCAGCACAAAAGTCACCGCCATTTGTTTGACGATGTGCTTGTGGGCGAAATGGCCCAATTCGTGCGCCAGCACCGCTTCCACTTCGTCGGGCTGCATATTGTTGAGCAGGGTGTCGTAAAACACGATGCGCTTGTTGCGCCCCAAACCGGTGAAATAGGCATTGCCGTGGCCGCTGCGCTTGGAGCCGTCCATCACCATCACGCCCTTGCTCTGAAAACCGGTGCGCTGTAACAGCGCATCGATGCGGGTTTGCAAGTCCGTATCCGCCAAAGGTTCGAAGCGGTTGAACAAGGGGGCAATCCATTTGGGGAAGGCCCACAACATCAGCAACGAAAAGCCCAGCCACAGCAGCCACACATACAGCCACCACAGGTTGCCCATCACCCCCATCACATAAATCACCGCCGCCAGCAAAGGTGTGCCGATCACGAGCAGCAGCAAAGCGCCCTTGGCCTGGTCGGCCAGCCAAGTGCCCGCCGTGCTGCGGTTAAAGCCGAAACGCGCTTCCAGCCTGAAAGTGCGGTAGAGCGCAAACGGCCACGACAACACCGTGCTCACCACGGTAAACAGGCCAATCAGCAACACGCCCTGCCACAGCGGCGAGGCAAGCATTTTCTGGCTCAACAAGGCCAAGAGATTCAGGCCGCCGCCCAAGGTAAACAGCAGCAGCAAGGCTGCCTGAAAAATGATTTCATAGCGCGCCAGTCGTTGTTTGGCGAGGGTGTAATCGGCGGCGGTTTGGTGCTCGGCAAGCGAAACCGTGGCGGCAAAAGCGGCAGGCACCTGGCCGTAATGGCGGCGCACCGCCGCACTTTGGCGCAAAGACAGATACAGCTGCCCTAAAGTGGATACGGCAAAAAACAATAAAAACAAAGTGTAAACGGTTTGAGCCTGCATAATAAAACCCGGAGCAAAACAGGCGGTATTGTATCCGAAAAAGCCGCCCCGCCCTATTCTGGGTTACAATAATCGCCATTGACAGCCCTTATTGATACACATGAAAAACGACAGCAATCTGGCCTGGCTGGACATGGAAATGACCGGCCTCAACCCCGATACCGACCGCATTATCGAAGCGGCAATGATTATTACCGACGCCGATTTGAACGTATTGGCCCAATCCGAAGTGCTGGTCATCCACCAGCCCGACAGCGTGCTGGACGCCATGGACGAATGGAATACCAGCACCCACGGCCGCACCGGCCTTACCGCCAAGGTCAAGGCTTCCACCCTCACCGAAGCCGAGGCGGAACAATATCTGCTGGATTTTATGAGCCAGTGGCTGCCGGAACGCAGCAGCCCCTTGTGCGGCAACAGCGTGCATCAGGACCGCCGCTTTATGGTGCGCTATATGCCGCGCCTGGAAGCCTATTTCCATTACCGCAATCTCGATGTTTCCACCCTGAAAGAGCTGGCCAAACGCTGGCATCCGGCCGTGGCCAAAGGCGTGGTCAAAAAAGGCGCCCATCAGGCGCTGGACGACATCATCGAAAGTATCGAAGAGATGAAGTATTACCGCAGCCACTTTATCAGGCTGCCTGAAACCCAAGCCGACTGAGGCGCTTTATTGTGCGGCTTCAGGCTGCCTGAAATGCCGAATGTGTTGTTGTCCCAACAAGGATTGTTATGCCCGTTACCCCGCCCATCAACCAGTCGGTTGCCTGGGCCAAACTGCGCCAGCACCAGTGCAGTACCCGCCATCTGCACATGCGCGACCTGTTTGCCCAAGATCCCGGCCGATTCGGCAAGATGCACGAAACCTTCAACGGCATGCTGGTGGATTTCAGCAAAAACCGCATCACCGAAGACACCCTCAAGCTGCTGATCGAGCTGGCGGAAACCGCGCAGCTGCGCGACCGCATGGACAAAATGCGCCGCGGCGACAAAATCAATGTCAGCGAAAACCGTGCGGTTTTGCACACGGCCTTAAGGCTGCCTGAAAACGCTTCAGTCCGCGTGGACGGACACGATGTGGTGCCCGATATCCATCAGGCACTCGGGCGTGCTTTAGCGCTGGCCGAGGCAGTCAATACCGGCCGCCACACCGGTGCGCGCGGGGATGCCATTACCGATGTGGTCAATATCGGCATCGGCGGTTCGGATTTGGGGCCGAAGATGGTCACCCGGGCGCTGGAGCCGTACCGGCAGCGTATTCGTGTCCATTTCGTGGCCAATATCGACGGCAGCAGCCTGATGGAAGTATTGCGGCAGGTGGATGCCGCCAAAACCCTGTTTGTCATTTCCAGCAAATCTTTTATCACTCCGGAAACCCTTTATAACGCCCGTGCAGCCCGTGCCTGGTTTTTGCAGCAGGGTTTTGCCGAGCACGAGCTGGCACGGCATTTTGTCGCCGTGACCAATAATCTGGATGCGGCGCACGAATTCGGCATGGCGGCAGAGAATGTCCTGCCCATGTTCGACTGGGTGGGCGGTCGCTATTCGGTGTGGTCAGCCATCGGCCTGCCGGTGATGTGCGCCGTGGGTGCCGAGCATTTCCGCTCCTTCCTCGCCGGCGGCCGCGCCATGGACGAGCATTTTTTCAGCACGCCCCTGCGCCACAATATTCCCGTATTGCTGGGCCTCATCGGCCTGTGGTACAACACTTTTTACGGCGCCGAAACCCATGCCGTCATCCCCTACAGCCACGATTTGCGTTATCTGAGCGCCCATTTGCAGCAGTTGGACATGGAGAGCAACGGCAAACAGACCAATGTGCACGGCGAGCGCTTGGAATTCGACACCGGCGCCGTGATTTGGGGCGACGAAGGCGTCAACAGCCAGCACGCCTTTTTCCAATTGCTGCACCAAGGCTCGCGCCTGATTCCCTGCGATTTCATCGTGCCTGCCAACAGCCATTCGCCGCTGGAAAAACAACACCAGATACTGGTGGCCAACGCCTTGGCGCAAAGCCAGGCGCTGATGCGCGGCAAAACCCTGGCCGAAGCCTATGCCGAACTGGAAAGCCTCGACAGCCACCAGCGCGACATGCTGGCGCCGCAAAAAGTTTTCCCCGGCAACCGCCCCACCAATACCATCATGATCGACGCCCTCACCCCGTTTAACCTCGGCATGCTCTTGGCGATGTACGAGCACAAAGTATTTGTGCAGGGCGCGGTGTGGGGCATCAATTCTTTTGACCAATGGGGCGTGGAATACGGTAAAGTATTGGCCAAAAGCATCGAGCCGCTGTTGGGCAACAACGAAGCCGCCGCGCACGATGCCTCCACCAACGCCCTGATTGCCTATTACCGCGAACACCATGAATACCTCCATCAGCACTCTTGAGGCCGTGACCGCCAGACTGGCGGAACTCGGCCACACCGTCACCTGTGCCGAGTCCTGCACCGGCGGCCTGTTGGCGGGCGAACTCACCCGCCTGCCCGGCAGCTCGCAATGGTTTGAAACCGGATATGTCACCTACAGCGACCAGGCCAAGCAGCAACTGCTGAGCGTCAACGCCGCCACCCTGCGCCATTACGGCGCCGTAAGCGAGGAAGTGGTGCGCGAAATGGCACTGGGCGCCCTGATTGCCGCCAAAGCCGATTACGCCCTGTCGATTTCCGGCATCGCCGGACCGGACGGCGGTAGCGAAGCCAAACCGGTGGGCACGGTGTGGTTTGGCTTCGCCACCAAACAGCGCATCTGGGCCAAACAACATCATTTCGAAGGCAACCGCGACCAGATTCGTGCCCAGGCCGTGGCTTTTGCGCTGTTGTTTCTCAAGCGTTATCTGTTCCGTTGACCCATTATAGATATAGTCGCATAACACAGAACGAGACAAGGCGGCAAAATCTGCAACCGCAGGAGGCTCGGTAGGGCAGACTGTACGCACGCAGGGAATAGATTTTAGGTTGCCGCGTTGCAGCTTATAAAACCGTACTCTGCGAGTCTGCGTGACCCCAGGGCATCCCTATAGGACAGCAACGCCGTATCGTTCTTCAGTTTATTATGGCTATATATTCCGTTTTGCAGGATGTCTCTATGACCGCTCCCATGATCATTTTGCTGCTGTTGGCCGTGATTCTGGCCAATTTGCCGTTTTTAAGCAGCCGCCTGCTGCTGGCCCTGCCTTTGCGGCGCAAACATTTCGGCCACCAGCTGTTTGAATGGCTGCTGGCCTATGCCCTAGTGGGCGCCGTGGCCTATGTGCTGGAATCGCGCGCCGGGCCGGTGCATCCGCAAGGAGTCACTTTTTATGTGGTGACCCTGATTATGTTTGCCGTATTTGCCTTCCCCGCTTTTGTGTGGCGTTATTTCTGGCACGGCAAACACCGTGAGTGAATCAGAGTCATGCTAAAAATAACAAGCTGAGGCCTTTGCAAAACTGCCTTCAAGCAGCCTCAAACCCTAACTGCCGTCATTCCCGCGAACGCGGGAATCTATTCATCCGTTTATGAATCCATTGTTTTAATGAGTGGTTTCTTAAATTTTTACATGGATTCCCGCGTTCGCGGGAATGACGGCGGTGTTGTATTGGGCTTGGTATATCGGGTTTTGCAAAGGTCTCAAAGCTGAAACCTTTTTAAAACTGCTTGAGCTTCGCAACTCCGCTACGCTACGCAGGCAGCTTAAAACCCTACCAGCCGTCATTCCCGCGAACGCGGGAATCTATCCATGGTATTTAAGAGACCGTTGTTTTAATGAATGGCTTCTTAAGTTTTTCAATGGATTCCCGCGTTCGCGGGAATGACGTCGGTTTTATATTTGGGCTGTACATAAGGTTTTGCAAAGGTCTCAAGCTACCTGAAAACAGATTCTGCGACTCCGCTACGCTGCGCGCAGAATGACGGACTTGGGGCATCCTGCGCGCAGTCGCAGGATCTTGGCTCCAAACCATGCGCGCTATTAAAGGCAAACCCTTTCGCGCAGATTATTTTTGCATGGGTATCAGAACGGGTTTTGTCCCACCCTCATCCACACAACTTTAAAAGCTGCCTGAAAACATGAATACATTTGATTTAAGCCAAGCCGACACCGTGGTTATCAAAGTCGGCTCCAGTCTGGTCACCAACGGCGGCCACGGCATAGACCGCGAACTGCTGGCCGATTGGGCGCGCCAGGTGGCCGCCTTGCGCCAGCGCGGCATCGGCACGGTGTTTGTCTCCAGCGGCGCCATTGCCGAAGGGGTCAAGCGCCTCGGCTGGGCCGCGCGGCCGAAAGCGGTGCACGAATTGCAGGCCGCCGCCGCCGTGGGGCAGATGGGTTTGGCACAGGCCTATGAGGCGGTATTTTCGCCCTTGGGCATCCAAACCGCGCAAATCCTGCTCACCCACGAAGACCTGAGCCACCGCACCCGCTACCTCAATGCCCGCAGCACCGTGCGCACCCTGCTGGAAAAAGGCGTGGTGCCGGTAATCAACGAAAACGACACCGTCACCATCACCGAAATCAAGCTCGGCGACAACGACACTCTGGGTGCTTTGGTCACCAATCTGATTGAGGCCGATGCGCTGATCATCCTCACCGACCAGCAGGGCCTCTACGACAGCGATCCGCGCAAAAATTCCGAAGCCAAGCTGTTGGCGCAGATTGCCGCCGACCATCCCGACCTGCCGTCCATGGCGGGCGGTGCCGGCAGCAGCGTCGGCACCGGCGGCATGTACACCAAGGTGATGGCCGCCAAACGCGCTTCCGCCAGCGGTGCCGCCACCTATATCGCCAGCGGCCACGAGCCGGACGTATTGCTGCGCCTGTTGGCAGGCGAATCCATAGGCACCCTGCTTACCCCCGGCACCAGCCGCGCCAGCGCACGCAAGCAATGGCTGATGGGGCAAATCCAGCTTTCAGGCAGCCTCACCGTGGACGAAGGCGCCGCCCAAGCCCTGCAACGGCGCCATTCCAGCCTGCTGCCCATAGGCTGCGTGGCTGTGGGCGGCCAGTTCAGCCGCGGCGCGCTGGTGGCGGTACGCAATGCCGCCGGCGAAGAGGTGGCGCGCGGCCTGGTGAATTACAACCATCTGGAAATCGCCAAACTGCTGCGCCAGCCCTCGCACCAAATCGAGCCTTTACTGGGCTATGTGGTGGAAGACGAACTGATACACCGCGACAATATGGTGGTGTTGAAGAAGGACTGAGGGCGGTTTGGTCCGCAAATGTTCAGGCAGCCGCAGGTCGGATACTTGTATCCGACAAAAGCGCACTGCGGCGGCAATATGGAAACTGTGCAGCACGTATCAAAATGTCGGATTCAAGAATCCGACCTACGGTTGTGGTGCCCAAGGGTTTTCAGGCAGCCTGAGGTAGGGTGGGTGCTTGCACCCACGCGTTGTCTGGCTATTCGGAAATTCATCTTGTCGTATATCGCGACAAAACGGACGCGTGGGTGCAAGCACCCACCCTCCGCCTTGACTTCATAAAACAAAATGCACACATCTATGGATGCAACAACAAAAGAACACGTTCTTTCTTCCGGCAAGGGCTGCTTTATCAAAGGTACTTTGGTGGAAACGCCGGAAGGCTGGACACCGATTGATGTATTAAAGGCGGGTGATTTAGTGATGTCGCGCCCGCAAAGCGGTATTGGCGAAGCGGTACCGAAACGGGTAGTGAATACGTTTCGTGCCGAGCAAAAAGAAATTTGGTATTTGTCTTTAGGAAAGTTCCCCAAGCGGCAAGGGGGCGGAGAACAGCTGGCCGTAACTCCTGACCATCTTTTCTGCGTTTACGGTGTGGTTACCAATCTGATTGTGGAAGATCCCTTATTGGGCACCTTGGGAAAGGGCGATACGGATTTCGATATGGCCAGCGACCCTCAGGCTTGGGAAAAATGGGAAGCGTGGACAAAATTTAAAAATACGCCTTACGAGATGCAAGCATACGGGCAGCCGATGTGGAAACGTGCCGATCAGTTGGCACGCGGCGATGTGTTGCTCGGATACAAAGACTACTATGTTGTTGAACAGTCCAGAGCGATTTATGCCATGGCCGACTTAAAAACGGCTTGGGTGCAAATGAACGGGCAAAATCAAGACTGGAAAAAGCTAGAAATAGGCCACAGATTTGATTTTTCAGAAAATTACTCTGGAGAAATCATCGACGCTCATATTAAAAACGATGAAATGCTGTTATCTGTTGATGAGCACGGAAACCGCCATTATGAGTTTTATCGAACGACTGTCTATGCGATTGAAGTAGAGGACTACCATAGCTATGGTGTGGGTTATCAATGTATTTTTGTTCATGACTGAGACCGAAACGTGTCTTGCCGTCCATCATGATAAAAATATGTGCGTGGGTGCAAGCACCCACCCTACACACTGCCTCACCACCGCCGCCGTTTCGCGTACAATGGCGGCGTTTTGACTCCCCGCACACATCCATTATGAGTACCGCCCTCCACACCGCCATCGAAGCCATCCCCCTGCCGCACAGTACCCGCACCTTGGGCGAAGAGCGCGCCTTGGCGGGCATTGCCGAACAAAACGGCGGCCTTGTCGTTACCCTGCGTTTTCCCTATCCCACCGCCCATATTGCCGGTACCCTCCGTGCGGCCGTGGCTCAAGCGGCCGCTGCCGGTGGTGAAACCCGCACGGTGGAAACCCGCATCGAAACCGAGATTGTCACCCACAAAGTCCAGCCCGGCGTGCCCACACTCAAGGGGGTGAAAAACATCATCGCTGTGGCCTCCGGCAAGGGCGGGGTGGGCAAATCCACCACCAGCGCCTGTCTGGCCGTGGCCTTGAGCCGCATGGGGGCGCGCGTGGGCGTGCTCGATGCCGACCTCTACGGCCCCAGCCAGCCGACCATGCTCGGCACCGCCGGACAGGAACCGAAACAGCACGACAAGCATTTCATCCCCGTGACCACCGCAGGCGGCATCCAGATGATGTCCATCGGCTTTCTGGTCGATACCGACCAGGCAGTGGTGTGGCGCGGCCCCATGGTCAGCCAGGCGCTGCAACAGCTGCTGTTCCAAAGCCAATGGGACGAGGTTGATTACCTGATTATCGATTTGCCGCCGGGCACCGGCGACATCCAGCTGACCCTGTCGCAGAAAATCCCGGTCACCGGTGCGGTGGTGGTGACCACGCCGCAAGACATTGCCCTCATTGATGCGCGCAAGGCGGTGGATATGTTCGGCAAGGTCAATATCCCCATTTTCGGCGTGGTGGAAAATATGGCGGTGCATGTGTGCAGCCAGTGCGGCCATCAGGAAGCGCTGTTCGGCAGCGACGGCGGCAAGGCGCTGGCCGGGCGCCTGAACGTGCCGCTCTTGGGCCAGCTGCCGCTCAATCTGCCGCTGCGTCTGGCCATGGATGAGGGCCGCGCCCATGCCCTCTTTGAGGAGCAGCCGGCCATAGCCGCGCTCTACACCGATGCCGCTTGGCAACTGGTGCAGGCCGTGGCACGCCAAGGCAAAGATTTCAGCGGCCGCTTCCCCAAAATCGTGGTCGAATAAGCAGCATGCAGGCGCAACACTGGCAATTGCTCGCACAGCTGGCCGACGGCCAGCGCCACCATATCCGCTCGCTGGCGCAACAGCTGGCGCTGCATCCGCAACGGCTCAATGTGTTGTGGCAGCAGATGCCGCCGCATGTGCGCGGCCTGTTGCGCCAGCACGACGGCTATTGGCATTTGGTGCGCCCGCTGGCCATGCTGCCGGAAAGCAGTCTCTCATCCATTGCCGCCGAACACGGTTTTCAGGCAGCCCTGTTGCCGCAATGTGCGTCCACCAATAACGAAATCCTCGCCCTGGCGCGGCAGTCGCCCACCGCTGCCCACCGCCGCTTGTGCGTCAGCTACGAGCAAAGCGCCGGACGCGGCCGCCAAGGTCGGCAGTGGCTGAGCCGCAGCGGCGAATGTCTGATGCTGAGCATAGGCTGGACCTTCGATTTGCCGCTGCCACAACTGGGCGGGCTGGCGCTGGTGACCGCACTGGCCATTCACGCCGCCTTGCAAGACCTCGGTGTAGCGGTGCACATCAAATGGCCCAACGACATCGTGCTGGGGCCGGACAAAATGGGCGGCATCCTCATCGAAACCGTGCCGCAGGGCGCGCAGACCGTGGCCGTTATCGGCATCGGCCTCAATTTCGTGCTGCCCAAGGCCGTGCCCGGTGCTGCCGCCATCCAGAATGTGGCGCCGCACACCCGCTGCGCCGATGTGTACCGCCGCCTGCTGCACCATCTGTCGCTCTTGCTGCCGCAATTCAACCAACACGGCTTTGCGCCGTTTCAGGCAGCCTATGAAGCCGCCCACCGCGACCAAAACCGGCCGGTGCATATTTTGCAGCAGCAAAGCGTATTGCATCAGGGCATCGCACTGGGCATAGCCGCCGACGGCAGCCTGCGCCTGTTGACCGACAACGGCGAAAAACACATTGTCAGCGGCGAAATCAGCCTGCGCCCCGGCCCTGCCGCCGCAGAGCCTGCCGCTGTCGCGCCGAACAAATATCTGCTTTTGGACGGCGGCAACAGCAAACTCAAATGGATGTGGGTAGAGCAGGGCCGTCCATTACACAGCGGCCGCGCCGCCTACAATGACTTGAGCCAGCTGGGTGCGGATTGGCAGCAATACGGCGCCGGCACCACACGCATCATCGGCTCGGCCGTGTGCGGGCCGGAAAAACAGGCCAAGGTGGCGCAACAGCTGCCGCAGGCGGTGGAATGGCAAAGCTCCATGAGCGAAGCCTTGGGCATACGCAACCATTACCGCAACCCGCAGGAACACGGTGCCGACCGCTGGTTCAATATTCTCGGCAGCCGCCGTTACAGCGAGCATGCCTGCGTGGTGGTGAGCGTGGGCACCGCCGTCACCGTGGACGCGCTCACCGCCGACAACCATTATCTGGGCGGCAGCATCCTGCCCGGCTTCCATCTGATGAAAGAAGCCATGGCCGAGCGCACTGCCAATCTCAACCGCCCGCTGGGCCGCCCTTATCCCTTTGCCACCACCCCCCCCAATGCCTTGGCCAGCGGCATTATGGATGCCGTGTGCGGCGCCATTGTGCTGATGCACCAGCGCCTGCAAAACCGCGGCGGCGGCACGCAAAAAACCGATGTCATCCTCACCGGCGGCGGTGCCGCCAAGGTGGCCGCCGCCCTGCCGCCCCAGTTTGTCTTAGACAATCGCGTTGAAATTGTGGATAATTTGGTTATCTACGGGCTTTTGAACTGGGTTGAACACACATGAAGTGGTTGTTTGCAATATTGGTGGCGCTGAACATCATCGTTTTCGGCAGCATGATGGCGGGCAAAATGATCCGCCAAAATCAGACCGCAGGCGTTGGCGAAGCGCCCCAACAGGCCGTGGTGGCACCGCCGCCGGTCATCCCCAGCACGCCCATCGTCTCCGTGGCCTCCGAGCCTGCCGCCGAAACCCCGCCCGCACCGGCAGCCGCACAGCCCGCGCCCAAAACCCGTGCCGAACAAAATGCCGAAGCACAGGCCCACGCCCGTGCCCAGGCCGAAGCCAAAGCCCGCAAGGAAGAGCAAAACAGCGGCGGGCAGGGCAATAGCGCCGCCGACAAACCGCAGGCCAACTGCACCGCCACCGCCGTGCTGCCCGAAGACGATTACCACCGCATTAAAGGTTTGCTGCGCTGGCCGCACAGCGCCAACCGCTTTGTCGAACAAAACCAGCGCAAGCCCTCGGCCAAAGCCAGCCGCACCCGCTATATGGTGGTGGTCGGCGGCGGCAGCGAGGCGCGCGAACAGCTGAAAGAAAAAGGCTTTGAAACCAGCGTCAGCAATGGCCAGGTAAGCCTGGGCGTATTTAACCGCCGCAGCGATGCCGAATCCCTGCAAGCGCGTGCACAGGGCAGCGGCTTCTCCGCCAGCATTGTCCAACTGGGCGGCGGCGACGGCACCGAGAGCGAAAGCCAAGCCCTGAGCGTAGCCAAAATGCGCGTGACCTTCAGCAATGTCGACGACCAGTCGGCCGCCGAAATCAACAAAATCATCGGCCGCTACGGCAGCCTGCAACGGGCCAAGTGCAAACGCAGCTGAAGCACAGGCCAAAGGGCGGATTTATCCGCCCTTTGGTTTTTCAGGCAGCTTTGAAAGGCTTATCTGGTTTTATTTTCAAGGCCCAGAGTTTGTTTTGAACTCGAAAAGGCTACCTGAAACGATAACAGCATCTGTATTCTCTCGCCCGTGGGAGAGGGTTAGTGAGAGGGCTGTGAGCGGCTGCTCATATCTTGAATGGATGGCTGTAACATTAAACGTTTAGCCCTCTCCCCAACCCCTCTCCCACGGGCGAGGGGCTTACGTTGGGTACAACCTGATAACATCCTTTACATCACACCCTAAAGACATCGTTTACACCGACAATACCGGTATGACCTTACAAGGAGGAAATACCGATGCC